>CAZAGJ010000005.1:81287-98420 GCA_964484605.1 uncultured Roseburia sp. | reverse complement strand
GGAGGAACTCATTGATGTTTAAAGTGTTAGTAGTAGAAGATGACAGAGATTTGAATCAGACAGTGTGTGCTTACTTAAACCGCAATGGTTATGAAGCGATTGGATGCCTGTCTGCAAATGACGCATATAACGAAATGTATGGCAATATGTTTGATGTAATTATTTCAGATATCATGATGCCGCAGATTGACGGATATGAATTTGCGAAGACTGTTCGAGAGATGAATGCAGACATACCCATTCTTTTTATGACGGCACGCGAAGACTTTGAGTCAAAGCGCAAAGGATTTGGCGTAGGCATTGACGATTACATGGTAAAGCCAATCGATTTGGATGAACTGAGTCTGAGAATTGAAGCGCTTATGCGCCGCGCAAAGATTGCTACGAACCGGAAGCTTACAATCGGCAGTACAGTGCTGGATGTTGAGGAGCATTCTGCATACATTGGAGAGGAAGAAGTGCAGCTCACGGTCAGAGAGTTTAATATTTTATATAAGCTTTTGTCGTATCCGAAAAAGACCTTCACACGTTCACAGCTTATGGATGAATTCTGGGATGTGGAATCTGCATCCGGACCGCGTGTAGTGGATGTGTATATGACAAAGCTTCGGGATAAGTTTAAAGAATGTGATGATTTTGATATTGTAACGGTGCATGGTCTGGGATACAAAGCAGTGATTCGATAAGATAGCAGTATTTGGGAGAAATGGGGGAAAAATATGCAGTTACAGAGATATGAGAAGGAACATTTAGAAGAACTTCGCAAGCACCTTGCGGAGTGTACCGTATTACTAAAATCCAACGGAGATTTTCCACTTGTACAGGCAGGAAAAATAGCAGCATACGGAAGCGGTGTGCGCAACACGGTAAAGGGTGGAACAGGTTCGGGAGAGGTAAATTCACGATTTTTTGTGAATGTTGAAACCGGATTAGAGAAAGCGGGTTTTACCGTTACGACAAAGTCATGGCTGGAGGGCTATGAGCAGGCACGTGTAGAAGCACGTAAAGAGTTTCATAAAGTAATCAAGGCGAGGGCAAAAGCAAAGCATACACAGGCAGTGATAGAAGGTATGGGTGCGGTGATGCCGGAGCCGGAGTATCGGCTGCCGCTGGATGGAGAGGGCGATGTCGCTGTCTATGTACTTTTGCGCATTTCAGGAGAAGGAAATGACAGGAATCCCGAAAAAGGAGATATCTATTTGACAGAGACTGAGCAGAGGGACATCCTGGAATTAAATGAAAAATACAGCAAATTCATGCTTGTATTAAATGTCGGAGGCCCGGTAGATTTATCTCCGGTAGCTGACGTGAAGAATATTCTGCTTCTTTCACAACTGGGAGTGGAGACGGGAGCTGCTCTTGCAGATATTCTTTTAGGAAAGGCTAATCCTTCCGGGAAATTGGCTTCTACGTGGGCAGGATGGGAAGATTACTGCACAATCGGTCAAATATGTGAGCAGGATGATACATGTTACAAGGAAGGCATTTATGTGGGGTATCGTTACTTTGACACGGTAGGTAAGAAAGCGCTATTCCCATTTGGATATGGTCTAAGCTTTACGACATTTGTTACGACGGTGGAGAAGGTGTCAATTGACAAAGATACCATCACGGTTGAAACAAAAGTCAAAAATACCGGAGCATACGCGGGGAAAGAGGTTGTCCAGATTTATATATCGGCACCGCGTGGCAGATTGGATAAACCATATCAGGAGCTGGCAGGATTTGCAAAGACAAGAGAGCTAGGTGCAGGAGAAGAAGAATCGGTAAAAGTTTCTTTCCGGCTTTCGGACATAGCATCCTATGATACAGAAAATGCATCTTACATATTAGAGCATGGGGACTATTTCCTACGTGTTGGGAATTGCAGTACAGATACTAAAGTGTGTGCAGTTATTTCCTTAGATGAAAATGTTGTGGTGCGTAAAGTGAAAAATGTCTGTGGCAATCCGCAATTTGAGGATTGGAAGCCGGAGAATATTACAAGGGAAGAAAACATTGCGGAGACTGTACGGCTTGCGATAAGAGCGGCGGATATACCAACGGAGTCGATTTTTTATGACAAAGAGCAGGAAATCGATGATGCGGTTAAGTCGTTGACAGATGAACAACTGGCATTTTTAAATGTCGGGGCATTTAGTTCAAAAGGCGGACTGCTCAGCATTATAGGTAACGCAAGCAGCTTAGTTGCAGGTGCGGCAGGTGAGACTACAGGCAAGCTGAAACAGCAGGGATTTCCTGTTATGGTCATGGCAGACGGACCGGCAGGAATCCGTATCAGTCAGAGATTCTATGAAGATGAAAAGGGTGTCCATTCACTGGGAGAGGGGATGCCGGTAAGCATCTTAGAGTTTGTTCCTAAACCGGTTGCATGGCTATTAAGCCGCCCACCCAAAGTTCCGAAGGGAGTGGAGATAAGACATCAGTATGCAACGGCGATCCCGATTGGAACGGCGATTGCTCAGAGCTGGAATTTAAAACTTGCAGAAATCTGTGGCGACATTGTAGGGAAAGAGATGGAAATGTTCGGTGTGCAGTTATGGCTGGCACCGGCACTTAATATTCATAGAAGCATCCGCTGTGGCAGAAACTTTGAATATTATTCGGAAGATCCGTTGATAAGCGGACTTTTTGCGGCAGCAATTACAAAAGGCGTGCAGGCACATCCGGGATGTGGTACAACCATTAAGCATTATGCAGCGAACAATCAGGAAACAAATCGATATGCCAATAACAGTCAGGTAAGTGAACGTGCCTTGAGGGAGATTTATCTCAAAGGTTTTGAAATTTGTGTAAAAGAATCACAGCCGTGTGCGGTGATGACATCTTATAACCTGTTAAATGGCACGCATACCTCAGAACACCGTGGCTTGACAGAAGATATTCTGCGCAGTGAATACGGATTTGCAGGTATTGTTATGACGGACTGGGTAACCGGAGGAGGATTCTTGACTAAGAATGCAAAGTATCCGGCCCCGGATGCGGCGAAAGTGGCAGCAGCAGGCGGAAATCTGTTTATGCCGGGCTGTAAGAAGGACTATGAACAGGTTTTGACCGGACTGAAGAATGGCGCAGTTACCAGAAAACAGTTGGAAATCAGTGCGACGAAAGTGTATCGCCTGGCAAAGCAGATAGAGAGAAAGGATGGAAAAGTATTGTGAAAAATGTATGCGTGATTACCGGAGGCGGCAGCGGTATGGGACTGGCAGCAGCAAAGTGTATGCCAAAGGAGAAGATTATTGTGGTAACAGGACGTACGATGTCCAAGCTTGAAAAAGCAGTGAAAGAATTGGAAGAATTGGGTTATGAGGCATATGCTAAGACTTGTGATACCTCGAACAGACAGCAGGTAAAGAAACTTGCAGAATATGCAGCAGGCCTTGGGGAGATTAAGAACGTTATCAATTCGGCGGGATTATCTCCGGCAATGGCAAAACCGGAGCAGTTGATGCGTGTAAATGCACTTGGTACGGTATATGTGAACGAAGAGTTTTCCAAGCTGATGCATGAGGGAAGTGTTATTGTTGACGTATCTTCTAATTCTGCGTATATGATTCCGGGATTTTTAGCGAGTAAGAAAGTGTTTGCACTGGCAGATACTAATGAGGAATTGTTTTTAAAGAAAGTTCTTAGTATGCCAAATAAGCTAAAAGGATATCAGGCGGCGGGGCTTGCTTACGGACTTTCCAAAAAATTTGTCATCTGGTATGCGGCGAAATGTGCATATGAGTATGGTGCGAAGAAAATTCGTGTATGCTCCTTAAGTCCTGGACTTATCGCAACAGATATGGGAAATCTCGAAGCTGGAGAGGGAGGAAGCCTTCTTGAGACAACCGCAGAAAAGCGAATGGGAGCACCGGAGGAACTGGGATTTGCCATAGCATCCGTGGCGGATGAGCGAAATGGATACCTGGCAGGAGTGGATGTACTCGTGGATGGCGGAAGTGTTGTCGGAAAGCAGTATAAGAAATAATAGTGAAATAGTACTTGATAAAATAAATCGTAGTGATATAATATGCTCTGTGATGTAGTATTAAAAACCATATGAAGAGAGGGACAGAAGAATGTTTAGTTATGATATTTATACAGATTCATCCTGTGACCTGCCGAAGAGTATGATAGAACAGTACGATTTAAAGGTAATGCAGTTAGAAGTTACAATTGATGATAAGCCGCCGGTACTTAACCGGGATGTGGATATTAAGACCTTTTATAATCAGCTTCGAGATGGAGCAAATGCGAAAACCGCGGCAGTCACACCCGGATTTTTTGAAGAAAATATGAGAGAAAGCTTGGAGGCGGGGAAGGATATCATCTATATCGGATTTACCTCTGGACTTTCCGTGACTTACAATAATGGTGCGATGATAGCGGAGGAATTAAAGAAAGAATTCCCGGAGAGAAAGATTTTATATATTGATACCTTGTGTGCGTCAGCAGGAGAGGGCATGCTGGTTCATTATGCGGCATTGCAGAGAGAAGCAGGAGCATCGCTGGAGGAAGTATATCAGGGTGTTTTAGAGAGGAAAGACTATATTCACCATGAGGTGACCGTGGATGATTTATTCTTCTTAAAGCGTGGAGGCAGAATCAGCGCGACAACGGCTGTGGCGGGTTCTATTTTAAATGTGAAGCCAATCATTGATGTGTCCAGAGAAGGAAAGCTTGAAACCATCGGAAAAATTCGTGGCAGAAAGAGTGCTATAAAAGAACTGGTCTCGAAGATGAAAGTAAAGGCAGTGATAGATAAGTGGAATTATGTGTTCATTTCACATGGGGACTGCATGGAAGACGCCATGATGATGAAAGAACTGGTTGAGAAGGAATATCCGGGAGTAGAAGTGACAATCTGTGATGTCGGTCCGGTTATCGGTGCACATACAGGCCCGGGTGTTATCTCGCTGTTTTATCTGGGCAATGTGGTAAAGGGAACAGAGTAAAGGACTGTTGAGAGTGAACACCATCAAGAATAGATTAATTTGTATGATGACCCTCTGGTTAGTAGAAGCTAATCAGAGGGCTTTTAATTGAAAAAACTTATCTGCAAATCCTGTTGACAAGGAATGCTATATTGTCTATACTTCTCATGAGGTTAGTTAAAGCTAACTCAAAAGAGATGAAGGTTATATTATGGACAAAATTAATGTAGTATATTGGTCACAGAGCGGAAACACACAGGCAATGGCAGAGGCAGTCGGAAGAGGAATTGGGGCAGCAGGAAAGGCGGCTGCGGTTACGGATGTGTCGAGTGCTTCACTGGATGAACTGAAGACAGCAAAAGTGTTTGCACTTGGATGCCCGGCAATGGGGGCAGAGGTTCTTGAAGAGGGTGAGATGGAGCCGTTTGTATCTGATGTGGAGGCATTTGCTGCAGGTAAGACGATTGCATTATTTGGTTCTTACGGATGGGGAGACGGACAGTGGATGCGTGATTGGGTGGACCGCATGACCGCTGCAGGCGCAAATGTTTTAAATGGAGAGGGAGTTATCTGCAATGAAATGCCGGATGATACCGAATTGGCAGAGTGCGAAGCGCTTGGAAAGAAGCTTGCGGAGATTTAATATATGAAGGATGTACTTGCATTAGAGAAAGAGATAATACAACACTGTGCACCGACACTTGCCGGACTGAAAAGCGCCGGATTATTCAACTGCCGTAGCAATGACAGAGAAATGTTTATGCGGGCACTTAACGAGGTAAATCAGAAGTTGAATGTACGCGGCGTGTATGTGGAAGCTATGCGATGGAAAGATGATTTTGTGCTGATTTATACATATCGAAAGACACATCTGGCAAGGGATTTGCAGAAGGAAGGCGTGGGGGAGCTTTTGATGGCTTACGGATATGAAAACACAGATGTGGAAGTGTGCTTAAAACATTTAAGAGCCAGACTGGTAAATTATGATTGTTTTCCGCACGAGATAGGTGTGTTTTTAGGATATCCTCTTTGGGATGTGCAAGGATTCATCCGGTATGAAGGGCGCAACTGCAAGAGCTGTGGGTTGTGGAAGGTCTATTGCAACGAATGCGAGACACAAAAATTATTTGACAAGTTTGAAAAGTGCAATCAGGTATACAGCCAGGTATTTGCACAGGGGAGAAGTATTACTCAGATGACGGTAAGTGCATAAAGATTTTGAAAAACAGCTGAATAGAAATATTTCGTGCAAAAGCACCGACGTGATGTTATACTTATCGTGTTTAGTTGATACAGATAAGTATAAGACGGAGGTGCTTTTTAATGTTGAGCAATGGATACAATCTTATGGCAGAATATGTCGTATTGTTTTTTGCATTATTGACACTGGTTCTGATGCTTTATACAAAACCAAAGAAAACAAGGCTGTTTGGCGTGTGTCTGCGTGGATTATTATTATCTATCATGGCAGTTTTGTGCCAGATGGGACTTTTTTTCAGCGGACAGACGCAGGAGATGTATGGAACAGGATATTTCGGATTATTATGTCTGATTTTTATTGTGGTGTACTGTCTGATAATAATTTATCTGTTTACATATGTTTACTTGTATGCGACCAATGAAAACAGAAAGAATTTAATCAGCTATTATATTAAAGTAACAGTTGTCTGTACGATATATCTGGCTGTGGCACTTTATCTGCTAACAAGTGGGAAAATGGTTACGCTGACAGAATCAGGAGTGGAATTCAGATGGTTTATCGTATTCTATACAATAGTCGGCATTATTTGTAATGCAGCGATTCTCATCGTGTCATTGGTAAAACGCAAATTTATGCCTCGTAATGCTTTTTATCATCTTATGATATATGTACCGATAAATCTTGTATTGCTGATAACACAATTATTTGAAACAAAGATTGTCTTTTCATCAGCAACCTATGTGACACCGTTTATTATGTTTTACATTTTGTTTCATAGCATGCCGTATAAAGAAATTGGAGGTTGTCAGGGGCAGGATTCCTTAGAAACCAGATGTGTTGATAACAACAGATCCAAGAAAAAGAGCACCATGGTGTTGCTTTATTTTCCACAGTTGAAGAATCTGGAAATTACCACGGATTCGGAATTTGTGAATATTATGGCAGACGAGATGTGTAAAGAATTTGAACAGTTAGACAGAAAGCTGTATAACCATCGTATTGACCGAAGCACATATGTTGTCTGTGTGCAAGGTCGTGAGGAGCAGAGAGTCAGAAAATTAATTGCGCAGATGGAAGGCATCGTTCAGGAACATTTGCAAAAAGCACCATTTCATATGTACTATAAAATGATAGCTATCGAGAACAAAAAGAAGTTTGAACAAGCACGTATGATGAATGGATTGTTTGAATTTTTACTTGAAAAATACGGTAAAGGCTCGGATTCCCTGTGCTATTTGGCAACGGAGCAGGATGTTGCCGATTTCCTTGAAAATTACGAGATAGAGCAGATGCTTCTTTCTGTACGAAACCAGATGAATCTGGATGATGAGCATGTGATTTGCTATGCGCAGCCAATCTACAGTGTGAGAAACAATTTGTTTTGTACTGCCGAGGCATTGATGCGGTTACAGATTGATGGGAAAATGATTTTTCCGGACAGGTTTATTCCGCTTGCAGAGAAAAATAACTGTATGTATGCACTGACATGTATTATGATAAATAAAGTTTGCAGGAAAGTGCACGAATTAAAGGAGGATTATGAATTTGATGCAATTACAATTAACTGCTCTGCATCTGAGTTAAGTGATCGTAATTTCTGTAAGGATGTTTTACGGATTATTCGGAAGAATAATGTGGAACCGACGAAAATCCGTTTGGAATTGACGGAAAGTATGATGATAGAGAATTATGAAGCGGTTATGTATAATATGATACAGTTGAATCAGGCTGGAATTGAGTTCTATCTGGATGATTTCGGAACAGGATATTCCAATATTGAACGAATTATCAATTGTCCGTTTCATACGATTAAGTTTGATAAGAGCATACTTTATAAAGCTATGGATGATGAGAGTATGAATGATTTGATGACGTACATGGTCAGAATATTTAAAAAGCAGGGCTTACAGATGCTGATAGAGGGTGTCGAGGATGAAGTGCAGAGTCAATATAGTATTGCGCATGGTTTTGATTACATTCAGGGATATATGTATGCGAAACCACAGCCAATTGATGAACTGGTGAACTATTTTAGCTGTAAATAATATAGACACGGCTGATATCTGACACAAAAATCTTTTTTTGTCATAGTATGAGTATTAAATAAGGCGGAATTAGAAATGAATAAGAAAAGTAAGCTTATCCGTATCGGCGTGCTTGTGGTGTTGTGTGTGACGCTGCTTGCCGGTGCAGGAAAGCGCTATCTGGAGAAATACTATCCGGCGAAGGCATATGAAGTACAGATGAACGAAGTGCAGGAGACGGAAAGATATATTGTTTACGGAGATACAAAGAGTGAAAAAGGCTTCATATTTTATCCGGGAGCAAAAGTGGATGAAAAGGCATATGTACCAATTCTGGATGAACTTTCGCAGGCGGGAATCTGTTGTGTACTTGTAAAAATGCCGTATCATATGGCATTTTTTGATGTGGATGCGGCGGAGCCGATTATGCAGCAGTTTGCGGATGTGAAGCAGTGGTATATAGGTGGTCACTCGATGGGAGGTGCGATGGCGGCAAGATTTGCGGCAGAGCATGAAGAGAAAATGGCGGGATTAATTCTTCTGGCCGCATATCCTACGGAAACACTTGAGACGCTGCCGGTATTGTCTTTATACGGCAGCAGGGATACGGTGCTGAATCTTGAAAAGTATAAAGCGTCCATATCGCTTGCGACAAATCTGACAGAGTATGTTATCGAAGATGGTAATCATGCAGGCTTTGGCAATTATGGAGCACAGGATGGCGATGGCGTGGCAGAGATTTCAGATGAGGAACAGTGGCAGGAGACGGTAGACTATATTTTGAATTTTATGTGGTAGCAGAGCAGAATCTGGATAAGGAGTGATAAGATGGAGTTGACAGTAGGTTTATTGATACCATTTTTGGGAACGACGCTTGGTTCGGCATGCGTATTTTTGTTGAGAGGAGAACTTCACAGACTGGTGCAGAAGGGGCTGCTTGGTTTTGCTTCCGGGGTTATGGTGGCAGCGTCTGTGTGGTCATTGCTGATTCCGTCCATAGATATGGCGGAACCTTCTATGGGAAAACTTTCTTTTGTGCCGGCGGCTGTGGGCTTTGTTCTTGGTATTTTTTTTCTGCTTGCGATGGACAGAGTGATTCCGCATTTGCATTTGAATGATGACAAACCGGAGGGGCTTCCGGCGAAACTGAAAAAGACTACAATGCTTGTCCTTGCGGTAACTTTGCACAATATCCCGGAGGGAATGGCAGTTGGCGTAGTTTTCGCAGGACTATTAAATAACAGCAGTGGAATTACGATTGCGGGGGCACTGGCACTTTCTATTGGCATTGCGATTCAGAATTTTCCGGAGGGAGCTATCATATCGCTTCCGTTAAGAAGTGAAGGCGGCAGCAAGAGAAAAGCATTCCTCTATGGAATGGCATCAGGCATTGTGGAGCCGGTTGCAGCGGCAATTACGATTCTTCTGACAAAATTTATAACACCGCTTTTGCCATATCTGCTTGCTTTTGCAGCAGGTTCGATGATTTATGTAGTGGTAGAGGAACTGCTTCCGGAGGCATCTGAGGGAGAACATTCTAATATCAGCACACTTGGCTTTGCAGCAGGATTTCTGATTATGATGATTCTGGATGTTGCGTTAGGATAAAAGTGATAAGCTGTACCAAATAAATTGCAAGTATTTCCAAATTATGGTATCATGGTACTAATCGAAAATATCACATGATAAAAGGAGCGGGTTGTGATGCAGGATGATTTGAGAGCGGAATTGATAAAACAGTTTCCGGCTGAAGCTGTTGAGGTAACAGAGCAGTCTGGCAAGAAGTATTATGCGTGTCCAACTTGTAAGAGAGCGATTACCAGAGGTGAGACAAGATGCGCCGGATGTAATCAGGTGCTGAGTTGGGACAGTATCCGTCAGGAAGAAGAGAAAACAGTTGGCGTAAAGACAGCGACATTGACATTTGAAGTGGCGGGAGATTTTGCGAAAGGGGATTGTAGAAAGTGTCCGCTTTCCTACATAGCGAAGATTAACACAGAAAATGTATATGAATGTCCGTTAAAAATGAGAGCAAACTGTAAATTGGATATTTCATAAAGTGCATATAAAAGGTTTTGAAAGGTTTGAAAATGACTTTCCGAAACCTTTTTCTTGTATGCGGACGGAGAGTTTAGTAGAATGATTAGTGAAGTTATTGTTGGGATAGAAGGGGAGAGGTAGAATGGATAAGGCGCATACAGTGATAACAATCGTAGGAGTTGTCTTTTTTCTTTGGTTTGCAATACCGTTTGCAGCAGGAATTATTAATATTGGAAATGTGACGGGAGTGCTTATTGCGGTGTTATTGTGTGGATATGGAAGATTTTACACACAGATACATTTGTGGATGGCGGAACTCTGGAAACACGGATTTGGGAAGGCAGTAATTGCGGCGGTGGCGCTTGTGATGGTGGTTATTTTGGGAATCGCAGCTGTTGAGACGATAGGAATGATTCGCGCGGCATGCAATCAGCCGCCGGAGAATACAACGGCGGTGGTCTTGGGCTGCAGTGTTAGGGGGACAAAGCCAAGTACGGTGTTAGAGGAACGCATGGACGCGGCATATGACTATCTGATTGAGAATCCTGAGGCTTATTGTGTGCTTTCCGGTGGACAAGGCAGAGGTGAGGACATCAGTGAGGCGGAGTGTATGTATCGTTATCTCACAGAGCGGGGAATAGAGGAGCGACGCCTGATTTGTGAGGATAAGTCGACGACCACAGGGGAAAATCTGCAATTCTCTAAGGAATTGTTGGAAGAACGTGGAATTTCCGGAGACATTACGATAGTGACGAGCGAGTTTCATGCATATCGCGCGGCAAAGATGGCAGAACATCTGGGCATGAGCAGTTACAGCACACCAAGTCACACATTTTTTGTTTATCTTCCGACTTATTATGTGCGGGAACTCTACGGAATACTATACTATGCGATTAAGCATTGAGCAGTGCCAAGCTGGACAAAGGACAAACTGCTGCTTGCAGGCAGATTTGTTCTTGGACAGCTTGATAGGGCGAAAGCCCGACAACGAGGAAAGCGAAGCTTTTCGAGTCTGCGCTGCGAAATAGAAGAGTATGCGGCTTGATAGGGCGAAAGCCCGACAACGAGGAAAGCGAAGCTTTTCGAGTCTGCACTGCGAAACAGAAGAGTCTGCAGCTTGATAGGGCGAAAGCCCGACAACGAGGATGGCGAAGAAAGAGGAAGGTTATGGCAGCAAAATATTATGCAGTAAAAATTGGAAAGACACCGGGGATTTATCAGACATGGGATGATTGCAGGAAGATGACACACGGATATCCGGGAGCAGTATATAAGAGTTTTAAAACCTTAGAAGAGGCGAAACAGTTTATGGAAAGTTCTGTGGGAAGCGGAGTACTTGAGAGCGCGAAAGGCGAAGACGCAGAGTGGACAACCGCCAAACTGCCGGAGGTCTACGCGTTTGTGGATGGTTCTTACAATGCGGTAACGCAGGTATATGGTTATGGCGGATTCCTGATTCATCATGGACAAAAGGAAGTGCTACAAGGCGCGGGAGACGAGGAAGAGATGGCTTCCATGCGCAATGTAGCGGGTGAAGTTTTGGGAAGTATGGCTGCAATTGAGAGAGCGGTGGAACTTGGACTTAAGGAGATAACAATTTACTACGATTACATGGGAATTGAGATGTGGGCAACAGGAAGTTGGAAGCGCAATAAAAAGGGAACGATAGCTTACTATGACTATGTTTGTTCGGTGCGTGATAAGATTGCAATTCATTTTGTAAAAGTAAAAGGTCACTCCGGCGTGGATGGCAATGAGGAGGCCGATGCCTTGGCAAAGGAGGCAGTTGGAATTGGATAAAAAATTAAAGTACTTTGACCTGATGGAAGATTTGCGGGGGCAGATGTTATCCGGTGAGATTAAGCCGGGAGAGAAGCTTCCATCGGAAAATCAGCTTTCGACAGAGTATAATGTGAGCAGGCAGACGGTGCGAAAAGCGTTACAGATATTGCAGAATGAGGGATATATCTATGCGGAGCATGGAAGAGGAACATTTTGCTCCGAGATGATGCGGCACAGGAAACAGTCCCGGAATATTGCAGTGATAACGACGTATTTGTCAGATTATATTTTTCCACGCGTGATACAGGGTATTGATGAAGTGCTGACGGAGAATGGATACAGCATCCTGCTGAAAAATACCCGAAATTCCAGAAGCTTAGAGGCGAAATGCTTAGAAGAGCTTCTGAAAAAAGATATTGACGGGCTGATTATTGAACCAAGTAAAAGCCAGATTTTTTGCAGACATATCAACTTGTATCAAATGTTAGACGAATATCAGATTCCGTATGTGTTTATTCAGGGAAGTTATACGCAGATGAAGAACAAGCCGCATATTTTGTTGGACGACTGCCGGGGAGGTTATTTGATAACTAAGCATTTGATAGAGCTTGGACACAGGGAAATCATCGGTGTGTTTAAGTCAGATGATACACAGGGGCAGCAGCGTCACAAGGGCTATGTGCAGGCATTGCAGGAAGCAGGGATTGCGTATGACCCTGACAAGGTGGTCTGGTTTTATACAGAGGATCGCAAGAGCCATCCGTACGAAAAAATGCGTCAGATGGCAGCAGAGAGGGAAGAGTTTTATTTTGATGCGGTGGTTGCATATAATGACCAGATAGCACTTGAGATTGTTCGGGCGTTAAATGATGAGGGGCTGTCGGTGCCGGAGGATATTTCAGTAACGGGTTATGACAATTCCTATCTGGCGGCGACTTGTAAAGTTCCGCTTACAACGGTTACGCATCCGCAGGAAAAGCTGGGAGAGATGGCAGCGGAGTTGCTGCTTCGTATTATCCGCGAGGGAGAAAAAGAAGGAGAGGATAATCAGGTTTTGATGGAGCCTGAGCTAATTGTCCGGGAATCCACCAGAGCAAAATAAATATTATCGGATAGAGCGTGATAAAAGGGAGGCATTTTGCACAGAGAAATGCCTTCCTTTTTGTAAAATTTGAGGAGAAAAAACAACTTGTGAATACGAGCATACAAGTTGTATGCTGAGTATAGAGAGGAAGGAAGCTTAGGAGAAGCTTTTTAAAAGAAGGGAGAGTACAGAGTGCGAAACGCAAAGGATTTGATTGAAAGTGGGAACGCGGTATTGGGAATTGAGTTCGGTTCTACACGTATAAAAGCCGTGCTGGTGGATGAGGCACATAAGCCGATTGCATCCGGCGCGCATGATTGGGAAAATCGTTTGGCAGACGGAATCTGGACATATAGTTTGGAGGATATCTGGACAGGATTACAGGACTGTTATCAGAAGATGACAGCAGATGTATGGGAGAAGTATGGAGTCAAGGTAACAAAGCTTGGTGCTATTGGATTTTCCGGCATGATGCATGGTTATATGCCGTTTGATGCAAAGGGTGAGTTGTTAGTACCGTTCCGTACATGGAGAAATACGATTACAGAGGCTTCGGCAGCGGAACTTACTAAAGAGTTTCAATTTAACATTCCACAGCGCTGGAGCATTGCACACTTATATCAGGCAATTTTAAATGATGAACCGCATGTAAAGGACATCGCGTTCTTTACGACGCTGGCGGGCTATATTCATTGGAAACTGACCGGAGAAAAAGTGATGGGTGTCGGCGAGGCGTCCGGTATGTTCCCGATTGATGCAAAGACAAGAGACTATAATCAGAAGATGATAGCACAGTTTGATGCACTGCCGAAGGTACAGAAGTATCCATGGAAGTTAGAGGAGATTCTGCCGAAGGTATTGGTGGCAGGCGAGAGCGCAGGTGTGCTTACGGAGGAAGGAGCGAAGCTTCTCGATGTGAGTGGTAATCTGTGTGCAGGTATTCCGATGTGTCCGCCGGAAGGTGATGCCGGAACAGGTATGGCAGCGACAAATTCTGTTGCAGTCCGTACCGGTAATGTATCAGCAGGAACTTCCGTGTTTGCGATGGTAGTACTTGAGGAGGATTTAAAGTCTGTTCATGAGGAACTTGATTTAGTGACAACACCATCCGGTGATACCGTGGCGATGGTACACTGCAATAACTGTACTTCAGACTTGAATGCCTGGGTAAATCTTTTCAAAGAATTTGCCAATACTTTTGGTATGAGTATTGATATGAATGACTTGTACGGCACACTGTACCGCAAGGCACTGGAGGGTGACAAGAATTGCGGCGGACTTGTGGCATACAATTATTTTTCAGGGGAGCCTGTGACAGGTTTGAATGAAGGTAGACCGCTGTTTGTGCGCAAACCGGATGCACAATTTAATCTTGCGAACTTTATGCGCACACATTTGTATGCATCACTTGCAACGTTAAAGATTGGCTGTGATATCCTTTTCAAAGAGGAACAGGTTAAAGTAGACCAGATTTACGGACACGGCGGACTGTTTAAGACTAAGGGTGTCGGACAGGGAATCCTTGCAGCGGCAATGGATGCACCGGTAGCAGTTATGGAGACAGCAGGCGAAGGCGGCCCGTGGGGCATGGCACTGCTCGCATCTTATATGATAAATAAGACAGAGAATGAGACGCTGGAGCATTATCTTGCGGAACGCGTATTTGGCGGTGAAACAGGAAGTGTGATGCAGCCGGATGCGGCGGATGTAGCAGGGTTTGATGCGTATATAAGTACATATAAGAGTGTACTTGCGGCGGAGAAAGCAGCCGTTGAGAGTATGCCGCTATAAGGTGTACCGTACTGCATCATAGGATATGAATTCCTATTGTTAAAAAGTTTGAGACAGGGCAGCGAAAAAGGCAACGTGACCTTGTTTATATTAAGAAAAAGAATAAAATGAAGCTATGGAGGAGAAGGTATGTTGACAACAAAAAATTACAAATTCTGGTTTTGCACAGGTTCACAGGATCTATATGGAGATGAGTGTCTTGCACATGTAGCAGAGCATTCAAAGATTATTGTGGCAAAGTTAAATGAATCCGGTTTACTTCCGTATGAAGTGGTTTGGAAACCGACTTTGATTACGAATGAGTTAATTCGTAAGACATTTAACGAGGCAAATATGGATGAGGAGTGCGCAGGTGTTATCGTATGGTGCCATACATTTTCACCGGCAAAATCATGGATTCTCGGTTTGAAAGAATTGAGAAAGCCTTTACTGCATCTGCATACACAGTTCAATGAGGAGATTCCATATGACACCATCGACATGGATTTCATGAATGAGAACCAGTCAGCACATGGTGACAGAGAGTGGGGACATATCGTAAGCCGTATGGGTATGGAGCGCAAGGTAGTAGTTGGACACTGGTCCGATGAAAATGTTCAGAACCGTCTCGCATCATGGATGCGTACAGCAGTCGGCGTAATCGAGAGCAGCCATATCCGTGTGATGCGTGTAGCAGATAACATGAGAAACGTAGCTGTTACTGAGGGTGATAAGGTAGAAGCACAGCTTAAATTTGGCTGGGAAGTAGATACATATCCGGTAAATGAGATTGCAGAAGCAGTGGCAGCAGTTTCAGAGTCAGATACCAATGCTTTGGTGGATGAGTACTATGAGAAGTATGACATTTTGCTTGAGGGACGTGACCCGCAGGAATTCAGACGTCATGTGGCAGTGCAGGCGCAGATTGAGCTTGGTTTTGAGCGTTTCCTGGAAGAGAAGAACTATCATGCGATTGTTACACACTTTGGTGATCTTGGTGCATTGCAGCAGCTTCCGGGACTTGCAATTCAGAGACTTGAGGAGAAGGGATACGGCTTTGGTGCAGAAGGCGACTGGAAGGTTGCAGCAATGGTTCGTCTGATGAAGATTATGACAGCAGGAATCAAAGATGCCAAGGGTACATCGATGTTAGAGGACTATACCTATAATCTGGTCAAAGGAAAGGAAGGCATCTTACAGGCGCATATGCTTGAGATTTGTCCGTCTATTGCAGATGGTCCAATCAGCATTAAGTGCCAGCCGCTTTCCATGGGTGACAGAGAAGACCCGGCAAGACTTGTATTTACCTCCAAAGAAGGAAAGGGCATTGCAACTTCCTTGATTGACCTTGGCAATCGTTTCCGTCTGATTATCAATGATGTGGATTGCAAGAAAGTGGAGAAACCCATGCCGAAGCTTCCGGTAGCAACGAACTTCTGGACACCGCAGCCGGATCTTTATACAGGCGCAGAAGCTTGGATTTTAGCAGGCGGCGCGCACCATACAGCATTTAGCTATGATTTGACTGCAGAACAGATGGGAGACTGGGCAAATGCGATGGGTATCGAAGCAGTCTATATTGACAAAGATACCAAGATTCGCGATTTTAAGAAGGATTTAATGTTAGGAAATCTCGTTTATCGTTAAAAAAAGAAGGGAAAGGGAGAAGTAGTATGAAGTTTTTTATTGACACAGCAAATGTAGAGGACATTCGTAAGGCAAATGACATGGGAGTTATCTGTGGAGTTACCACAAATCCATCTTTGATTGCAAAAGAAGGCAGAGATTTTAATGAGGTAATCAAGGAAATCACGACAATCGTTGACGGACCAATCAGCGGCGAGGTAAAGGCAACAACTGTGGATGCAGAGGGCATGATTAAAGAAGGACGTGAGATTGCAGCAATCCATCCGAACATGGTTGTTAAGATTCCTATGACAGTAGAGGGATTAAAGGCAGTAAAAGTGCTTTCTGCAGAGGGTATTAAGACAAATGTGACATTGATTTTTACCGCCAATCAGGCACTTCTTGCAGCAAGAGCAGGCGCAACTTATGTGTCTCCATTCTTAGGAAGATTAGATGATATCAGTACAACCGGAGTAAACCTGATTCAGGACATCGTACAGATTTTTGACAATTATGGTCTTGAAACAGAGATTATCGCAGCTTCTGTTCGTAATCCGATTCATGTAACAGACTGTGCATTGGCAGGCGCGCATATTGCGACAGTTCCTTACAGCGTGATTGTACAGATGACAAAGCATCCGCTTACGGATGCAGGAATTGAAAAGTTCCAGGCAGATTATAGAGCAG
>CAZAGJ010000005.1:40709-81187 GCA_964484605.1 uncultured Roseburia sp. | reverse complement strand
GCAGCTCGCTGAGCGGTAGACAGCCGCAGGCGGCACAGCTCGCGCGCTGATAACTCGTCTTGCGAGTTATTATCCGCAAGGGCTTGTGAAATTTTGTAGTATAGGTGTATTTTAATTAAAATTAGGAGAAGAAAATGGATAAATTAGAACTTCAGAAGATGGCTGTTGAGGTTCGCAAGGGCATCGTGTCCTCCGTACACAGTGCGAAGGCAGGACATCCGGGCGGCTCGTTATCAGCGGCTGATATTTTTACATATTTATATTTTGAAGAGATGAATATTGACCCGAAGAATCCGAAGATGGAGAATCGTGACCGCTTTGTTTTGTCCAAGGGACATACGGCGCCGGGACTTTACTCTGCACTTGCCAATCGCGGATATTTTCCTGTGGAGGATTTGCTGACACTGCGTCATACAGGCTCTTATTTGCAGGGACATCCTGATATGAAGCATATTCCGGGTGTGGATATGTCTTCCGGCTCTTTGGGACAGGGACTCTCCTGCGCGGCAGGTATGGCATTAGCGGGTAAGATGAAGGGTGAGGACTACCGTGTGTATGCACTCTGCGGTGACGGTGAGATTCAGGAAGGTCAGATTTGGGAAGCAGCAATGTTTGCAGGCTTCCGCAAGTTAGATAACTTATGTGTGATTGTGGATAACAATAATCTCCAGATAGATGGTGCGGTGGATGAAGTATGTTCTCCATATCCGATAGACATGAAGTTTGAAAGCTTTAATTTCCGTGTGATTAACATTGATGGCAATGACTTTGATGAGATTAAGAAGGCATTTGATGAGGCAAGAGCGACAAAAGGTATGCCGACTGCTATCATTGCACATACCGTGAAGGGAAAAGGAGTTTCTTTCATGGAAAACAGCGTTGGTTGGCATGGTAAGGCTCCAAATGATGAGGAGTACGCGATTGCCATGGAGGATTTGAGAAAGGCAGGTGAAGCATTGTGTCAGATGTAAAGATTGCAACCAGAGACAGCTATGGCAATGCTTTGGTTGAGCTTGGAAAAGAACATGATAACCTTGTAGTTTTAGATGCGGACCTTGCGGCAGCGACAAAGACAGGCGTATTTAAAAAGGCATTTCCGGAGCGTCATATTGACTGCGGTATCGCGGAGGCAAACATGACGAACGTTGCAGCAGGTATGTCCACCTGTGGTTATGTGCCGTTTGTAAGTACTTTTGCAATGTTTGCGGCAGGACGCGCATTTGAGCAGGTGCGCAATGCGATTGGTTATCCGCACTTAAATGTAAAGATAGGTGCGACCCACGCCGGAATTTCTGTAGGTGAGGATGGTGCATCCCACCAGTGTAACGAGGATATTGCGCTGATGCGCGCCATTCCGGGTATGGTTGTCATCAACCCGGCAGATGATGTGGAAGCGAGAGCAGCGGTAAAGGCAGCTTATGAGTATGTAGGACCGGTGTATTTGCGTTTTGGACGACTGGCGCTTCCGGTAATCAATGATGAAGCTTCTTATAAATTTGAACTTGGAAAAGGAATCGAGTTAAGAGACGGTAAGGATTGTACGATTATTGCTACGGGACTCTGCGTGAGTGAATCCTTAGAGGCGGCAAAAATACTTGAAGAAAAAGGAATCGACGCACAGGTTATCAATATTCATACGATTAAGCCTTTGGACGAGGAACTTGTAATTGCAGCCGCCCAAAAGACAGGCAGAATATTTACGGTGGAGGAACATTCCATTATTGGCGGACTCGGTGCGGCTGTTGCAGAGGTTCTCTCTGAAAAGTGTCCGACAAAGCTCACGAGAATAGGCATGAAGGATGTATTTGGCGAGTCCGGTCCTGCGAAGGAGCTGCTGCACAAGTATGAGCTGGATGCAGAAGGCATTGCAAACAGAGTGATTGCGGAACTGCAATAGAATAAGGAGAAGAACATATATGTTAGAGTCATTAAAAAAGCAGGTATATGAGGCAAATATGGAACTTCCGCGCCGTGGATTAATTACTTATACATGGGGAAATGTCAGCGGAATTGACCGAGAGACAGGATGTTTTGTAATAAAGCCGAGCGGTGTGGACTATGACGCATTGACACCGGAAGATATGGTTGTCATGGATCTGGATGGCAACAAGATTGAGGGAAAATATAAGCCGTCCTCCGATACTGCAACCCATATAGAACTGTACAAAAAGTACGAAGAAATAGGCGGTATTGTTCATACACATTCGCCGGAAGCAGTGGCGTGGGCACAGGCAGGAAGAGATATTCCACTCTACGGTACAACACACGCAGACTATTTCTTCGGAGCAATTCCATGTGCAAGAAATCTGACACCGGAAGAGATAGAAGAAGCCTACGAGAAGAATACGGGACTTGTCATTGTGGAGACTTTTGAAGAACGCGGAATGAATCCGATGTATACACCGGCAGTGTTGTGTTCAAACCATGGACCGTTTACATGGGGAAAAGATGCGGCAGAAGCCGTACACAATGCGGTGGTACTAGAGGAAGTGGCAAAGATGGCACGCAATACCGAACTGATAAATCCACAAGTTCGTCCGGCACCGGATTGCATCAAAGAGAAGCATTTCTATCGCAAACATGGTGCAAATGCATATTACGGACAGAACTAGAAAGGAAGTCATATGAGTCAAAGAGCATTCGGAACAACAAAGGAAGGAAAAGAAGTAACAGAGTATACACTGGTAAATAAAAACGGAATGGAACTTTCTGTTATTGACCTTGGTGCGACCATTACTTCGATTAAGACAAAGGGAAAAGATAATCAGGTCTATGATGTTGTTTTGGCATATGCAAATCCGATTGACTGTCAGAACAGCACAACTTATTTTGGAGCGGTAATAGGTCGAAATTCTAACCGGATCAATCAGGCGCGCATTACATTGGATGGAACAGAGTATCAGTTGGAAGCAAATGACAACGAAAATAATCTGCACAGCGGCAGTAAGGGATTTCACGCAGTAATTTGGAACGTGGAGGAACAGTCTGCACAGAAAATCGTATTTTCTTATATGAGTGCAGATGGTGAACAGGATTTTCCGGGAAATATGACCGTGAAAGTGACTTACACGTTGACGGATGAGAATGAAGTTGTTATTTCCTATGATGCGGAGTCTGATAAGACGACAGTTGCGAATATGACGAATCATGCATATTTCAATCTGGATGGTCATGCTTCCGGAAGTATGGAAGAGCAGGAATTGGAGATACGTGCATCTTATTACACACCTGTTATCGATGGCAAGGCGATTCCGACAGGAGAAGTGGAAAAGGTATCAGGCACACCGATGGATTTCCGCCAGATGAAAAAAATTGGTGCGGACATCAATGCGGATTTTGCACAGCTTAAGTATACAGGCGGATACGACCACAATTATGTGCTGGATAAGGCGGATGGAACGATGCAGCTTGCGGCGCGTGCAAAAGCGGCACATTCCGGCATCTGTATGGATGTGTATACTGACTGTGAAGGCATTCAGTTCTATGCAGGAAACTTCATTACGAAGCAGGAAGGAAAAAAGGGCGCGATGTATGATGCACGCCATGGATTTTGTTTAGAAACACAGTATTTTCCTAATGCTGTCAATGAGAAGAACTTTAAGAGTCCGGTATTAAAACCGGGAGAACTGTATCATTCCGAGACAAAATATTGCTTTTATACATAAAGAAAACCCCGGACGCAATCAAGTATTGTTGGCCGGGGCTTTCTTCTGATTCAGTTGTCTGTTCCATAAGACCTTTCTTTAGGCGTAGGCATCAAACTCATGGGCATCCTCGGAATCCTCAGCCTGCAACATTGCATTCAGCATAGCTGCAAATGAAGAACTTGGATTCTGCTTAGAGCGCTGCTGGCGCCTGCTTTGTGGTGTAATTCGGTTGCTCCGGGTTACAGGGTTGACGGGTAGCACGAATGATAAATTTCTTGCGTAGTTTGCGACAATCATCCTCCTTGACAAGTGCACACAAAATGTTGTTTAATAGAGTTCCTTCTCTACTATATATATCGGAGAAAAAAACGGATTCTTTAGCGAAAAGAAACAGAATTCTTTTGGGGGAATACATATGACAGAAGAACTTTTGCGGGAACTTCGGAAAATCACACCGGAGGAGCAGCGCATTTTAGATGGGAAAAATGAAATTGAGCGAGAACTTTATGTTGGTACAGAAGAAAACACCTTTGACGCGAAAAAGCTTTTAGAGCATGGAAAGCTGATTACGGTACGTCCGCATACGCGTTTTATACATTTTCCGGCGCATACGCATAATTATGTGGAAGTGATTTATATGTGCGAGGGAAGTACGCGCCATGTCATTGATGGAAATGAAGTGGTACTAAAGCAGGGGGAACTGTTGTTCCTAAACCAAAATGCAGTGCAGGAGATTTATCCGGCGGGAGAAAGTGACATTGCCGTGAACTTTATCATATTACCGGAGTTTTTTGACAGTGCGCTTCGCATGATGGAGACAGAGGAGAATATGCTCCGCCAATTTGTAATAGACAGTCTGCGTGGGGAAAACAGAGTGGCAGATCGGGGACAGGATGCGGGAGAGAGCAGCTCTGTCGGATATCTGCATTTTAAGGTGGCGGATGTACTTCCGGTGCAGAATCTCGTGGAAAATTTAATCTGGACAATTTTGAATAAACAGCCGAACAAGCGGAGTATCAACCAGATGACGATGGGACTTTTGTTTTTGCAGTTGATGAATCACATTGACCGTGTCGAGACGGATGAAGCGAAGGAAGGACGCAAATTCATGATGACGGTACTGATGTTTATTGAGGAGCACTATCGCGATGGAGAACTTTCTGACTTGGCAGAGGAGATGCATTACGACTTGTACTGGATGTCACGTGAGATAAAAAAACAGTCGGGGCGCACTTATACGGAGTTAGTGCAGCAG
Organism: uncultured Roseburia sp.; assembly: GCA_964484605.1. Classification (GTDB taxonomy): domain Bacteria; phylum Bacillota; class Clostridia; order Lachnospirales; family Lachnospiraceae; genus Roseburia. The sequence goes on along the minus strand of CAZAGJ010000005.1, from coordinate 76,285 downwards.
AAACGTTTGTCGCAGGCAGCATATCTTTTGACTAATACAAAGATGTCGGTCATGGATATCGGACTTGCGGTGGGATATGAGAATATGAGCTATTTTCATCGAATCTTTCAGGCACGCTATGGAATGACACCGCGGAAATACAGGATGGCGGAAAAAGAATAATATTTGCAAATAAGGACACTTTTTTACACAAAAGGTGTCCTTTTTTCGTGTGCAATTTTTTTATAAAATACAGGTAATAAATAACGTTGCTTGGCAGCGTGACAGAAAGGCAGGTATTTAGGAATGCCAAAGTATTATCTGGCGGTGGATATCGGTGCTTCAAGCGGAAGGCATATCTTAGGTCATATGGAAGACGGCAGGATGGTCTTGGAGGAAGTACATCGTTTCTGGAATGGTATGAAGGAAGTGGATGGTACACTTTGCTGGGATGTGGAGCAACTGTTTTCGGATATCAAAGAAGGAATGAAAAAGTGCCGCGAAGCGGGGAAGATACCGTGCACCATGGGGATTGACACCTGGGCGGTGGATTTCGTGCTTTTAGACGAGAATAATAAAAGACTTGGAAATGCTGTCGGTTATCGTGACGGTCGAACCAAGGAAATGGATGCGAAGGTGTATGACATTATCACTGAGCGGGAGCTGTATGGAAGAACCGGAATCCAGAAGCAGATTTTTAATACCATCTATCAGCTTGCGGCGGTTAGGGAAAAGCGGCCGGAGCAGTTAGCGAAGGCGAGAAGCCTGTTGATGATACCGGAGTATTTTAACTATCTGTTGACAGGAAAGATGGCGGCAGAGTATACCAATGCGACGACGACACAGCTTGTGAATCCGGATACAAAGGATTGGGATTTGGAACTGATAGAAAAGCTGGGGTATCCAAAGGGGATTTTTCAGGAGATTAAGAAGCCGGGAACGATTCTTGGTTCACTCACAGAGGAGATACAAAAGGAAGTAGGCTTTGACTGTCAGGTGGTGCTTCCGGCAACTCACGACACCGGTTCTGCAGTGATGGCAGTGCCGACGAACAAGGAAGATACTATTTATATCAGTTCCGGCACCTGGTCGCTGATGGGCACGGAGCGGATGGTGGCAGATTGCGGCGCACAGAGTATGGAGCACAACTTTACGAATGAGGGCGGTTATGATTATCGTTTCCGCTACCTGAAGAATATCATGGGACTCTGGATGATTCAGTCCGTGCGAAAGGAAATTGCACCGGAGCAGAGCTTTGGAGAAATTTGTGCATCAGCTTCTACACAGACGATAGCATCGTTAGTTGACTGCAATGATGACCGGTTTTTATCACCGGAAAACATGACAAAAGAAGTACAGAAAGCCTGCGAGGAGACAGGGCAGCAGGTGCCGCAGGGGATTGCGGAGACGGCATCCGTTATCTATAACAGTCTGGCGAAGTGCTATGCAGACACGATTGCGGAGATAGAGGACATGACGGGAACACACTACGACAGTATCCATGTGGTAGGCGGGGGCGCAAACGCGTCATATCTGAATGAACTGACGGCAAAAGCAACCGGATGCACCGTGTATGCAGGACCGACAGAGGCGACAGCCATCGGCAATCTGGCAGCACAGATGATAGCAGACGGAGCATTAGAAAACCTTCAGGCGGCAAGAAACTGTATTTTTGAGTCGTTTGAGATTCAGACATATAATGGAGGAAAGTAACATGACACAGAATGAGAGATATGCATACGCAAAAGAGATGTATGCAAAGTATGGCGTAGACACGGACGCTGCAATTGCAAAGTTAAAGGAGATTCCGGTATCACTTCACTGCTGGCAGGGGGATGATGTAACAGGATTTGACCATGATGGTCCACTGACCGGAGGAATCCAGACAACCGGAAATTATCCGGGAAAAGCAAGAACACCGGAAGAGTTGATGGCGGATATCGACCAGGTGATTAAGAACACACCGGGGAAAAAGAAACTAAATCTACATGCAAGCTATGCGATTTTTGAGGATGGAGAATTTGCTGACCGCGATAAGCTTGAGCCGAAACATTTTGCAAAATGGGTTGCATTTGCGAAAGAGCGCAACATGGGAATTGATTTTAACCCGACATTTTTCTCACATGATAAGATTAAAGACGGACTGACACTTTCAAGCCCGGATGAAGAGACAAGGAGATTCTGGATTGAACATGGAAAAGCATGCATTCGTATCTCTGAGTATTTTGCGAAAGAGACAGGTGTGCCATGTGTTATGAATATCTGGACAGGCGATGGCTCAAAGGACATTCCGGCAGACAGACTTGGACCGAGAGAGCGCTATAAGGCAGCAATCGAGGAAATTATTGCTGAACCGCATGACCCGAATTTAGTAAAGCCATGCGTAGAGTCAAAAGTCTTTGGCATCGGTGTAGAGTCATATACTGTGGGAAGTGCGGAGTTTGCACTTTCTTTTGCGGCAACACACGAGGGATGCCTGCCGTTGATGGACAATGGACATTATCATCCGACAGAGGTGGTATCTGACAAGATTCCGGCACTTTTGGCATTTTTCCCGGAAATTGCACTACATATCACACGCCCGGTGAGATGGGATTCTGACCATGTGGTACTTTTTGATGATGAGACAAAGGAGATGGCAAAGGAAATTGTGCGCTGTGATGCGTTAGAGCGTGTAGACATGGCACTTGATTACTTCGATGCAAGTATCAACCGTATCTCTGCATGGACAGTAGGATTTCGGAGCTGGCAGAAAGCACTTTTATCAGCACTTTGTACACCACATGCAGAACTGAAAAAGTTGCAGGACGAGGCGGACTGGACGGCACTTATGGTACGTCAGGAGGAGATGAAGGTGCTGCCGTTTGGCGATGTATGGAGGGAGTACTGTAAGCAGTGCGGTGCAGATGAAGATGCATGGTTTGAAAATGTAAAGAAATATGAGGATGAAGTGCTTTCTAAGCGCGCATAAAATAAATCGTCTGCCCACTGTATGACCGGCAGATATAGATGGAGGAAATAGACAATGAAAATTTTAGATGCAGAATTTGTGCAGGGATTTATTCGTATGGCGAATGACGGATGGGAGCAGGGCTGGCATGAGCGCAATGGCGGTAACCTTTCCTATCGTGTAAAACCGGAGGAAGTAGAGTCCGTAAAAGAGAATTTTGATGCGAAGGAGTGGCAGGCGATTGGAACGAGTGTTCCGGCACTTGCAGGTGAATATTTTCTGGTGACCGGAAGCGGCAAATATTTCCGCAATGTGATTATCAAACCGGAGGATTCTATCTGTATGATTGAGTTGGATGACAAAGGAGAAAATTACCGCATTGTCTGGGGGTTGGTAAATGGCGGAAGACCGACTTCGGAGCTGCCTTCTCACCTGATGAATCATGAGGTGAAGATGCTTGCATCCGGTGGTAAACATCGTGTGATTTATCATGCACACACGACCAATGTAATTGCATTGACGTTTGTGCTCCCGCTGGAGGATAAGGTCTTTACAAGAGAACTTTGGGAGATGGCTACGGAGTGTCCGGTTGTATTCCCGGATGGCATCGGTGTGGTTCCATGGATGGTGCCGGGCGGCAGAGAAATCGCTGTGGCTACCAGTGAACTGATGAAGAAATATGATGTGGCAATCTGGGCACATCACGGTATGTTTGCATCAGGGGAAGACTTTGATTTGACATTTGGTCTGATGCATACCGTGGAGAAGTCCGCAGAGATATTAGTGAAAATGTTATCTATGCAGCCAAATAAGTTACAGACGATTACACCGCAGAACTTTAGGGATTTAGCAAAAGACTTCAAGGTAACCTTACCGGAAGAGTTTTTATATGAAAAATAAAATTAGGAGGATTTTACAATGGCAAACAGATTTGTACTCAACGAAACATCTTATCACGGAGCAGGCGCAATCAAGGAGATCGCGACAGAAGCAAAAGGCAGAGCGTTTGCAAAAGCATTTGTATGTTCTGACCCAGACCTTATCAAATTTGGTGTGACGAAGAAAGTATTAGACGTTTTAGAGGAAGCCGGACTTGCTTACGAAGTATATTCTAATATCAAGCCAAACCCGACAATCGAGAATGTACAGAGTGGTGTGGCAGCATTCAAGGCATCCGGTGCAGACTATATCGTAGCAATCGGTGGAGGTTCTTCCATGGATACTGCCAAAGCAGTTGGTATTATCATCACAAATCCGGAATTTGCAGATGTCAGAAGCTTAGAGGGTGTTGCGCCGACTAAGAATAAGTGCGTGCCTATTTTCGCAGTTCCTACAACAGCCGGAACAGCAGCAGAGGTTACTATCAACTACGTTATCACGGATGATGAGAAAAATCGTAAAATGGTATGTGTAGACCCACACGATATTCCGGTTGTTGCATTTATTGACCCGGACATGATGGCTTCTATGCCAAAAGGTCTTACAGCAGCGACAGGTATGGATGCTTTGACACATGCAATCGAGGGATATATCACAGCCGGCGCATGGGAACTTTCTGATATGTTCCATCTGAAAGCGATTGAGATTATTGCAAGAAGCCTTCGTGCAGCAGTAGATAATACGCCGGAAGGCAGAGCAGACATGGCTCTTGGACAGTATGTTGCCGGAATGGGATTCTCCAATGTAGGACTTGGTATTGTACATTCTATGGCACATCCGCTTGGAGCACTCTACGATACACCGCATGGTGTGGCAAATGCGATTATTCTTCCAACGGTTATGGAGTATAACGCACCTGCAACCGGTGAGAAATATCGTGAAATTGCCAGAGCGATGGGTGTTGAGGGCGTAGACTCCATGAGTCAGGAAGAGTACAGAAAAGCAGCAGTAGACGCAGTAAAGAAGCTCTCTGAGGATGTTGGTATTCCGGCAGATTTAAAGGAGATTGTAAAGAAGGAGGATATTCCTTTCCTTGCACAGTCCGCTTATGATGATGCCTGCAGACCGGGTAATCCGAGAGAGACAAGCGTAGAAGAGATTACAAAGTTGTATGAGGCTTTGATGTAATTTGAAGATTAAGAAAAAAGGCACACTTCCCGTGGGAGGTGTGCCTTTTTACAATTTTATTTTATAGTGAGTACTGAAACGGCAAAAAAGATATTGTTATAAGATGATATATTGTTTTTGTTGCCGACAATGTGGTATACTATATAAAAGATTAGTGTAGGAATCTAGTTAATAACGGAGGAATGTTGATGCGGTACCTTTCGGTGAATGAAATAGCTAAAGAATGGAATGTATCGGAACGTAGTGTCAGGAATTATTGTGCTCATGGACGAGTAGATGGAGCATTTCTTACAGGCAGGATCTGGAACATACCTGAAAATGCAGAGAAGCCGGAGCGTTCTAATAAAAAGAAAGAAATGCCGATTACCCTATTGGATATTCTGAAAGAGCAGAAAGTAAACAAATATTCAGGAGGGATTTATCACAAGACGCAAATTGATTTGACATACAATTCAAATCATATGGAAGGCAGCCGATTAACACACGATCAGACCAGATACATTTTCGAAACAAACACCATTGGCGTAGAAAATGAGGTTCTGAACGTAGATGATGTACTTGAAACAGCAAACCATTTCCGCTGCATTGATATGATTATTGACAGCGCAAAATCTGCATTGACTGAAAAGTTTATCAAAGAGCTGCATTTGACTTTAAAGAATGGAACCAGCGATTCCAGAAAAGAGTGGTTTGCGGTGGGCGATTACAAGAAGCTGCCGAATGAAGTCGGTGGTATGGACACAGTTCTTCCGGAAGAAGTTGCCGATAAAATGAAGACATTGCTGACAGAATATAATGCGAAAGAAGAAAAGACATTTGAAGATATTTTGGACTTCCATGTGAAGTTTGAACGAATTCATCCATTCCAGGACGGTAATGGTCGTGTAGGCAGACTGATTATGTTTAAAGAGTGCCTGAAATATAATATCGTTCCGTTTATTATCGAGGATAATTTGAAGATGTTTTATTATCGTGGACTAAAAGAGTGGGATAATGAAAAAGGGTATTTGACAGATACTTGTCTGACAGCACAGGATAGGTATAAAGTTTCTTTGGATTACTTTAGAATTAGCTATTAAAATTTAGGGAGAAATAATTATATTTTAAAGGAGCGGCGATGTCATTACAGTTTATCTTTGGAAATTCAGGAAGTGGGAAATCCGACTATCTATATGAGCAGGTGTTAGAGCAGGCGGCGATACATCCGCGGCAGAATTTTTTGATTCTTGTGCCGGAGCAGTATACGATGCAGACACAGAGAGAGTTAGTGCGCAGACAGAAAAACCACGCGATTATGAACGTGGATGTGCTCAGTTTTGCGCGTTTGGCATATCGCGTATTTGATGAACTTGGCAAGGAAGATATTGTCATTTTAGAGGAGACGGGAAAGAATCTCGTGCTGCGTAAGGTCGCGGAGCTTAAGAAAAAGGAATTGACGACATTAGGCGGCAATATGAATAAGATGGGATATGTCGGTGAAGTCAAGTCCCTGATTTCAGAGATGACCCAGTACAATATTTCACCGGAGGATTTAGAGACTTTTTTGCAAAGTGAGAATATTGGAGCGGCATTGCGGTACAAGCTTCAGGATATCCTGGTGATGTACCGAGGATTCCGCGAATACATGGAGGGCAGATATGTCACGGCGGAAGAAGTCCTGATGCTTCTCTGCGAGGTAGCAGGCGAGTCGGCGCTGCTTCGGGACAGTGTGATTGTGTTTGACGAATTTACCGGTTTTACACCGATTCAGAATCGCCTGATGCGAGAACTTTTACCGATTGCAGAGCGTATCATGGTGTCGGTGACGATGGATGTTCGGGAGGATTTTTATCATAGCAGAGGCGTACACGAGCTTTTTGCGATGAGTAAAAAGACGGTTGATGTGCTGCAGAAGCTGGCATATGACTTAAAGATTCCGGTGGAGGAGCCGGTGGTATTAGAACCGGGAGAGAAGAAGCGCTATAAGAACGCACCGGAACTGTTTTTTATGGAGCAGAACCTGTTTCGTCCGACCTACCGTAAGTGGCAGGAAGAGCCTGCATATATCAGTATCACTGCCTTAAAAGATCCGAGGGACGAGCTTTCCTTTGTCGCGCGGGAGATTACGAAGCTGATTCGCAAGAAGGGCTATTGTTATAAAGATATTGCGGTGGTAACCGGAGATGTGGCGCAGTATGCGAACTATGTGCCGGAAATTTTTGCAAAGTACAATATACCTCATTTTATCGACCAGACGCGCAATATTTTATTTCATCCATTCATCGAGTTTATCCGTGCGGCGCTAGAAGTGGTTGAGCATGATTTTTCTTACAGAAGTGTGTTCCGCTTTTTGCGCAGCGGACTGTGCGACTGGATATTGACAGGAGCGGACGATGCGACAGAAGAGGGGCAGGAGACGGTGCGTCTGACGGATGCGGATATAGATGCACTTGAAAACTATGTGCTTGCAAGAGGAATCCGTGGCAGAAAGCGTTGGAGTGAGCCATGGACTTTTGTGGTACAGAAAAATGTGGCAGAGGAGAAAAAGGAGCATTTAGAGAAGGAAATGCAGCACTTGAATAAGGTGCGGGAAAGTATTTTTGATGCATTTGCTCCGCTGGAGGATGCATTTGGCAGCGGTCATACTGTACAGGAACAGACGTATGCACTGTATCAGTTTATCAGCGGGCTTAAAGTCGCACAGTTGTTAAAGGAGAAAGAACTTCTTTTTTCGGAACAGAGCCGTGTGACAACCGTGTCACATAAAAATGCAACTTTGGCGCAGGGATATAGTAATGCAGCGAAAGTGCAGGAGTATGCGCAGATATATAAGATTGTTATGGATTTGCTCGACAAGGTTTCTGCACTTTTGGGCGAGGAGCAGATGACGATTCGTGAATACGGAGATATTTTAGATGCCGGATTTTCTGCAGCAAAAGTGGGAAGTATTCCACCGGGAAATGACAGGGTGACAATCGGTGATATTGAGCGGACGAGACTTAGCCATGTGAAGATTCTGTTTTTTGTGGGTGTCAATGACGGAATCGTGCCGAAAGCATCTAATACAGGTAGCATTATCTCCCAGTTTGAGCGTGAGAAGATGGCGGAGCATCATCTGGAACTGGCTCCGGGAGCGAGAGAAAAAGTGTTTATTCAGAAGTTTTATCTGTATCTGAATATGACGAAGCCGTCAGATGCGTTATATGTTACATTTTCAAAGGTAAATGCGGATGGCAAGGCATTGCGCCGCTCATATCTGATAGGAACAATGCTGCAGATGTTTCCGCAGCTTACTGTGACAGAGCCGGACGAGACGGTGGGAGCATCTGATGTGCTGACACCGGAGAATGCGGTAGAGTTTTTTCTGGAGGGACTTGCGCAGAGCGGGGAGGAGCAGACACTTTGGAATGCACTTGCCTGCTGGTATCTGTCAGATGAGAATTATTCCGACGAGATGAAAAAGCTTTTAAATGCGGCTTATTACAGCTATGCGGAGGAGCCGATTGGAAAAGCAGTGACAAGAGCACTTTACGGAACGACACTGGATAACAGTGTTACACGATTGGAACGTTTTGCTGCGTGCGCATTTGCGCATTATCTGGATTACGGACTGCATTTAAAAGAGCGCGAGTTACATGAGTTTGCCAGTGTGGATATGGGAAATATTTATCATGATGCACTTGACGCGTATGCAAAGCGCGTGGAAAAGTCCGAATATACGTGGTTTAATCTGCCGGAGGAGTTACAGAGCGCGTGGATAGATGCGAGTATGGAGGATGCAATCTTAGGATGCAGCAATGCGAATGTTTTTGAGGAGGCAAGAAACCGCTATCTGCTTGTGCGCATGAAGGAGACGGTACGAAAAACGGTCTGGGCACTTACGACACAAGTGAAGAAGGGAAAGTTTTCGCCGAGTGAATTTGAAGTTGGTTTTCAGGGGACAGACAATCTTGATGCAATTCGTTTTACGTTAAGCGATGAGGAAAAGATGCAGCTTCGGGGCAGGATTGACCGTGTGGACACCTGCGAGACAGAGGATAAGGTATATGTCAAGATTATTGATTATAAATCCGGTAATACAAGTTTCTCTTTGTTAAATTTGTATCATGGATTGCAGTTGCAGCTGGTTGTGTATCTGAATGCCGCCTTGGAATTAGAAGCAAAAAAGCATCCGGATAAACAGGTGGAACCGGCGGGAATCTTCTATTATCATATCGATAACCCAATCGTAGATGGTAATGGCACAGAGTCCGAGGAGGAGATTCGGCTTGCCGTATTAGAACAGTTGAAGCCCAACGGACTTGTGAATGAAGCGGAGGAGATTTACCGTGCGATGGATGCGGAGTTTTCAGGTAGTTCATCTGTGATTCCGGTTGCCTTAAAGGCAGACGGTTCTTTAAAGGCAACGTCGAAAACAGCAAGCACGGATGAGTTCGCAATTCTGTCGGAGCATGTGAATCGCAAGATTGTGGATACAGGACATCGGATTTTGGATGGAGATACGTCGATAAGACCATATGAACTGTCAAATCGCACAGGCTGTGATTATTGTCCATACCACACGATTTGCGGGTTTGATAAGCGTATTCCGGGATTTGAGTATCGTAAATTGGAAGCTTTTGATAAGGACGAGGATATTATAGAAAAAATGAAAGCCGAGAAGGAAGAAAAGTAATTCCAAAACAGCAGATTTTTTGACGAAGTAGGAGATTAGAATGGGAGTTTCATGGACTGCAGAACAGCAACAGGTCATAGATTTAAGAAACCGCAATATATTGGTATCTGCCGCGGCAGGTTCCGGTAAGACGGCAGTGTTGGTGGAGCGTATCATTAAGATGATTACAGATACGGACAATCCGATAGACATTGACCGTCTGCTTATCGTGACGTTTACCAATGCGGCAGCAGCGGAGATGCGTGAGCGTATCAGTGTGGCGATTGAGAAAGCACTTATGGAGCAGCCGGAGAATGAACATTTGCAGAGACAGCTTACACTGATACATAATGCACAGATTACGACCATCGACAGTTTTTGTGCATATGTGATTCGCAATCATTTTCATGAGATTGATTTGGAACCGAATTTCCGCACCGGGGATGAGGGCGAATTAAAGCTGTTAAAACAGGATGTTTTAAATGCAGTGCTAGAGAGGAACTATGAGGAATTAAGCCCGGAGTTTACAGCTCTTGTGGAGGGATATGCAGCGGGACGAAGTGATGCAAAGTTAAGCGAGATGATACTTTCCTTATATGAATTTTCGCAGAGCTATCCGTGGCCAAAAGAGTGGCTTGCCTCCTGCGCGGATGGTTATGCTGTGGATAACGCAGAGGATTTGTCGAATGCCGTGTGGATGCAGCCACTGTTAGAGAACCTTAGATATGTGCTGGCGGACATCAGAAAGCGCATGGAGCAGGCACTTGCCCTGACCTTAGAGGATGATGGACCGTATGTGTACGAAAAGGTGATACGCAGTGACTTGGAAAAGTATGAGCGGGCAGCGGCTTGTGAGAGTTTTGTGGAATTTTATGAAGCGCTTTTTACAATCACATATGACAGACTTCCTTCCAGTCGTGGATTTGATGGAGACACAGATAAGCTGGAACGTGTCAAGCAGATGCGCGATAGTGCCAAGGAAGTCATAAAGAAGCTAAATAAGCAGTATTTTTTTACATCGCCGGGAAATATGGCAGAGCAGATGAAAAAGACAGCGCCGATGGCACGGGAGCTCGTGCGTCTGGCAATGGAGTTTGCGGATGCGTATGCGGCGGAGAAGCGCAGTAAGAATCTTATCGACTTTTCTGATATGGAGCATTTCGCATTAAATATTTTAGTGGATGAGGAGACGAAGAAGCCGAGAAATGCGGCAGAGGAGTTTCGCGATACATTTGCGGAGATTATGATTGACGAGTATCAGGACAGCAACTATGTGCAGGAGACGATTCTTAGAACCATTTCAACCGAGGAGCGGGGACGGAATAATATTTTTATGGTGGGAGATGTTAAGCAGAGTATCTATCGTTTCCGTCTGGCCAGACCGGAGATTTTTATGGAAAAATACGACACATACCAGACAGCGGACAGTGACACACAGCGCATTGATCTGCACAAAAACTTCCGAAGCCGCAAGGAGGTACTTGCCTGTACCAACGATATTTTCTATCAGATTATGGCGCGTGACCTTGGAAATGTAGAGTATGACAGTAAAGCAGCTCTTTATCCGGGAGCGGTTTATCCGGATGCAGAGGACGACAAAATGTTTGCACCGGAGCTTCTGGTACTAGACAGCAATGAGGAACTGTTGGCAGATGAGAAGTATGCGGATGCGGCAGAGGATAAGAAGCTGTTGGAGGCGAAGCTTGTGGCAGAGCGTATCAGACAGCTTATGAGAGAGCAGAAGGTAACGGACAAGGAGACGGGAGAACTGCGTCCGGCGAAGTATTCGGATATAGTAATCTTGCTGCGCAGCTTAAGCGGCTGGGCGGATGCTTTTACAGCGGTATTAAATGATGCAGGGATTCCGGCTCACACGGTATTGGCGACAGGGTACTTTTCTGCGGTGGAAGTACAGACCGTTCTTAGTATGCTGCGAATCCTTGATAATCCAAGACAGGATATTCCGCTTACCGCAGTGCTTCGTTCCCCGATTGTGGGTCTGACGGATGAGGAGTTAGCACTTCTCCGCCTGACGGATGAAAAAGAAAGCTTCCATGACTGCGTGCTTGGAAAGTGCGAGGAACTCTGTGCCGCGTGTGGCAATGCAGGTGACATTGATGCAAAGGCAGACAGGGACATTCCGTTAGAAGCATATGAACAAAAATTATATGATTTTTATATCATGTATCTGCAATTAAGAAAACTTATACCGGATACACCGATACATGAATTGATAGAAATTTTGTTAAAAGAGACCGGCTATGGCAATTATGCAGCAGCTATGCCGGCAGGAAAGCGTCGGCGAGCAAATTTAGATATGCTTGTGGAGAAAGCGATTGCCTACGAGAACACCAGTTACAAGGGATTGTTTCATTTTGTGCGTTATATTGATGAATTGCAGAAGTATGATGTGGATTTCGGTGAAGCAGATATGACGGGTGAGAATGAGGATGTCGTCCGTATTATGAGTATTCATAAGAGCAAGGGACTTGAGTTCCCGATTGTGTTTGTGTCCGGGCTTGGCAAGAACTTTAACAGGCAGGATGTCAGAAGCCGTATGGTGCTGCATCCTGAGTTCGGTATGGGCTTAGACTGCATGGATGGCGAGCGCAGAATTAAGTCCACGACGATTGCCAAAAAGGCGATTGCAAAGCAGATAGATTTGGAAAATCTGGGAGAGGAACTGCGTGTGCTCTATGTGGCACTTACGCGTGCGAAGGAAAAGCTGATTCTGACCGGATGCAGGAAAGATGTGACAGCGTTTATCGAACAGGAAACAGGTAATGCAGAATGCCAGAGCACATTAGCTTATGCTGACCGGGAAAGCGCATCCGGTTATTTAGACTGGCTGATTCCGGCAGTGCTTGCATATGGAGAACGCTATAATCTTCGCGTTGTCTCAGTAGCGGAGCTTGTTGCAGACGAGGCGGGAGAACGTGCTACTATAATTTTGGACAGAGAGGCGCGTATGCAGAAAATTGAAAAGGCAGACCAAACACTGGTGGAAGAACTGGAAAAATGCTTTTCTTTCCGTTATCCGCAGGAAGGAGCATTGGGACAGAAGAATAAATATTCTGTTTCCGAGTTAAAGCATCGGGCAATGCGTGAAAAGCTGCAGCAGGAGGAAGCGGATGCAACACCGGCATTTATGCAGGAGGAAATAGTCCCATATATTCCGGCGTTTGCGCGAAATGCGGCAGAGGATAATGGCGCAGTAAATCAAGGTGCACTTCGCGGTACAGCAGTGCATCGTGTGATGGAGTGCTATGCGTTTGCATCAGATATGTCTGTGGAACAGCAGATTGAGAAAATGCTCGCAGAAGGTCAGATTACGGAGGAGATGAAGAATCTGGTAAAGCTTCCGCTTGTAGAAGCGTTTGTGACATCAGAACTCGGAGCGCGTATGAAGGCTGCGGAACAAGCAGGAAAGCTGCACCGTGAGAAAGCGTTTGTTATGGGATTTACCAGCGAAGAACTGGCAAAGTTCGGCTTTGGAGAGATGAAGACCGATATGGAAGAGGGAAATATGGCAGAGCAGGATGGCGGTATGCAGTGCATGGAGACAGGAGACGATTTGACACTGATTCAGGGAATTATTGATGTGTTCTGGGAAGAGGAGGACGGAATCGTGGTACTTGACTATAAGACAGACCGCGTAGATACCGGAAAACAGCTCAGTGACCGCTATGCCGCCCAGTTGGCTCTCTATGGTGAGGCACTGGAACGCATTTACAATACAGGTGAAATACGGGAGATACCTGTGAAAGAGAGAATATTGTATTCCTTCCGTTTAGGTAAAGTGGTACCTGTATAATTCGGTAGTATTGGAATAGTGTAGGATTAGAAGAAAGAGGATAAAAGAGCATGGGACAGATTATATTGGCATCCGCGTCTCCGCGGAGAAAGGAATTATTAGAGCAGATTGGGCTGCAGTTTGAGATTTGTCCGGCAAAGGGCGAGGAGGTTATTACCAAGACCATTCCACATGAAGTGGTGCAGGAGTTGGCGAGCCAGAAAGCAAAGGAAGTCGCCGGAATGGTAAAAGCGTATGAGACATCGCATGAAGAACTTGTGACACCGCAGGATATCATGGTAATCGGTGCAGACACAATTGTGGCATATGAGAATCAGATACTTGGCAAGCCGAAGGATGAAGAAGATGCATTTCGTATGTTGTCCATGCTCTCCGGCAATACACATGCGGTGTACACAGGTGTGTCCATCGTGTTGCTCGGAGCTTCGGGGAAAGCGGGAGAGATGACTTTTTATGAAAAGACAGATGTTGTCATGCGTGCGATGAGCAAGGATGAAATTTATCGCTATATTGCTACGGGTGAGCCGATGGACAAAGCCGGGGCTTATGGCATACAGGGAAAATGTGCAATTTATATTGACAGAATTGATGGTGACTACAATAATGTTGTAGGTCTTCCGGTTGCTGCGATTTATCGGGAATTAAAGAAGCTTGGAATTGACATTTATCTATGGTAAAATATATCGTGGCTTAAAATCTATATAGGAGGTGGCCGGTATGTATGATAAAGCATGTTTAGAAGCCTTTTTAAGTCAGCAGACAAAGCTGTTAAAAGAGCCGGTAGCTGAGACAGAAGAGGAAGCAGAAGAGTTCTTAGAAGACTGTATGGCAGTGGTATGTAAGAATATCAAGGAAGTTCGCGTGTATTTTGAAGACGAGGGCGCTGACATTGCCGGTATGAGCAATGAAGAACTTGCAGAGGCAAGCGAAGTGTTTGCATTGCCGGACGGCAGATATTTGATTGTAGAAGCGTAAAATGCCGCAGATATGCCGGATGAAGAATAAGCGAGAAATGAGAGGAACGAAGATGAAGAATTATGATGTGATTATAATTGGTGCCGGACCATCCGGTATCTTTTGTGCGTATGAACTGATTCATGCGAAGAAGGACTTAAAGGTTCTGATGATTGAAAAGGGCAGACGTATCGAGGATCGTCAGTGCCCAAAGCGTAAGACAAAGGTGTGTGTGGGATGTAAACCTTGTTCCATCACAACCGGCTTTGCAGGTGCGGGAGCATTCTCTGATGGAAAGCTTTCACTTTCCCCGGATGTCGGAGGAAATCTGCCGGAAATCTTAGGCTATGACAAAACCGTAGAATTGTTAAAAGAATCCGATGATATTTATTTGAAGTTCGGTGCAGATACCAAGGTATACGGAGTGGATAAGGAAAAAGAGATTCGCGAGATTCGAAGAAAGGCAATCAATGCGAACTTAAAGCTTATTGAATGTCCTATCCGCCATCTTGGAACAGAGGAAGGCTATAAGATCTATTCCAGACTTCAGGAGCATCTGTTAGAAGAGGGTGTTGAGATGGAGTTTGGCACCATGGTAAAGGATATTATCATTGAGGATAATCAGGTAAAGGGAGTCATTACAGATAAGGATGAGACTTATCTGGCAGGTGAGGTGATTTCTGCAGTTGGACGCGAGGGAGCAGACTGGTTTTCACATATCTGCCAGCAGCACGGTGTAGAGACACAGGTTGGTACGGTAGATATCGGCGTTCGTGTCGAGGTGCGCGATGAGGTCATGGAATTTTTGAATGAGAATCTTTATGAGGCGAAACTGGTTTACCATACGCCGACGTTTGATGATAAGGTGCGTACATTCTGTACGAACCCGTCCGGAGAGGTTGCAACCGAGTATTACGATAACGGACTTGCAGTGGTAAATGGACACGCATATAAGTCTAAAGATTTGAAAACGAACAATACCAACTTTGCGATTTTAGTATCGAAGAATTTTACAAAACCGTTCAAAACCCCTATTGAATATGGCAAGCAGATTGCACAGCTTTCCAACATGCTCTGTGATGGAAGAATTTTAGTGCAGACGTTCGGCGATTTCAGACGAGGCAGAAGAACGACAGAGGAGCGTCTTTGCAGAAATAACCTGATTCCGACTCTGAAGGATGCCGTTCCGGGAGACTTGTCACTTGTGTTCCCGCATCGTATTATGGTGGATATCGAGGAGATGATTCTGGCATTAGATAAGGTGACTCCGGGTATTGCCAGTGATGAGACACTGCTTTATGGTGTTGAGGTGAAGTTCTATTCCAACAAGGTTGTAGTAAATACAGATTTTGAAACCAGTGTAAAAGGCCTTCGTGCTATCGGAGATGGTGCATCTGTAACCAGAGGCTTACAGCAGGCATCGGCAAATGGTATTTCTGTGGCAAGAAGTATCTTAAACGGAATGAACAGATAGGCGTTTTGTATTGCATATAAAGGGAAATTACATGAGAAAAAAAGGGGAAGACCGGATGATTTCCACAATTTATCGTCATACAAGGTGGCTGTGCATGTTTTGTACAGCTGCCTGTATGACGCTTCTGCTGTCTGGCTGTCAGATTGGAAACAAGGAAATCGTTGTGTCAAAAACGTTAAACAATAAGCAGGTTTTTAAGATTGGCAGCAGTGTCTGCGAAATGAAAGAAGCCAGGGTATATCTGGCAAATTATCAGAATCTGTATGGCACTGCGTATAATATTGATTTGTGGCAGCATGATTTCGGCGATGCATCTCTGACGGATTATGTAAAGGATGTTACACTTGAGGAATTGACAAGAGTATATAGCATGAATCTTCTGGCGGAAGTGGATGGGATAACTTTGTCGGAGGAGGAGCAGCGGCAGGTAGCAACGGCGGCAGAGGAATATTATGAATCGCTGTCGCGCGAAGAGATTGCTTATATGGGAGTTTCGGAGTCAGATATAGAAGTGTATTATGAGCATTATGCTTTGGCACAGAAGCTGTACAACTCATTGACGGATGGTGTAAATGAGGAGGTAAGCGATGACGAAGCCCGTGTAATTGAAATTATGCAGATTTTTGTGACGGATGTCGATAAAGCGAATGCGGTAAAGGAAAAGCTTACAAACGGAGATGACTTTGCGACTGTCGCAAATAATTATAATGAATTATCGGCAATTCAGGTTACGGTGTCCCGCGATGACTTGCCGCAGGAAGTGGAGGACATTGCATTCCGACTGGATGATAATGAAGTTTCACAGATGGTTACCGTGGAAAACGGATACTATTTTATCAAATGCCTGAATAAGTATAATATAGAACTGACCGAGGAAAATAAGGCAAATATCGTGGAAAAGAGGCAGAAAGAAGCCTTCGATGATGTATATAATGAATTTATAGCTGCACAGAAATCATATTTGAATGTGGAACTGTGGGAAGAATTGGAGTTAGAGGTTGACGAGGAAATTACCACAGACAGCTTTTTCGCAGTATATGAGAAGTATTGCAGTGAGATTTAGTACACAGATGTTACATAGAAATTGAGGAGTTATTTATGACAAAAGATATGACAAGTGGCTCGCCGATGAAATTAATTCTGGGATTTTCGGTACCGCTGCTCTTTGGATTACTGTTTCAACAGTTTTATAATCTTGTGGACACCTTAATTGTAGGAAGATTTCTGGGTGTGGATGCATTGGCGGCAGTAGGTTCTACGGGATCTTTAAATTTTCTGATTATTGGTTTCTGCATGGGTGTCTGCAACGGATTCGCGATTCCTCTGGCACATAAATTTGGTGCAGGAGATTTCAAAGGAATGCGTGCGTTCATGATGAATGCAGTGTACCTGTCAGCAATCTTTGCAGTGATAATGACAATAATTACTGTTGCATTCTGTAAACCGATTCTTCAGTTGATGCGTACACCGGAAAATATCATTGATGGAGCATATTCTTATATCGTGATTATATTTCTGGGAATACCGGCAACTTATCTGTATAATCTGATTTCCGGTATTATACGTGCCATGGGAGACAGTAAGACACCATTAATCTTTTTGGTTATGGCATCTGTCATCAATATTGGATTGGATTTATTTCTGATTGTTGTGGTAGATTTGGGAGTGGCAGGCGCTGCGATTGCCACGGTTTTTTCGCAGGCGGTATCAGGAATCTGCTGTCTGCTTTACAGTTTAAAGAAATTTGAAGTTCTGCGTACTGATGCCAAGGAGCGCGAAGTGAATCTTTCTTATATGGGAACACTTTGTGGGATGGGCGTGCCTATGGGATTGCAGTATTCGATTACAGCAATCGGCAGTGTAATATTACAGAGTGCTGTCAATACGCTTGGCTCAGATGCGGTAGCCTCCATGACTGCCGGAAGTAAGATAAGTATGTTCTTTTGCTGTCCGTTTGACGCTCTGGGCTCTACAATGGCGACTTATGGAGGTCAGAATGTTGGAGCGAAGAAGTTGGATCGTATTCCGGAAGGATTGAAGGCAGCATCTGTCTTGGGAATGATTTATGCGGTGGCAGCATTTGCTGTTCTCTATTTTGCAGGAGAGTATCTGGCAGCCTTTTTTGTGGAAGAAGCATCGGCAGAGATTATTTCAAACGTGCACTTGTTTTTGATAATTAACAGTGCATTTTACAGTCCATTGTTGTTCGTAAATGTGGTGCGTTTCCTGATACAGGGTATGGGATACAGCAAGTTCGCAATATTTGCAGGCGTTTTTGAGATGGCTGCACGTGCATTGGTTGGTTTTGCATTTGTGCCGGTATTCGGCTTTCAGGCAGCCTGCTTTGCCAGTCCGGTGGCGTGGCTTTTTGCAGATGCATTTTTGTTTCCGGCGTTCTTCCACGTATTTAAGAAGACAAGGGTTATGTTAAAAGTAGATTAAATAAATAGCAATAATTAGGAGCGTATATGTTAGAAGTATTAAAAGCAATTATTTTTGGTATTGT
Organism: uncultured Roseburia sp.; assembly: GCA_964484605.1. Taxonomy (GTDB): domain Bacteria; phylum Bacillota; class Clostridia; order Lachnospirales; family Lachnospiraceae; genus Roseburia. The sequence goes on along the minus strand of CAZAGJ010000005.1, from coordinate 57,908 downwards.
AGAGGGAATCACTGAGTGGCTGCCAATCAGCAGTACCGGACATATGATTTTGTTAAATGAATTTTTAACTTTAGATGTAAGCAAAGAATTTTGGGATATGTTTCTTGTTGTGGTGCAGCTGGGAGCCATACTTGCGGTAATTGTATTGTTCTGGAACATGATCTGGCCATTTGCATTGACGAAGAATCATGACGGGGCACAGCAGGCTGATGCAAAGACAGGATTCTGGAATCAGGAATATTGGGCAATCGGTCCGGTTACAGTGAAGATGCAGATTATCATTAATTGGCTGAAAATTGTGGTGGCGTGTCTGCCGGCTATTTTGTTCGTTGTGTTAGGATTGGATGATATCTGTGACGCATATTTCTACAATCCGGTAGGAGTATCGATTGCACTGATTGTCTTTGGTATTGCATTTATCATTGTAGAGAATCGCAATGCTGGAAAAGTGGCGGCGATTGAAAGCATGGATGCTATCACATGGAAGATGGCAGTTTTAATCGGACTTTTTCAGCTTCTTGCAGCAGCATTTCCGGGAACCTCGCGTTCCGGTGCAACGATTATCGGAGCACTCTTAATCGGTATATCAAGAAAAGCAGCGAGTGAGTTTACGTTTATTCTGGCAATACCTGTCATGCTCGGTGCAAGCTTACTTGAGGTGTTGGATTTTGGATTTGCGTTGTCCGGCACTGAGTGGATGATTCTGCTTGGCGGTATGATAAGTGCGTTTGTTGTATCTGTTATTGTGATTAAGTTTTTACTCAGCTACATCAGAAAGCATGATTTTAAGGTGTTTGGATGGTATCGGATTGTGCTGGGTATTTTGGTGCTGCTGTATTTCTTTTTCATTAAATAATGAGCACATTATAGAGATATGAAGTTAATAGAAGGGATATACGAATGAGTATTTTAAACGTAGAGCATTTGACTCATGGATTTGGCGACAGGGCGATTTTTGATGATGTGTCTTTCCGACTGCTAAAAGGCGAACATATCGGACTGGTGGGAGCCAATGGCGAGGGTAAGTCCACCTTTATGAATATCGTAACAGGAAAATTGATGCCGGATGAGGGCAAGGTGGAATGGGCAAAAAATGTGAGAGTTGGTTACTTAGACCAGCATTCCACACTGACCAAGGGGATGACGATTGAAAGCGTCCTAAAATCTGCTTTTGCATGGCTTTTTGAGATGGAAGACAAGATGAATCAGATTTGTGATTCTCTCGGAGAAGCAGACCCGGATGAGATGGATGCCATGATGGAAGAACTTGGCGTGATTCAGGATACTTTGACAATGCATGATTTCTATGTCATTGATGCGAAGGTAGAGGAAGTGGCAAGGGCACTCGGACTGCTCGAACTTGGGTTAGAGCATGATGTCACGGACTTAAGCGGTGGACAGCGTATGAAGGTACTTCTCGCAAAGCTACTACTTGAAAAACCGGACATCCTGCTTCTGGATGAGCCGACCAACTATCTGGATGCAGAGCATATCGCGTGGCTGAAACGCTATCTGCAGGAGTACGAGAATGCCTTTATTCTGATTTCCCATGATATTCCGTTCCTTAATGATGTAATCAATATCATTTATCATATGGAAAATCAGCATTTAGACCGCTATGTGGGAGATTACGATAAGTTCCAGGAAGTCTACGAGGTGAAGAAATCTCAGCTTGAGGCGGCTTACCGCAAGCAACAGCAGGAAATCAGTGAGTTGAAGGATTTTGTTGCCCGCAACAAGGCGCGTGTGGCGACCAGAAATATGGCGATGTCGCGTCAGAAGAAGTTGGATAAGATGGATGTGATTGAGCTTGCCGCAGAGCGTCCGAAGCCGGAGTTTTCGTTTATTATGGGGCGCACTCCAAGTAAATACATTTTCGAGACAAAAGGACTTGTAATCGGATATGATGAACCGCTTTCTAAACCGCTTGACATGGCATTAGAACGCGGTCATAAGATTGCGTTGGTAGGAGCCAACGGTATCGGTAAGACGACACTGCTGCGAAGCCTGCTCGGCATTATTCCATCCTTAAAAGGAACGGTAGAACGCGGCGAGAATCTTGAAATCGGTTACTTTGAGCAGGAGATTAAGGGAGAGAACAAGAATACCTGTATCGATGAGATATGGGAGGAGTTCCCTTCTTTCACACAGTATGAAGTGCGTGCAGCGCTTGCCAGATGTGGACTTACGACGAAGCACATAGAGAGTCAGGTGCGTGTTTTAAGCGGTGGTGAACAGGCGAAGGTACGGCTCTGTAAGCTGATGAACCGCAGTACCAATGTTCTGCTTTTGGATGAACCGACAAACCACTTGGATGTGGATGCAAAGGATGAATTAAAGCGTGCATTAAAAGAATACAAGGGAACTGTCCTTCTGATTTGCCATGAGCCGGAGTTCTATCAGGATATTGTGAACGAGGTGTGGGACTGCTCTAAGTGGACGACGAAGATATTATAGGTATCCTGCTTGACAAAATAATAGCAGCTTTTTATAATGAAAATATACGTTGTAAAACACGCAATTTAAAACAGATGCTTTGAATAAAAATGTATGCCAGACGCTAAGACGCAGTGCAACCTGATAATCAGGTGGTACTGTGTTTTTTTTGTGGAATGGCATATACAGGGATTTACTGCAAAGGAGGAACCTATGGAAGTACAGAATGGAATTTTAAGAGAAAACGAAAAACAGGCTAGTAAGCTTGTGGCACAAGTGATGAGGATTGCGTTTGTTATTTTTACGCTGATATATGTTTTGAATATTGTTGGAGTGTTTACGATAGAACACACGATTATGACAATCGCTTATGTGCTCGGAAGTATTCTTCTTTTTCTGCCTACGGTACTTACTAACGTGTTGAAAATTGATAAGGGATATGTGAAGTATGTCAATGTGATTTGTGCAGTTATTTTTGTAATGCTTTTAAGTATAACCCTTACATATCATGTGGTTGCTCTTTATGTATATCCGATTGCAATTGCAAGTCTCTATTTCTCAAGGCGGCTGAATATTGTGGCAACATCTCTTACTGTAATTGGGATTTCCATAGGTCAGATTATGGCTTACTATCTGCAGACAACCGTTGATGATAATTTCCTTGTTTTTAAGAAAGCGATTTTGTTTGGAGTGCTTCCAAGAGCTTTAGCGGTTATTGCAGTTGCAGCAATCTTTACAATGCTTTGTAGCAGAACAGCAACACTTCTTTCAAATCTGATGGGAGCTGAAGAACAGAGAAAGATGTTTGAAAGAATGCAGAAAATGCAGGAGAGTGCTTCTAAAACCTCAGAGAAGATGCTTGATATGGTAAAAGACCTTTCTGAAATTACAGATGCTTCTCTGCAGGCAAACCGTCGTATTGAAGAAGAATCGGAAAATCTGTTAATTGGTTCTACGGAGAACAATACAGCAGTAGAGAATGCAAATGAAAGAGTGAAAGACATTACAGAAGAACTCACGGAACTGAGTGATATGAATCATAGAACAGCACTTCTGACGGATGACATCGGGAAAGGTACAAGAGAAAATCGGAAGCGGATGGATGATGCGACTGTGAGCATGGAAGAAATATATACCAGTACGGAAGAGTGCAAACAGATTATCACCAGCCTTGGGGAAGAATCAAAAGAAATAATCGGAATTGTAAAAACTATCACAGATATTTCCGGTCAGACTAATATTCTGGCTCTCAATGCTTCGATTGAGGCTGCAAGAGCAGGAGAACACGGAAAAGGTTTTGCAGTAGTAGCCGGGGAGATACAGAAGCTTTCTGAGGAGACTAAGACCGCGGTAGAAAGCATCGGAACGATAGTGGGAGTTGTAGTGAAAAATACAGAGGCTGCAGTGACTGCGATGGAGAAAAATGAATTATATGCGCGGAAGGGAACGGAGATGATTCAGAAGGCGAATGAGTCATCAACGCTTATTACCTCTTACAACGAGGAACTTGCCGGAAAAATTCATGGTATTGATAGTACTGCAAAGGTTATCATGGAAAGAAGCACTGAGATTTCAAACAGCATGAAACAGATAAGTGATAATACGCAGCAGAATTGTGATGCTGTCCGGAATGTATCGTCAGATACACAGGAGAATGCAGAGGGAACAGCTAGAATTGTAAAAATCGTAGGACAGATACAGGAGCTTTCAGAGCAGTTGAACAGAGTGATTGGTGAGTAAGCAGTTCATGCTTACTCACCGGCGTTCAATACGACTAAGAAGGTAGCCCCATTTCCGGGGCTGCTGTCGACATAGATGTTACCGTTGCATCGGTTCAGTATTTCCTTGCAGAGGGCAAGCCCAAGCCCGTTTCCCTGCTCTTTTCTGGAAGAATCCCCCTGATAGAATTTTTCAAAAATATGGGACATGGTTTCTTCGGACATGCCGATTCCGTTATCAGAAATAAGAACACGAATTTCTGTGGCGGTATGGGTAAGCCTGATGCGGATGCTGCCACCGATGTTGGAGAATTTGATGGCATTGCTGATAAGGTTTGTCCATACTTGAAAAAGCAGAGACTGCGGTCCCATGTAAGTAACATCTTCCATTTCGATATTCAGCGTAATCTGCTTAGTGTTCCACTTTGGCTCTAAAAGGACAAGTGCTTCGCGAATCTGCTCGTCAAGGCGGTAGGAAGTGGTGGAAAGAGCAAAACTTTGATTCTCTAATTTGGAAAGTTGTAAAATGTTTCCGGTCAAATCATTTAACTTTTCGATATTGAAAAATATCCGTCTGACATATTCCTGTCGTTCTTCTTCCTGTAAATCAGTATCCTGAAGTAATGTCATATATCCGGTGACGGACGAGAGTGGGGTCTTAAATTCGTGTGAGACATTTGCAATAAAATCATTTCGCATCATTTCCACAGAGTTTAATTCCTGTGTCATAAGGTTAAAGTTCTCAAAAACACTTGCCACTTCGGTAATATGTCCATTGTAGGACAGCTTTGTGCTATAATCGCCGGATGCAACTTTTTTAGAGGCTGTGCTGAGTTCTTCCATCGGTGTAAACACGGCATCCATCAGGAAGAAAGATACCAGATAGGACAGTATGAAGCACAGCAGACACACACACCATAAAAACAGAGCGGGATTTTTAAAGGTTGCAAAAGAAATGCCTGTTTTCTGGTGTAGAAAGTGAATCAGTAAGCCGGCCAATGCACAGAACAGGATTATAATAGCAAAAAAGTACATGAAAAATCGCTGACGCACAAAAAAATACTTTTTTAGGTTTTTCATATGTTTTTCTGGATTTATTTTACTAATCATTTTTTCACCGCCCGATATCCCAGACCACGGATGGTCACAATCTCAAAATCACTGCTTTCCTTAAAACGTTCCCGCAGACGACTGATGTGAACATCTAACGTATGCGAGTCCTCATAATTGCCCAGCCCCCAGATATCATCTAAAATCTGTTGCCGTGTAAATATCTGCCCCGGATAGGAGAGAAGCTTGTATAAAAGCTGGAACTCCTTCTGTGGGAGTACTTGTGTGCCGCTGTTGTCTGTGACAGACCAGGTATTGTATTCTAATACGGTATTGCCAAAGGATAATTTCTGTTCGCTGACACTTTTGGCGCGTCGGAGCAGGGCGGCAACGCGGAATATCATCTCATTGATGTCGATTGGTTTTACCATATAATCGTCAGCTCCTGCCAGGAACCCATTCTGTTTATCTAAAATATCACTTTTTGCGGTAATGACAAGAACCGGGATGTCTATCTGGGCATCGCGAAGCTGACGAATAAATGTAAAACCATCTATTCCCGGCATCATTACATCCGTGATAATCAAATCTATATATTCTTTTTCTAAGATGTCAAGTGCAGTCTCTGCAGTCTCTGAGGCAAATGTCTGGTAATTATTTCGCAGCAGTGTCTTGCAGAACAAATCGTTTAAGTGCCTGTCATCCTCAACAACGAGTATTTTGAACATAGTGAGAACCTCCTCTTTTTCTCATTATATATGATTTTATAATAATTCGTAAACCTCAACCAAACCTCAACGTAAACTCAAGAAAAATTGAGATAAATTTAACTTGAAATTGAGAATCATGCGTTTTAATATATGTTGATGTTCTTCAAGTCAGAAATTAAGGAGGAATAGAGCAGATGCTTGAATTAAAAAATATTAAGAAGGATTATCCGGCGGGTGATGGTATCGTACATGCACTCAAGGGAATTGATTTAAAATTCCGCAGGAGTGAATTTGTATCCATTTTAGGACCTTCCGGATGTGGAAAAACAACATTATTAAATATCATTGGCGGATTGGACCAATACACCAGCGGAGATTTGATTATCAATGGAAAATCTACAAAGGATTTTAAGGACAGAGACTGGGATGCTTATCGCAATCATTCCATAGGCTTTGTTTTCCAGAGTTACAATCTGATTCCGCATCAGACCGTTTTGCAGAACGTAGAACTGGCACTGACACTTTCCGGAGTATCAAAGTCAGAGAGAAAAGAGCGGGCAATTAAGGCACTAGAGGATGTAGGACTTGGAAACCAGTTGAACAAAAAGCCGAGCCAGATGTCCGGAGGACAGATGCAGCGTGTGGCGATTGCCAGAGCACTTGTAAATAACCCGGATATTATTCTTGCAGATGAGCCGACAGGAGCACTTGACACGGAGACAAGCGTTCAGGTAATGGAAATCTTAAAGAAGATTTCCGAGGACAGATTGATTATTATGGTTACGCATAATCCGGAACTGGCAGAACAGTATTCCAGTCGTATTATCCGCGTCCTTGACGGAGAGATTAAATCGGATTCAGCACCGTTATCAGAGGAAGAACTGCAGACGGAAATTGTCAGTGACAAGGCTGCGCAGGAGAGAAAACGCAAAGAGAAAATGCCGGCAATGTCAATAGACACGGCATTTTCTTTATCGCTAAAAAATCTGATTTCAAAAAAGGGACGTACCATTTTAACCTCTTTTGCAGGAAGTATTGGCATTATCGGTATCGCACTTATTCTGGCAATCTCTGAGGGGCTTACCGGATATATTGATACGATTCAGGAGGAGACATTGTCATCCTATCCACTTACGATTCAAAAGACGAGTACCGACCTTAGTTCGCTGATGAGCACATTCATGGGTATCACCAGTGAAGATATAGATCATGATAAAGAAGCTGTCTATGTCAAGCCGGCGGTTTATGATATTATTGATGCGATGAATAACGTGGATACAACTGAGAATGACATGGCATCATTTAAGGAGTATATAGAGACAGAGAGGGCAGATGCAGAGAGTGAGACAGGACTTGCGGAAGCAATCAATGGCGTGCAGTATACCTACGATTTGGATATGTTAGTCTACACGAAGAATGTAGATGGAGATATTATCCGCTCTGATACGGAAGAACTGTTGACAGAACTTGCCATGGAATATATGGACATGGATATGTCTTCTATGCTTGCAAAGACAGAAGGAACAGCCTTCGGGGATGCCAGAAACAGCATGATGAATATGATGGGAAGCTCATCGGGGATGTCGTTTAATCTGTGGCAGGAGATGCTTCCTGGAGATAATGGTGAGCTTATCAGTGATGTGTTAAAAGAGCAGTATGATGTGATATACGGTGAGTGGCCGAAGGCATATGATGAGATTGTTCTGGTTGTGGATGAAAATAATGAACTGGACGATATGACAATTTATGCACTGGGACTTGAAACAAAGGAAAAGACCGGTGCAATCATTGAGGCAGCGGTAGACCAGAGTGATTTAGAGCGCAACGAAAATACATGGTCTTATAAAGATATCTGCGATATGGAGTTTAGGGTAGTATTTAATTCAAGCTGTTATACTTATGATGAAAATACAGGACTTTACACCGATTTGCGTGAGACAGATGCAGGTCTTCAGTATCTGTATGACAATGCAACACCGCTAAAGGTTTCCGGCATCATTCGTCCGCAGGAGGATGTGACTTCTCCGATGCTTTCGGGTAATATCGCTTATACAAGTGAACTGACAGAGTATGTGATAGAGAAATCCAAGGATTCTGCGGCAATTCAGGCACAGATGGATGATCCGTCTACGGATATTTTTACAGGACTTCCTTTCAAAGAGACAACAAGCAATCTGTCTGATGAGGAAAAGCAGGAAGAGTTCATTACTTATGTGGAGAAATTAGATGATGCGGGAAAGGCGGATGTCTATGTACAGATTATGGGAATACCATCGGAAGAACAGGTAGATGAAATCGTATCGTCACAGCTTTCTGCACTGACACGTGAGGATATGGAAAATACAATGCTTTCTGTAATTACAGAACAGATTGGTATGAATGAGGATGAGGTTTCTGAATATATTGCATCGATGTCGGATGAAGAAATGACAGACATTTTTGCAGAGATGATGGCAGAACAGGTAAAAGAACAGTACGCCGCTCAGGTAGAGACACAGCTTGCAAATATGCCGCAGACACAGCTTGTAATGGCATTTGAAATGGCAATGAAGGAATACACCGCAGAGCAGTGTGCAGATTATTATGATGAGATTTTGACGTTTTCTGAGAGCACATATGAAGATAACCTGACAATTATGGGATATATCGACTTGGATGACCCGGATTCTGTCAATATTTATGCATCTACATTTGAAAATAAAGATACGATTGAAGATGCGATAGCTCTCTACAATGAAGGCAAAGATGAACTTGAGCAGATTACTTATACGGATTATGTAGGATTAATGATGTCCTCCGTTACATCTATAATCAATGCAATCACATATATCCTAATTGCATTTGTGGCAATTTCTCTGGTAGTTTCATCTATTATGATTGCCGTAATCACTTTGATTTCTGTACAGGAGCGTACCAAGGAAATTGGTATTCTGCGCGCGATTGGCGCTTCTAAGCGCAATGTCTCAAGTATGTTTAATGCAGAGACAGTTATTATCGGATTTTCCTCCGGATTACTTGGAATTGTGGTAACATATTTGTTATGTTTCCCAATCAATGCGATTATCCATGAGGTAACAGGAATTAACAACTTAAATGCAGCGTTATCCATAGAGTATGCGTTAGTACTGATAGCAATTAGTGTGCTCCTTACATTAATTTCAGGTATTATTCCATCCAGAAGCGCAGCAAAGAAAGACCCGGTAGTTGCACTGAGGTCTGAGTAAAAATTGATTATGCAGAAAAAAGCAGGAGGCCCGTTTCAGAGCGTCCTGCTTTTTTAAGTTATTCCTTCGGAATAAAACTGTCAAATATGAATAAGTCAAAGTGCTTTTTCGCTTCCTCAAACTGTTCCTGATTCTTAATCGTCCAGCAGACGGATAACGCGCCAAGCTTTGCAGCGATTCTTCTGGACAGATTAGAAGCATCAGAATGCTTGTATGCAATGAAATCCGGTCTGGTGACAACGTCTGTTACCAGATAGGAAAGAAATAAAAAGGAAAGCCTGCCTTTAAAATTTTCCTCCTTCCAGTACTCCATGCAGAGTTGACCGCGGACGACATCCGGGCGGTGCTTGCGATACCACATAACGGCAAGAGGATGGAAACATTCGATACAGTATGGACCATTGTATGTAGAGAGCATTTCATTTGCAAGTTCACATACCTTTGTCTGAACGACATCCAGCTTGTATTCGATGATAAGCGGTACTTTGCCGTCGACTGTGGCGAGTACATCTTTGAAAGTTGGGATGGTCTCGTTAGAATCGGCTAATTTAAACTGCTGAAGTTCTTCTAAGGTATATTCCCAGACATTTCCGTCTACACCGCACATACGCTTTAGGCTTGCATCATGGAATACAACGAGAACGTTATCCTTGGAAAGCTGAACATCGAGTTCAATACCATAGCCGGCTTCTACGGCTTTGCGGAATGCGGCAAGTGAATTCTCCGGGGCATCGGTCTTATTATCAAACAGACCGCGGTGCGCGTAGAGCACGCCGTAGAGATGTGTACGGTCAGGCTTGCCGAACATACGCGGTGCAATGAGAAACAGATATAAAGCAACTAAAATAATTAGAATGATAGTGATTGTGTTCATGATATATTCCTTTACTTAAATTGAAATTTAATTTTAGCCGCGAAACATGGAATGTTACGCAACATTTGTATTATAGCACGTGCTGTTGCGAAAAAGAATATCCATGTTCAAAAATTTAAAAAAACGGATATAATTTGTGCGTCTCCATATAGGAAACGGATGTAAGTAAGTCCTCGTATGTGCGAACCTCAAGCAGGACAGAGGGAAGCTTTGCTGCAGGAAGTTCTGAAATGAAGGCTTGGTAGGTATTCCAGGGCAGAGAGCCGGTCCCTACCGGATGATGTGTGTCTTCCACCTTGTCGTTATCGTTGATATGCAGATGTCTGGTATAAGGAGCCAACGCATGATTCCACTCTGTGAGAGGTGTGTGTGAGATATAGGCATGAGCGAAATCATAACACACGCCAAAGCGTGGTTCATATGTCATTTCTTTTGCCAATGCGCAGAGCAAATCCGGCTCTTCATCAAACATATTTTCAATGTAGATTTCTAAGTCGGGGTACTCCTGCAAAAGAGCTTTCCAATACCGGACATTTCGTGCAAGCCAGTTTTCGCGATAGCTTTGCAGACGAAAATTTGGAATATGGTTGGTATGGAAAATGACAGCCTTTACACCCAGACGCATCGCAATATCCATGCTTTGATGAATACGGCGGTCAGAGGCGGCGTAGATACTGCTGTCATCACTGTTGATGCAGATATCTAAAAATACACCGTGTAAAGTATCCTGACTGCGGTCACGGTCAAGCGATAAGTACATTTGGATGAGAGATTCCACTTTTTCCGGCTCATCTAAAACAGATGGCAGAAAGAAATCATTATATTCAAACCCGGCATGATATTTCTTAGAAAACTCCATATAATCAGACAAGCGGTCTGTTTTTGGAATGCAGTATAAATGAATCATTAAAAAGCCCCCTTCTATTAAACTCAGATTCCGGCATTCCCGGAATGCTGTCAACCTGATATGCTTCGACCGTTTGGGTTTTGCCCTTCAGAGAAAGAGAACCGATGCAAGTCGCATCAATGCGGTCTGATAGCGCGTTGTAAACAGCATCGCTGATGAGAATTTGCCCGGCTTTGGCACTGCCTTCTAAGCGGGAAGCAGTGTTTACCGTATCGCCGATAGCGGTGTAGTCCTTACGGTTTCGTGAACCGATATTTCCGACAATCGCTTCGCCGCAATTGATACCGATACCGAAAGTGACGGGTTTTCCGTATAGCGAGTTGTATTTGTCGCGCAGATAATCCGCTTTTTTGGAAATCTCATAGGCGGCACAGACAGCATGGAAAATGTAGTCGTCCTGGTCATTTGGTGCATTGAAGAATGCCATGGCGGCATCACCGATGAATTTGTCCAAGGTTCCGCCCCAGTGCTGGATGGCAGAGGCGACTAAGGAAAGATATTCATTTAATATTTCAACGACCTGTTCCGGTTCTAAGGATTCGGAAAGTGTAGTAAAACCGCGGATATCAACAAATAGAACCGCAATATGACGGCGTTCACTCAGGTGTGCAAGCTCATACGAATTTTTCTCTGTCAGTTGGTCAACGACCTGTGGTTCTACATACATTTTCAAGGTTCGTTCCATTCTTTTTTTCTCAATGAGATTGCTCAGGGAGCGCTGTGTCAGTGCAAGGACGAGAGCTATGATAAAGAAAAGTAATGGAATCAGTAATTGAAAACGATACCCCAGAGCGTTTGCACCGAAGCCGATGCCGACGACTGCCTGCGAAAGAAAGATGCTGGATATAATTGAAAACCATATTTTAGGGCTGGAAATAATCAAATAGCATAGGGTAATCAATATTGCATAGCAGATAGCCTGAAATAATGGATGCACATCTTTAATCGTTTTCTGGTCTAACAAAGATTGTATAATGGAAGCCTGCATGGCGACTTCCTGCTGGTTTTGTATCGGCTTGATAATATGCTGAAGGTTTGAAAAAGTTGGTTTTTCGTATTGACCGATTAAAATGATGTTGCCCTCAATCAGAGAAGCATCATAGGTTCCTTCCAGCAAATCTGAAAAACAGATGATATTGCAGTTGATTTCGCCGTTTAGAGTATTGAAACCAAACAATTTATCTGAATCAAGAGCCGGCAAGGTAATTTTTTGTCCAAGCGAGTCCTGAAATGCTTTATAGACAGCTACGGCAAAACTGTCATAGGTGGTATCCTGATAGTCGATGGTAAGTGCTGCATTGCGGACGAAGCCATCGGAGGATTCCTGTGTTGCATTGGCAATACCGATATCTATTTTGGAGAGAAGAAGCTCGTAAGGGTAGGAGATATCAGTAATTCCCTGGGCTAAAAAGCTGTCAGGTTGTTCTTTGGGACTGTCCTTTGGGGTGCTGGAATTGTCCGTCTGACGTATGGTTGCCGCTGCGATGACATTTCCGGCATCCGCACATGCATTTGCAAGCAAGGTATCGCCCTCGGTGTCCGTGTGACTTTTTGACAAATCCACATCCAGACCTATCACGGCTGCGTTTTGCTCGGATAACTCCAAAACTGCGTCTGCAAGAAGTGAACGTGACCAGGTGTCGTAGGGACCGTAAAGCTGTTCTGCCTGAGCGTCGATGGCAATGACCGTAATACACTTATCAGAAGATTTGAAGATGGTATGGTCATAACACCAGTCTGTCAATAGCTGGTCCGGTGTACTAAAAACTTGCAGATAGGAAACAATGCCCGCAGAAATACCCAGTGACAGTGCTAGGAGCAGTGTGATAAGTCGGGTCAACTTTTTTGTGTTAAACATAGGTAACTCCTTTATTGGCAAAACAGGTCTGCCTTGGGGCAGACCTGTTTTGCACATTATTTGTCGCTCGTCTGGTGGATGTATTCCTTATTGAGTTTTTCTAAGGAAGAACTCAAATATTTCAAAAGCTGCCATGCGTAGTCAGGATCTTTTTTGGCAATTGAATCAAAGGTGCGGACATCCAGTTTCTGAATGGTATTGTAAATGGAGTCCCTGCGGTAACGGAAGACAAATTTCTTATCCTCCTGTTCAATACGGTCTAGCATAGCGTTTAAACGATTGTTTAAAGTGAGTAGCAATCGGTAAGTGACGGATGGTGCATTGAGCATCAAAAGTGGAAGATGTTCCTCGCCGATTTCAAGTACAATCACTTCATCGGAGTTTGCATAAATGGTAGCGGAGCGAGGTTTGTTTTCGAGTAAAGACATCTCACCGAAAAAGCTTCCTTCCGGCATACAGCCTAAGGATTGTACATTGTCTGAAAATGAGTTAATCATAATTTCAACACTTCCGCGCAGAAGAATAAACATAGAATGACCGGCTTCGCCTTCACGGCAGATAGCCTGTCCATTTTTAAATGTAACGGTTTTACCGCATTTTTTTAATACATCAATATCCATTAGGAAAGACCTCCTTGCTATTCTGGTACTATATTCATATTTTAGTATAATGTATCGGGATGTGCAAGAGATGATTTTTGGATGAAGATTATGTGAAAAAGGACACCTCGGATTGAGGTGTCCCTTGTGTGGTTTATTTTGCCAAAAGCATCATGATTTTGTTGCTGCGCTCTACAAAGCGGCTCATTGCGTCTACGGACAACGGCTGGTTAGAGAGCATTGCCAAGTCGTAAAGCTGCTCACAGAACATAGGAACATTCTCAGATTCTTTGTTGCTTAGAATGTATTGTACCAAGGCATTGTTTGCATTTAAGGTCAGTGTCTGGTCAGCGGCAAACATACTAGGGTCCATGCCGCCCATACCGCCCATGGCATACATCTTCATCATATCCTGCATACGTCTTCCTTCTTCGGAGAGAGTGATGATGGAAGAGATGTTCTCATTCTTCAGCTTCTCAACTTTGATGGTGAGTTTGTCATTATTTAATGCATTCTTAAAGATTTCTGTCAGTGCATCTGTATCTTCTTTGAGTGCATCTGCGTCTGTCTCATCCTTTAAGGATTCGGTGAGGTCTGCATCAATACGCATGAACTTATACTGCTCGTTGCGCTGCTCTAACTGAGAGATGAAGGATGTATCGATATTGTGGTCTAAGATGACGGCGTCCATTCCCTGCTCTTTGAAGAGTTTGATGTACTGTCCCTGCTGATTCTTGTCGGTTACATAGTAGACAATCTTGCGCTCATCTTTTTCTTCCTCTGCGCTGTCAGAGCCAGAAGCATCTGTATTTTCAATCGGATTGCCATCTGCATCAATAGTCTCTGTATCGTTTTCTTCTGCGTTCTCCTCTTTTACAAGAAGTTCCGGAAGAGTGAGGTACTTGTCGTCCAAATTCTTAAATAAGATGTAGTCATTCATCTTGTCGCAGAACTTGACATCTTTTAAGCAGCCGAATTTGATGAATGGGCTGATGTCATCCCAGTATTTCTCATAACTTTCTTTTTCGGTTTTACACATACCGATGAGTTTGTCGGCAACTTTCTTTGTAATGTATTCTTCAATCTTCTTGACGAAGCCATCATTCTGTAATGCAGAACGGGAAACATTCAGAGGAAGGTCAGGACAGTCGATAACACCCTTTAAGAGCATTAAGAACTCTGGAATGACTTCCTTGATATTGTCCGCGATAAATACCTGATTGTTGTATAACTTGATGGTGCCCTCGATGGAATCATACTCTGTATTAATTTTCGGGAAGTAGAGGATACCCTTTAAATTAAATGGATAATCCATGTTTAAATGAATCCAGAATAACGGCTCCTTGTAGTCTAAGAAGACTTTGCGGTAGAAAGCTTTGTATTCTTCCTCAGTACAGTCATTTGGATTTTTCAGCCATAATGGATTGGTATCGTTTAACGGAACCGGACGCTTTACAATCTTAAGCTTATCCTTGGCAGGAGAGACTTCAACCATTTCCTTCTCGCCGTTTTCGTTTTCCTTTTCTTCCATCTTTGCTTCTTCATGGATTTCTTCTACAACGGTATCAGTGTCTAATTTGTCTGCGACATCAATCGTCTCATATTGTTCCTCGGTGTTTGCCTTTGAGAGATAAATCTCTGTTGGCATGAAAGAGCAGTACTTCTCGATGATTTCGCGTGCACGATATTCATTTGCAAATTCCAGACAATCCTCGTTTAAGTGAAGGGTAATCTCAGTACCGATACCTTCCTTGATGCCGTCTGTCAGTTCATAGTCTGTGCCGCCATCGCAGGTCCAGTGTACCGGTGTGGCATCTTCTTTATAAGAAAGTGTATCAATCTCTACTTCGTCGGCTACCATGAACGCAGAGTAGAAACCGAGTCCGAAGTGACCAATAATCTGATCATCGGTAGATTTATCCTTATATTTCTCAATGAAATCTGTCGCGCCGGAGAAGGCAATCTGGCAGATGTATTCCTCAACTTCGTCAGCGGTCATACCAAGTCCGTTATCGATGAACTTTAATGTCTTGTCCTCAGGATTGACAATGACCTGAATCTTTGCTTTGAAATCGCTTGGGAGAGTGTATTCACCCATCATATCAAGCTTTTTTAATTTTGTAATCGCATCGCAGCCATTGCTGATAAGCTCGCGATAGAAAATGTCGTGGTCAGAATATAACCATTTTTTAATAATAGGAAAAAGATTATCGCTGTCGATTGACAGACTTCCATGTTTGTTTGCCATAATATAACACTCCTTTATCATAAAAATGCTATGAAAATCCTCATAAATAGAATATTATATCTGTAAAATTTAAAAGTCAATAGGAAATTAGCACTCTTTTGTGATGAGTGCTAACAATCATTCAAAAAACGTGAGAAATAAAGGGCTTTCAGGAATTATTAAAAGTTTATAAAGAAGGTTTGAAAAACCGAAAAGAAGTGCGTATACTATTAATATACAGCAATAATATCAAAAGAAAATTGAGGGGACACAAATGATACTTTTGAGGGCAAATGCAGAATTACAGCAGACATTTGAAAAGTTGATTCAGGCGGCGAAGGTACCGGTAAAGTGGAATGGTATCTTTGCAGTTGTGGATAATTATATTATTTTGCAGGGAGAAGTGCGTTCCCTGTTTTTTCATTTTGATACCAGAAAGGTAACAACCAATATTATTGAGATACCGGAGATGACGGATGTTCAGAACGTAGGAATAAATATGCGTGTACAGAATGCCATCAATATGGTTTTATATGCGTTTGGCAAGTGGGGAACCATCAAGGGGATTCGTGTGGAGAAGGATTATCCGCAGTTAAATAGCCTGTTTGTCAGTATCATGCAGGAGTATAATGTGGAACCGGAATATACGCCGCTGTATATGCGTTTTTACCGGAATGACATGCGTGTGACTTATGAGGATGTCATCCAGATGGCGATTGAGTACAGCGAAGAAGAGGAGCAGGAAGAGGAAGTCCGTGGACAGGGATTGTGGCATAAGATAATCTGGAGAAAGGCACATGCGGATTTTACTCGTGTGGATACCACGGTAGAGGAACGCAGACGTACCCGTCTGGGCAATAATTTTTATATGGTAGGATATCTGTGCCCACTGTGCGGAAAGAACTTACACATGGTAGTATATCCTGTGGGAAAGGAATTCCGTATTGAGACGGAAGAGGGCGGCGTATTGCTTGCGCGTGCAGCGACCTGTGAACATTGTCAGTGTTTTTTTACGCCGAGACCGCGTAAGCTTTTTGCGGAGGGCGATATATATGTGATGGAATTCGGAGAAGATACGGTTGCATATGAGGATTATATGGAACTTCTGGGCAGGGACGGAGAGCGTGTGTCGAACTGCCACTGCAATGAATACGCAGATGGAAGAGCAATGCCGGAGGAGGACGAGGCAGAGAGCCTAGAAGAGTTGTATACATATTTGCCGGAACTTTCTGAGGAGGAACTGCGCAAGATTGAAGCGCGTATGGAAGAGGGCTTTTATCCGGATGAGAGCATTCGCAGATTTGAGCATGCGGTAAAAGAACAGGTGCAGAGCAGAAGCGGACAGCAGGAAGAAGCGTATAGTGATGAGCAGGAGGAAGATATAGCAGAAACAGCAGCTACTGTTAGAACAGCAAAAACTTTGAATCACACATATGCTGACAGAAGTAAACAGGCATACGGAGATGTGGACAGAGGCAAAAATGCATCCATAGAAGGAAGTATATATACAGAACAGAGTACATTCACAGATGCCAAGCCCCAACAGAGTACATTCACAGATGCCAAGCCCCAACAGAGTACATTCACAGATGCCAA
>CAZAGJ010000005.1:7403-40609 GCA_964484605.1 uncultured Roseburia sp. | reverse complement strand
GCCCCAACAGAGTACATCCACAGATGCGGCAGCGAAACGAGGAGTATCTTTGGATGATAGTATTATCATTTCGCCGGAGGAACGCGAGGAGGTGCGCAAGAAGTATGAGGCACGCTTAAATGTGTTAGAGCGCTACTCTGAGCGTCAGCTTCGTGAACTTAAGAAGCAGTTAGAACATGAGAAAAAGCTTATACCTCAGGAGAGAGAAGCATATTTATCACGTGTGGAGCACAAGCTCTATGATGAGCAGGAGGCGCGTCTGTCGGAGAAAGCGGCATCCTGTGAAGGCAAGAATTATGTCATTGTAAAGCGTGTGTTAGAGGAAGTTGAGCAGGCAAAGATTCCTGTAGAAAGAAAGCAACCGATTCTGGACAAACTGCGTGGATTTAAACGTACACAGGCAGAAAAAGAGGTTGAACAGCTGATTGCTAAGATGCCAAAGAATCTGGACCGCAGCCAGTATAAGCAATATGTGCAGCGAATCAGAGACTATGAGGATGTAGATTTTACTCCATATGAAGCAGCGTTAAAAGAGCGTCGTGAGGTAGCGGAAAAGCAGGAGATTGCGAACACAGTAAAGCGGGCGCGAAAGGTCAGCAGGGAAGATTTTGTGGAACTTAAGGAAAAGCTGCGCGATGGTGATTTTTTACCGGAACTGATTGTGCCCTATATGGAGAAGATAGATGAGCGTATTCGTGAGATTGATACGGAGACAATTGCTATTATCTGTCCGAACCCGATGCAGATGACCTTCGAGGAAGGGATGCAGGCATATGAGAAGATTGAACAGGGGGATT
Organism: uncultured Roseburia sp.; assembly: GCA_964484605.1. Lineage (GTDB taxonomy): Bacteria > Bacillota > Clostridia > Lachnospirales > Lachnospiraceae > Roseburia. Next base: position 39,812 of record CAZAGJ010000005.1, on the reverse strand, counting down.
TCCTGCCGGAATTGAAAAAAGATGCGCTTAAAACGCTTAAGAAGCGTTTGACAAAAATTAAGACGGATGAGTGTGAACTTCTTGTAAAGAAGTTAAAGGAAGAGTTAGAAGAGGCAGGTATTGAAGAGAATTCAAAGCATCATTTTTATCCGGCGAGAAAAGTGTTGTTAAAACAGGCAAAGCCGGAGGAAGTGGATGTGATTGAGTATGCGCTTGCCTCATATGCCGCAGGAAAAGGAATGTTTGAATATCCAATTCTGGTAGTGGATGCGACACGCAACGGAACAGGAAAAGAGGGCATCATTATAACGCCGGAACATTTGTATTACAGTACGCTTTTAAGTGCGTATGGTGTACAGATTGATACAATTACACGCATTGATGCTTCTGTGGGGCTGTTGAATAAAGGCTTATATATGCATCAGAAAAACGGCACGAAGACGAAGCTCCCATATGCTGTGGAGAATAAGGATTTGCTGACATTTGCAGATGTGTTGAATGATTTTGTACATTATCTGCAGGAAAAGCCGGATTCCAGAAGTCTTACATATTTAGCGAGAGAGAAGCATGAGACTATCTGCTGCTTCCGCTGTGGCTACGAATACAAAGGCGGTAGTATCTGCCCGAAGTGCGGTTATCAGAATAATGAGTAGCGGCAACAGGAATGAGACGAGAGTTGCTTTACATATGATGTAGAGAAGAAAATGTTCGAGAAGTATTATGAAAAGCAGATACAAAAAGAGCGTCGGCATTACATTCTTATTTGTTGCAATGTTTTTGATAGGCTGGCAGGTCGCAAAAATGCAGGGGACTGGTACAGTCGATACGATGAATCAGGTAGAACAGGCAGAAAACTGGGGCTTGGGATTTGGAGCAGAAGGCACACAGCCGACTGGAACTGTGACAGCAGAAGAACTGAAACAGTATGATGCCTACTATGTAGGTGACAGCACAGAAAAAGTAATTTATCTGACTTTTGACTGCGGTTATGAAAATGGCAATACGGAGCCGATTCTGGATGCATTGAAAAAGCACAATGTATCGGCAACATTTTTCGTGGTGGGACATTTCTTGGAGACGGCGCCTGACATTGCAAAACGAATGGTAGCAGAAGGACATACCGTTGGAAATCATACCTATCATCATCCGGATATGTCATCAATAGCAGATATTACATCTTTTCAGAAAGAAGTGGATGATGTAGCCAATCTGTTTAAAGAGATTACCGGGACGGAGATGGTAAGATATTATCGGCCACCGCAGGGGAAGTACAGTAAGGAAAACCTTAAGATGGCAAAGGAACTGGGGTATCAGACATTTTTCTGGAGTCTTGCTTATGTGGACTGGAATGTGGATGACCAGCCAACGAAAGAGGCGGCATTGGAGAAGCTGATCGGAAGAATACATCCGGGGGCGATTGTGCTTCTGCACAGTACTTCTAAGACAAATGGGGAAATTTTAGATGAATTGCTGACAAAGTGGGAGGACATGGGATATGAATTCCGACCACTTAGTGATTTGATACAATAAAATGAACCAAAAACATATTTGTCCGAGATTGTTACACGAAGAAATCAATGGTGCAACAGCCTCGGACATTTTTTTCGCTTCTATGCCATCAATATACGCTGTATATTTTCTTTTATCTTATCGGAAAGCCGCTGGTATTCGGAAAGTTCCTCGTCTGTAAATCCCTGAAACCGGACGGCATTAAAGTCATGTTCTGCCGTTGCAAGATTCGGGATGATGTCAAATGCGGCAGGAAGTAGTTCAATATGTATACCGTGCTTTGTGTTTTGGGATTCTTTTTTGCGTGCAGCGCGAACATCCGTTATCTTAATAAGATTTTTGGATGTAAGCTTTTGCAGAGTTCCGGAAAGCGTATTTCTGGACATACCTGTAAAGTCAGCAAGTTCTTTACGGCTCGAAAATGCATTTGTCTGACTCAGATGGAGCAGGAGTGACGCTTCCTTAAGGGTAAGGTCGTAGCGAAGACCTACGGTCTCTACGTAGCGTTCCAGTAGCTTGCGGTCACGGTAGGCTTCGGCAAGAATTCCTTCCTGGGCGACTGCATCTGAGTTGACAGATGTGCGTTCATCTCCAAGCTTGGAGACACCCGGTAGCAGAGTCGGCGGAACAGTCCCATCACTGGCAGCATCCACGAAGAAACGGTAAACAGACAGGCGTTTTTTCTCGTAATCTTTCTCATCATATACATTCTTGTAAAAATTGTTATAGTATTCAAACACCATGAACTTCATCTTGATAGTCTTACTGATGCTGATTCCCTGCGTGGCAACCAGTGAGCCTTTGGTTTTGACGTAGTAGTAAATCGGTGCCTGTAATGCATAGAAAATGTTGGCGTGGAGAATATACTCCAGATTGAAGAGAAAATCCTCACACCAACTGACTGAGGTGTCCATCTGAAGACCATACTTCTCTATAATGTCTCTGCGATAAAGCTTGTTCCAGAGAACGCCGTAGTAGAAATCTGCCGGATTTTCCATCATATGTTCCGCAAATTCTTCGCGTGTGAGAACACCATCATCTTCAATGTCCCCCTTGTGTGACACGCGTTCACCGACCACACGATAGAAATCTGCGATGACGAGGTCACAGTTATGTTCAGTTGCAGCGCGGACTAACAGTTTGGTTGCATCCGGTGTAATCCAGTCGTCGCTGTCAAGAAACTGAAGATAAGTACCTTTTGCCTGACGAATGGCTGTGTTTCGTGTGTCGGACACGCCGGAGTTTGTCTTGTGAATCACACGGATGCGGTCATCGGAGGCGGCATAGGTGTCGCAGATGGAGCCGGAGGAATCGGTGCTCCCGTCATCCACCAGCAGTAGTTCAAAGTCTGTATATTCCTGATTTAAAATGCTGTCAATACAGCGGTTTAAATAATTCTGGGCATTATAAATTGGCACGATGATGCTTACCATTGGGTTCATGCGAATTCCTCCATAATCTATATGTATTGTCCTGTGATTCTAATTCATGTGTCTAGAAGTCTTCAAGTATTTTATCACAAGAAAAGAGAATAAACTAGATAAACGTGGACAAAGTTCTACATTAGAATTATAATAATAGTAAGAAAGTACTAGATGATGGGACGTGGAGGTATTATATGTTGGACAATTTAATTTTTGCAAATAATAGCTGTACCGGATGTAATAAGTGTATTCGTACCTGCCCGGTACTGTTGGCAAATGATGCATCTGTAAAAGGATTTGTTTCGGTTAATTCAGATAAATGTATAGCATGTGGAGCATGTTTTGATGCGTGTACACATGAGGCAAGAGATTATGTAGATGATACGGAACGTTTCTTTGTAGATTTGGCTTCCGGCAAAAAGATTTCTGTTATACTGGCGCCGGCTTTTATTGCAAATTATCCGCAGGAATACAAGAAAATTTTGGGATATTTGAAGAAAAAGGGCGTTAATCATGTCTGTAGTGTTTCCTATGGTGCAGATATTACAACATGGGCATATTTGAAATATATTACTGAGCATAATTTTATTGGTGGCATATCGCAGCCATGTCCGGCGGTTGTGAATTATATTGAGAAATATGCTCCGGAATTGTTAGACAAGCTGATGCCGATACATAGCCCTATGATGTGTACAGCCATATATATGAAAAAGTATATGAAAGTGTCGGATAGCATTGCTTTTATCAGTCCTTGTATTGCGAAGAAGACTGAAATTGAAGATTCAAATGTACAAGGAGTAGATTATAATGTGACTTTCAAGAAACTTCTTGAGAAAATTGGCAAAGATTATTGCTCTTGTGAACCATATGAGGATGAACTGGAATATGGACTTGGAAGTATATATCCGATGCCTGGCGGACTAAAAGAGAATGTTGAGCATTTTCTTGGAAAAGAACAGATGGTACGTCAAGTGGAAGGCGAGAGCGAAGCATATGAATATTTAAAGGAGTATATAAAGCGTATCGCAGAGAAAAAAGACTTGCCGTTTATGGTTGATATTCTAAATTGCGCACGCGGATGTTTGTATGGAACAGCGACAGAAGAAGAGCGTCAGACCGATGAAGTGCTATTTACAATAAATAAAATTAAGAATGCAAGTACGACAGGAGCAGCAGTAATAGGGCTGCATAAAAAGCATTCTGTCAGTCCGTGGGATGTTTCTCTAAAGCCGGAAGAACGTCTGAATAATCTTATGCGCGCATTCAAAAATTTAGATGTCAGGGATTTTATGCGAAATTACACAGATAAAAGGGTAACGGTAGCAGAGCCAACAGAAAAACAATATGATGATATATTCAATTCTATGTATAAAGATACAAAGAGTAAACGCCAGATTGATTGTGAATCCTGTGGATACAAGACCTGTAAAGATATGGCGAAAGCAATTTATAATGGCGTTAATATCAAGGAAAACTGTGTGCATTATCTGAAGGATGTCATGGAAAATGATATACAGGAAACGAATAAAATCCGGGAGCAGGAGAAGCAGCAGGAACTGGTACACAGGCAGGCCTTGTCAGATGTGGCAGAACGCTTCAATGCATTGAGTAATAATATTAAGGAATTGAATGTGGCAAATGAAGCTTCTGCAAATGAGGCTACGAATCTGGCGCAGGGAATTGAAACAATTACAGAGTTATGTAATGAATTGACGGACTCGATTGCAATTTTAAGTGAATTTATGCAGATATATCAACAGAGCAATCAGGATATTGCAGGAATTGCAGGACAGACGAATCTGCTGTCACTCAATGCAAGCATTGAGGCTGCGCGCGCAGGAGACTTAGGCAGAGGATTTGCAGTGGTGGCGTCTGAGATTAGAAAATTATCCGATGATACAAAAGCATTGATTGCACAAAATGTGGATAAAGCTGATGAGATTATGCCGAAAATACAGGAAAGTATTTCTTATATCCAGAATGTAGTTGAACATATTAATACTGTTAATGAAAAAGTAGCGACGATTGCGGCAAATACAGAAGAAATTTCATCTCAGACCATGCAGATCTATGAGATGACGGAAACATTAGAAGATGAGGTAGGAAAACTCTGATATTAGTGGGAAGGATAGTATATGAAAAGACTTGAAACAGATAGACTGATTTTACGACCATGGAGTGTTGAAGATGCCAAAGACTTGTATGTGTATGCATCGACACCCAAGGTGGGACCGATGGCAGGATGGAAACCTCATGAGAGTCTGGAGGAGTCAAAGAAGATTCTTGCGATGTTTATGAAGGAGGATGATACTTGGGCGTTGGAATTAAAGGCGATGCATCATGTAATTGGCTCTGTGGGACTGCATGCCAGCAAAAGAGCAGGATTTTCTTATGACAGAGAGATTGGATATGTGATTTCCGAGGATTGTTGGGGACAGGGTCTTGTTGTAGAGGCAGTAAAAGCAGTGCTGGCATATGCTTTTGATGAGTTAGGGCTGGAGACACTTATGGTAGCTCATTTTCCTTTTAACAATCAGTCAAAACGTGTGATAGAAAAACTTGGATTTGAACATCAAATGCATCTGGCAGAAGCATGTGTGCGTTTTGATGGTGTGGTGCTGGATGAGGAGATTTATAGTATGACGAGAGAGCAGTATCATAATAGAAAACTATAATCTTTTTGCGCGGAGTGGATGTGACTTTTTGGTAAGGCAGTTCTATTTATGCCTGAGAGGGTATGGTTGTGCGAGTTATTGATTTTATACCCCTAAATACACATTTTTAAGGTGAAAATCAAGTGTTTTGAGGTTAATTTGGGTATGGGAGTGGTTTTAAAAGCAGTGATACCCCGAAAATCATAAAAAACGGGGTATGGAAGATGATTTTTCACTGCTCATACCCATTTCAGGCTAAAAATGTCAATATGCTGGGGAGATTTTTTTGAAAAACGGGGTATGAGAGATAGAATTGTAGAATTCATACCCTCTGGCATGAAATTTGAAGAAAAACTGAATCATAAAAGTATATAGGAAAGTAGAATAGTAAAAGAGAAAAAGATGCATAACAAACATCTTTTTCTCTTTTTTCTATACTCATATTACCACAAAATAGGCATTTTTTCAAGTCTTGCAACGGCTTTGTAGAAGCGGTATAATCAGCAGACACTTGAATCGTGTTCTTGTATTATAAAAGAGAATGTCGGACCATTTTAAGAACAGAAAGCATTCATGTATTGGGGAGGATTAGGATGGAAAATGTTATGCAACACTTGTCAGAGCAGAACCAGATGAATCTGCTAAGAAAAACAAATGCGTATGCGGAGCAATATGGCTTATCTTTGGCAGATGAGGATATTCGGGAATTGATAATAAGGCGTAGAGAGAGTCTTTGTGAACAGCAGAGGGTGGAATTTCGTGGAGGGATTCTGGATAAGCTGATATTCGCATTCTGTGATTCGGATTATATCTATCAAGAGAACTATGCTGAGACAATCATGAAATTACAGGATATTTTTTACCTGTATAAGAATGAATCCATGGACGAATGGACAGATGATGAGTTGATACAGATTATGAGGGAGACTTTTGACGGAGAATGCAAGGGTTCTCTTGAATATCTGGAAGAGACATTTTGGGAGCAGTTTGCGAGAAGTACACGGGCGAATACACGTAAATTTATTGGGAGATATGAAGATGATGAAATTTGATGTTAGCAGTATATATGAAATGGAAGATTTGATTCCGATTGTGGGGAAACTCGCAGAAGAGTTTACGGCAAAAGAAAGCAGTTCTGTGACCTATGAAAGAGCGAGAAGTCTCATGGAGGCTGTGATATATTGTATGGCACATTTGAAAACCGGGGATAATTCGATAACGCCCGGCAGACTTCCGGCATTAGATGTCTATCAGCTTGGGTATGATGCTGTGATACAAAAGGTAAGAGAAACGCAGGAAAAGTATAATGAACTGATGAAATTTTTTGACCATTATGGAAACTGCAATTATCAGGATACGGTAGAAAAGGCTTTGCCGGCATTTTTCTTATACTATGATGTAAAATTTGCACCGATGGAAAATATCATAACCATGGATTACCCGATTTTAGGGCTTGATATGTCGCTGGAAGGCATTGATATGATAAGGCAATACATAGATGCAATCTGGGAAGAACAGTGTTATCTGCTGAAACTTCCCAGAAATTATGTAATTTCTCTGCTGCGTACTTTTCATCCGCGCTATGAGAATGAGTATTTTAATATAAAAGAAATTGTGGGACTGCAGAATAAAGAAATCCGAAGCATAGATTATTAATAAATGGGTCTATATAGAAAACGTGATAATTCTATATAGACCCATCTTGCTGCTATTTCGACAGATTTTTATTTGCCGTAGAGAGCATCAATTTGATACGGTTCAACTGGTTTACTTCACTTGCACCCGGGTCATAGTCGATAGCGACGATATTAGACTGCGGATAGCGGTGGCGGAGTTCCTTGATGACGCCTTTGCCGACTACGTGGTTTGGCAGGCAGGCAAATGGCTGCGTGCAGACAATGTTTGGAGTTCCGGTGTGGATTAACTCAAGCATCTCTCCGGTTAAGAACCATCCCTCACCTGTCTGATTACCTTCGGATACAATTTCACGTGCATATTTCGCAAGGTCATCAATATAAGCCGGAGCATCAAAATGTTTGCTCTTTTCTAATTCATCGCGTGCAGCGCTTCTTAGCCACTCGAAGAACTTGATGCCAAGGCGTCCGGTACGCTTGGATTTCTGGCTGAAACCGAGATTGTCTGCCTTAAATCCGGTGTTGTAGAAGCAGTAGAGAAGGAAGTCTGTAAGGTCAGGTACGACAGCTTCTGCGCCCTCGGATTCTAGTAAGTCAACAAGCTGATTGTTGGCTGCCGGATGGAATTTTACTAAAATCTCGCCGACAACGCCGACACGCGGCTTCTTCATATCGATACGCTCTAAGTTATCGAAGTCGCGGATAATCTCGCGGCACATCTTTTTGAACTTGCTGTGAGAAAGCATCTTTTTCTGGCTCACAAATGAGATAACCTCTTTTTTCCACTTCTCATGCAGTGCGTTAGTAGAACCCGGTACTGCTTCATAAGGGCGTGTGCGGTATACGCAGCGCAGGAAAATATCGCCGAACTCAAGTGCATATAAGCCATGCTGAATCAGCGGTAGTGTAAACTTAAAGCCCGGATTGGCTTCTAAACCGCTCAAGTTCAGGGAAATAACCGGAACATCCGGGTAGCCTGCTTTTTCTAAGGCACGACGGATGAAGCCGATGTAGTTGCTGGCACGACATCCACCGCCGGTCTGAGAGATAACGACAGCGGTTCTTGTCATATCAAATTCACCGGACATGACGGCAGACATTAACTGACCGACAACGATTAAGGAAGGATAGCAGGCATCATTATTGACGAATTTTAATCCTACATCCACACAAGTACGGCTTGGTATATTCGGTACGACAAAATTGTAACCGGCAGCGCGGAAAGCTGGCTCTAACAATTCAAAATGAATCGGAGACATCTGCGGGCAGAGGATAGTGTAATTCTTGCGCATTTCCTCTGTGAAAATCACACGCTCATAATTTGCAGGCACAATGGTACGCTTTGTCTGTTTCTTCTCACGCACACGGATGGCAGAGATGAGAGAGCGGATACGAATACGTGCTGCACCTAAGTTGTTGACTTCGTCAATCTTTAAACAGGTATAAATCTTACCGGACTTTGTTAAAATATCGGCAACCGCGTCAGTCGTAACAGCATCTAAGCCGCAGCCGAAGGAGTTGAGCTGAATCATGTCCAAATTATCTCTGGTCTTTACGAAGTTTGCTGCGGCATACAGGCGGGAATGGTACATCCACTGGTCCATAACGATAAGCGGACGCTCCACTTCCTGCAAGTGGGAGATGGAATCCTCTGTCAGTACAGCAAAACCGTAAGATGTAATCAACTCAGGGATACCGTGATTGATTTCCGGGTCCACATGGTAAGGACGTCCTGCAAGGACGATACCACGTTTATTGTTGGCTTTCATATATTCTAAGACTTCTTCACCTTTTTTCTGCATTTCCATGCGTACAACGGCTAGCTCTTTCCAGCCTTCAGCTACCGCGTCGCGTATTTCAGATTCTGAGATGCCAAAGTCAGAACCGCAGAATGTTTTAACTAACTGGGAGGAAAGGGTCTCCTCGTTGGTGAAGGACATAAATGGATTTAAGAACTTCACCTGACCGGAAGTAATCTCATCCACATTGTTCTTGATATTTTCTGCATAGGACGTAACAATCGGACAGTTATAGTGGTTGTTAGAGTCCGGGAATTCGTTGCGCTCATATGGTATACATGGGTAGAAAATAAAGTCTACATTCTGGTGAATCAGCCATGTTACATGACCGTGCGCAAGCTTTGCAGGGTAGCACTCGGATTCACTTGGGATGGAGTCGATGCCCAGCTCGTATATTTTTCTGGTGGACTGTGGTGACAGCACAACAGAAAAGCCTAGCTTTTTAAAGAAAGTTGCCCAGAATGGGTAATTTTCATACATATTTAAGACTCTTGGAATACCGACTGTGCCGCGTGTAGCTTCCTCAGGGGACAAAGGCTGGTAGTCAAATAGTCGTTTGTTCTTATATTCAAAGAGGTTTGGAATCTGCTCCTTGTTCTTCTCTTTACCAAGTCCGCGCTCACAGCGGTTTCCGGTGATGTACTGGCGGTTACCGGAGAAACGGTTGATGGTAAGAAGACAGTGGTTTGTACAGCCCTGACATCTTGTCAGCTTGGTGTCAAACGTAAGCGCATTGATTTCTTCAATGGAGAGCATGGAGGTCTTGTAACCTTCCTCGTGGCGTTCTCTTGCAATCAAAGCTGCACCGAAGGCACCCATGATACCTGCGATGTCCGGACGGACACATTCGCAGCCGGAAATCTTTTCAAAGCTTCTGAGAACGGCATCGTTGTAGAAAGTACCACCCTGAACAACGATGTTTTTGCCGAGTTCGCTTGCGTCAGAGAGCTTGATAACTTTATACAAGGCGTTCTTGATAACAGAGTATGCAAGACCGGATGAAATATCAGCGACAGATGCCCCTTCCTTCTGTGCCTGCTTTACTTTTGAGTTCATAAATACAGTACAGCGTGTTCCAAGGTCAATCGGGTTCTTGGCAAAAAGCGCTTCTTTTGCGAAGTCTGCCACAGAATAGTTTAAGGATTTTGCGAAAGTCTCGATAAAAGAACCACAGCCGGAGGAGCAGGCTTCGTTCAACTGTACGCTGTCTACGGTCTGATTTTTAATCTTGATACACTTCATATCCTGACCGCCGATGTCTAAGATACAGTCAACATCAGGGTTAAAGAAAGCTGCTGCATAGTAGTGCGCAACGGTCTCAACCTCGCCATCGTCAAGCATCAGAGCGGCTTTTAACAATGCTTCGCCGTAACCAGTGGAGCAGGAGTGTACAATTTTCGCTTTTGGCGGAAGCTGCTCATAAATCTCTTTGATAGAGCGGATGGCAGTTGCAAGCGGACTTCCGTTGTTGTTGCTGTAAAAAGAATATAATAAGGAACCGTCCTCACCGACCAAGGCAATTTTGGTTGTCGTAGAACCCGCATCGATTCCTAAATAGCAGTTTCCTTCGTAGGTAGAGAGGTCGGCAGTTTTTACATTATGTCCATCGTGGCGTGCACGGAAGATGTCATATGCCTCCTGATTTTCAAAAAGCGGTTCAAGGCGGGCAACTTCAAACTCCATCTGAATGCCGGACTTCAACTGCTCTAAGAGTGCTGAGAGCGTGGAGGTATGCTGTGCCTGATAATTCAGTGCAGAACCGATAGCAGCAAAAAGATGAGAATTTTCAGGGGTAATTGCGTGCTCATCATCGAGATTTAAGGTGCGGATAAATGCCGCCTTAAGCTCGGACAAAAAGTGCAGAGGTCCGCCTAAAAATGCGACATGCCCACGAATTGGCTTGCCACATGCAAGACCACTGATGGTCTGGTTGACAACTGCCTGAAAAATAGAAGCAGAGAGATCCTCGCGTGTCGCACCTTCGTTGATAAGCGGCTGAATATCTGTCTTGGCAAATACACCGCAGCGGGCAGCAATCGGGTAAATTGCCTTATAGCTTTTCGCATATTCATTCAAACCGGAAGCGTCTGTCTGAATCAGGGATGCCATCTGGTCGATAAAAGAGCCTGTACCGCCGGCACAGATGCCATTCATACGCTGTTCGACATTACCGCCTTCAAAATAAATGATTTTCGCATCCTCACCACCAAGCTCAATGGCAACATCCGTCTGTGGTGCATAGTGCTGCAACGCCGTGGAAACGGAGATAACCTCCTGTACAAACGGAACATCTAAATGTTTGGCGAGGGTTAGTCCACCGGAACCTGTAATCATCGGTGCCAGATTTAAATCGCCGAGTTTATCAAATGCTTTTTGAAGTAAGGCGGATAATGTTTCCTGAATATTGGCAAAGTGTCTCTCATAATCGGAAAAGAGCAGATTGTCGTCTTTGTCAAGAATTGCAACTTTGACGGTTGTTGAACCGATGTCAATGCCTAATTTATGTAGCATATTGTTTTCCATATAGATATCCTCCATATCGTCTTTCGTGTGATATTACTTTATCAAAGTAAAAAAAGAGTGGTGTTTCTTCTTATTAAAAATATATCTTTTGAAAGTCAAACCAGTGTACATTATACGACAGGAAATCGTAAAAGACAATGAGCAAATAGTAGTAAATGTGCAGAAATTGCTAAAAAATTCATAAACTTTTTGTGAAGAAAAGTTGAGCCGATTGACAAAGAATGTGTGTCTGTTATACTTGGAAAGTAACGTTTATTTAGATGAAAGGCATGGTTACAGTAATATGAACTGGTTGAACAAATTAGAACACAAATTCGGAAAATATTCCATTTCAAATTTGATGATGTGGATGATTGGCGCATATATGATTGGATTTCTGATGTATAAGATGAATCCGAATATCATAGATCTGTTGACGCTGAGTCCCTACCATATTTTGCATGGACAAATCTGGCGTCTGGTAACATGGATTTTTATGCCAACTACGACGAGTTTATTTACTCTTTTGATTATGTCGCTGCTTTACTATCAGCTTGGAACGGCATTGGAGCGTACATGGGGAACATTCCGCTTTAATGTATATATTTTCAGTGGAATGCTGTTTACGGTGCTTGGTGCATTTGTTCTCTATGCGATTATGTATGTGTTCTACGGCGGAGATGCGGCTATTCTGCAGTATTTGGGATATGGTTTCAGTACAGATTATATCAATCTGTCCATTTTCCTTGCATTTGCGATGACATATCCGGATATGCAGATTCTGCTCATGTGGATTATTCCGGTAAAGATGAAGTGGATGGGAATTATCTATGGAATTATGATAGTAGCGGAGTTCTTTGAAGGGGGATGGGCAGATAAGATTGCTATTGTGATGTCACTGCTTAACTTTATTATATTTTTCTTCTCATCAAGGGATGTGAAACGCTATGCACCGCATGAAGTGAAGCGCAGACAGAATTTTAAGAAACAGATGAGAGAACCTGTCGGCTATGAAAACGGGGCACGGCATAAGTGTGCAGTTTGCGGACGCACGGAAATGAGCAATCCGGAACTGGAATTTCGATTCTGTTCAAAGTGCGAGGGAAACTACGAGTATTGTCAGGAGCATTTGTTTACACATCAGCATATTAGACGAAGCTAGTGAGAATAATAAAAAGACGAGGTACACATGTACTTCGTCTTTTTATTTGTTCCTCTATAGGAAATATCGCGTTGCATTAAAGCGTGAAATTGCGATTCCTATAGAGCAAAAAGCACTCCGTGCAGGATGCGCACTCGCACAAGTGGAATTATGTCGCAAGCGACTGTGCTCGGCGCGGCAAAGTGTGCCTCGCTTGATAGGTAACGTATGTTCGCGAGAGTGTGCGAAGCACACTTTGTTCAGTCACAACCGACTCGGTCACAACCGAATAAAATTGACATTTATGAAAATCATAATTATACGGAAGAAAGAACATGCGGTGGAGGGAACACTATGTTTTATGGAAGAGATGTCGAAAGAAAAAATCTGTGTGCAATGATTGATTCCGATGGGCAGAAAATTTCACTGATATACGGCAGAAGACGTATTGGTAAGAGCGAGCTGATTAAGCAGGTATTAAAGGAAACAAAAGTAAAAAGTATTTATTATGAATGCAAACAGACTACGGAACAGAATAACGTGGATAGTCTTTCGGAGTTGATAGGTGAAGCCTTTGATTTTCCGAAACCTGCATTTCGTGATATGGAAGAATTACTGAATTTTTTGTTTGAAAAATCATCAAAAAGTCCGTTTGTTCTCGTCTTTGATGAATATCCATATTTACGGGGAAATGTAAAAGGTCTTGATAGTATTTTACAGTCAGTGATTGACAAACATAAAGACACTTCCGGTATAAAATTTATTATTTGCGGCTCCTATGTGGATACGATGAAAGAACTTCTGGCAAAACAAAATCCATTGTATGGAAGAATCGACCTTACCATTAATTTAAAGCCAATGGATTACTATGAGTCAGCATTTTTTTATGACAGTTTTTCTGAGGAAGATAAAGTAAAACTTTACAGCGTATTTGGAGGAATTCCGTATTACAACAGATTAATTGATAAAAATAAAAGTGTAAAAGAGAATATTATAAACCTGATTGCATCTCCGGGCGCACGGCTGGAAAACGAGGTATCTATGTACCTGAATTCAGAAATATCAAAAATTACAAATGCAAATGAGGTTTTTGAGGCACTTGCAAAAGGATTTTCAAGGTATAAAGATATTCTTGACCAGTCGAATGTCTCAAGCGGTCCGGCACTTGTGGATGTCCTTGATAAATTGATACGAATGGATGTTGTGGCAAAGGAAGCACCTATCAATGATGAAAATAATAAAAAGAAAGCCGGATATTTTATTTCGGATAATTTATCACTGTTTTATTACAAGTATATTTTTAGAAATATATCACGTATGAATATCATGGATTCAGATATTTTTTATGAAAAATATATTGCGGACGATTTTGAAACGAAATATGTGCCGAAGATTTTTGAAAATATATGCAGGCAATATTTGATAAGGCAGAACAAAAAAGGATTGACAGAGGAGATTTTTGAAAAGATAGGAAAGTATTATTATGATGACCCGGTGAAAAAAAGAAATTGGGAATTTGATATTGTTACATTAGATGATAATGGTTATATTTTTTATGAAGCGAAGTTTAGAAAAGAGCCGGTTACTGAGTACATGATTCGGGAAGAAATAGAGCAGGTAAAGCAGACCGGATTAGTCTGCTATAAATATGGTTTCATTTCCAGAGCCGGATTTGCATGTGAAAAGTCAGAAGATAGAATTTTGATACAGTTAGCAGAACTGTATGAGTGAATGGAAGCAAATACTTTTTAATGAAATAATAAAGCCGTCAAATTTCAAAACTGACGGCTTTATTTTATAGCATTATTTCATATAGAAATCGCTGAATTTATCCATGCGGGCACTCATGTTGGTAAAAAGAGCATCGACAATTGTGATTGCCGCCATGGATTCTACAACGACAACCGCGCGCGGTACGATAACCGGATCGTGGCGTCCCTTAATGTTGATATCAATTTCCTTACCGGATTGGTTTATCGTCTGCTGGGTAGCCGCGATAGACGGGGTCGGCTTGATGGAGGCGCGGAGGATGATGTCGCTTCCGTCACTCATGCCGCCTAAGATTCCGCCTGCATGGTTCGATTCTTTTGTGACATTTCCGCTTGCGTCTATCCGAAATGCATCGTTGTTATTTTTCCCGGTTGCTTTTGCAACATCAAAGCCATCACCAATTTCAAAGCCCTTGACAGCACCGACAGACATAACTGCTTTTGCTAAATTTGCATTTAATTTTTCAAAAACAGGGTCACCGATTCCAATCGGCATACCGGATATGATACATTCCACAACACCGCCGGAGGAATTGAGTTCTGCCATGCAGGCATCTAAGTAAGCCTGTGCATTTTCAGCGGCATCTGCATCCGGCATATTAAGCGGATTGTTTGGAATCTGGGCAGCATCAAAAGTTTTTGCCTCGATTGGACCGATAGATTTCGTATAGGTGGTAAAGGAGATACCAAGTGTCTCTAAGATTTTGACAGCGATGGCACCGGCAGCAACACGCCCGATGGTTTCACGGCCTGAGGAACGTCCGCCGCCCCGATAATCACGAAAACCATATTTCATATCGAAAGTATAATCGGCGTGTCCCGGACGATAGTAAGTAGCAATATCGCCGTAATCTTTGGAACGCTGATCCTTATTGAAAACGACAAGAGAGATTGGCGTGCCGGTGGTCTTTCCAGCAAAGACACCGGAAAGAATCTCTACGGTATCGTCTTCCTTGCGGGGGGTCGTGTATTTGGACTGCCCCGGTTTTCTGCGGTTTAAAAACTTCTGTATATCTTCTTCACATAGAGGAAGTCCTGCCGGGCATCCGTCTACCACAACGCCAACGCCTTTGCCGTGGGATTCGCCCCATGTTGTAATTTTAAAAATTGTGCCGAAACTGGATCCTGCCATAATGTGCCTCCTGAGAAGATTTGTAAAAAAGCGGTAACTCGAGACCTGATGGTCTCTCGTTAAAATATCATCTTTAAGGAGATGATGATTTATATTATAAAAGAAATTACTTTGCGTGACAACCGGAATATGTTAAGATAAGTCAGAAAACATGTGTTACAGATGGTAATACTGAAACAGGGTAGGTAGTGATAGATGGAAAGCGAACGATATCTGGTTAAAAAAATCACAGCCCCTATTGACTGGGTAGTGGAAGTGCCGGGGTCTAAGAGTATGACAAATCGTGCACTCCTTTTAGCGGCATTGTCGGAGGGAGAAGTAGAGGTTTCAGGCGTGCTTTTTTCGGATGATTCCAGACATTTTTTAGCCTCTTTAGAAAGTCTTGGATTTTCGATGGATATTGACGAGAAAAAAAAGTGGGTTAAGGTTTCGGGCTGTGGCGGAGAGATTCCGAAAAAAGAAGCAGTCATTGACGTTGGAAGTGCGGGAACAGCGGCACGTTTTCTCACGGCGATGCTTGGATTTTCTGATGGAGTTTACATAATACAGGCATCCGAGCAGATGAAGCGTCGACCGATGAAAGAATTGTTTGATTTACTTGTGGGCGTTGGTGCGAAGATTACTTATTTAGAAAAAGAAGGATTTCTTCCTATAAAAATTGTTGGCCTGGCGCATAATCAGGATATCCGCTTGCAATCAGAGCCATTGGAACTGAATCTTGATATCAGCAAGAGCACACAGTTTTTAAGTGCATTACTCTTAATTTCACCGATGGTAAAGCAGGGACTGCACATTCATATTACCAGTGAGAAGGCGGACGGTTCTTACATTCGGATTACCCGTGCGATGATGCAGGAATTTGGAGTGGAGACGGCTTTTGACGGTAGAAATTATTTCGTGGAAAAAGGCGCATCTTACTGCAAGGCAGATTATATCGTAGAGCCGGATATGTCGGCAGCATGTTATTTCTATGCGGCAGCAGCAATCACAGGCGGCAGAGCATTGGTAAAGCGTGTTCATATGGACAATACGCAGGGTGATTTGCGTTTCCTAAGCGTTTTAGAGCAGATGGGATGTGTGATAAGCGAGCAGGAAGAGGGAATTGTCGTACAGGGAGCGGCAGGTGGCAGATTAAAAGGGATTACCATAGACATGAATGATTTTTCAGACCAGGCGCTTACGCTTGCAGCGATTGCACCGTTTGCAACGGATAAAGTGCGGATTGAAAATATCGGACATATCCGAGGGCAGGAATGCGATAGGATTCACGCGATAGTTACGGAGTTGGGACAACAGGGCATTCGATGTGAGGAAGAGGCGGATGCGGTAACGATATATCCGGGATTGCCAACCGGAGGAGTGGTAAAAACTTATGATGACCATCGAGTAGCGATGGCGTTTGCGCTGATTGGACTTCGGACAGGTAATGTGTGGATAGATAATCCACAGTGCTGTGCTAAGACGTTTGAAGAATATTTCGATGTATTGAGCAGGTTGACGGAAGTGTAGATGATGGGCATAATATCTGAGCAGGTAATGGAGATGCACGGAGCTTTTTGGATGGCAATGATAGGAGAAATCTGCTTATGAGATATGCAGAAAAATTAAAAAAGGTGACAAGGTAGCAATCGTTAGTTTGTCTGGTGGAATGTTAGGCGAGGAATTTTGCAGTCACAACATGGAAATTGGCGTAAAAAGATTAGAAGAATACGGGTTAAATCCTGTATTTATGCCAAATGCTTTGAATGGGGATTGCGTATTTAAAGGAACATCCGGAAGCGAGAGCACAGGATTTAAAAGATGCTTTTATGGACGATTCTATTACAGGAATTATTTGTGCGATAGGTGGCGATGATACATACAGGCTTCTGCTTTATTTGATGGAAGACGCAGAGTTTATCCGTGCAGTAGAAAAACATCCGAAATTATTTGCCGGAGTTTCGGATACCACAGTGAATCGAGTGGGAGGGGAAAATCCTGTTTATAGAAACCTGTGAAGAAAAGCCTGAGCCTGAATTGTTTGAAAAGGAAATTACAGCATTGAAGGAGCAGGGAGTAATAGACAACGAGAAGATTCCCATTGTCTATAATGCAAATTTCGGACATGCAACACCGAGATGTGCATTGCAGTATGGTGTTGCTGTGAAAGTAGATATGTTACAAAAGAAGATATTTTCAAGTCGCTAAAATGACATGATTGAAGCATGTGAAAAATGTTTAAATGACAGAAAGAGAGAAGAATATGTACGAATTATTAAAACAGGAAGGACGCGCAAAGCGCGGTGTATTCCACACGGTTCACGGAGATATACAGACACCGGTATTTATGAATGTAGGTACGGTGGCAGCTATTAAGGGAGCTGTTTCTACCGAGGATTTGGAGCAGATTAAGTGCCAGGTGGAATTGTCAAATACTTATCATCTGCATGTCCGCACGGGGGATAAACTGATAAAGGAAGTGGGAGGACTTCATAAGTTTATGTCATGGAATAAGCCGATTCTTACAGATTCCGGCGGATTTCAGGTATTTTCTTTGTCAGGACTCCGCAAGATTAAGGAAGAAGGTGTGTATTTTAATTCGCACATCGATGGCAGAAAGATTTTTATGGGACCGGAAGAGAGTATGCTGATTCAGTCAAACCTTGGTTCTACCATCGCGATGGCATTCGATGAATGTCCGCCGGCACTTGCTGAACGCAGATATGTGGAAGACTCTGTGGCGCGTACAACACGCTGGTTAGAGCGCTGTAAAAAAGAGATGGCGCGTCTGAATTCTTTAGAGGACACGGTAAATAAAAACCAGATGCTTTTTGGTATCAATCAGGGTGCGATTCTGCCGGATATACGAATTGACCATGCAAAGCGTATCTCAGAACTGGATTTGGATGGCTATGCAGTAGGTGGTCTTGCAGTAGGTGAGACGCACGAGGAAATGTATCATATTTTAGATGAGACAGTACCATATCTTCCGGTAAATAAGCCGACCTATCTGATGGGAGTTGGTACACCGGCGAATATTTTAGAAGGTGTGGAGCGCGGAATCGATTTCTTTGATTGTGTATATCCGTCAAGAAATGGGCGCCATGGTCATGTATACACCAATCAAGGCAAGATTAATCTGTTTAACCAGAAATACGAGAAGGATATGCGTCCGATTGAGGAAGGCTGTGGATGTCCGGCATGCCGCAGGTACAGCAGAGCATATATTCGTCATTTGTTGAAAGCAAAAGAGATGCTTGGTATGCGTCTGTGTGTACTTCACAACTTGTATTTCTACAACACGATGATGGAAGAGATTCGCGATGCATTAGATGCAGGTACATTTAAGTCCTATAAGGAAGAGAAGCTTTACGGTATGGGACAGATTAACCGCGAGAAAGAAAATGCATAAAGACAGTGAAAATACTTGCCGAAATGGCATATTTTGTGTACAATGTTCTATAGCGTCTGTTTGGACGTACCATTATGAAAGTAATATATAGGAGGGATTAAGATGTTATCAATCTTAGCAACAACTTCAAATACAACAGGTATGGGAAGTATGGTTATATCAATGGTTATTTTAATTGCGTTCATGTATTTCTTGATGATTCGCCCGCAGCAGAAGGAGGCAAAGCAGAAGACAGCGATGCTTTCTGCGCTTGCTTTAGGTGATACAGTGCTTACAACAAGCGGTTTCTACGGAACTGTTATTGATATTGCAGATGACACAGTTATCGTTGAGTTCGGCAGCAACAAGAACTGCCGTATCCCAATGCAGAAGGCAGCAATTGCGCAGGTTGAGAAGCCGGAGAGCGCAGCAGAGTAGTGATTGAGAGAAATCTGTCGTGTAGAGATACATGGCAGATTTTTTTGTAATAGGAAAGTGTGTCTTATTGCAAAAACGTGCCGCAGGCGGCCACACTATTGAGTGTTATAAGAATCAGTTATATAATTTATGAAAAAGAAAAATGGATGAATCAGTTGCAATGTTTCCCAAGATACATTATTATAGAATTTATATACTGTCTGTTGGTAGTGTGTTAAAGTGCCGAAACAGACAGAAGGTAGATGAAGAGAGGGAAGAAGTATGGAGTGCAGAGTTGGTGTGATTTCGGGTGATGGAATCGGTCCTGAAATTGTTGCAGAAGCAAAAAAGGTATTAGATAAGGTCGGAGCGGTCTATAATCATACATTTTATTATGAAGATATTTTGATGGGCGGATGCTCCATTGATGCGACAGGAGAACCTTTGACGGATGAGGCGATTGCAGCGGCGAAGGCATCTGACGCAGTGCTGATGGGCTCCATCGGAGGTAATACATCTACCTCACCGTGGTATCAGCTCCCGCCGGAGAAACGCCCGGAGGCAGGACTTTTGAAATTGAGAAAAGCCTTGAATCTATTTGCAAATTTAAGACCGGCATACTTATATGAAGAATTAAAGGAAGCATGCCCGCTTCGTGATGATATTATCGGTGATGGCTTTGACATGATGATTATGCGCGAATTGACCGGAGGCTTATATTTCGGAGCCAGAAAGACTGAGTGTGTGGATGGTGTCATGACGGCAACAGATACACTTACATATAATGAAGAAGAGATTCGCAGAATTGCAAAGCGTGGCTTTGATATTGCAATGAAGCGCCGCCGGAAGGTAACGAGTGTCGATAAGGCGAATGTGCTCGATTCGTCCAGATTGTGGCGGAAAGTTGTCGAAGAGGTTGCGAAAGATTACCCGGAGGTGACTTACGAGCATATGCTTGTGGATAATTGTGCAATGCAGTTAGTGAAGGATCCGAAGCAGTTTGATGTTATTTTGACGGAGAATATGTTTGGTGACATTTTATCGGATGAAGCAAGTATGGTGACAGGTTCTATCGGTATGCTGTCAAGCGCCAGCTTGAACGATACGAAGTTTGGTCTGTATGAGCCGAGCGGCGGTTCTGCACCGGATATTGCAGGAAAGGGCATTGCAAATCCGATAGCAACGATTCTTAGTGCAGCGATGATGCTTCGGTACAGCTTTGATTTGGATAAGGAAGCAGATGCGATTGAAAATGCGGTAAAGCAGGTATTAAAAGATGGGTATCGTACAATTGACATTATGCCGCAGGAGGAGCAGAAAAAGGCTTCTGTGACACAGGTTGGAACAGCACAGATGGGAGATTGTATCTGTGAGCGCATAGGATAACGTTATAAAAATAGATATAGGGAGAGACAGAAGAGATGACAGTGTTAGGAGTGACATTGACACCTGCCATGATGTTGATAATTGCAGGAATCGGTTTGGTGATGTTGGTGGTAGGACTCGTTAAGAAAATTAAGTTTATTATTAAGCTTGGGATTATAATTGCAGCGGTAGGATTTGTTATGAATGGCGGACTTGTGATGCTTGCGTCGCATTTTTAAACAGGTATATCGACAGCTCAAAAGAAATGAAAATAGCGAGGAAATGAATATGAAGAGTGATAATGTAAAAAAGGGGATGCAGCAGGCTCCTCACAGAAGTTTATTTAATGCACTCGGTTTTACCGAGGAAGAGATGAAAAAACCGATGGTTGGTATCGTAAGCTCCTATAACGAGATTGTACCGGGTCATATGAATCTGGATAAGATTGTAAATGCAGTAAAACTTGGCGTTGCGGAAGCGGGCGGTGTGCCGGTGGTGTTTCCGGCAATTGCAGTTTGTGATGGTATCGCAATGGGGCATATCGGTATGAAGTATTCTCTGGTAACCAGAGATTTGATTGCAGATTCTACCGAGTGTATGGCACTGGCACATCAGTTTGATGCACTTGTCATGGTGCCGAACTGTGATAAGAATGTGCCGGGACTTTTGATGGCAGCAGCGCGCATCAATGTACCGACAGTATTTGTATCCGGCGGACCGATGCTTGCGGGACATGTGCATGGACAGAAGAGAAGCCTTTCCTCTATGTTCGAGGCGGTAGGTGCTCATGCGGCAGGTACTATGACGGAAGAGGAAGTCCGTGAGTTTGAGGAAAAGGTATGTCCGACATGTGGATCCTGCTCCGGTATGTATACCGCAAACTCCATGAACTGTCTGACAGAGGCGCTCGGTATGGGACTTGGCGGAAATGGAACTATTCCGGCGGTATATTCGGAGCGTATCAAACTTGCAAAGCATGCAGGTATGGCGGTTATGGATATGTACAATAAGAACATCCGTCCGCGTGACATTATGACAAAAGAGGCGATTTTAAATGCATTGACAGTAGATATGGCACTTGGCTGCTCGACGAACAGTATGCTGCATCTTCCGGCGATTGCGCATGAGGTCGGTTTTGATTTTGATATTTCCTATGCAAATCCAATCAGCGAGAAGACACCGAACCTGTGTCACCTTGCTCCGGCAGGCCCTACTTATATGGAAGACTTAAATGAGGCTGGCGGTGTTTATGCTGTGATGAAGGAACTTGCAGATATCGGATTGCTGCATACGGACTGTATGACTGTGACAGGAAAGACGGTAGGAGGAAATATTGCGAATGCTGTAAATAAGAATCCGGAGGTAATCAGACCTGTGGATAATCCATATAGTAAAACAGGTGGTCTTGCTGTATTAAAAGGCAATCTGGCACCGGACGGCAGTGTTGTAAAGCGTTCAGCTGTCTGTGACGAGATGATGGTACATGAAGGCCCGGCGCGAGTATTTGATTGTGAGGAAGATGCTATCGATGCAATCAAAGGCGGCAAAATCGTAGCGGGGGATGTGGTTGTGATTCGTTACGAAGGACCGAAGGGCGGACCGGGTATGAGAGAAATGTTGAATCCGACTTCGGCAATCGCAGGTATGGGCTTAGGCTCTTCCGTGGCGCTTATTACAGACGGACGTTTCTCCGGCGCGAGCCGAGGAGCTTCTATCGGACATGTGTCGCCGGAGGCAGCAGTCGGTGGTCCGATTGCACTCGTGGAGGAAGGCGACATTATCCGTATTAATATCCCGGAGATGACATTGGATGTGGCAGTTTCCGATGAGGAGATGGCGGCAAGAAAAGCAAAATGGCAGCCGAGAGAACCGAAGGTTACAACCGGATACTTAAAGAGATATGCATCCTTGGTAACCTCAGGAAATCGCGGGGCGATTCTGGAACTTCCTCAATAATTCGGTGCGGTGAATTGAGACCGGAGGGGAATACAGAAGGAAAATAATAGAAAGGCGAGGAACACAGTATGCAGATGACAGGGGCACAAATTGTCATTGAATGCCTGAAAGAACAGGGCGTGGATACAGTATTTGGCTATCCGGGTGGTGCCATCTTAAATGTATATGATGAATTGTATAAGCATCAAGAGATAAAGCATATCTTAACTTCCCACGAACAGGGAGCCTCTCATGCGGCGGACGGATATGCGAGAAGCACGGGAAAGGTTGGCGTGTGCTTTGCAACAAGTGGTCCGGGAGCAACGAATCTGGTTACAGGAATTGCGACGGCGTACATGGATTCTGTACCGATGGTTGCTATTACCTGTAACGTAACCGTGCCACTGCTCGGAAAGGACAGCTTTCAGGAGATAGATATAGCCGGAATCACAACACCGATTACAAAGCATAATTTTATTGTAAAGGATATCACTAAATTAGCTGATACGATTCGCAGGGCGTTTGTGATTGCACAGAAGGGAAGACCGGGTCCGGTTCTTGTGGATATTCCAAAGGATATTACGGCAGCAAAGACGGAATATACATATCAAAAGGCAGAACAGATACCGCGCGTGACCGATACGATTCGGGAAGAAGATATTGAAAAAGCGTTAAAGATGATTGCCTCAGCAAAGAAACCATATATATTTGTGGGCGGCGGAGCCGTGATTTCGGATGCCAGTGCAGAACTGTTGGAGTTTGTCAAAAAAGTTGATGCACCGGTGTGCGATACTTTAATGGGAAAAGGCGCATTTGACGGAACGAATGATTTGTATACAGGAATGCTTGGTATGCACGGAACTAAGACGGCGAATCTCGGCGTGAGTGAGTGTGACTTGCTGATTGCAGTGGGAACTCGTTTTTCTGACCGCGTGCTCGGTAATGCAAAGAAATTCGCAAAACATGCCAAAATTCTTCAGTTTGATGTGGATGCGGCAGAGATTAATAAAAATATCCGTGTAGATGCATGTGTCATCGGAGATTTAAAAGAAATCTTAAAGAGAATTAACTTAAAACTCACGCAGATGAACCACAATGACTGGATTACTCATGTGATGGATTTTAAGGTGAAGTATCCGCTTAAATATCAGGAGGGTCCTTTGAGCGGCCCTTATCTGGTCGAAGAAATCTATCGTGCAACAGGCGGTGATGCGATTATCGTCACAGAAGTCGGACAGCATCAGATGTGGGCAGCACAGTATTATAAGTATAAGCATCCGAGGACATTTTTGTCTTCCGGCGGACTTGGTACCATGGGCTATGGGCTTGGAGCTGCCATCGGTGCACAGGTGGCAAACCCGGATAAACAGGTAATCAATATTGCGGGGGATGGATGCTTCCGTATGAATATGAACGAGATTGCAACAGCAGCGAGACAGAAACTGCCGCTGATAGAGATTATTGTCAATAATCATGTGCTCGGTATGGTGCGTCAGTGGCAGGATTTATTTTATGAAAAGCGCTATTCGGCAACCGTGTTAGATGACGGTGTGGATTTTGTAAAATTGGCAGAGGCAATGGGCGCAACGGGATATCGTGCGAAAAGTTGTGCAGAGTTTAACGATGCATTGCAGAAAGCATTGGTATCAGAGGGACCGGTTGTGATTGACTGCATTGTCGGATGTGATGATAAGGTGTGGCCGATGGTGGCACCGGGAGCTGACATCAGCACCGCATTTACTGACGAGGATTTGTAAATATCCTGAGTCAGGGAAATTTTGAAAATATCGAAAGCATGCTTGCATGAAGAAAGATATTAAAATGGAATAAGTTATGAAAGGAAAGGAATTAGAGGATGAGTAGAGTGTACAATTTTTCAGCAGGACCGGCGGTATTGCCGGAAGAAGTGTTACGGGAAGCAGCAGATGAGATGATGGATTACCGGGGAAGCGGTATGTCTGTTATGGAGATGAGTCATCGCTCCAAAGTATATGACACGATTATTAAAGAGGCAGAGCAGGATTTGCGAGATCTGATGAACATTCCGGATAACTATAAAGTGCTGTTCTTACAGGGCGGAGCATCTCAGCAGTTTGCAATGATTCCGATGAACCTTATGAAAAAGGGAAAAGCGGGATATATCGTAACAGGACAGTGGGCAAAGAAGGCATATCAGGAAGCTTCCATTTATGGTGAAGCTGTGAAATTGGCATCCTCTGAGGATAAGACATTTTCATATATTCCGGATTGTTCTGATTTAGACATCCCGGAGGACTTAGATTATGTGTATATTTGTGAAAATAATACTATTTATGGAACCAAATATAAACAGCTTCCGAATACTAAGGGACATACTTTGGTTGCGGATGTATCGTCCTGCTTTTTGTCTGAACCGGTAGATGTAAGCAAATATGGTGTTATCTATGGCGGAGTTCAGAAGAATATTGGACCGGCGGGCGTTGTGATTGTGATTATCCGTGAGGATTTGATTACAGAGGATACACTTCCGGGTACACCGACCATGCTTAAGTATAAGACACATGCAGACAATGATTCACTCTAC
The DNA here is from genome assembly GCA_964484605.1 of uncultured Roseburia sp. Taxonomy (GTDB): domain Bacteria; phylum Bacillota; class Clostridia; order Lachnospirales; family Lachnospiraceae; genus Roseburia. The sequence goes on along the minus strand of CAZAGJ010000005.1, from coordinate 14,598 downwards.
AATACACCACCTTGCTATGGTATTTATATCTGCGGCAAAGTGTTTAAGTGGTTAAAGAAAATGGGCGGTCTTTCCGTGATGAAGGAGCGCAATGAGGAGAAAGCAAAGATTCTCTATGATTTCTTAGACCAGAGCAAAATGTTCCATGGAACCGTTGTTCCTGCTGACCGTTCACTTATGAATGTGCCGTTTGTGACAGGGGATGAGGAATTAGATGCGAAGTTTGTAAAAGAGGCAGCAGCGGCAGGGTTTGTGAACTTGAAGGGACATCGTACTGTCGGTGGTATGCGTGCGTCTATCTACAATGCAATGCCAAAAGAAGGCGTAGAGAAACTTGTGGCGTTCATGAAGAAGTTTGAGGAGGAGAATTAGTATGCATCGTTATAATTGCTTGAATCCAATCGCAGAGGTAGGGTTGGAACTATTTTCTGATGATTACCAGAAGGTGGATGATGTAAAGGATGCTGAGGCTGTGCTCGTAAGAAGTGCAGCGATGCATGATATGGATTTGCCGGAGACATTGCTTGCTGTTGCGAGAGCCGGAGCCGGTGTCAATAATATTCCGCTGGAGGAGTGTGCCAAACAGGGTATTGTAGTATTTAATACGCCGGGAGCGAATGCGAACGGAGTGAAGGAACTTGTTTTCGCAGGAATGCTCTATGCATCCCGCGATGTCGTAGGTGGTATCAACTGGTGTATGGACAATAAGGATGATGAAGCTATTGCAAAGACGGCTGAAAAGCAGAAGAAAAATTTTGCAGGAACAGAGATAGCTGGTAAAAAGCTTGGTGTTATTGGACTTGGAGCTATCGGTGTACTTGTGGCAAATGCGGCGACACATATGGGCATGGAAGTGTATGGCTATGACCCATATATTTCCGTCAGTGCAGCATGGAATCTGTCAAGAAGCGTCAAGCACATCAGTAATGTAGAAGATATTTATCGCGAGTGCGATTACATTACCATTCATGTTCCGCTTTTGGATTCTACGAAAAAGATGATTGATGCACACGCAATTTCACTGATGAAGCCAACTGCGATTGTACTTAATTTTGCAAGAGACCTCTTAGTGGATGAGGAAGCAATGGTAACAGCACTTGCAGAGGACAGAATAAAAAAATATGTTTCTGATTTCCCAAATCAGACAACAGTCGGAGCAAAGGGCTGTATCGTGACACCACATTTAGGCGCATCTACTGCGGAATCCGAAGATAATTGTGCAATCATGGCAGTGCGTGAAATTCGTGATTACCTCGAAAATGGTAATATTATGCATTCAGTTAATTTCCCGGATTGTAATATGGGGGCTTGCATAACAGCAGGAAGAGTTGGTATACTGCATAAGAACGAAAGTGGTATGCTGAGTCGGTTTACAACTATTTTGGGAGATGCCGGTATCAATATCGATGAACTGGCAAATAAGTCAAAGGGTGATTATGCGTATGCATTAATCGACGTGGGCAGTGCTGTGTCTGAGGAAGTCCTTGCACAGCTTGCAGCCATTGAAGGTGTACTTAGAGTTCGTAAGATAAAGTAGAACGAGGTATAGGGGATGGCAGATATCAGACCATTTATAGGCATCAGACCACAGAGAGGGAAGGCGGCAGAAATTGCTGCCCTCCCTTATGATGTTTATAACAGAAAAGAAGCGACAGATTTTGTAAAGAAGCATCCGGGGTCATTTTTAAAGATTGACCGCGCAGAGACACAGTTTCCGATTTCGGTTGACATGTATGATGATAAAGTTTATCAAAAAGCGCATGAGATGTTGATGGATTGGATAGAGGATGGCACATTGATTCGGGAAGACAGGAAATGCTACTACCTCTATGAATTGACCATGGACGGAAGAGTACAGACAGGTATTGTGGCATGCGCTTCTGTTGATGATTACAAGAATGCGGTCATAAAGCGGCATGAGAATACCAGAGAGGAAAAGGAGACAGACCGTATCCGGCATGTGGAGGCTTGCAATGCACAGACGGGACCGATTTTCCTGACGTATCGTGCGAATGAAATAATCGATAAAGTTGTGGAAAAGGCAAGAACCCAGGAAGCAGAATATGATTTTGTCGCTGATGATGGTGTGAGGAACCGTGTCTTTGTGATTCGGGATGAACAGGCGATTGCAGACATTTCAAATGCTTTTGCCGGAATAGACAAAATATATATTGCAGATGGACATCACAGAGCGGCTTCTGCGGTTCGAGTCGCAGAAAAGAGACGCGCGGAGAATCCAAATGATACAGGAGAGGAAGAGTACAATTACTTTTTATCTGTATTATTTCCGGAGAACCAGCTGATGGTTATGGATTATAACCGTGTCATTAAGGACCTGAACGGATATTCTTTCAAAAAGTTTTTGCAGGAAGTAAAAGAACGTTTTGATGTTGAGGAGATTACCGGCTGCGAAGATATGCGTCCGAGAGAACGCGGTACATTCTCCATGTATATGGATGGACACTGGTTTTTGTGCAAGATTCGCGAGGAGGATCGAAAACCGGGAGATGTCATTGCGAATCTGGATGTGTCTATTCTGCAGGATAAACTGTTAGAGCCGGTGCTTGGCATTACGAATCCGAAGACGGACAGCCGCATTGATTTTGTGGGTGGAATTCGTGGCATGGAAGAACTGATATATCGTTGCGAGAAGGACTGTGCCGTAGCGTTTGCAATGTACCCAACGGCGATAGAGGATTTGTTTGCTGTGGCAGATGCGGGATATCTGATGCCACCGAAGTCTACTTGGTTTGAACCGAAGCTTCGCAGTGGATTGTTTATTCATTCACTAGATAAAGAATAGAGGGTGCACGATAATGGTAGAAGAAAATTTGCAGGAAATTGCAGAAAATCCGGGTCTGATACGCACATGGTTAGAAGGATTGGTGCCGGATATATTAAATTTTGCGTTTCAGGTAGTGCTTGCACTTTTGATTTATATCATCGGAGCAAGAGTTATTAAATGGCTGGTAAAACTCGTTGGGCGTTCTATGGATAGAGCCGGTGCGGATGAAGGGGTAAAACAGTTTGTGAAACCTCTCGTGAAGTATGGACTTTATGTACTGCTTATTTTCATGATTATGGGAGTGTTTGGCATTGCGACAACTTCGGCTGTGGCAGTACTTGGCTCGGCAGGTGTGGCAATCGGCCTTGCGCTTCAGGGTAGTCTCTCAAACTTTGCGGGTGGTGTGCTGATTCTGGTCTTAAAGCCTTTCCGTGTGGGAGACTATATCATTGAAGATACGAACAAGAACGAAGGAATTGTATCAGAGATATCTATTTTTTATACCAAACTGCACACAACAGACAACAGGGTTGTTGTGATACCCAATGGAATTCTTTCAAACTGCAGCCTGACGAATGTGACAGATATGGATAGACGAAGAGTGGATTTGTCAGTGGGTATTTCCTACGAAGCGGATATTCGTAAAGCAAAAGAGATTTTGTTTAAGCTTGCGACAGAAGAACCGGCGCGTTTGCCGGAGGAGGAGCCGGTTGTCTATGTGGATACATTGGGAGCATCTTCCGTGGATTTGGGAATTCGTATCTGGGTAAGAACAGAGGAGTACTGGTCTGCACGTTGGCGATTGACGGAAAATATTAAGTATGCGTTTGACGAAAATGGCATTGAGATACCATATCAGAAAATCGATGTGCAAATTAAACAATAGTGCGCGAAAAATGTTGACAAAACAGGTAAAATGTGCTAATTTTATATCGTTAGGCAAGCGTAGCGTCCGAGGAGACGTTACAGGATGGTTAATCTGTATTTTTAGGAGGTTTTTAAAAGTTATGCAGCAGGGTACTGTAAAGTGGTTTAACGCCAAAAAAGGTTATGGATTTATTTCAGATGCAGAGGGTAATGATGTATTCGTACATTTTTCAGCACTGAACATGGATGGATTCAAAGAGTTAAAGGATGGCGAGCAGGTTGAGTTCGAGGTAACAGAGGGGGCAAAGGGACCTCAGGCTGCGAATGTAACTCGTATCGCTTAATTCATTAAGAATATATCTGTTAAAGACTAACCGCGAGGATGTCAGCGAAGTTCGCCGACATCCTCTTTTATGTTTACTCTTTTGCTAAAAGGGAAAAGCTGATATAATAGTAAGCAGTTTGAAGTGAAAGGAATTTTTGATAATGAAGCTTTCAGAGTTAGAAGCATATGAATTAATAGAAGAGAGAGAATTAGAGGACATTAATTCCAGAGGATACCTGATGCGTCACAAGAAAAGTGGAGCGCGTATTGTTGCGATTTCCAATGATGACGAGAATAAGGTATTCTATATAGGTTTTCGTACACCGGCAGAGAACTCTACCGGAGTGCCGCATATTATCGAGCATACAGTACTTTGCGGCTCTGATAAGTATCCGGTCAAGGACCCGTTCGTGGAACTGGTCAAGGGTTCATTGAATACGTTTTTGAACGCAATGACTTACCCGGATAAGACGATATATCCGGTTGCCAGCTGTAATGATGCAGATTTCCAGAATTTGATGAGTGTATATATGGATGCGGTGCTGCATCCGAATATTTATAAGTATGAGGAGATTTTTAAACAGGAAGGCTGGCATTATGAACTTCTGGATAAGGATGAACCGATTACCATAAATGGTGTTGTTTATAATGAAATGAAGGGAGCTTTCTCTTCGCCGGATGATGTGCTTGAGCGGGAAATTATGAGTTCCCTGTTCCCGGATACAACATATGCGAATGTATCCGGTGGTGACCCTGATTGTATTCCGAAGCTTACCTATGAGGAGTATCTTAATTTTCACCGCAGATACTATCATCCGGGGAATTCTTATATCTATCTGTATGGAGATATGAATATTGCAGAGAAGCTTCAGTGGATGGATGAAGAATACTTAAGCAAATATGAACAAAACGGGACTGACTCTGCGATTGCAATGCAAAAGCCTTTTAAAAAGCCAATTGAGGTTATCAGAGAATATCCGATTTCTTCCGGTGAGACGGAGAAAGATAACACGTATCTGTCCTATAATCTGGCAGTCGGTACGATTTTGGATAAAAAGCTGTATCAGGCATTCGATATTTTAGACTATGCACTGCTTTCTGCACCGGGCGCACCGTTAAAACAGGCACTGATTGATGCGGGAATCGGTAAGGATATCATGGGGGGATATGATGCCGGAACATTGCAGCCGACATTCTCGATTGTTGCAAAAAATGCGAATCTGGCAGATAAAGAACGCTTTCTTGCTATTATCCGTGATACGTTAAAGAAACAGGTCGAGGATGGGATTGATAAAAAAGCATTGCTTGCAGGAATCAACAGTTCAGAATTCCGTTTCCGCGAAGCAGATTATGGTCAGCTTCCGAAGGGACTGCTCTATGGTATTCAGTGTCTTGACAGTTGGTTGTATGATGACAAGGAACCATTTATGCATTTAGAAGCGCTTGAGACGTATCGTTTTCTGCGAGAACAGGTACAGACTGACTATTTTGAAAAATTGGTGCAGGAGTATCTGTTGAACAATGCACACGCATCTATTGTCATAGCTGTGCCAAAGAGAGGACTAAATGCGAAGAAGGATGGGGAATTAGAACGCAAATTAGCCGATTACAAAGCGTCATTATCTGAAGCGGAGTTAGAGCAGCTGATTGCGGATACCGTGCATCTTCAGGAGTATCAGGAAGAACCGTCACCGAAGGAAGAACTTGCGAAGATACCGATGTTAAGACGTGAGGATTTAAAGAAAAAAGCAGCTCCTCTTAATAATTACGAGATATATTCCGGTGATACAAAGTTCGTCCATCATTTGTTGTACACCAATGGCATTGATTATCTGACACTGATGTTTGATATTCGGGATATGAAGCCGGAAGAATTGCCGTATCTTGGAATTTTAAAAGCAGTTCTTGGCTATGTGGATACAAAAAGTTACAGCTACGCCGAGCTTGCAAATGAAATCAATATTCACACGGGCGGAATGGCAGGCACGATTGGTATTTATCCGGATGTCAGGGAAAGAAATAATCTGGAATTGATGTTTGAGATGAAGACGAAAGTATTGGCATCCAAGCTTTCAGATGCGATGCATCTGATGGAGGAGATAATACTGACATCCAATCTTTCGGATGAAAAGCGCCTGTATGAGATTTTGGCTCAGTCGAAGTCTCGTCTGCAGGCGGGGCTTAGTGCATCCGGTCATTCTGTTGCATCTATGCGTGCAATGTCTTATTTTTCCAGAACCGCACGATACCAGGATGCAGTAGGTGGAATAGAATGCTATCGTGTGATTGCGGATTATGAGGAGAATTTTGAAGAAAAGAAGGCGGAGCTGATTGACAGACTTCAGGAGCTGACTCGCAGAATCTTTACGGCAGAAAGACTTCTGGTAAGCATCACCTGTGCGGAGAGAGAATATAAGGATGTAGAGCAGGCGGTAAATGCATTGAAGGCGAAGTTGTACTGCACAGGACAGACAGAATCTTTGCGTGAATTGCCTGAGCTGACATTTGAAAAGCGCAATGAGGGATTTATGGATGCTTCGCAGGTGCAGTATGTGGCTCGCGCAGGGAATTATGTGGCACATGGATATGAGTATCATGGAGCACTTAAGATTTTGAAGGTTATCATGGGGTATGATTATCTGTGGACGAATATCCGTGTCAAAGGTGGCGCATATGGTTGTATGAATGGATATATGCGCAATGGCGATACTTATTTCGTATCTTATCGTGATCCAAATCTGTCTGAGACGAATGAAGTGTATAATCACATTGCAGAGTATGTTGGCACATTTGACGCAGATGAGCACGATATGACGAAGTATATTATCGGAACGATCAGTGATATGGATGTACCGATGAATCCGAGTGCGAAAGGGGCGCGTTCCATGACTGCCTATCTGCAGAAAATGACTTTTGAGGATGTGCAAAAGGAGCGGGATCAGGTTATCGGTGCAACAGCGGCGGATATCAGGGCGCTGAGAGACTTGTTAGCAGCCGTACTTTCTGATGAGGCAGTCTGCGTCATTGGAAACGAGGAAGAATTAAAGAATAACGGGGAAATGTTCCTTCATTTAGAGAATCTTTGTTAAGAGTACAATACAAAGGAATGGAGATTAATATGAACGCAAGTTTTAAATCAGGGTTTGTGACAATCATCGGCAGACCATGACTGCCTATCTGCAGAAAATGACTTTTGAGGATGTGCAAAAGGAGCGGGA
>CAZAGJ010000005.1:0-7303 GCA_964484605.1 uncultured Roseburia sp. | reverse complement strand
CCATGACTGCCTATCTGCAGAAAATGACTTTTGAGGATGTGCAAAAGGAGCGGGATCAGGTTATCGGTGCAACAGCGGCGGATATCAGGGCGCTGAGAGACTTGTTAGCAGCCGTACTTTCTGATGAGGCAGTCTGCGTCATTGGAAACGAGGAAGAATTAAAGAATAACGGGGAAATGTTCCTTCATTTAGAGAATCTTTGTTAAGAGTACAATACAAAGGAATGGAGATTAATATGAACGCAAGTTTTAAATCAGGGTTTGTGACAATCATCGGCAGACCAAATGTAGGAAAGTCGACACTTATGAATCATTTGATTGGACAGAAGATTGCAATTACATCTAATAAACCACAGACAACCAGAAACCGTATCCAGACTGTTTATACAGATATGGAGCGGGGACAGATTGTCTTTTTGGATACGCCGGGTATTCATCAGGCAAAAAATAAGCTGGGTGAGTATATGGTAAATGTGGCGGAGAGCACATTGGGTGAAGTGGATGTCATTTTGTGGCTGGTGGAACCGTCAAATTTCATCGGCGCAGGTGAACAGCATATTATCAAGCAGTTAAAGAGAACCAAGACACCGGTTATCCTTGTTATCAACAAAGTAGATACGGTGGAAAGAGATAAGATATTGGAATTTATCGATACATACCGTAAGGTATACGATTTTGCGGAGATTATACCGGCATCTGCGCTCCGCGGTCAGAATTTAGACACTGTCCTCGACATGATATTTAAGTATCTGCCTTATGGCCCGATGTTCTATGACGAGGATACGGTAACAGACCAGCCGGAGCGTGCGATTGTGGCGGAAATTATCCGCGAGAAGGCACTACATGCGCTGGATGATGAGATTCCGCATGGCATTGCAGTGTATGTAGACCGCATGAAAGAGCGCAAGGGAACGGATATTATTGACATTGATGCAACAATTGTCTGTGAGCGTGATTCACATAAGGGAATCGTCATCGGAAAAGGCGGTGCGATGTTAAAGAAAATTGGCTCTAACGCGCGCTATGAGATGGAACGTTTGTTGGATGCGAAGGTAAACTTAAAACTCTGGGTAAAAGTTAAGAAAGACTGGCGCGACAGTGATTCCATGATTCGCAACTTTGGTTATAAGCAGGAAGATATATAGATTCCATTTTTTCACTGGTATATAAGACAACCTCCGCGGAGATTCTAAGATTAGAAACAGAGGAAGAGCAGGAGGGTGTGATGATGGATGAAGCCTGGAAGGAATTTATGGCAACAGGAAGAGTAAGTGCGTATCTGCAATACAAGAATGCAGAGACGGAGCGGATGAAGCAGAGAAACACAACGGGTCCGCAGGAAGAGAAATCGGATGGGACAGAATATCGTAGTGACCGGAATGGTCTTACAGGTTATGCCGATTGGCGAGTATGACAAGAGAATAACGTTGCTTACCAGAGAAAGAGGAAAGATTACAGCATTTGCGAGAGGAGCGAGACGTCCGAACAGTCAGTTCTTGGCTGCAACCAATCCTTTTTCTTTTGGCGAATTTGAACTGTTTGAAGGGAGAAGTTCCTACACGCTGGCAAAAGCAGCGATACAGAATTATTTCCGTGAATTGACAGAGGATTTTAATGTTACATATTATGGATTTTATTTTTTGGAATTTGCCGATTATTACTGTCAGGAAAATAATGATGAGCGTGAGATGCTAAAGCTGCTTTATCAATCACTGCGTGCGCTGAGCAGCCCGGCATATGACAATCGGCTGGTACGGAGCATTTTTGAGTTGAAAGCATTGGCTGTAAATGGAGAGGCACCGAATGTTTTTTCATGTTTAAAGTGTCAAACGAAGGAAAATCTATTGTATTTTTCAGTAAAGCGCGGCGGGGCATTATGCAGCACTTGCTACGGAGAAGTGCCGGATGCGGTGCGTATGGGTGAGTCAACGATGTATACGATGCAGTATGTGATTTCTTCCGGTATAGAAAAGTTATACCGTTTTAGCGTAAGTGATAGGGTACTGGAGGAATTGCAGCGTATTCTAAAGGAATATCTGCGCATGTATGTCGGACATCCGTTTAAATCGTTAAAGATATTGAACGACATTGAGAATAATTTAACAATGAGTGATTTTACAGGTTGAAATCACATTTTGAAAATAGTATAATATCATGTATTCATTATTTTGGTAGTTATTCTGTGTGGAATGGAGATTAATCTATGAAGAAATATGTGTGTATGGCATTGGGAGTGTGTATGTGTGCGGGGCTGCTGACCGGATGTGGCACGAGCCTGGAGGGAGACACCAGTGTTGTATACGTTGAGAAAAACGGAACAATCCTGTCCTTGGATGTAGAACAGTTTGATGAGGACTATTATGATGCAGAGGAACTGGCGAATTTTGTAAATGAGGAAGTGGCTGCATATACGCAGGAAAACGGAAACAGTTCTGTGAAGATGGAAGAATTAACTGTTGATGGTGGAACGGCAAGACTTCAGATGAAGTATAAGACGGCGGATGACTATTCTGCATTTAACGGAATAGAACTCTATCAGGGCAAGGTCATTGATGCGTTGGCAGCAGGATATGTGTTTGAAGGCGACTTTGCCAGTGTGGCAGAGGGGAAAGTTACCGGAGCGGCAAGCAAGCAGGACATCTATCAGGAACAGGATTTGAAAGTTGTGGTTATCCGTGCGAATACAGATGTGCGGGTAGAAGGTGAGATTTGCTATGTCTCCTGTGAAAATGTAGAATTGACCGGAACGGACAGTGTCTCTATTCGCGAGGGGTATTATCTGGATAACGGAATGTTAGAAGCGATAGTAGAGACAACAGAGCAGACCGAGGAATCTGAGATGGTAGAGATACCGGTTGAGATAGAGGGAGAAGAACCTATCGAGACAGAGATCTATACATTTATTGTATACAAGTAGAGAAAACAACTGTGGTAAGCAGTCTGTTATATATTTATTTATATGAAAGAGAGGAAGTTAGTATGGAAAAATCAATGGACAAAATCGTAGCTTTGGCGAAATCAAGAGGATTTGTATATCCGGGGTCCGAAATCTACGGTGGTCTTGCGAATACATGGGATTATGGTAATCTCGGCGTTGAACTGAAGAACAATGTAAAAAAAGCATGGTGGCAGAAGTTTGTTCAGGAAAATCCGTATAACGTCGGGGTAGATTGTGCGATTCTTATGAATCCACAGACATGGATCGCATCCGGACATCTTGGTGGTTTTTCTGATCCTCTGATGGACTGTAAAGAGTGCCACGAGCGTTTCCGTGCGGACAAAATCATCGAGGACTTTGCAGCGGAGCACAATATTGAACTGGAGTCTTCTGTGGACGGATGGTCACAGGAGGATATGAAGAAGTTTATTGATGACAATCAGGTTGCATGTCCTACTTGCGGAAAGCATAATTTTACAGATATCCGTCAGTTTAACCTGATGTTTAAGACATTTCAGGGTGTAACTGAGGATGCGAAGAATGTTGTATACTTAAGACCTGAGACTGCACAGGGTATCTTTGTAAACTTTAAGAATGTACAGAGAACATCCCGCAAGAAGATTCCGTTTGGTATCGCACAGGTTGGTAAGTCTTTCCGTAACGAGATTACACCGGGTAACTTTACTTTCCGTACCCGTGAGTTTGAACAGATGGAGTTAGAGTTTTTCTGTGAGCCGGGAACCGATATGGAGTGGTTCCGGTATTGGAGAGGATTCTGCCGTGACTGGCTGCTCTCACTCGGAATCAAGGAAGATGAGATGCGCCTTCGTGACCATGATGCGGAAGAACTCAGCTTTTACAGTAAGGGAACTACGGATATTGAGTTCTTGTTCCCATTTGGATGGGGCGAACTTTGGGGTATTGCAGACCGTACGGATTACGATTTGACACAGCATCAGAATGTTTCCGGACAGGATTTGACATATTTTGATGATGAAAAGAATGAGCGCTATGTGCCATATGTTGTAGAGCCGTCTCTTGGTGCAGACCGTGTGACACTTGCATTCCTCTGTGCAGCATATGATGAGGAGAACATCGGAACAGAGGAAAAACCGGATATCAGAACTGTACTTCATTTCCATCCGGCACTTGCTCCGGTTAAGATTGGTGTGCTTCCACTTTCTAAGAAGCTTTCTGAGGGAGCAGAGAAGGTCTATGCACAGCTCTCTAAGAAGTATAATTGTGAGTTTGATGACAGAGGTAATATCGGTAAGCGTTACAGAAGACAGGATGAGATTGGTACACCGTTCTGCGTAACATATGACTTTGAGTCTGAGGAAGATGGTGCAGTGACTGTTCGTGACCGTGATACTATGGAGCAGGAGCGCGTGAAGATTGAGGACTTGGGCGCATATTTTGAGAAGAAGTTTGAGTGGTAATGCGGATTGTTCAAAGTTCGAGTGGTAAGTTGAATCCGTTTTAGAAAAAAATGAAAAAATAAGTGCATAGTTAATTAATGAATCAAAGGTGGGACAACGTGTGTTGGATTCATAAGATGAAATCGCACTGATTGCAACACCTAGACGAGTTGCAAGTTGCGTTTGTGTGAAGTTTTTCTCTAATCGCAGTTGTTTTAATCTTTCTCCTAAATTCATTAGTTGTATACAGTCCTTTCACATGTAGTGTACAAATGATGATTTCAGATTTCTGTTATGGTGAAAAAACTTTACGAATACGAAAAAGTGATATACTTTGAAAGTAACGATAAAAGAGGAGGAAATAGAAAGAAAATGAAAAAAATAAAGGCTGTATGGGACAAAGTTTCCTATGAAATGGTTATTATTGTTGTGTTCTTGATGCAATTTATTATGGAACGTGCCACGGATTTACAGGAATGGTCATCTGCATGGAATGCAATGGATTATTCAATGGGTACAGGGTCCAGATTGCTGATGGGAAGCATATATCGCTTGTTTTATGGAGACTATTTGGATAACACGGTGGCATATAAATACGTTGCAATAGGAATTGGAATTACAATTATTGTGTTGGCTATTACATTGGGGAAGTTGATTCGAAAAGCAGTTGATGCAAGACCGGATTGTAGAAACATAATTATATGGACCGTTGTTGCATATGTTGCATCGCCGTGGTCAATTGCATATGTATGGAATACGCAAAATTTTGGTAGATTTGATGTATATATGTTGCTAGTCGGAGTGTTAGCTGTTTTTGTGGCATTGACTGTAGAAAATGTATATCTGAAATTTTTCTTGTATACATCATTGGGAGTTTTAGGGCTTGCAATTCATCAAGGATTCGCTTTCCTTTTTTATCCAATGATTTTAATTGTAATGTGTTATGACGTATTCAAAGATAATCAAGTACAAGTAAAAAACCTTGCTTTGGCTGTGATTTCTGGATTAGTGAATGTAGCAGTTGCAATATATTTTCAATTTTTTAGTAGCCTTAGATTTGATAGTGTGGAGGAAATTGTCGCTGATATTGCTTCTCGTTCCAATATATACGTTTCAGATTGGGCACTATATATTGAATATTTTGGTGGTATGAAATACCAGTTGGAGGAAATTACACCAGGATTTTTCAGGGATGAGGCACCATGGACAAAAATGGTTTTGATATTTCTACTTTTTGCCCCTGTGCTGATAGTTTATGTTTTAATATGGAAAGATGTATTCTCTTATCTAAAAGAGAACAAGATTAAGATACTTCAATCATCGTATTTATATATGCTTTTGGTGCATTTATGTTATGTTCCAATGTTTCTTATTCATACAGATTGGGGTAGACATTTTGCACCGTGGTTCACATTGCAAACATTTATTTTCCTGTTCTATTTGGCAAAGAAAGATTCGGCTATGACCTACGCATACGAGAAAATGAAAATACGAGCTGAACGTCATCCATGGTACTTTGTTTTGGCTGTGGTATGGATTGCTACTTTTGACAGTTTTGGAGCAAGGAACCCATTTCAAACAGAAACACAGGCTTTATATGAGTTTTTGAAAGATGGATTTTTTAAGTAAAAGTATGATGTTTTCAGTGGAGAAGTGAAATGCTATTTAATTCTGCTGATTTTATTATCTTTTTTCGCTTGTAGTGTTGATATATTATTTTATACCGAACAACAGGGCGAAATATGTACCGACCCCCAAAAAAAGTTAGACATAAATCTAATGATTGGAGGTCGGTATTTTTATAGCTAAATATAGCTATGAATTAAAAAAGAAAATAGTTGCAGCATATTTGTCAGGTAAAGGTAGTACACATTCTTTAGCTAAAGATTATAGAATTGCTGACAGCAAGCAAGTATGTAAATGTATATCAAAAACTTGGCAATGATGGATTGTGTAGATATAGGACTCGAAATAAATATTCTTTGGAATATAAGATTTCTGTGGTAGAGTTATATCTATCAAGCGAATTCTCATATCAGGAATGGTTTTCAGGGTTATCTGGAAACGGACTGCTATCAGGGATATAACAATCTCCCCGGTATCAGGCGGTGTTGCTGCTTCGCACATCTTCGAAGGTACTTTATAGAAGCTGTGCCGAAGGGCAAGGAGCTGGATTACAGTAATCCGGCGGCACAGGGAGTTCAATATATCAACCGGCTGTTTGAACATGAAAGATATTCGGCAGCCAGAAAACATACTCCCGAGCAGCGATACACATACCGGCTTGAAAAAGAGAAACCAGTACTGGACGCATTCTGGAAGTGGATCTCACAGCAGTGTCCCAAGAAAGGAACCCGCTTTGAGAAAGCGGTGAACTATGCCCAAAATTACAAAGATGAGTTTATGACCTATCTGGAAGATGGGCGATGTAGCTTTTCAAACAATCTCAGTGAGAATTCCATCAGACCATTTACGGTTGGACGTCGCAACTGGCTATTTAGTGATAGCCCCAAAGGGGCGGATGCCAGTTCCATGGTTTATACAATGGTTGAGATGGCCAAGGCACATAGTCTGAACATCTATAAATATTTGAACTTCTTACTGAAACGGCTGCCTAGAACTGTTATGATAGACGATGAACTGTCAAAGCTGGTTCCCTGGAATGAAACCGTTCAAGAAATCTGTTCCGGTACGATGTAAAGTAAAACGCTTGCTTCTAGCAAGTGATAATGAAGTAAAATGCTTGCAATCCTAACTTTAACTGGCTAGGGTTACAATTAATCTTGTTTAACGTAGGAATATTTTGCGCTTACATACAATAGATTATCCAGTAGAAGAATAAAAAGACATATTGTGTGGGTAAAAGGGGCTGTCGCTTTAACGAATGAAAATTCGACGGTGTGAAATTTTTTCTGTAAATTCAGATCTTCTATGATAATTGATGTGGC
>CAZAGJ010000004.1:0-111179 GCA_964484605.1 uncultured Roseburia sp. | reverse complement strand
AGTATATCATCTCGAATTGTCTTTGTCAACAACTTTTTTCTTTTCCTGAATCTCTTTCAACGAAGGATTCCGGCGTTTTCTGCTGTCCTCGCGGTCAGCTTGTTTATATTATCATCTCTTTTCGGGAATGTCAACACCTATTTTTGACCATTTTTTCGCAAGTTTTTTTCATGAAATAGATATAGGGGCACAGATAATTCTGTGCCCCTATATCTATTAATTTGGTCTCAAATTTTTTTAAAAATATTTCAATATCAGTGTCAGTACAAAATTGTTTTCATATAAGAATATCAAAAAAGAATTATCATATATATATGAAACAATTACCTGTCCCGTTTCTCCCGCACTACTCAATGCGACCACATAAAATGCAAGCCAGACCAGAAGAAGTCCATATACTGCTCCGACAAGCATCCCCAGGCATCGGTTTGCTCCTTTTATAACAGGAATATGCGACACAATTCCCAACAACTGCGAAATAATATGCACCAATATCCACGCAGCGACCAATGCCGTCAGAAAAGAAATCCCTTCAAGCACAAAGTCCGCCAATCCTGCCGCAATGGCTGCGTAAATTCCGCTCTCTTCCATAATATCCCCGGCTGCGTCGGATGCCTTTTCCAATATACTGTCAACTACCGGAGCAGGAACGCCAATTCCAAGATTCTCCAGCGTTTCGTTTTCCTCCATCTGCCCTGTCAGTTCATCTCTTTTTTCCTGGCTCACCCGTTCAATCTCATCATCCGCCGAATGCCGGATGGTATCCTCGCAGTGTGCTTCTATTTTTTCATATATTAATGTGTTCTCCCGCAGGTAATGATTAATGTATGGCATCGACCATACAACAAATACCAGTACAGCAATCCACGCAACCATCGAATATATGATTCTTAGCATTCCCTTACAATATCCAATAATTGCGCTGACAGCCAGTATCGTCAGAACAGCAACCAAAACCCAGTTCATGTGTATCTCTTATTTCAACCTTATCCTTTCTGTTGCATTACTCAGCACAAACGTGTAATTCAAGTCTGTACCTCTCGGTATCACCTGACAAATCCCCTCTTCAAATTCGTAATGAAATTTGTACACACCGCGCAATGTATATAAATCACACGTGATGTCTGTCAGAATGCATATTTCATTGTTGGACATAAACTGTATGCTGTCATATTCCATCGCGAAATCTTTTTCCCGGACAAAATCTCCATTAGTTTTATATATTGCCAGATGATGTGTCAGTGCTTCATCTTCATTACTGTATACCAATCCGATGTAATCATTGTTGTGGAAAATACTTTGTGCCTGCTTCTCCAGCACGATTTCCGCTGTCTGAACCGGCTTCTGCGTGCCTTCAAAAACCAAAATCTTAGAATCTCCGAACGCCACCATCCGGTTATCAGATACAAATTCCAATTCCGGAATAACAACATCCTCGTAGGTCGTCACGCCCACACAGTTATCAATTTCATTCTGTCCGACTGAGCCATAATTGTAAAATGCAACCGTGCTGCTTACTTTCCCCTCACTGACATCAAGCATGGAAACTCCCAGTTTGATAGCATCATGCGAAAGAGCTATGGCTACCGGATAACCGCCTTTTTTACCATGAATCTCTCCTCCCGCCAGAATCTTCCCTTCTTTGTCATACAGTTCCAAATATGCCGTGTCGTCCTTGCGCATCAACACCGCAACCGTTCCCTGTGACGCAACGCATACCTGCTCTATCGGCATCGTTGTCTCTATACTTCCCTGAAGCTTAGACGAGGTAAAAATGTATATTTTCGTACCCTTCTTATCATAAATCGACATGTACCCTTCGCAGATATCAATCTGCGGAGCAGACATCTCATATGTCTGATTCCAGATAAGTTCGTTATTCGTGTCTGTATACACCGCTCCATCGTTACTGTATTTTAAAATATTGCCCTGGAACTCAACAAACTTCGTCGCCTTCGCATCTGTACGCTCTACAGTGCTGCGCACATCATAGTCTGTATACTGTCGAAATGACATAAAAAGCCAGAATCCTGCTCCAACCAAAAAAAAGGATACAAAAAATATTATCCATCTCTTAAAAACCTGCAGGTGGTGTTCTCTGATTTTTTGATTATATTCTTTCATATCCGCATCTTTCACCGTGCGAAATCCCTGTCTGTTTTTTCCTGCCATATATCCTCTCTTATGTCTATAAGTACTATGTGTCATCGCTCCGTCCACGCGCACCGGTATATACGAATCTCCCGACACCGCTCATTGCTATCGACATTATAACACAAGAGGAATTCCTTTTCATTAGTTTTTAGTTTGGCAATATCAGCTTCTGTCCCGCATAGATTTCATCCTGATTTTCGATTCCATTTACTTCACAGAGCTTGTCCATCATAGCTGTCGTCTGATATATTTTTTTACATATTCCAACAAGACTGTCGCCCTGCTGCACAATATAATATCCTTGGCTTAAATATGTCTGCACCTCCGTCAATGTTGCCGCCTGTCCTGTCGGTGTTGCGTTCGTTGCCGCCGTCTCCGTTTGTCCTGTGGACGCCGCCGTCGTCTGTTCTGCCAATACCTGCTCTGTCGGTACCGATGCTGCTGCCACCTGTGTTGATGTTGCCGCCTGTTCTGCCGGTGTAGTTGCTGTCGGTTGTTCTGCGGATGCCATCGCCGCCATCTCCGGCGCATTATCCAAACCTGCTGCCTGAACGCCATCCACATCCTCTTCCGTCACCTGTGCCTGCGATGTGCTATCTGTCTGCATCTCGCTGCCTCCCTCCTGTTTTGTTACATTGCCAGACACATTTTCCACTTTTACTTCTGTCATCTCCGTCTCCGCAACAACGTTTTGTATCTGATTCATCTGCGCCAGAGTTGCCTCCATCGATTTCATCTTTTCATTATTCCAATAAGCCGACAGCCCCAAGACGCACACCACCAGTGCCAGCACCACCGTAGATGTATAAGCCGGAAGTTTCCTTGTCTCTTCTACCTCCACCATCTGTCTGCGATAGTTACCTCGCGCCAGCAGTTCCGGCTCCGCATTTTCCATGGGCTGAATAACATCCTGCACAGGTTCACTTTCAACCTTCAACTCCGGTTCCTGCACCGAAACGGCGTCCTTTCTTTTTTCATAGTACACATAAAAACCTTCCCGGCGATACAGATGTCCATCCTTATTTCCATAAAATGACTCTTCATGTTCCAGACTGTCCATCAAAAAGAAAATCTGATGTGTTCCACCAAAATGGCTTTGCTGAAGCATCTCCAATCGCATCGTTATGCTCGGCATCTGCCCTTTTACTTCCATTGCCCACCCAACGATAACCATGTCGTCATATTCGTTTCGCAATTGTTTATATATGTATGCCCATGTGCCATCATTCCAAAGGGGCACATCCCCGTCAAACATCATTTCTTCCAGAAAAATTGCCGCTTCAACAAATACACACGCTCTTCCTGCATAATTTTCAAATCTGCCCAGCAGTACATATGCCCGCCGTTCCTCCACGTTGCTGTAAGGATGTAAAAACCGGTACACTTCATTCTCCACATAGATTCGATCTCCGATATCCGGGTTCCCCATTTGTTTGATATCCTTTGGCAAGCTGCGTTTTTCTGCCATGACGCCGCTCTCTTCTTCACGAATAATTTCTATCATGCCACCTCGTTCTCCTCTCCGGCACCGCTTGACATGCGGAATTGCTCTTCTGGAAAATGTTAGCATAGCACATCCAATTTTTTTGCAGTATTATGGCAGGATTTAAAAAAAGTTTTCGACAGAAATCTAAAAAGGAGATGTCCATCGGACATCTCCCTGCATAATTCTTACTAATTCTGCTTTACAAACGCTTTTACTTTCTCATAAATGCTCTTTGCATCCAGACCATACTTCTCAATTAATTCCAAAGCCGGACCGGATTCACCAAACACATCATTCACACCTATCTTCAACACCTTTGTCGGCTGCTTCGCAGACAGAACATCGCAAACAGCGCTTCCCAATCCGCCAATGACCGAATGTTCCTCAACCGTTACAACCTTGCCTGTCTTGGCGGCGGATGCAAGTACAAGTTCCTCATCCAACGGCTTAATCGTGTGGATATTGATAATCTCTGCATCGATTCCGTCTGCTGCCAAAAGCTTCTCTGCCTCTCTTGCCTCGTTTACACACAAACCGGTTGCAAAGACAGAAACATCTCTTCCTTCTTTTAAAACAATTCCCTTACCAAGTTCAAACTTGTAGCTTTCCTCATCATTAAACACCGGAACTGCAAGCCTTCCGAATCGCATATATACAGGTCCCACATGGTCATAAGCAGCCTTTACTGCCGCACGGGCTTCCACATCATCCGCCGGATTGATAACCACCATACCCGGAATCACACGCATAAGTGCAATATCTTCCAGACACTGGTGTGTTGCCCCGTCCTCGCCGACAGAGATTCCGGCATGTGTTGCTCCAATCTTCACATTCAAATGTGGGTAACCAACAGAATTACGTACCTGTTCAAAGTTTCTTCCTGCTGCAAACATCGCAAAGGAACTGATAAACGGAACTTTGCCGCAAGTAGCAAGTCCTGCTGCAATACCTGTCATATTTGCCTCAGCAATTCCGATATCCCAGTGACGTTCCGGAAACGCTTTTTTGAAAATTCCGGTCTTTGTAGCACCAGCCAAATCCGCATCCAACACGATGACATCCTCATGCTCTTTTCCCAATTCCACAAGCGCATTGCCGTAGCTGTCACGAGTAGCAACCTTTTTTATTTCTGACATAATGCTGCACCTACCTTTTCTAAATCTTCCATTGCAACTGCATACTGCTCATCATTTGGCGCTTTTCCATGCCAATCAACCGCATTCTCCATAAAGGATACCCCTTTGCCCTTTAATGTCTTCGCAATAATTGCAGTCGGCATTCCTTTTGTCTCTCTCGCCTCTTTAAACGCCGCACGAATCTGGTCAAAATCATTTCCGTCAATATTAATAACATGGAAATTGAATGCCTCAAACTTTTTATCGATCGGGTATGGAGAACAAACCTCATCCACCGTACCATCAATCTGCAAATTGTTATTGTCCACAATAACAACCAAATTGTCTAACTTGCGGAAGCCCGCCCACATAGCCGCCTCCCAAATCTGACCTTCCTGAATCTCACCATCGCCGCACAATGCATATACGCGATAATCTTTCTTATCAAACTTACCTGCTGCCGCCATTCCTGCCGCCACAGAAAGCCCCTGTCCCAAAGAGCCACTAGACATATCCACTCCCGGAATATGCTTCATATCCGGATGTCCCTGCAGATAAGATCCTGTGTGACGCAGTGTCACCAAATCCTCCTTCGGGAAAAATCCTCGCTCTGCAAGTGCTGCATAAAGCCCCGGTGCTGTGTGTCCTTTCGACAGCACAAAACGGTCACGGTCTGCCATTTTCGGGTTTTTCGGGTCGATATTCATCTCCTCAAAGTACAGATAAGTAAAAATATCTGCCGCAGAAAGCGATCCGCCCGGATGTCCCGCCTTTGCACTGTGAACCGATGTCACGATACTCTTGCGAATTTCATTCGCTGTTTTCTGAAGTTCCAGATTCGTCATATTATGTGACTCCCTTTCTTTATCCGTCATTTATCAAATCGGCTTCCGCCGCTTTGTACTCATTAAAGCTCTGTACGCCCCTCAAGCGCACGGAGCAGCGTCACTTCATCGATATATTCCAAATCGCCACCCACAGGCACGCCGCTGGCGATTCGCGTCACCTTAATACCTGTCGGTTTAATAAGCTTGCTGATATACATCGCTGTCGTCTCTCCCTCTAGACTTGAATTGGTCGCAATAATCACCTCATCCACATCCTGCTGCAAACGCTGCATCAATTCCTTTAAGCGAATGTCACCCGGTCCGATTCCAAGCATCGGCGAAATCGCCCCGTGAAGGACATGGTAAACGCCGTCATACTTCTGCGTCTTCTCATACGCTGCCAAATCTCTGGTATTTTCGACTACCATGATAACTTTATGATTTCTCGCAGCATCCCGACAGATTGGACATAGTTCTTCATCCGTCAGTGTAAAGCACTCTTTGCAGTAGCGGACATTTTTCTTTGCATCCACAATCGCTGAGGCAAGTCCCTCCACCTGTTCTTCGGGCATATTCAGAATATGAAACGCCAGACGCTGTGCAGACTTACTTCCAATTCCGGGAAGCGCTGATAATTCCTGTATTAATTTGCTGATTTGTCTGCTGTAATAATCCATATGTTTCCTTTGCTATTGACATCTTCTCATATTGAGCCGCCGTCATACTGTATCCCCTACAACAGCATAGGAACAGCCACAACCCAATATCTAATATTACTTGATAAATTCTGATTTTACAAGGCACTTTATCCTTTTTATGTTATACTCTAAGTAGTTATTGATAGAAAGGCTGGTATTCCCATGAAAGAAAATATTGCAACAATCCCTCTGATGGACGCCTTTATGGCAAATGACGAATGCCCATTCTGCTTCTTAGAGCGTCAGGCAGAACAGCACGCCATCTCGTTTATCCTCGGCTCTGCCTATATGGAAGATGACATTCGCGCAGATACAGACGCAACCGGATTCTGCCGCCATCACTTTAAAATGATGTACGACTATGGCAACCGCCTTGGAAGCGCATTAATTCTAAGTACGCATCTGAAAAAGCTGAATCAGGAACTTGGTGACGAGTTAAAAAAATTCGCCCCTTCTAAATCCAGCCTGTTCGGACGCATGAAGCGTACCGATGCAGGTCTTGGCAATGCAAAGACTCCTCTCGGAGCATGGATTGAAAAGAAGGAGCGTTCCTGTTATGTCTGTGACCATTTCAATGCAATCTACAATCGCTATCTGGACACATTCTTTGATTTGTATCGTAAAAATGATGAGTTCCGCACACTGTTTACGGAAAGCAAGGGCTTTTGTCTCCCACACTTCGGCGACCTCATAGAAGCAGCCGAAGACAAGCTTACCGACGAACAGAAAAAGAACTTCTATCCTGTACTTTTCAATCTCATGCAGGAAAACCTTTCACGCGTGCAAAAGGACGTCTCCTGGTTTGTCGAAAAGAACGATTACCGCAACAAGGACAAAGACTGGGGAAATTCCGCAGACAGCATCCAGCGCAGTATGCAAAAATGTGCCGGAGGTTATCCTGCCGACCCGATTTTCAAAGCTAAATTATAGCTTCTGTTCCTAGAACGGAAGCCCGCTCATGCCTCCGGTAATCTTAGACATAGAGCTTGCAGAAATCTCCTCTAACTGACGAAAAGCCTCGTTGGTTGCCGCCATAATTAAATCTTCTAACATCTCAATATCATCCGGATCAACAACTTCCTCTGCAAGCTTGACTTTTGTCACTTCATGCTTACCGGAAACTGTAATCTCTACTGCACCGCCTCCGGCAGTCGCTGTCACTTCCTTCTCCTCAAGCTCTTTCTGTGCCTCCTCCATCTGGCGCTGCATCTTCTGAGCCTGCTTCATTAAATTATTCATATTTCCCGGCATACCGCCCGGAAATCCACCTCTTTTTGCCATGTATCTTCCTCCTAACATATATGCCATGTGCCTCGCACATGCTCTGTAATACTCATGCGTCGATTGTAACGGATAAACAGACTTCCGTCAATCCTGCATCAAAAATCCTCTTCTTCAATATCAAACTGAATGAGCTGTCCTAAGTCAGGATAAACCTCATCTCCCGGTCTGCCACTGTCGTTGAGCTTTACTAAAATCTCTATCTCTTTGCCTATGCGCTCTGCAACTGCTGCCTTAAGCAAATCCCGACAGTCCGAACGGTTTTCTTCCACATATGCGTATGCATTCGGGTCATCAAATACCAACAGTAATGCCCCATTCGCCCCTAACGAACGCAGCGCCTTTTTCAAATAAGTTTTTGTAATACCGGTAAGCTGCGAAATGATTCCATTCCAATTTCCGATAACCTGCTTTACATCCTCCGGAATCGCCTTCGGCAATTCCGCTTTCGGTGCATCGGCTCCTGTGTCACCCGCTGTTCCTGTATGCTCTATGCCCTGCCTGGCACTCCCCGGTGCCATTACAACGCCTTTTTCCAATTTCTTTTCCAGGCTGTCAATACGGTCCACCAGGGATGTATAATCTTTTTCCATTTCAGGCTTACATAACTTGATAATTGCAATTTCAACCAGAATTCGCTTTTGTGCTGCATACTTTATCTGGCTGCTGAGCTCCGAAAAGATACGAATATACCGCATCAGTATCTCAGCTTCCACCATCTCAGCTTCTTCCTTTAAAAGTGCAAGGTTCTCCGTGGAGATATCCAGTACATCCTCCATATTATCTGAGCTCTGCACCAGCATGAGATTTCGCAGATACCAGGTAAAGTCATTCACAAACTGCCCCAAATCTCTGCCTTCAACCACCATATCTTCCACCGCGCCGATTGCTCCCGCGATATTCTTTTTTAAAATCAGGCGGAGCAGCCTGCTGAACACTTCTGTGTCTACCGCACCTAAAGTTTCAAGCACCTTGTCGTAGGTAAGCTCCTGTCCCAAATAGAATGCGATGCACTGGTCTAATAAACTGAGTGCATCTCGCATGGAGCCATCGCCCGCCTTCGCCACATAGCGAATCGCTTTTTCCTCCACCGACACACCCTCGGCTTCCATGAGTTCACTAAGGCGTGCTGCTATCGTATCAATAGAAATTCGTCTGAAGTCGTATCTCTGACATCTCGATAGAATCGTAATCGGAATCTTGTGCGCTTCCGTGGTCGCCAATATAAAAATAACATAAGACGGCGGCTCCTCCAGTGTCTTCAATAGTGCATTAAACGCGCCTATGGAAAGCATATGAACCTCGTCGATGATGTAGACCTTGTACCTGCCCTCTGTCGGACGATACTCCACTTCCTCACGAATCTGGCGAATGTTATCCACACCGTTATTGGATGCGGCATCGATTTCTATAACATTCATGGAATTGCCGGCGGCAATCGCCTGACATGCCGGGCACTCCCCACACGGGCTTCCGTCTACCGGATGCTCGCAGTTGACTGCCTTTGCAAAAATTTTCGCAATCGTAGTCTTTCCTGTTCCTCTTGTACCACAAAATAGATATGCATGTCCGATTCGGTCTGCTTTTATCTGATTTTTAAGTGTTGTTACTATATGATCCTGACCTTTTACATCCGAAAATTCCTGTGGTCGAAACTTTCTATACAATGCCTTATATGACATGCTATTTCCTCACTTTACTAGTCTCCAAAGCTGATTCCCATTCGCTTTGCTTCTTTTATCATCTGACTATCCGGATCTACCGTCTTAAGCTTTCCGGCAACCTCTCCAAGCGGCACGCGCTTTGTTTTGCCGTTCACCATCGCAATCATATATCCATAGTCCTCATCCATAATCGCTTTCGCCGCCGCAGAACCAAGTCTCGTACAGAGCACTCTGTCATATGGGCATGGACTGCCCCCGCGCTGCGTATGTCCCGGTACGGTCACACGCACTTCCGCTCCAAGTTCCTCTGAGAGTCTGTCCGCAATCTCATAAGATACGGACGGATATTTACGCTTCGCAACTTTCTCCTTATATTCCTTTTTTGAAAGTGCTGCATCCTCCTTCGAGATTGCACCTTCGGCTACCGCCAGAATCGTAAATCCCTTACCGGCTTTCGTTCTCTTATTGATTGCCTCTGCAACCTTGTCTATATCATACGGAATCTCCGGGAGAAGAATGATGTCAGCTCCGCCTGCAATTCCTGCATACAAAGTAAGCCATCCCACCTTATGCCCCATAATCTCAACAATAAATACTCGATTGTGGGAAGCTGCCGTTGTATGAATGCAGTCAATGGCATCTGTTGCAATATTAATTGCACTCTGGAAGCCAAAGGTTACATCCGTTCCATAAATATCATTGTCAATCGTCTTCGGCAGATGTATGATATTAAGCCCTTCCTCGCGAAGAAGATTCGCTGTCTTCTGCGTACCATTTCCCCCAAGGATAACCAGACAATCTAACTTTAGCTTGTGATAAGTCGACTTCATCGCCTCAACCTTATCTAATCCATTGGCATCCGGTATGCGCATCTGCTTAAACGGCTGTCTGGAAGAACCAAGTATCGTACCGCCTTTTGTAAGAATTCCGGAAAAGTCTGCTGATGTGAGCAGTCGGTAATCTTCATAGATAAGACCCTTGTAGCCATTCAAAAAACCATAAACTTCCAACTCATCGACATTCTCGCTCAAGCCCTTTACCACGCCTCGCATCGCAGCATTCAACGCCTGACAGTCTCCACCACTCGTCAACAATCCGATTCTCTTCATGCGCATGTCCTCCCCGTATTTAGCATTATTAGAATATTATAGTATGTTTTTCTTTGAATCACAATACGTTTGTTTGTGGACATCTTGCAAATTATCTCAAAAATGCTATACTATATCAGGTGGCTTCTGCCACACTTATACACATTCTGGAGACGTACCGAAGAGGCCGTAACGGGGCTGACTCGAAATCAGTTTATCGGTTATTAAACCGGTACGAGGGTTCGAATCCCTCCGTCTCCGCTCATACAAAGCATATATTTCTAATTCTCTATCTCAAGTTCTTCGTATACCGCTTGCGCAAGAATTGCGTACCCTTCTTTATTCGGATGTACCCCATCGCCAAAATACTCCGGGTGATTCTCTGTCTCCGCATACAGATTTATCACGTGCACCTGCATCTCCGATGCCACTTCCCTGACAATAGGGCCTATCTCATCGCGAATAACATCATTGCTGATACCATAAATAATCCCATCATCGTCCAGCGGAAATGCTTCCGGTGGCATCATAATATATATTTCCGGTTCGCATGCAATTTCCTGTAACTCTGACAGCAGACCGACATACTGGTTCCGGTACGCCTCTGCATCCCAGAATCCCTCTTTGGAATCATTCGTGCCCAGCATAATTATCACAATATCCGGCTGCTGCATCTTAATCAAATCGATATATCCCGTACTCCGATAATTTCTGTCCGGCAAGTCTAGCATCGTCCGTCCGCTGGCGCCATAATTGTATACCTGATAGTGCGTGCCCAGCAGTTTCTGCAGCACAGCAGGATAACAAGACTCCGCTCTCTCTTCATCCGAAAGACCGCTTCCATAGGTAATACTGTCTCCTACACAGTACACCTGATAGATATGCGTATTTTCCTCCTGCATGATAGTTTCCGTCTGTCTAAAACTTAGTCCTATCAGTAACACTGCCAGCAGACCAACCGCCCTCTTTTTCCATTTCACCCCGTCTTTATTCAGCTCCCCTCTTTTTTTCCAAAAAACGTCTCTTATACTTTAATGCCGCAAAATCACTGATTTTCTTCTGATATACCATATCGGATAATCCACCGATGACTCCGACTACCGGCATACCCTGCACAAATTTCAGATACAGCAGTTCCTTAGAAAGCGCATCCGCCGTGCGCTTCATCTGCTCCTCAAAGCTTTCCCCAAATCCACGTGCCGGATTCTTTATCCAGAGATTTAGTTCCATATCACGTTCTGCCAGTTCTTTTTCATGGGACAGCGATGTCTCAATTAATTTCAAAATAAACATCTGCTCTTCCCTCGTATCATAAGAATAGCCATAACTCAGGGCAATCTCATAAATGCTTTTTAAGAGCACGCCCAGAAAAATCGGTATGTCAGGTATTCCCATACCCAGAACTCCCATACCAACGCCTTCGATGGTGGATACCGCCATGTTCAGGCCTCTGCTTGCAGCTGCTTCTCTTCCAAAAGCACGCAGAGAACGCCTCGTACTGCGCACCTCTGCCGTATATTCATTAATCTTATAGTTCTGTTCTTTCTTCTCTTTCTGATAAGTCTTCTCTATGATGCCCGTGCCTTTGTCAAAAATAAGTTCAAACGCCTTGTAAAAAGCTGTTTTCAAGGTGTTTTCCAACTTTTCCGGCACAAATCCCGCTACCTTTTCCTGCCATCCCGGCCTGCGCGGCGGCATATTCCTGCCCAGATACAGCTGTTCTGCATGAAGCAGCTGCTGCCATTCTTTCTCTACATGCTTTTTTTGCATATTCCCCTGACCTTTCTATGGTTCCAACATACGGTTCATAACTTCCATCTTTTCTTCTGCCTGATAGATAAGACGACTGCACTCTTTCAGTTCCTCAGAAAAATCTGTGACAACTCCCTGATAGAGAGACTTATACTTGATATCATGCTCCAGGCTCGCCCACAAATCCATCGCAAGCGTACGAATCTGCAATTCCACCGGCACCATCTGCTTCTTATTCATAAAGTACACCGGCACACGAATAATCATATGCAGGCTTCGGTAACCATTTGCCTTCGGCTCTGCAATATAGTCCTTAACATCCATAATAAATAAATCGTCCTGTGCCATCAGTCGGTCACGTATCAGATATACATCCTTGATATAAGAACAAACGACGCGTATTCCCGCTATGTCATAAATATTATTACATGCCGCCGAAAGTGTCAGATCCAAGTCCTTTTTTTCCAGTTTCCCCAGAATGCTCTTCGCCGACTTCAGGCGCGTATCAATATGATGAATCGGGCAGCGAAGCCTGCGGTACTTGAACTCATCCTCGATAATCTCCAAGCGTGCGGTTGTCGCGCACATCGCAGCATTGTACATGCGCAGAATCGGATCCATCGTACGTGAAAACTGGTCTGTCATATCCGCAATATGCTCCATATTGTCATCTCCGGCCCGGCGCATCGGCACTAATTCATGCACCGATATCACACTTTCTTCGTCATATACTTCTGCCTTATATCCGTCTCTCTCATATATCTCATCGCGATATATTTCTTCAATCTCTATTCCTCTGTCTGTTTCTGCGTTCATAAATATGTAAAACCCTCTCCTTTGCTTCTCACTATATACTTATCTATAACCGCACAAATTCTCTGAGCAGCTACATTTATATTATAACAAAGAATCGTAAAGCGCAGGTAAAGCCCCCATTAATTTTTTATTAAATGTTGAATAAAAGTGTGCACACAGTACTTTTGTGCAAAAAACGTGTGGCAGACATTCTCTCCACCACACGTTTTTAGCTTATAACTCAATTCCACAGCCTTTCATCAGTTCCCGTGCCGAATCCAGAGAATCTATGCCATGCAGATTCTTGATTGGAGCAAACTCCTTCGCGCGGTCTACCTCATACGGAAGACAGTCCTCCATCATATGCACCATATCAAGAACCAGCGTCTCAAACTTATAACCATTTGGTGTCTCAGGCTTTACATAAGTTCCTTCCACATTCATGTACGGAACCTTCTTCTCCACCACATGTATCGGCATATGTTCATCTGCAATCTCTTCTAACTTTTTCTCAGAAAACAGATAGTTTAAGATAACACCGAATCCATACAACAAATCGCCGTTTTCCTTTCTCGCAGACGCCATCTCTTCCGTCATCTCATAATACTCTGCAATCGATGGTTTCCCATCCTCAGTACAGAGCACACCCACCTTTTCATCCGGTGCCGCCTTGCGCACAACCTTCGCGCCACTCTCACATCCATACGCAATCGTTGCTCCTACAAAAAGCGGATCTGCTATACGCTGCAGACAGTTGTCCACAGCAAAGACATTGAGCCACTCAACACCTCTGGCGTGGATATCCTCTAACAGCCCTGCTTTTGCCATAGATTTAAACCATCCACCATTTCCATTCGGGGACATAACCACCTGTGTCCGGGACTCCATATAGACACGCCCCTCATGATCACAGGCAGGTTCCATTTCCTGCACAAAAAATCTTACATACTCTTTCGGATAGCCAAAAAATGCATGCTCCTCAAAAAAGTCTACGGTATCATCATGATTAATGTTACTCGTCATAACATATAACGGCACATACACCCCCGCCTCATCTGTCACATCCATAAGATTGCGAATCAGTTGTTCAAACAGGTACAGTTCACGATTAATGCCAATCTTCAGAGTCCCCTTCGGCTTGTCCAGTCCAAGACGCGTCCCCTGACCTCCCGCAAGAAGCACCGCACCGACTTTTCCCTCTCTCAGTGCCGACAGTCCAATCTGGCGAAATTCCGCCTCTCTCGCTCGAATCTCTGCAATCTCAACCGCTTCAAGTGGTGCGAATACACCACGTTCATTGACAGTCTCTTTACGATTAACATGATTTAATACCGACCAGTCAATGCCATCCAGCTGTTCTTTTAGCGAGTCGTTCTCCTCCGGTGAATTTTTTACCATAGCAGCGCGAATGTAGCTCTGCTTTTCCTCTTCCCAAATCTTCATAAAAACCCTTTCCTCTTAGTCCTTATTTTCTCTCCAGCGAAATGCCGGTTAGTATCTCTCCCTCTCCCACTTCATACTGAATGGTTACTCTATCCTCAACATTAAGAATTGTCGCTATCGGATATTCACGTCCGTTAATCAGGTAATATGCCGGCTCCTCCGCCAATCGTATAAAGTAATAAGTATCTCCATCCATGACTGAAGAACGAATCTCCGCCACTCTTCCTGTCACTTCCTCTGCATCTGCCGTCGGCAGTGTATCTGCTGTTGTAATACCATTTTTTGCAAGCTGTGCCACATAATTCTCCTGACACTCCTCTACCGTAGTTCCGGTTGCCACAATCTGATACTGGCCAACATTTACCATCGCATACATCTTAACAAGCTGCGACGCATCCTTAAGTGCCATAAAATAGGTCGGTTCGTCCCCGATATTGAGTAAAATCGGGAATGTCGCCTGATAATTGTACTGCTGCACCGCACCCTCTGCTGAATTCATGCCAGCCTGCTCATTCGCACCTGCGCAAGGGTAATATCTCGCTTCCTTCGTTCTCTGGTTTACCAGAATAAAACCGAGGTTACTCTCATCGCCTCCCACAGAGGTAATACCTGTGTACATCCACACATCATCATCTTTGGCGATGTAATTGTAACCTGTTGTAGTCTCTGTACATCCTGTCTGTCCCAGAACAGAATTCCAGAATCCACCCTGATACAGTCCATAATAGTCATACTGCTCCATAATCAGACTTGCACTGCAGACACGGTCTACCCAGCTTGGCACCTCGCCAATCTTATAATAGCTGCACTCTCCGGTCACTGCATTAACCAAAACAGCTCCGGTCACATCCGTACCGCCAAACAAACCTATGGTATTTGTAACCGTTGTCGCGCACCAATACGGAACGCCCTTATCATCTACCTCAAAGTTGACATCATAAAACATCTTGGTCGGATAGCGGAAACGCAGGTATCGGTTAATGTTACGACTCAACGGCTCGGACGGCGAATACTTCATGCCTTCCTCCAAACGCTGCACACTGACCTCCTGTGTCACCATATCAATCAAAAGATACGCAGGGATTCCTTCACTGCGGTTGTTCCACCACTTAATAATTCCACCATAGTTCAAATAAGTCGCACGAACCGGCTTATCCTGATAGTTAATCTGCACAGAGGACTCGTCCACCTCAAACTGAGATACCAAATCAGAAAGTTCACCCATCTTTTTGTTTGCCAGCGTATTGGCGGAATCGCCGTCCAGCTTCGGAATCTGATTCCACTGAAGTTCTTCAACCTCTGCCGAGAAATCTCCGTCTTCTACCGGCAACAGCTCTGCATAAGATTTCGCACGAATAATCTCGCTGCCTGCCAGACCTCCGATTAGATTCAGCACAAACATCGCCGCTGCAACCACTACCGGAATTGTACACTTTTTCAGCAAATGCTTAAAATAATCCTTGATACCGGAAGCCTTAAATCCCGTAACAAAAATATTGCACACGCAATATACAATACACAACAGATACACAAAGATATAAAACTCTGCCGAGTGTATATTAATCGCCGGAAGTTCCACATAAAAATAAATTAACCCTAAAACTAATGTTACCACTAAACTAATGAGCATATTTCTCTCCCTCTGCTGACTGCCTAATTGAATCCCCGGAAACCTTTTCCGATAATTTCACTGCTGTTCGTAATTGCAATAAACGCCGTCGGCTGATTCTCCCGAATATAATTCCGCAGTTCGACTGCCTGACTGCGCTTCATAATCGTAATGATTACGCTCTTTCTGTTATGCTCATATGCGCCTTCCGCCTGATAGACAGTTGCGCTTCGATTCAATCTCTGCGTAATAAAATCACAGATTGGCTGTGGATCATTACAGATAATCGTAAAATACTTGCAGAGATTGATACTCTCAATCACATTGTCAACAACCAGCGACTTTGCCAACAGACCGCACAGTGAAAACAATCCCGTCTGCGCGTCAAACACCAGACACGCCGCAATAACGATTCCCAAGTCCACCACAAATAGCGCTGCGCCGATATTAAGCTTTGTATATTTCTTAAGAATCATTGCGACTATGTCCGTACCTCCGCTTGATGCCCCGATATTGAACATAATCGCCGCGCTTAATGCCGGCAGCGCAACCGCAAACATAAGCTCCAAAACAGGTTCTTCTGTCAGCGGATGCTCCATCGGAAACCATATTTCTGCAAGGCTGAGGCCTGCCGACATCAGAACACTGACATAGACCGTGCGAATGCCAAAATCACGTCCCAGAAAGATAAAGCCAAACGCCAAAAGTGCCATATTAATGATAAAGGTCAGATTTCCCGGTGATACCGGAAGCACTTGGCTGAGCACCACCGCTATACCGGTAACGCCTCCGAATGAAAAGTTGTTCGGAAACTTAAATACATAAACTCCCACCACCAGTATCAGTGTCGCAACCGTAAGCACCGCATATTCCTCTAGCACTCTTTTTATTTTTCCTCTGCTTTTTAACATTTTCTTCTAAAATCAATCCTCATATATTAATAATCTATCACCTTGGTATTCTACACCATTCGTCAGAAAAAGGAAACTATTATTCTTCCAATCGCGAAGATATAAAATCTCTAATCCGCTCCTCCTCCATCTCGTTCATCCATTTCTTAAGCTGCTCAATATCCTTCATCTCCTGCTCCGAGTACTCTTTTTTCTGAGCATCCCGCAGAAGCTGGGACACACCTGCAAAATCATATCCATCCATGCGCCGAATCAAACTTCGGTACAGCTGCCGGATATCCTCTTCCGCCGGCTCTTCTTTCTGTAATATTTCTTCATCAAGCATCCGGTAATGCTCTAAAACATCACGTATCTGAGCAAGCAGCGCGCGGTATTCGCCCTCAAAATCTGCCAGATGCGCATCAATAAAAGTATACTCTTTAGCTTTTCCCGCAAGCTCCTGTTCCTTTGCCATTTCGGAAACAAACTTGGCACCAATACTCAATGATGTACTCTTTAGTCCATGTATCTTAATCGTATAGTTTTCATAATCCGCGCTCTGCTGCAGTTCCTCTAATTCTTTCAATGTCTTCTCACCATTGCGGTATGTTACACGAAGAATTGCGAGATAATCCGCAAGCTTTCCTCCACAGAACATAATACCCTGCTGCACATCAGCCATCGGAATCATCTCTCCGAGTTCCCGTATTTCTTTCTGCTCTGCACTCTCTTCCTTCTGCTCTTCCTCACTACTGATATAAATCTGCTCTTCCGGGATAAATTGAACAAATAAACGCTCTAACTGCTTGAAGTTCATTGGTTTACCAAGATATTCATCAAATCCCTCCGACATCAGCTGCTGTCTGACTCCCGCAACCGCATTTGCCGTCAACACAACAATTTTGGCTGTTCCGTCCTGTGCATAATATGGGTCAAGTTCCCGTATATGCTTCATCGCTTCCACGCCATCCATTTCCGGCATCATCTGATCCATAAATACCAGCTGATAATGATGCATCTTGCACAAGTCAATCGCCTCTCGTCCGCCGGAAGCTACATCTACGTCCAATCCATAATAGCCCAATGTGCTGCTTGCCACTTTCAGATTAATCTGATTATCATCCACCACCAGCACGCGTACACCGGATATCCTCATAGGGCCTATCTGGAAATCATCCGGCCCCTGCGCCTGCTCATCAAGGAAGGAGTCCATCGGCGCTGCATCTACAATTTCCTGCTCAATATATGCCGTGAAAACAGAACCGACACCATATTCGCTGTCTACCGAAACATCTCCATTCATCAAGCTCACATATCCTTTTACGATTGCAAGCCCGAGTCCTGTTCCTTCCACACCCTGATGCACTTTCCTGTCTACCTGCGAGAAGCTCTCAAACAGGCGTTCCTGCTCCTCCTCTTTGATGCCAATACCGGTATCTGCCACCTTGAACTGTATGCGCGCAGTTTTCTCGTACACATCTAATACAGAAGCCTCTAAGGTCACTGAACCGTCATCGGTATACTTTACGGCATTATTAAGCAGATTGATAAGCACGCCTCGAATCCGAACCTTGTCCCCATAGAATCGGCTTGGCATATCGGGTGCAACTGACATTCTAAACGTTAGTCCCTTTCGCTTTGCCTGCGCATTGATAATCAAATAGACATCCTTAAACAGGCTTGCCGTGTAGTACTCCGCGCATACCAGTTCCATCTTACCCGACTCAATCTTGGAAATATCAAGCAAATCATTGATAATCGCCAATAGATTCTCAGAAGAATCCTTAATATCCTGCACACGCTCTCTGGCTTCCTGTGAAATCTGCATCTTGATTAGCAGTTCTGAAAAGCCGAGAATAACATTCATCGGTGTACGAATCTCATGAGACATATTGGCAAGAAAGATACTCTTTGCCCTGTTTGCCGCATCCGCGGTCTTAATTGCGTCCTCCAGTTCCTGCATCGTCTTCATGCGTTCCGTCAGGTCTGTTATAATAATAATGTATCCAATCTCATCTCCATAGTGATCATGAATCTTGTTGACTGCAAGGCTGCAATAGACATCATTTCTCCTGCACACAACATCCATGTCAGAACGGCTTCCATCAAAATGAAATACACTCTCCGCTTCCACATCAAAAAGCTGTCCAACTTCTATATTCTCATCTATGATGTGTTCCCGCTCAATCGCAAAAAAGTCAACTGCCGCATCATTGACAATTTGAAGCTCCTGCTTAATATCATAAACCAATACCGGAACAGACAGGGAATAATACATAAACTCTGACAAGTTTCGCAGATTGACACGTGAACGATTAATCTCATGTATCGCAGCCCGGACGACTACCATCCCCATAAACTGCGTCATCGTACTCCCCGGAATCGCCGGTATGCCAAGCAACGGCACAACGGTATCTAAAACCATACCGACAATAATCCAGAATCCGGTTCTTAAAAACTGCCGTCCAAATCTCTGCGTGCGCTTTACATTTGAAAAACGTATCATATACATGGATTCAGCAAGGAAAATCAACGCCAGAATAACGCAGTACAGAGTATAGATATTATTTCCAAATCCCGCCTTAAAGTAGTAGGTCATACCTCTGCTTTCTGACCACTCATAGACAATCTGATCCTTTTCTACCGAAAAGAAGTACACAATAATTCCGGTATACGCAAATCCATTAAAAATCTTATTCCAAGGTGCCGGTATTTCAGACACATAACAGACTAACACCTGTGCTGTCATCAGATACAGCATCGTACCTATCATACCCACAACGCGGCACAGGTAGGCAGCCTCCTCATCCGTCTGCAGCATTTGATAGCCAAAGCCTGCGCTCCACAAACCGCTGGCAAAGCAAAAAATCGTCAGCATTCGATTCTCCAGATATTGTTTCTCTTCTATCCAGAGATACTGAAGCGCAAAATAAAATCCCAAAACTGCAAATGTAAAAAGACAGGTCACAAAAAAATACATCATACTATCTTCTCCCAAATGACTAATCTTTCCAAAAATCATATCCCTATGCCAAGAATACCATTGAATTCTTTTATTTACAAGTATTACGGTACTTTATTCCCGTTTACACCACACGTTTTTCCATCCATGTTCCACGATGATAGCGCAATCCAAAAAGAAGTGAACGAAATCCCCAGTCAATGTACATTCCAATCCACACACCAAGAACCCCCAGCTCCAGTGTCTTTGCAAAAAAGTAACTGCTCGCCACACGGAATGTCCACATGGAGAACACACTGACTGCCATCGTATACTTGGCATCCCCGGCAGCACGCAGAACATTCGGCAATGTAAAACTAAGCGGCCAGATGGCAATGGCACAGACGGCAAAGCTTACCAAAAGCTTTACTGCTATCTCGGATGCTTCAGCGGACAAGGAGAAGCATGCAACCAGCGGATGCACACATACCACCAGCAATAGGTTGGTTATTAGCATACCCATATAAGCAAGTTTCATTATTTTCCTGCTGTAATACTTCGCCTGCTCCTTTTCTCCTGCTCCTATGCATCTCCCTACAACCGTCACCATCGCCAGCCCCATTGCTGCTCCCGGAATATTGGCAAAACTGGATACATTGCCCGCAACTGCATTTGCTGCGATGGAGGCTGTGCCAAAGGTTGCCGTTAAGCTGGCTACTAAAAGCTTTCCTATCTGAAACATTCCATTCTCAATGCCGCTCGGTATTCCAATCTTTAGGATTTTTCCGATGACATCCTTCTGCGGACGAAGATTTCCCAGTGCCGCAATGCAAAGTGGATTGTCCTTTTTCATCAGCAGTGTAACCATCACCAATGCCGAAACGATTCTCGCCACCAATGTTGCAACTGCCGCTCCGGTAACCCCCATATCAAATCCGAAAATCAATATGGCATTTCCACCGATATTCATCGCATTCATAATCAGACTCGTGTACATACTAATCTTGCTGTTTCCTATGACACGAAAAAGAGCTGCCCCCGCATTATATACACCCAAAAACGGGTAGGAGACAGCAGATATGATAAAATAGATTTCTGCATTTTTCATAACATCCGGTTCAATCTGCCCGAAAATAAAACGCAGCAATGCAGTATGTGCAAATAAAACAAGAAGCATGACGGTGCCGGAGGTCACAAGCATGATAAGCATAAGCTGACTCGCAGAAACCTTTGCGCGCGCCACTTCACCTTTTCCTATGTACTGACTGCACACTACCGCTCCACCAGTCGCTAATGCCGACAAAATCTGAATCAGGAGCACGCTGATACTGTCAACCAGTGACACCCCCGACACTGCTGCCTCTCCGCAGGAAGATACCATAAGCGTATCAAACAATCCGATACTGATGGCAAGTGCCTGCTCAATAATCAGCGGTATCATCAACTTCTTCAAATCCTGTCTGCTAAATAAATATCCATCCATTCCGTCAACCTCTTCCTGTCATATCTCCTTAAGATTTTCTCATGAAAACAATAACTGCTTCGCACACACGGCAGCCGGCCCTATATAGGACTCCCGCTCTGCCAGTGCAGAATACAGCACTCTTCCTGCTCCCCAGCTTTCATCATAGCCGGCGCAGGCCTTTGTCAACGCTTCTCTCACACCCCCATCTTCAAACAACACACCTGCAAGAATAATCCGGTTCGGCGCCATAATCGTTGCCGAATTAATAATACTCCTTGCAAAAATATCAATGGCATAATCAAATTCTATGCGCTCTGTCGTCCCCTCTGACTTGCGGTACATCGCTCCGAACGAATTCTCCTCGAACGGTTCAATTCTGCAAAGCGCCTGATAGGATACCTTCGTCTCAAGACATCCCCGCCTTCCGCATTTACAGAGTTCTCCATCCTTCTCCACAATAAAATGTCCCAGCTCTGCCGCTTTTGAATGCCTTCCCTCATAAATCTCCTGATCAATAATCACAGAGCATCCAACACCCGGTCCCCATTTGATAACCATCAGATTGTCATGCTCTTTCCCTGTTCCATAGAGAAGTTCCGCTATTGCAAACGCATTTACGTTATTCTCCACATAGACCGGAAATCCAAGTTCTCTGCCAAGAATCTGCGCTATCGCCACTTCTTCATTCCAGATTCCATATGCCCTCTTACTTACGCCGCTCTTCTTGTCCACAATGCCCGTCACACCGACACCGACTGCCGCGATTCGGTCTGCTACCTCCACATTTTCCGCTCCAAGCTGTCTGCATATATCTGCAATCTGCAGCAGAAATTCTTCTGCCGAAATGTCGCGTTTTGTCTGCACACGCCTAACGGCTGTCTGAACGCCCTTTAGATTAGAAACAGCTATCGTGGTATACTGCGGCTCTATGTTGATGGCATACACATAAAAAGCATCATAATTTAAATCCAACAATACCTTTTTTCTACCTGCGCCACTGCGCTCCACATTAATCCCAGTCTCAACGAGGACTCCCTCGTCCATAATATCCGTACATATCTGCGTCACTGCCGCCGCAGTCAGACCAATTTCTTCCGATAAGTCTTTCCTCGAAACAGGACCATGGTCATTGATATATTTTAGAATTGCAGCACGGTTCCTTCTCCGAACCGTTTCCATATTGGCACCTGCGCATCGAGCCATAGTCTTCCCTCTCTTTTCTAATATTTCTCTACTTCCATATTATACATTTTTGCCAAAATTTCAAGTTCCTGTGCAACATCTCCATAGATAACTACAAAGTGCGGTTCCCAACCCGCCTCTACACTTTCATATACAATTTTCTTAGCATCCGTTTCCGTTTTTACCACAACCGATGTACCGTTAAACTGCTTTGGTTTATCAAGTGCTTCCCCTCGTGCGATGAAGAAACGGAATCTGCCCTCTCCATCTTTTCCGATTCTGAAAATTGTCACATTTTTCTCCGGCTTACAGCCAAAATCCAGTGTCGGCCCGATTTTGCGGTTGCAGTGCACATCTGCTCTCGCTCCTGTATCCTCTCTCGCAAGGGAGCATGCGGCAGTTCCGCAATGCCAGAAAGTAATCGTATTTTCTTCCTCATCCATAGAAACCGGATCTCCGAAAAATACCGGACGCTCCGTCAACTGCATTCCGGCATACATCGACAACGCTCCGTATGTATCTGCCTCACAACTTGCCGCCACGCCAAGGTCATTTAGCATCGCGAGCACTGCACATACCGGAGTTCCGAATGCCGTAAAGAAATCCGGCCAGCAACGCGATGCGACAGCTCCAATCTGTCCCTCTATCACATATTCCTTATATGCCCGGTAAAGTCTCGCAAAATCTCTGCGATTCTTCTCCGGTGTGGCATCCAGTCCGCAGATTCTTTTTCCCGCATCTGCCAGATATTCCTCAATCTCCTCTTCGGTATACGCCTTTGCCTTGTCAATCAGCTCTCTCGCCTCAATGCATTCCAATTCCGCACCAAAGTTCTGAAGCATCTCCATATCCAGTGCCCTGCCAAAGCCAAAGCCCTGCGGCGTATGTCCAATCGCCGCAATCTTCAAATGTGCTATCTCATGTTTTAATTTTGCCGCCCGGATAACTGCCCCCACCTTAGAAATAACCTCTTCTTCCTGCGGCGCACCAAAGACATAATTGAGCGGTTCCTTGCGAAAAGCTTTGAATGCGTTTGCTGCCGAATAAGCTCCCGTCAACGAATTTAAGCGCAGCCTTCCACCGTCAATCACCGGCTCTCTCAATGTCCACAAAAGAATCGGGCAGTCAAATCTGCGCAGTACTTCACTGGCATATGCCGCATTGGCAAACGTAACATTCTGCAAAATAATCAAATCAGGACGAATGGTATCCAAAAATTCCTTTAACAAATCCATGGATAACAGCATTTCCTTCGGTGCTGCAAGATGCTCTGTCAATCCCTGTATCAACTCTATGGACTTCTCAAACTCCTTTTGTGCACTCTCTAAATGAAATGTCGGCACACCGATTGGCACATATGCGACCTGAAATTCTCCCATAACGTAAAAACCTCTTTTCTTCTCATCTAATTTCTAATCATAAGACTAAGCCCTGATATACAGAGCAAAATGTAAGTCAGCACCATAAACACCCGCTGGCTCATATGCTTATAAAGCACGCCGCCTGCAAACATACCGCCAAACAAAAAAGCAACCGAAATCGCCTGAATCCGAATGGTATCAGCAGTGTAATAGCCCGACAGCACATCGCTTACCAGTATCATGGTGTTTAAAATAATCCAGACCGCGGATATCGTCCGCCGGAATTCTTCCTTGCTCTTCGTACATCCCGACAAATAACCGACAACCAGCGGTCCGCCACACACAAACATTCCATGCACAATCCCTGCTAGCAGCAGAAGAACTCTGCCGCTTCCTGTAGGTCCGCTTTTCTCCTGTCGCGGTTTTGTGCTTTCTGCCAGCCCTTTTATACCAATAGCCAGAACAAATATTCCGAGCAGTGCATATAACAGTGTCTCCTGCCCTTTTATCAAATTCTTTACCCAGATTCCCACAAGAATACCGATTCCCATGCAGGCACATATCTTCTTTAACTGCACCACATTTACTTTTTTGTAATCGCCGACGACCACATAGATACCGGCAATAATTCCAAGCACATTCAGCACCGGTTTCGCAACTGCATATCCGACAATCGGAATGGAAAACGGCATTGCAAGAATGGTTCCGGCAAATCCCGTGATTCCCTGTATAATATTTGCAAGAAAAATAATTATGTAAAATAAAATCTCGGACATGTCTTTTCTCTATTCCTCATCATAATGCACCGGAAAATGCAATTCTTTATTCTCACCTATTACCCCCGGATACGCCCCCTGACGTATCAGCGGCTCTCTGTCCGGATGTGCAATCACCCATTTATTTCTCTGCAAAAGCAGCACCACTTCTCCATTCATCTCTACACCTGCTGTCTGTTTTTTCATAGCATCGCGGACTGTTATCTCATCTTCCTGCAGCGGCGTATTGGTGCCACGCGGCAGTATCACAATGTCCTTAAAGCCGCCCTCGCAGACGCGCAGCGGAGAGAGATGGAGCGTTGTCTGATACATTTCTACAACGGTTCCCTTCGGCACAAAAAAGACGGTTGCCTGTGCAATATCATAGGTGTTATTCGCGATATCATATGTGTGTCCAAGTACCAGCATAAAATCCGTAACCGCCACGTTAATCTCGCTTCCCTTATGATATTCAAATCCATTGTATGTGCTGTTTCTTCCATTACAGTACCCGATTTGTATCGGCATACCGCCATAGACACACGCACAGATATCCTTACTGACAGGGAAGTCTTCCAGTTCCTTCACGGATGCTTCATACACATTGCCTTCTGCGGGTATTTCGGTATGTCCTTCCATATAGGCACACAGTTCCCCAAAGTCATAGCCCTTCAGCACTCTCCCAAAACTTTTAAACGCTTCATCCTCAACAGACAGGATTGGCACATCATTACATTTTCTTAATTCTTCTAATAATTCCATCGTCTCTACCTACTGTCCTCTTACTACTTTGATAGTTGCGCAGAAATCTTCTTTTCCAAGCCCCGCATCCATGGCTTTCCGGTATACATGAAGCGCATTCTCCTCACCCGGCATGGACACACCACACTCCTTTGCAAGATTCATACAGATATTGACATCCTTGTATTCATTTTCGATGGAAAATGCAGTTGTATAATCCTCCTTTGAAATCGGCTCCTTCTTGGAATCCAAGTAAAAATTCTGTCCGCCTCCATAGGAAATCGCCTGTGCAAAGGTCAAAATATCGATTCCGTTTGCCGCTGCAAGTGTCGCAGTCTCATTTACTCCGTTCTGAATCTGGGAAACAAGTGCATTGTGACAGATTTTCATGACAAGTCCCTTGCCGTTTTCACCCATGCGTATAACATTCTCTCCCATATATAAAAGAATCGGGCGCATCGCCTCATAAACCGCTTCGTCTCCTCCCACATAAATGCCAAGCTTTCCCGCAATTGCCGCCGGTTTACTCTTTACAACCGGTGCATCGATAAACTGTGCACCTGTCTGTTTTACCTTCTCCGATATCTCAACCGATACACTTGGGTCAATGGTGCTCATATCGATACAAGTCTTGGTGTCATTTAATACCGGAAGAATTTCATTGTATACACTTCTGGAATGCTCAGACTTCGGCACCATGGATATAATGACATCCGCATGTTCTGCAACCTCCTTAGAACTGCCGCAGGCAACTGCACCAACCGCCTCTAATTTTTTCACTTTGTCCTCCACGAAGTCAAACGCATATACCGTATCATCATGCTTTTTTACAATATTCTCACACATGGACTCGCCCATGATTCCCAAACCGATAAATCCAATTTTCATTTTCGCCCGCTCCTTCCGTCCTACTCTGTGATTGTCTTATCCCATGCACCCTGGAACTTTGCCATTCCGTAATCCGTAAATGGATGATAGATACTGTCCTTATATACCTGCAATCCTGCCGTTACGATATCCGCACCTGCGGTTGCGCAGTCTACAAACTGTTTGCCGTTTCTGACAGCCGCACAGATAATCTGTGTTTTTCCGTAAAAACCATAGTTTTTGTATATCTCAACAATATCTTTAATGTATTCCTTGCAGTCCTCTCCACTGTTTTCCTTCCATCCGATAAACGGCGATACAAACAGAGAGCCGTTTTTTGCCGGAAGTATTGCCTGAGAAGCGGAAAATACCAACGTAACATTGGTTCTCACACCTCTCTGCTCTAAGATACGGGCAGCCGTGATGCCGGACAGCGTACAAGGAATCTTGATGACAAAGTTTGGACACATTGCAGAAATCTCTGTTCCCATGGCAACCATCTCATCCACATCATCCAAATGCGGGTTAATCTCCACGGAAATCGGGAATTTCTCATATCCCAGAATATCTTTTTCCTGCACAAATTCCACCATATCTTTCAAAACCTCTTTGAACGGCTTTCCCGACAGCATAATATGGTTTGGGTTTGTTGTCACACCGTCAATTCCAAAGGTTTCGTATGCCTCACGAATCTCGTCAATTTTTGCACTATCCAAAAAATATTTCATTTCTTTTTCCTCCCATAAATAGATTACCTTTTTCTCTACGCTCTCATCTTGAGTGCATTGTCTTTGTTCCACAGTTTGTCATAGGAAAAGCCTGTTACTTTCTCGCAGATTGCAATCTCCTCTGCCGTTGCAGCAGAATCGTCCTCGCCTTTTCGTCTCGCAATTTCTCTCTTAACCACTTCAAACTCTTTCTGGTTCATCGGGAACAGCTTTGTGAAAATAAGCGTTGCAACCATCAGTACAATCGGTGCAAACACATAAATATATGCTATTCCCGTCTGTGTTGCTGCCGCCTGTCTCTCACCTGCACTTGCGAGCACTTCACTGTAACCAACCAGTGAAAGCAGCACACCGATGACTGCAGATGCCAGACCAGCTGCAATCTTACGGACAAACGTTGCCATTCCTGAGCATGTTCCCGGACGGTTCATGGATGTAATCAGTTCATCCACATCTGCCATATCTGCAAGAATCGCATAGATGGTAACGGACGAGCCTGCCATACCCATTCCAATCACAAAAGAAAGTGCCAGAATAATCATGAAATTAGCTCCCTCATGTGAGAAAAGAAGCATTGCCAGTGTAGCCGCAATTCGAATTGGGAATCCCACCATAATCGGGAATGTCTTGGATGTCCTTCCCATTACTGCGCCAAAAACAATTGTTCCGACAAACTGCGCAAGCAAAATTACCGCCATGAGCTTTGTAAAATTGCCGCCGCCATAAGCATTTAACACATCATCTACATAATAAACCGCAAGTCCTGTAACAAAGTCAGCCGCCCCCTGTCCGCACAGGAAAATACCAATAAAAATCTTGAAGCTTCTGCTTTTATATACGGTAAAAGATTGTGTAAAGCTGTCTTTTACCGTAATTTTAACAACCGGCTTCTGCTTCTCCCAGGTTCCGGCAAACGTAACTAAAATTGCAACGAGAAAAATCACTGCAAAAATCAGTGCTACATTCCGGTATGGTGTCGGGTCTGTATTATCCGCAATCATGATTGTCGGAATCAGTCCGGCAAGGATTGCCCCAAACGTAGAGCAGACGCTGCGCACTCCCGAGAACTTCGCCCGGACAACATAATCCTCCACCATATCAGGAAGCAACGCATTGTACGGCACCATAACTATGGTAAAGCCCGTAGAAAACAGCATATACATTCCCGCATAAAACAGATACTGCCCCGCAACTGAATCTGTCTGAAAGCCGACCCACATCAGCAGAAATGTAATCGCAGATATGAAGCTTCCGATTAAAAGATAAAAACGCTTTGCACCAAATCTCGATTTTGTCCGGTCTACAATGTTTCCCATA
Source organism: uncultured Roseburia sp. (assembly GCA_964484605.1). Taxonomy (GTDB): domain Bacteria; phylum Bacillota; class Clostridia; order Lachnospirales; family Lachnospiraceae; genus Roseburia. Next base: position 83,020 of record CAZAGJ010000004.1, on the reverse strand, counting down.
AGCGGGTCTGTAATCGCATCCCACACCTTACCAATCAGCGGTATCGTTCCTGCAAGTGCCGGACTCATCCCCATCGCCTTTGTCAAAAAGACTGTATAAAACGTACTGATAACAACAAACGCACCACCGCCATAAATATCTGCCATTCCATACGCCATACGTGACGCCATACTGTTTTCTTTCTTCTCCCTATTTGTCATTTTTATCCCCCTATACTTTTGCTACATCCATAAGCTCCTTGAAATAAATACTGTCCTTGCGTATAAATACCGGCGGTTCTCCAATCGGCGCAGATACTTCTGCGCTGCCGCCATGGTATTCTTTTCCGCTAAACAGATGTACCCATGTGTCATTTGGAAGCTGACACGCTCTTTTAACTTCTCCTTCTCTGTAAACCGGTGCGACTAAAATATCCTTTCCCAGTAGATATTCTGTTTTCTCTTCATAAGCCCACGCTTCATCGTAATGATAAAAAACAGGCCGCATCACAGGTGTACCTTCGGTGCACGCTTCGCTCACACACCCCATCAGATACTCTTTTAATGCCACATGCATTCTGCTGCACTTGGAAAGTTGCCGCAACAGTTCCTCATCACTGTCAAACTGGACATTATTTACCGGTTGATTTCCTTCATGCGTCCTAAGCAATGGTGAAAATGCATTCATTTCCTCCCACCTTAGCAGAAGTTCCTTACTGCGCCTCATATGCATAATCGTTGTATAGCCGCCCGCATCCGAATGTGTAATTCCATAGCCGCTCAGCGCAAGAGAAAGCGTTGCCGGAATCACAGATGGCAGCCCGTCATCCACCGACCAGTCCACATGCTGGTCTCCTGTCCACATCATATGTGAATTCACAATTGTTCCGGTATGCCCGGCTCTTGTAAAGAAAAATACTTCTCCCTCTTTTCCGGATTCCGCTACTGCTTCCCGGTTCATCTGCGCCCAGATTGCCGGCCACTGATTATGAATCACAGAAGGGTCTTCGCCACTGTACAGCACACAGTCCACCGGCAGATATTCCCCAAAATCTGCCATCCAGCCATCCATGCCAAGTCCTATCATGTTCTCCTTAATCAGCCCCTTATACCACGCATACGCCGCCGGATTCGTGAAATCAATCATCGCTGCCGGGAAGGTTGTTATCGTCACCAGATAATCCTTTCCGTCTTTATCCTTCACGCAGTATCCTTGTTCTGATGCATAGGCATACAGTTCTTTCTCGATTGCAAGAAACGGATTGATATAACCTAAGAAATGGATGCCCTCCTCTTTCCACTCGGCAATCTTTGCATCCAGCCCCGGATACAGGCTTTCATCCCATTTCCAATTCCACATAACCTGATATCCAAACCCGGTTCGTCTGCATCCTGACCAGTCCTGACACCACACGCCAGTCACCGGAACGCCTGCTTCTTTTGCTCTTTTTATCTTGTCATCAACTGTCTGCGTCCCCTCCTGAATTCCGAGAATTACGCCATCATACAGCCACTGCGGAAGCTCTCTTTGTCTGCCGAGAAGTGTCGAAAGCTTTTTCGATACCTCCGCAAAGTCTTTACCTGAATCTATGACAATTTCCGGTCTTTCCTGAAAATACAGCGTGATTTTATCCGGCTTTCTAAAGTCGAACTCGCTGTACGCATTGGCATTGCAGTGAACAAAGTACTTGTCACTTGATACAAATGTCGGCTGTGCATAATAGGATTCATACTTATCAAAGGCGAGTGTTTTCTGCGGATGTTTGCCAAATACTTTTTCCTTGATAATCTTTGAAGAAATACGGCTGGTATTCTGATGCTCTGCAACCCATATCCTTACTTTTTCCCCTTTGAGATTCAACTTGGAATAAGTCTCTCCACAACCATAGATGCATTCATCCGGATTGGTATCCATCGTCATCCAGTAACGGTTTATTTTCTTGTCCGCGCCTTCTAAAGCAGTAATTCTTATCTGCGTACCCTCAACTGACACCAGGAACTGATACGATGACTTCGTTTCGTCCTTCTCCTTTGGGTCAAGATATGTCAGCATATAGCCTTGCTCAGTTTTCTCTTCGTTCTTTAAAATAAGTTGTCTCTTTTCAAAAAACTTTTGTCGGTATCTAAAGCTTCCCCGCGACATTGTAAAGCGGTTTTCCCCAAAACCAACACTTACCTCCATGTTTAAAATCTGCTCAATATTAATAACAAAACCCCCCTCGCCTTATAATTAATTAATTGCTTTAATTAATTATAAGACAAGGAGGGTCTTATTGCAAGTATAATTTGTTAAAAGAGTTAATTAATCACCCAGGCACTTATGCAAGCGCTGCTGTAATAATCGCCATGGAATATACCTCTGCCGCATTACATCCACGGGACAAATCGTTAATCGGCGCATTCAGTCCAAGCAAAATTGGTCCATATGCTTCAAAGTTACCAAGACGCTGTGCAATCTTGTATCCAATATTTCCTGCATTGATATCCGGGAAGATAAAGGTATTTGCATAACCTGCAACATCGCTGTTCGGGCACTTTGTACGTGCTACACGAGGAGATACTGCTGCATCAAACTGAAGTTCTCCGTCGATTGCAAGTTCCGGATATCTCTCCTTTGCCTTTGCTGTCGCATTGCGCATCTTGTCTACATCCTCGCCCTTTCCTGAACCAAATGTAGAGTAGCTTAAGAATGCAACCTTCGGGTCGATACCGAAAATCTTTGCACACTCAGCTGTCTCGCCGGCAATCTCTACAAGCTCGTCCTCTGTCGGCTTAATATTGATAGCACAGTCTCCCATTGCCAATACGTCGTTCTCACCTGTTGCAGATGGACGAACCAGAATAAAGCAGGAAGATACGATAGAGTTACCCGGCTTTGTCTTAATCAGCTGCAATGCCGGACGAACTGTATCGGCTGTGGAATAGGTAGCTCCACCAAGAAGGGAATCAGCAACCCCCATCTTAACCAGCATCGTTCCGAAGTAGTTTGCCTGAGAAAGAACTTCTCTGGCCTCCTCCGGCGTAACGCCCTTGCTCTTTCTGAGTTCGCAGAAAAGTTCTACCATCTCATCAAATCTATCGTAGTTCAATGGGTCAATAATCTCTGCGCCGCGGATATTGAAACCGCTCTCCTCTGCGACCTTGGCTACCTCTTCCGGATTACCAACCAAAATCGGATGAAGGAATGTACCGGCAAGAAGTCTGGATGCCGCCTCTAAAATACGAGGGTCATTTCCCTCTGTAAATACAATCTTTTTCGGGTCTTTTTTCAAAATGTCAATCAACTGACCAAATCCAAACATATGAATTCTCTCCTTTTCGAATATGTGTGTAAGCGCTTACTTTCGCATAGATACGCGTCTTGCGCCTTTTCAACTGCTATTATATAGCAGTTTTTAGAAATTTCAATGCTTGCATTGAAATAAATACATTCGCTATCTGTTATCCTTCCCACATTTCCGTCCGGTTATAATTAACATTTGTAAAAGTCCTCGTCTACATCATCTGTTTCCCGCTCATGTTCGTGCGCAGCAATCTCTTCTTCTGCTTTTATCACTGCTTCGCGGAATTCCGGCGACTGCGCGGTCTTAATTGCGCCAAAAATATTCGGCACATGCTTGTGTCTGTCCGGTCTGGTCATAAGCATGAAGCGACGGAACACAAACAGAATGCTGATACTTATAATAGAAGTCAAATCCTCAAGAGGTGTCGTGCTTGTAACAATCATGTGACGTGCAATCAGGAATATCAGCGCCTCAATAATATTAGCAGATGTCGGCTTACACAGCATCTTCATAAATTCAATTCCGATTACCACGTTAAATACCGCATCCAGATAATGCATGAATGCACCCTCATCCATGCGATGATTCCAGTAATTTATAAGTTCCGGCCAGAGTGTAATAACTGCTATCACAATTCCGGATATCACCGCAACAGCCATACACAGTTCCAGTATATCGCATGCATCTGATAGTTTTTTTCTTATCTTATCCCACATCACGTATTCCTTCTCCTCCCATTCGAGTCCGTTCTTTTGCTCATTCAAAATATTCATCTCTATAAGACGAATTTTCTATAAATAAAAAATCCGAGCGCCTCCCTTCGAATCAAAACGATAGACGTTACCATCGCAGTTAACTCAGCCCAGGCACCCTCGCATCACCCGGGAGCTTCTACTTAGGGCTGCTCCATTCCTGACCTGACCCGGTTCGTAGATTCCCGCCGTGCAAGACCCAAGCTTCAACGCCACTTATGATGGGCTGCTCTACAGCTTAACGATCCTCCGTTCGGCATCACCCCAACTATAGCGGATTGTTGGTTCAGGGTACCGCTACCACCCCGGCTGCTCGGAGACTTAAGTATATCCTATCATTCAACTAATTGTCAATGCCTTGCGGAAGATTACATTTCGGAATTCGCAAATTACCACAACTCCTATCCTGCATTTTCTTTTCCGCGCTTCTTCTTATCCCGAAGTTCACGAAAAAAACCGGACAACATTGCCGAACATTCCTCCTCAAGCACTCCGCGCTCAATCTCAACCTGATGATTAAACTCCGCCATCTGCAAAAGGTTTAAGACAGAGCCTGCGCATCCCGCTTTCGGGTTCATGCTGGCAATCACCACCTTTTTCATACGGCTCTGAACAATCGCCCCGGCGCACATCTGACATGGTTCAAGCGTCACATACATCGTGCAGTCTTCCAGCCGCCAGTCACCGGTCTTCTTACTCGCTTTCTTTATCGCAGAAAGTTCCGCATGCGCCAAGGTATTTCCTTCTGTATTTCTACGATTGTAGCCCCGCGCTATAATTTTGTCATTTTGCACAATCACACAGCCAATAGGAACCTCATCTAACGCATATGCCTTCTTCGCTTCCCGCAGCGCTGCCTTCATATATTTTTCATCCTGTGTCATGGACAGTTTCTCCAAAATAATATAATATGTAACTATTCAAAGTAGCGATTTTATACATTAGCTCTGACTCGTTACCTGCCAATATTAATTGTAACGGATTTCACCGTTTTTGTCGACCACCGTTACCACTATACATTATTACCTACACGTTACCACTATACAGTATCGCCTGCGCAGGAGGAATGACTCATGAACACATCTTATCAAACCGAACGACTCATATTAAAGCTGCTGACTCCGTCTTCTCTGCGTGAGGTTCTGGAATTTCAGATACGCAACCGGGAACAGTTCGAGCGCTACGAGCCTACTCGTCCGGAGAATTTCTATACATTAAGTTACCAGCAGAAGCTGTTGAAATGCGAGCAGAAGCTTACACTTTCGCTCTCCACTGTACGTTTCTATGTCTTTCAAAAAGAAGAACCGTCCCGCATTATCGGAACGGTCTGTCTGCATGATATTCTGCGTATGCCACACTGTTGCTGCGAGATTGGTTACAAATTCGACCACGCTTATCAGCACCGCGGCTATGCCAGAGAAGCTGTCGCAAAGGCTCTCGACATTGCTTTTGCAGAACTTGGCCTGCACCGTGTCTTCGCTCGTGTAATGCCGGAAAACACCCCTTCCATCCAGCTTTTGGAAGCACTGCATTTTATGCCGGAAGGAATTGAGCATGGCTGCACACAGATTCAGGGCATCTGGGCCGACCATCTGCGCTATGCCATGCTGTCACCTTACCACTAATTATCTCGCTATTCTTCTATATAGCGAATCCAGCAGCCAAATTGGTTGATTGGTTCGACATTCTCCCTGTCATGGTTACGGTCTGATGCCATCGCCATAAATTCCGGAAAACCAAAAACTGCTGCCATGACTCGTTCCTGCCGCTGGTAAATGCCCGGCACACCGATGAACCATCGCTCATCTCCACTTTTTCCCACAACCAGATATTGATAATTGAAAAAGCCATGCAAAAGGAAACTATTGTTTCCTAAATACCAATATCGCTTCGGCAATTCGCGCAAATGCTTTAACTCAATCTGGATGCAAACCGCCTCTCTGTCCGCGAACGGATGGTGGAGCATACGACTTTTGGTCAACTCCTCCCACACGCTTTCCCACTGATACGCCGGAAACATATTGCGCATAGGAATCTCGGTTGCCTGCACGCTCTCATCCCGAAGCGGAATATCCTGCGGCTTTTCAGATTCCTGCAGTTTCGCAGTCTGGGGTGGAATATCCTGCGGCTTTTGGGGCTGCGACTGCATTTCCTGTAGCTCGGAATTTTGTGCGTTTGCGGTCTGAGACTGTATTTTTTGCATTTCGCTGTCTTCTTCCTGCGGCTTCCACATGCGGAAATTTTCTCTGCAAACGATAACCGGTTTTCCTTCTTTCCATCTGCTCATGTAGAGCTGCTCATCCTCTCCTGACAAAAGTATCCCTTCCATGTCCTGAATACCAAGACCACTCTCCCCTATGTTACCGGCTCTTACTGATGCGAAAAAGTCTCCGTTTCCATTTAACAGCCTCATCTCTCCGATACGAATCCCTTCCATCGCTCCGTCAATCTCTCGGAAAAGAAATGCCTCACACCTTGCCTGTCTTGCATACAGACCACGCAGATGCACTTCTACTCTGCACTCTTCTCCCCGAATTTCAATCTTTGCAAAACCAATATTATTCCCCTTCTGCTTATCCTCATATGTATAAATATATGTAACAAATCGTTTCACTCCTGCCATAGACCCTCCGTCATATCTTCCTTATCTACATATATATGCACAATGTTTCAGATTGTTCCTGTGTTTTTTATATTTTGGAGAATAATATATTTTCCCATTGACAAATTCTAATATAGAGGTTATTATAATTTTAGTAATAGTTACTGTTTTTAGAAAGGATGGTACTTATGCTAAAATACAGCAGACAGCGAGAATCGATTAAGAACTTTCTTGCCACACGATATGATCATCCTACCGCCGAAACCGTCTATTTAAGTATCAAGGAGGAATTTCCCAACATCAGTCTCGGCACGGTCTACCGCAATCTAAACCTGCTTGCAGAGATTGGCGAGATTCAGAAGCTATCCACCGGCATCGGACCGGATCGCTTTGACGGGAATCCCAAGCCGCACTACCATTTCATCTGTAATCAATGCGGAAGTGTTTTAGACTTGAAAGTAAGCGGTTTAGAGCATATTAATATTCTTGCCGCCCAGAATTTTGACGGTGAGATTGAAGGTCATATCACTTACTTTTACGGCTCATGCCCGGCATGCAAAGGAAATCACAGTTCTTTATCGTAGCAACCCGGATAACTTCTTTGAAAAATAGGAAAAAAGTATTGACAAAGAAGTTCTTATCCTTTAAAATCAGTAATAATTACTGATTTTGATAACAATTTAATTTTTATAAGAAAAGGAGAATAAAACTATGGCAAAATTTGTATGTACAGTATGTGGTTACGTTTACGAGGGTGAAGCAGCTCCGGAGGTTTGTCCGGTATGTAAGGTTGGCGCAGACAAGTTCAAAGAGGTAGAGGGCGAGCTTACTCTTGCCGCAGAGCATGAGTTTGGCGTATACGCAGCTACTGTTAAGAATAACGCCGATATCAGCGACGAAGACAAGAAGTTCATCTTTGAGCAGTTAAAGGCTAACTTTGAGGGTGAGTGCTCTGAAGTAGGTATGTACCTCTGCATGGCTCGCATCGCTCACCGCGAGGGCTATCCGGAAATCGGTCTTTACTGGGAGAAAGCTGCTTATGAAGAGGCAGAGCACGCCGCTAAGTTTGCAGAATTGTTAGGTTCGGACTTAGAGCCGAACATGACCAACTCTACCAAGAAAAACCTCGCATGGCGCGTTGACTGTGAGTTCGGTGCAACAGCAGGTAAGGTTGACCTTGCATCATGCGCTAAGAAAAATGGTCTTGACGCAATCCACGACACTGTTCATGAGATGGCTAGAGATGAGGCTAGACACGGTAAAGCACTTAAAGGTCTCTTAGATAGATACTTTGGCTAAGCTACAAGCCGAGTAAGGATAAAAATAAGAAACAGTTGCGGAGGACACTTGTGTACTCAAGCAACTGTTTCTTTATTTTTAGACTTATTGGGCGACAGCCCACAGCGAGAAGTGTTTGCTATTTTATCTCTACTTCTTCCACCTTCACCTTAAACATAATAAAATGTTCCATACCAACCGCATCAAATCTCTTCTGTATTTTTTCATGCGCTCTCATTTGCTTATGTGCTTCATTCATATCGTTTGTGGATAAATATAAAAAGATTTTTACCCCAAATTATAACCATATAATATTGCATATAAAAAATGCATATGCTATAATGCCAATAGGCAAAGAGAAAATTGTTTCACTTGAAACACAAAGCGACCCCCCACGAGCGGCAACTCGTGGGGGGTCTTGTCTTATTGTTTTAAATGGCAAGACAGACCATTAGGCTTGCTACCGCTTATTCCTTTCCATCAAGCCATTTGCAAATGTGGTTGGCAGCCACACTTGCCAGAACAGAAAGAATAAAAGAGAAAACTGTTTCTATCACTCGAAACACCTCCTTCCTGTTGCCAGTATAGGAGACGGTAACACCACTAGTATACTACATACTTCATCGGTTTTAAACTACAAAATAAATCGGTTTTGTCACATTATTTAATAATTAAAAATAATCTCTTGAAAGCATCTAGAAAATATGACATAATGAATCCGTAGTATTAAGTTAGAGGTAGATTTTATGTCTTGGAAAATGATTAATTTACAACTTATAAAAGGTTGCATTTTTTCTCTTTACGGGGATAGTGCGCCCTTTTTTAGGTCGATTTGACATGAACATACTCTAATTCAAACATACCTGAGTTGTTTTACAAACGAAATAAAATCGCGCATTATCTCCTTAACAATTATTTATTCAAAATAAATTAAGGAGATTTTTTATGTTAAAAATTAAGAAACAATTATCAAAATTATATACATCCACTATATTAGGGAACTTGTCCTTGACAGGTGCATGGGTAGCTATATTAGCCTCCAGAGGCTATAGTCTTGTAGAGATTGGTATTGCCGAAACCGTTTTTCATATGGTAAGTCTGATTTTCGAGATTCCATCCGGCGTCTTAGCAGATGTTTTCGGACGAAAGAAGATGCTTGTAATAAGCACAATTATGGGAATGATTTCCGATGTTATTATGATTCTTTCTAATAACCTTTTTATGGTATGTCTGTCTATTGCTTTTAGAGCGTTGAATTATAACTTTGCATCAGGTTCAGGTGATGCACTCGCTTATGATTCTCTTAAATCTGTCTGCCAAGAGAATGAATTTGAGCGATATGAGTCCAATCAATACATTATTTATCGACTGTGCAGCGGCATTTCAACCCTCTGTGCCGGATTTGCGCTTACCATTGGTCACCGGATTGCTTATGGAACAGGCATCATTACAGGCACGATACAGATATTGATTTTGCTGTCACTCCACGAAATTGGTGTCAATAATCCAACACCGAAGAACGGAAATAAAATCGGGCAAAAGCTGATAGCATGCTTTGGAGAAAGCATTACTTTTTTAAAGGATATGCGCAAATGTATGTGGCTAATGCTATGCAACTCACTGGTTGGTGCCATTGATGTCCTCTTATTGTTTTTCCTGCAGGCAAAGCTTCCTGAAATCGGCATATCAAAGTGGTGGCTGGGTTTTGCACTTTTATTTATGGAACTGGGAGGCATTGTCGGTTCAAAGTTAATACTCAAAGTGCCTAAGCTTAAATATCGATGGATATTTGTCATTTCACTGGCTTTCGTTATGAGCGGCTTACTGGCCGAGCATTCAGGTCTGTGCGCAGTTATGACATTCGGTGGCTTTCTCTCTGCTATTGGTGATGATGCATTGCAAGTGCGCACCAACGCCATATTGCAGGATATGTTTCCCTCGGAACAGCGTGCAACACTTGCTTCCATCGAATCCTTCAGCTTTTCTGTTATTATGATTGTGCTGTCACCTCTTGCAGGTTTCTTTTTTACCTATTGGTAAGTATTGGCTGACATCGTTTAAAAAGGGGGGCTGTCGCATTAAGGATTCTTTATGCGACAACCTCCCATCACTTTAAAACGACTTTATTCCATTTTTCCTCTATGCATTTATGGAAATATCCGATAACGCCCAACCTTCTACCACTCTGACACCAATCGGTTCCGGATTCTCTCTGAACTTCACAAATTCCATTGTGTTCTGAAGAATTTCCTCTCCGGTGTCAAGATTCTTAATTTTCACGGTATAACGGATTGCGCACCAGTCATCTTTGATAATCATGTTTTCAAACTGTCCCAGCTCCATTGTAAAGTGCTCAAACAATTTTCCCATTGCATCCTTATACTGCTGCAAAGTCAATCGAATCTGTCCATTCGGACCCGGAATATTATAATATGCATCCGGTTCATATAATGTGTTACACCACTCTAACCATCCGTCATATCCGCCATTCCAGTTATTAAAACCGCTGAATAAACGCTCCTTAATTGCCTTTTCAATTTCTTTTTCAATTGGTGTTTCATACTTTACTTCATTTACTGCCATGATATTCTCTCCTTTTCTTTTGGCTTTTTCATTTACGCATTTAAAATACTCCCTTAATTTAAAAGAAATGTTTTATTTGTGTTAAGCAAATGTCAAGATGCGATTTTATTTAATCAGTTGCACCTTATCAAAGAAAAGAATTGACTCCGGCACTTCCCCTCGATGAATCTTCCTGGCATTTTTTATGCATTGGCAGAGCAGATAAAGCATAAATCCCAAAAAAAGCATATATGCAAGTGCATACATTCCACCGGAAATAATACTGAGCGCGCCGGTAAACAGCCTGTGTACGGACTGTAACAGTTGAATTCCGGTGCATGCCGCCGTTGACACAATTAGTATCCAAAGCCCCTGATTTGCACAAAATCTGGTCTTTTCATCTCTGGGACATACCACAAGAGGCAGCCAGAACAACGTTCCTATATATGCCAGCTCACAACAGAGTTTTTGACTGCTTATATTATCGCACTTCACACTTTCCCTCCCTGCTTTCCACCAGACGCTTCGCACCATATCCCAAAAGGAGTGCGCAAACTACACCACTTACAACAGCAAATACTTTCTTCATAAAACAATTCCTCCTATATAAGCTATATTTTTAAATACAAACCATAGCATACAGGAGGAATTTTTAATTATTATTAATCTATTGTCAGGAAATTGTTAAATTTAAAGCTGCTCTGCCCTCATACACACAAGAAACGTTGTGCCTACATCCGGTGTACTAATCACTTGTATCTGCGCTCCTAAAATCTCGATGATACGCTTTACCAGCGAAAGTCCCAGTCCATTGCCCTGTCCTGCGTGTGACGCATCCGCCTGATAAAATTTTTCAAAAATGCGTTCCGCCTCTTTTTCCGTCATACCACAGCCGTTGTCTGTGACTTCTACAACTGCCATGTCGCCCTCGCGCCGGATGTGAATATCAATTTCACCACCAGCAGGAGTAAATTTGACCGCATTGGACAACAAATTATTCCACACGATATCCATAAGCGCTTCATCACTCTTAACCAGCAGATTCTGATTCATCTCCACATCCAACTCAATTGCTTTTTCATCAAGAATCGTATCATAATTCAAAATGCAGCGGCTAAGCTGCTCGCTCAAGTTATAAGTTTTTACACTCGGAGAAATTTTCTGATTTTCCAACTTATTCAACTGAAGAATATTGGTAATCAACACCGCCAGACTCTGTGACACTTCTGCAATTCGCCTAGAGCACTCCAGACGCTCCGTTTCGTCAAGCTCACCGCTCTGCAGCATAAAAGCATAATTTTGTATTGCTGCCAATGGTGTCTTAAACTCGTGAGATACATTGTATACAAAATCTTTTTTCATAATCTCCGTGCTCGCCAGTTCCTCAACCATTGTATTGAAATCATCAAAAAGAACCTCCAATTCATCCTTTTTGTCATCCTTGCGCATGGGCTCAATACGTGTTTCATAATCCCCATGTGTCACTCTGCGCGCAGCTTCACTCAAACGGTATATAGGACGCATAAAGTACTTTTTCCTCAGGACTGCAAAAAACATACAGACCAGCAGGCTTATTACCACAATGTAAGTAAGCATGGAGAGCATCACATACGCTACAGAAGTCTCCACCCGCAGCTGCAGGAAATAAAGCCCGGCATAGCTTCCACAGAAAAATAGTGTCACAAGGAAGATGCTCAGATAATTCCATATGGTCATACTTTTCGCATTGATGCGCGGATCTTCTCTCATTTTATCACCGCCTTATAACCAAGCCCCCGCACGGTAACTATCTCAAACGCATCACATCGCGCGATTTTCGAGCGAATGTTTGTAATGTGTGTATCTATGCTCCGCAATCCGCTCTCGTTCTCAATGCCGTAAAACTCATCCAAAAGCTGACTTCTGGTAAATACTTTTTTCGGATACGAGAGAAGCTTAAATAATATCTGAAATTCACGCAGAGTAAGTGGTATCTCCTCTCCGTCCAGTGTCACACTCGCTTCATCCTCCCGCAATATCATGTTTCCTAACACGATTTCTTTTTCCGCGGCAATGTTAGCACGGCGCAGCAGCGCATGAATACGCAAAGCCAGTTCATTCAAATCAATTGGTTTTACCATGTAGTCGTCAATACCAATCATAAAGCCCTTTTCTTTGAACGAAAAATCTCCTCGCGCAGACATAAACAATATCGGAATATCCTTATTTTCTTCCCGTACAGTCTTGGCAAATTCAAATCCGTCTATATCCGCCATCATAATATCCGATATAATCAAATCATATGTACCTGCATACAGGCTGTCATATGCCTCCATGGCACTCATGCATCCCGTGACATCCATTCCTTTTTTCCGCAAATACATACAGATTGCCGCATTCAAATTCTTATCGTCCTCTACCAAAAGTATATGTATCATACACCATTCTCCCTTTGCATCACCATTTTGTACACTTTATTATTTTTTCAACACTGTGTTGAATAGTTGCTTCGATTATATTATGATAGGCATAAGAACAAAGGACAATATACAACGGTTTTTTTTATGAAAGTTACTGAACACTTTTAAAAAAAAATGTATAGCAACTTTTATTTTTATGAATTATGTGGAGGAAAATACTGTATGGAAAATGTTGATACGCGTGTCCAATATACCAAAAGCGCCTTAAAGAAAGCCCTTCTGCAATTGCTTGAGCAAAAGGCAATCAGCAAGGTTTCTATTAAAGAGCTTTGTGAAACCGCAAAATTGAACAGAGGCACCTTTTATTTGCATTACACATCACCGGAAGACATTCTTGATGAAATTGAACAGGATTTTTTAAAAGAAAACAGGGAACTCTTTGAGAACTATTTCAGTGAAGACCGGGATAGGAACCTTATGGACAAGATTTTTGACTACATATCCCAAAATCGTGATATTTGCGAGGTGCTTATGGGCAGCAACGCCAATCTGCACTTTACGGATAAAATCAAAGAAATGTTCCATGACCGAATTATAGAGGGCTGGCATACTGACTTCCCACAGTACAGTCTTGTAGACTTAGAATTTCTGTATGAATTTGTTTTTACAGGCTCTGTACATTTAATCCTGGAATGGATACATGATGACCAAGGCATCTCTGCGGCAGAATTTAACAACCGTCTAGACCGCCTCGGCTATCATGCATTACTTGCAATCGCGGATTTTTAGAAAAACTCTCTGCGACTACACTCTTTTTCCCATTTCATACGCTTCCTGCATATGTCTGGTATTTTTTACTTCACCGGCCTCGTACACACCGGTTCCATACAGGATTCCTTTTTCTACTGCTCTGTCTATGCAATCAGCATAGCCACGGAAGCAGGCGAGTGTCGTTGCCATAGATGATTGTTCTCCGTCAGCCGCCGTCATGATATAATACATCTCTTTATTCTTCACTTCCGTCCATCTGCACACGCTTCTGTCAATCACTGCCTTTAACTGTGCATCAATAGAATAGAAGTAAACCGGACTTGCCAGAACCATCACATCACAGTCAATCATTTTCTGCATGATTTCTGCCATATCATCTTTAATCGCACAGACTCCCGTATTCCGACAGGCATAACAAGCGACACAATATGCAACGTTTTTCTCCTGCACGCGGATTTTCTCTACATTATGTCCTGCTTCAGTCGCTCCGCGCATAAATTCATCGCACAGCAAGTCAGAGTTTCCGCCTTTTCTCGGACTACCCGATAATATCAATACTTTTTTGCTCATGAGTCTCTCTCCCTTACCAATTCTTCTTTTCTTTTGTACAATCGTGTTGCTTTTTTCTTTCTTCGACCATTTTTCCAAACCATTCTACCATATTCGGGTCTGTATGAGAGAAGAAAGCACTCTGCTTTTTATCGAGCGCTGCAATCTTTTCCATATCCTCTGCGGACAATGTAAAATCAAATACATTGAAGTTTTCTACCATTCTATCGTAATGTACGGATTTCGGAATGATTACAATGCCTCGCTGCAAATGCCATCTGAGGATTACCTGCGCAGCACTTTTTCCGTATTTCTCTCCAATCTCTAGAAGAACCGGGTCAGTAAACATACCGCCTTTTCCTTCGCCAAACGGCGCCCATGCTTCCATCTGCATGCCGTATTTATCGTGCCATTGTTTTGACACTTCCTGCTGATGATATGGATGAATCTCGACCTGATTTACCATAGGCTTAATACGGGCAAATGTCGCAAGGTCAATCATTCTGTCAGGATAAAAGTTTGAAATACCAATCGCCCTTACTTTTCCCGCTTCATAGTACTCTTCTAACGCTCTCCATGCACCATAGTAGTCTGCAAACGGCTGATGCAGCAACAGCAAATCCAGATAATCCGTCTGTAACTTCCGCAGCGATTCCTCAATAGAAGCCTTGCATTCTTCATATCCGTAATGCTCAATCCAAACCTTGGTTGTGAGGAAAATCTCCTCTCTCGGAATGCCGCTCTTCTTGATTGCCGAACCCACTTCCTCTTCATTAAAATAGGACTGCGCCGTGTCAATCAGACGATAGCCTGCTTTTAACGCATCCAGCACGCAGCGCTCACACTCTTCCTTCGTCACTTGATAAACGCCGTAACCCAACTGCGGCATCTTCACACCATTGCTTAATACCTTATATTCCATCCGTAAAACCTCCTTGAACATTAATACTATCTGTGATACACTCCCATTGTATCAATCGGTAGTTACTACCGGTCAAGCATTATTTTTGTTTTGCGAGGAAAAAATATGTTCACAATGAAAGAAGCGTGCGAACAGACGCAGTTACCATATGAAACACTGAAATTCTATTGCAATCAGGGACTTGTT
The DNA here is from genome assembly GCA_964484605.1 of uncultured Roseburia sp. Taxonomy (GTDB): domain Bacteria; phylum Bacillota; class Clostridia; order Lachnospirales; family Lachnospiraceae; genus Roseburia. The sequence goes on along the minus strand of CAZAGJ010000004.1, from coordinate 67,737 downwards.
CCCAATGTAAAGCGCGATAAAAACAACCGACGCATCTTTGACGACAAGGACATTGCATGGATTAACAGTTTAACCTGTCTCAAAAACTGCGGCATGAGTATTTCAGAAATGAAGGAATATATCGAGCTTTGCCTTGGCGGAGAATCTACCATCCCGGAGCGAAAAGCTATACTGGATATCAAGCGTCAGTCTTTGGTTGAACAGTTAAAACAGGTGCAGGACTGCATCGATTACATTGACTGGAAGCAGGGCTTTTATGACGACGTTTTATCCGGAAAAACCGAGTATTACAGCAATCTTATCAACACCGATGACTAATCAATGGTCTTGATTTTCTTTACCATTGCTCCATTTTTTATTTTCTATGTTATTATTGGTTTAAACATTTAAACGAAAAGGAGATCACAAATTATGGATATTATGGAAATCATGGAACAACGACACAGCGTAAGACAGTATACAACGCAGAAAATCGAGTCTGCGAAAAGAAGTATCTTAAATGACCTCGCGGCAGACATAAACAAGGAGAGCGGTCTTCATATCCAGATTATGTACGATGAGCCAACCTGCTTTGATTCATTCATGGCACATTACGGAAAGTTTGAAAATGTATCGAACTACATTGCCATTGTCGGGCACAAAAATGATGATGAAAAAGCCGGATACTACGGCGAGAAGCTTGTATTGGCTTGTCAGGAGCTCGGCATCAACTCCTGCTGGGTAGCCATGACACACGGAAAACCAAAAGCAGATTTAGCCAAAGACGAGAAGGTTTTAATCTTAATCTCTATCGGATATGGAGTTAATCAAGGCATTCCTCACAAGAGCAAATCCATCGAAGAACTCTGCAAAGCAGACGGTAAACCGGATTGGTTTGTAAGAGGTATGCAAGCCGCCTGCCTCGCTCCTACCGCGATGAATCAGCAAAAATTCCTTTTTGAACTGAATGAAGGAGTCGTTACAGCAAAAGCTCTGATGGGATTTTATTCCAAAATAGACCTTGGTATCGTAAAATATCATTTTGAAGCCGCATCTGGACACGGAGTGAAATAATATGCATACAGAAGAAGCGATAGCACAATTAGCGGAAGATTTCAAACGCTGTCAGAAAATACTGACGGCGTTTGGTGATACAAACCGCCAGCACATGATACTGGAAATGATGAAAATGGGGAATTGTTCCGGCGTTCGTGTAAACGAAATCACCGCTGTCACAAATCTTTCAAGACCTGCAGTGTCTCATCATTTACAAATTTTAAAAGATGCGGGCATATTAAAAATGCGCAGGGAAGGAACCCGCAATTACTATTATTTTGACCCTGACATGGAGAGTTTTGAGCTGCTTACTGATGTGTTAAATAGAACCATGCAGATAACAGCATCACTTCCTGATAGGAGCGGCAATGAAGATTAGAACTATTCAAACCGGTGATACCTTGGTATCAAGTGCAGTCCCGGACCGAAGGACACACAAAAGCAGTCTTGCGTATACCCGATTATTTCAAACAAAAAGGAGCCGGATTAAGGTTCCCGTAAAATGCTATTATGTCACTGTCGGTAATCACAGATTTTTAATAGACGCCGGATGGAGCAAGGATGTCGTGAATCATCCGATAAAGCACCTTGGCTACGGACTCTACTTCGCCAGTGAACCGGTGATGCAGCTGGATGAAGCAGCAGCAAACCAGTTGAAATCGGATGCGATTGACTGTATTCTTATGACACATTTAGACTGTGACCACATTTCAGGAATCATCGACTTCCCAGGCATTGAGAAGTGGTGTTCAAAAGAAGAGTTTGACGCAGCGTGCGCAAACCGTTTGAGATATGGAAACCTGATAAAAGGCAAGCATTTTCAATATATTAATTTTAGCGCAGATTTTGAAGCACCCTTCGGTCAATCCGCAGACATTTTTGGTGATGGCAGTGTCATTGCGTATCTCACGCCAACCCACTCCGCCGGAAGTGTCATATACAAAATAACAGAAGACGGAAAATATTTTCTTATTGTAGGCGACAATGGCTATATGGATAAATCCTGGGAAGAAAATGTACTTCCTGGGCCTCTTTACAATGCAGAAAACATGAAGAAATGCCTGTATTGGATAAAAGAAATGAGCACGAGCGAGAATTGTCTGGACATTTTATGCGCCCATAATCCGAGAAAAGGGTATGAGAACACTTAAATCCTGTTCTCATACCCCAAAGCAATCTTATTTTTCTGTATTTTTCTTTCCCAAAATTACCACACCCATCAACAGTAAAATTGGAAATACAATTGCTGTCAATATTCCAAGCCGCAAGTTATTATGAAAGCTGCTGGATACCATACCTGCCAGAGCCGGTCCGCCGGAACAACCCAAATCGCCCGCCAAAGCAAGCATGGCAAACAACACCGTTCCGCCTCCTTTTATGGCGACGGCAGCTTTACTGAATGTTCCCGGCCAGAGAATTCCCACGGAGAAGCCGCAAACAGCACATCCTATCAGTTCAATCATCGGTACAGGGACAAGTGCGATGCACAGATACGAAGCAATGCACAGTATACAACTATACTTTATAAAGCGATCTAAGTCCAGCTTGTGTCCGTACTTCCCATAAATCAGTCTGGATATTCCCATCAGCATGGCAAATGCCATCGGCCCCGCCAAATCTCCAATTGTTTTGCTTACACCAAGGCCCTGCTCTGCAAACGTGGATGCCCACTGACTCACCGCCTGTTCAGACGCACCCGCACACATCATCATCAACATCAGAATCCAGAAAACTTTTTGTGAAAAAAGCTGCTTTATCGTCAAGCCCCGTTCGCCCTCTGCATTCAGCGAATTAATCGGTGCTTTGGCAAAAAGAACGATATTAAACGCAGGAACAAGCGCCCAAAACAGCGCCAGAATCTTCCAATTATCAATACCCATAACCGCGAAAAATGCTGTGGATATCAAGACCACGCCCATATATCCCCATGAATAAAACGAATGAAGCAGACTCATCGCCTTTTCTTTATTGTCATTTGGACACGCTTCTATAATAGGGCTGATAAGAACTTCTATCAATCCACCGCCGATTGCGTAAATGACAACCGCAATCATAATTCCGATAAATGCATTCGGTAATAAATCCGGTAAAATAGTAAGTAAAACTAAGCCTACTGCTGCGCACACATGCGCAATAATCACCGCTGCACGATATCCTATCTTATCAATAAATCCTGCCGATACCATATCAACCGTCAACTGGACAATAAAATTTACAGTTATCAGCACCGTTATCTGGGACAGCGGAATCCGGTAACTGTTCTGAAAAGTTACAAACAACAGCGGAACAAAATTATTTACAATTGCCTGCACGATATATCCGATAAAACATGCAATTGTCGTCCTTTTATAATTTGGTTTCATAGCGCCTCCATATACATATTCATCCCTGTCATTATAGCACATCATATCAAAAAATCTCAATTCATATCACACTTCCCCATTTCAAGGTTGACATTCCCACAAGTAAGAATATAATTATTTTGTATTAATGAATCAAAACAGACGCTAAGACGCAGAGCAGTTCCCATTTACCCGGAACACTCTGCGTTTTATTTTTTGTATGATGGAGGTCATAATGAAAACCAAAAACAAGTATATTCTGACTTTACTGGCAACACTCTCCTTGTCGTTTTGCCTGACCTGCTGCAACACAGACAGCTCATTTGTCGGCAACAAAGTATCAAACGACGACCTTTTTGCTATGGATTATTCTATTTCAAATTGTCAGGAAGATGCTTCTATGAGACTGGAAGCAGGAGACACGCTGGATGTAGCTATCGCGCATGATACCGGAACGGTTGACGTCACAGTTGGTATAGATGATACTGAGCCGATTTACGAAGGAAATGGTCTTTCTACCATCAGCTTTACTTTGAATATCACAGAATCCGGATTCTATCAAATCCACGTAACCGGGCATAAGGCTGCCGGAAGTGTGACATTCACAAAGATTTCACCACCTACGGCTATCAATGAAGCGGCTAAGTCAGACGACAATTCTCAAGCATCTGACAACTCACAGTCGCTCGACAGCACACAGACCTCCGACAGCACACAGGTCTCTAACAGTTCACAGACACCTGAGGCATATGCTGCTTACCAGTTTGCCCTCCAGCAAATTGCTTTTGAACATGTCTATCCTGATGGAACAGATACCGGTTTTGATGGTGCAAGCGGATTTATCGAAGATAACCATTTCGCGCTGTGCGATGTCAATGGCGACGGAAAGGATGAATTGATTGTACAGTTTGTAACAGCTCCCATGGCAGGAAATATCGAAACGGTTTATTCCTACCACGAAGAGGATAACACTCTTCATAAGATTCTGGCTGTTTTCCCAGCCATGACTTACTATTCAAACGGTTTGGTAAAAGAGGACTGGTCACACGGCTCCGCATTAGCAGGCGAAGAATATTGGCCTTATAACCTGTATCAATATAATGCTGAAACACGCGAATATGAACTGATTGCCGAGGTAAATATGTGGAGTAAATCTGTTGACACTGTAGACTACAAAGGCGATAGCTATCCTACGGATATCGATGCAGAAAATGCAGGAACGGTCTTTATCCTCACACAGGACAATACCACAGTAACATTGAGCAAAAGCGACTATGAAGCATGGCTTTCTGATGTGATGGGAAATGCAAAAGAAATGCAGATATCATATCTCGCATTGAGCGAAGATAATATTCAGGCACTGCAATAAAAAATATAATAATATTCTCCGCGCAGAAAATCCCGGTGTGGAAGGTTTCGGCATGGAAAATCTTCCCGCCGCAAACGAACGGCGGGAAGCTCTGTCTGCTCTACCTACTGCAATGCCAACGTTACCGTCAGCGTGCCACCCTGTGCAGATGCATATATCACAAGTGGCTGGGAATATACATTAGTAAACTTCAAATCCATATAATTGCCCGCAATCGTAGCGTCTAACCCTGCCGGGAGATATGTTACCGGCAAAGAATGTGCATGCCGCTCTGTTGCCGGAAGTCCTGCGTAAACCATAGCTGCATACAATGTAGAAGAAACCTGACAAACACCGCCGCCTGTTCCTGTTCCTGTTTTACCACTGATATAAATCGGTGCAGGGAGATATCCGTTCGCTGCAGTACGCGGAAGTATCGTCTGACTGAAAGAAAATCCTGCGCCCGGCTGTACGACAACGCCATTGATGCGCTGTGCTGCAACCTCTACATTGACTGCACGGTTGTTATTTGCAGTATATTGTGTCGTGCAGGTACCAATCACATTGCCGGAAACATTTGGCTGTACTGCCGCATCAGTTGATGCTGTTGCTGCTTCTGCAGACACTGTCTCATTCACAGACACTGCTACCATGGTCTGCCCGTCTGCGCTGGCATTTCTGCCTTCATTCCGTCCATAGTTTTTATAATGTGTGCAATATGCCGCCATATTATTTCCAAACGCCTGCTGTAAATCTGCATAGCGCTGTCTGTATGCCTGCGGATTAAATTCTGCACTGGCACTGCGGCCTTCCTTTACACCATAATTTACAAAATGATCAAACAGCTTCGCTTCATTCATTCCAAAGGCTGATGCCACATCCGGATATGTATTATAATAGTAAACTGCATCAAACACTGCACGATATGCATTGCGTTCGGACTGCGTTGCCGCCTTGGTCTGCGTCGGACAAAGAAGCATTACCACTGTACAGATAAACATACACATGATTCCAATCATCCACTGTTTTCTCTTCATAACCCATTCCTCCGAAATGTACTGTCAATTTTTTTCATTATATCATGCTTAATTTACAGAAATCAATTTCTTTCTTACAGAAAGATTATATTTTTTCTGAAAATAAGAGCGGTTTTTCTGAAATCACCTCATTCGCCACAGAAATTCCGCTCTTGTTCGTACCATTATGTAATTCTATTCATGTTTTATATTGCTACTTTCTGTCCGGTTTTGGCAGTGGAAGTTCTAATACAGCCACCTCGTAATCTCCCAGTTTTCCATCAAAATCCGCTTCATCCAGCACATTCCTGCATCCTATGAAATCTGCTTGCGGAAATATTTCCGCTCCTCCATCCTTCGCGTGTATAATTAGTGCAATTTCGCTGCCCGCAAGTTCTTTTCGCAGCACCAAAACGCCGTTTTCATCATCACACCACCGCTGTACCTCACTGCCTTCCACAAGTACCGGATACTTTTTTCTTATATGAATGAGTTTTCTATACCATGCGTATGTCTCCAAATCCTGACGCGTTTCATCCCAGAGCATTCCACGCCTGCAGTCAGAGTCATTACAGCCGGTCATGCCATACTCGTCACCATAATAAATCATCGGCATACCCGGCAGCAAAAGCTGTAATGCTGCTGCAAGACGCAGCTTTTCTTTTTTTTCTCCGCAGATATGCAGAAATCGTGCAGTATCGTGACTGTCGATTAAATTCCATAAAACGGGATACGCCTTGCTGTTTAAGTTTCCCTTTAAATAGTCCAGACTTTCCACAAACTGTGATACAGAAATGGATTCGTCTGCCACAAGCTTCTTCACGGAAAGGAAAAAGGAATAGTTCATGACGCTGTCCCATTCGTCTCCCTCCAGAAAATCACCTGCAAAATGCCAGATTTCTCCAACAAGAAGCGCCTCCGGCTTTATTTCTTTGATTGCCGTGCGGTACTTTTTCCAAAAGCTGTGACTAATCTCATCTCCCACATCCAGACGCCAGCCATCTATGCCGCATTTCTCAATCCAATATTTTCCCACCTGAATGAAATATTCCGCCGTTTCCGGATTTTGGAGATTCAACTTTGGCATGCCGCCATAGTATGCAAAGCATTTGTAATTTGGTTTCTTCTCACGCCCTGCCTGCGGCGGAAAGGAATCAATGTAATACCAGTCTTTATATTTTGACTTTTCGCCTTTTTCCTGAATATCTGCAAAAGCAAAAAACTTTGGTGACGTATGGTTAAATACTCCATCCAACACGACTCTCATTCCCATTGCATGTGCTTTTTCTACCAGTTCCTTCAAATCCTCTTCTGTCCCAAAGGATGGGTCAATCTGATAGTAGTTCATCGTGTCATATTTGTGGCTGGACTCTGATAAAAAAATCGGCGTCATATATAGCACATCTATCCCCAGTTCCCGCATATGCTCCAGATGTTCAATAACTCCACGCAAATCGCCATGCAAATCTGCTGCATTCCCTATCGGTGCCTGATACCACTCTGTTGCCGGCACTGATTTACTGCTTGCGAATCGCGAGGGAAATATCTGATATACAACCTTATTTTCCGCCCACTCCGGCACATGGAATATTTCTTCTTCTCTGAGATTCTGCGGACAATCAAACATCCTGTCAATGTCCGTAATTTCATCCTCATAGAATTCGCAGTTACCAAAATATGCGGTTTGTCCCTGTTTATCTGTCAATTCAAAAAAATACCTCAGGCAAATCACTTCAAATTCAATCACCGATTCAAAATAATCATGAAATCGATCCGATGCTACTCTTTGCATCTCTGCTTTTGCTCTGGTATCCTTCTTATGAAGCGGAATATATTTATCCTGACAATGCAGTATAATTCTATCTATATCCCCTTTCTTCACAGCGATGCGGAATAAAAATTTCCCCTTTTCCAGAGCGAAACAATAACGCTTGTCCGCCTGATGACAAATTGCTGAAAACTCCATAAATCCTCCCAATGAATATCTTTTTCCATATTCTAACGCCGGCATCTATGGTTTTCCAGCAATATCGTTTTCAAATATAATACTATTCTATCATTTTCGCAATTTCAGCATCTCATTTTTATTATCTGTTATGCATCAGATATACTTGTCCGCTCATTGCCGATATATAGATATTCTCGTTCGGCATCTGCACTTCCGCCTCTGGCATATCCAAACGCTTTCTGCACACATCTGTCCTGTAGTTATAATCTTTCTTTGAATTATTTATTACAATCAAAATCGACTCCGCATCATTTTCACGGGCAAACGCATATATTTCATTTTGATTATCGCACAATACCGTCCTGTACCGACCATTCCGAATCGCGCTATGTTCTTTCCGGATTGCAATCCACCTTTTCAATTTTCCGCAGCAATTCTCCTTCTGTCCCCACGGCATTGCTCTCCGGTATTCGGGCTCTGTTGCCCCCTCTATGTAATATTCATCTCCATAGAAAATGGAAGGAATCCCGACTCCCATAATCAAATAGAACATCGCCAGCTCCAACCGACACCTATCTCCGTCGCACTCTGTCAAAAAACGTACCACATCATGCGAATCCAGAAAATTCATTTGCGATAAGCTTACCACCTCCGGATACCTCATAATCATTTTCTGTATCTGCTGATCAAACTCGGAAACTGTCATGCTTCGTCTTGCGAAAAAGTCCCTACACAGATAAGAAAAACGATAATTCATAGTCGAATCAAATTGATCTCCTTTCAGCCACTCACCTGCATCCTCCCAGATTTCTCCTATCATAAATGCCTCCGGTTTTACATGCTTTATGGCATCACGATAGTGCCTCCAGAAATCATGATTGATTTCGTTTGCAACATCCAGTCGCCATCCGTCTATATCTGCCTCTTTAAGCCAATAAATTCCCACTCGAATGAAGTAGTCCTCCACTTCCTTATTTCCTGTATTCAGCTTCGGCATCTCCTTCACATAGGCAAATGCCTCATAGCTTGGCGGGTCGGTATAGCTGATATGTTCCGGCATTTCATAAAACCAATCATAATATCTCGATGCTTTTCCTTTTTCAAGCACATCACGAAATGCAAAAAAATCAGCACCACAGTGATTAAATACTCCGTCTAAAATCACACGGATACCATTTTTATGGCACTCCTGTACCAGCTCCTTTACATCTTTCATCGTTCCAAAACACGGATCAATCGAAAAATAGTCAATCGTATCGTACTTATGATATGAATTCGCTGCAAAAATCGGATTCAGATAAATACAATTTACCCCCAACTCCTTTAAATAATCGAGATTTTCCTTTACTCCGGTCAACGTTCCGCCCAGATGGCTTACCGATTCTTTTTCCCCTTCAAAGAGTATTTTCCCGGGGTTCTTTGAAATACATCCCTTCTCAGACGCAAAACTGTCTGGAAAAATATGATACATTACGATATCCTGCACCCAGTCCGGCATAGAAATAATATCTTCTCTTCTTATATACGGAAACTGGAAGTACTCTGTACGATTATCGGTAATTTCCTTACAGAAATTTCTTTCGTAATAATATTCCTGCACTTTCCCATCATCCAGCAAAAAGTAGTAGCATACTCTTGTATATTTGTCATAAATCTCCGTTTCAAAGTAGTCAAACAAATCATCCGATGCAGTCAGCTCCATTGTCAATTCCTTCACCCGAATCTGCTTCCCCGGATCTACTCTGTCTCCATAAAACAATCTGCATCTTTTGATATCGCCCTTTTCTGCCCGTAGCCTTATTACCAATGTATGTTCATCTTTGGCAAATGCATATTGAGAGAGCGGTATATGTAAAATTGCGCTTTTATTCATTTTTCCTCACATTCTGCCGCTTTTACGGCTCTGTCATCTATCCTTTTACACCGCCTGCAGTCAGACCGGATACCATATATTTTTGTATTTTAAAGAAAATGAGCAATACCGGAAGGGACACCATAATGGATGCCGCAGAAAACATCGACCAGCTTCTGTTATAATCATTTGCCTGCAACTGGTACAAGCCTCCAGCCAGTGTATAACAGTCCTCGTTTAGAAGGAATGTTGTTGAAAACAGATATTCATTCCACACATAAATCAACACCATCACAGCTGTTACAATCACCGCCGGCATTGCCAGGGGCATCACAATCTTCCACAGCAGCTGAAAATCACTCGCTCCATCAATTTTAGAAGCCTCTTCGATCTCTACCGGGATTGTGTCAAAATATCCTTTCATATTCCATATGGAAAAAATACACATGCTGCCTGCATAGATAATAATAAGTCCTGCCCTTGTATCGAGCATATTCAGTTCCTTTAGCAGACGAAACAGCGCGAACATAGACAGAATCTGTGGAAATGCATTTAAAAGCAGCAGCACCTTCAGCAAGCCCATTCTTCCCTTAAAACGATAGCGCGAAAAGGCGTAAGATGCTGTCACTCCTAAACTGATAGCCAATATCATTGTAAAAACACTCAGCACCGCCGAATTATAGAACCATCTGAAAAATGGCTTTTCTATAATCACCGCGATGTAATTATCAAGAGTAAATCCTCCGTTAAAGAGCGCGAAATCAGAGGATAATGCTCCTCTTCCACTGCCGAAGGAAAGACTCAGTGCATATAGAATCGGCACTAATGCCAGCAAACAGATTGCACAATAAAAAATATGCAGCCCTATCATCTGTAATTTGTTTTTTACTTTCTTATTCATAGCTTTCCTCCTTTATCTGTCTGTTTGTCGCGAGAGAAAATACCATGATAAGAATAAATATGATTATAGATACTGCCGAGGACAATCCATAATTGTTAGATACAAACGCATTCTGCTGCGCATATGTAATGACCGTCTGCAGGGTTGCTCCCGAGTAAGATCCCTTTTGCATTGTTAGCAGATACACAATGTCAAACTGCTTAAATGTTGTAAACGTTGTCATAACCACAGAGGGTGCTATAATTCCCCTGATTGCAGGAATGGTAATATGAATATTTTTTCTCCAAAATCCCGCACCGTCCAGTTCTGCGCTTTCATAATAGCTTTTATCCACACTCTGCAATGCGCCATCAATCATCATAATCATAAATGGCAACGCCATCCATAGATTCAGCACCATACATGAAACAAAGGCAGCTCCATTCGTTGACAGATAGTTCACTTTAGTCCATCCAAGCAGCGACCTGACTTTGTTTAACAGCCCGAATTCGGTATTATAGATACCGACTCTCCACAAAAGAATGGACACATACGCAGGCATTGCCCACGGAAACATTAACAATGTCTTATAAATTCTTTTCCCTTTTAAGCCGTCTTTGTTCAGTCCAAGTGCAATAAAATAGGCAGCTACCACCTGGATAACCATATTTAATATTGTCCAGACAAGTGTTGTTCCAAGTGCCTGTAAAAACCCGGAATCTGCCTTCAGCAGTGCTCGGGCATAGTTGTCAAATCCGATGAACTCATAATCATTCCAATGATACAGATTCATATTCGTCAGTGAAATATATCCTGTATAAATAATCGGAAAGACAACTACCAGCATAATCAGAAGCAGGGCCGGCAGACTGTATAACCATGGTATCGCTTTTTGTCGGTTCTTCATAATCTCTCATCTCTTTCATACTTTTTCCGATGGCACATAAATACGGCGCTGCAATTTATGCACAGCTGCAGCGCCGCAAATCATTTACTGCATATCCGAAATCGCCGTCAACGCCTGTTCCTGATATGTATCTGCTGCCGTATTTACATCTTCACCGGCTTTATTTACCGCAGCCAAAAGCTGTTCTGCCGGTCCCCACATTACACTCATTTCCGGGATATTCGGCATTGGCTGTGCAGTCTCTGCCGTTATCTTCATTGCCATAATCATTTCATTCTCAGCTACACCGGCATCCTCATAAGATTTATTGTTCGCAGGCGCACAGTTTGCATTATTTGCAAGTGCAATTCCCACCTCCGGACTTGCAATTGCGGTTAATACTTTTCCAATTGCATCTGCTTTATTCTCTGCCGCATATTTCAAAACTCCCACGCCCTGCACACCTGAATACGGCGCAAGCGGATTTCCGTTTGGAAGTGTGAATTCAGCCAATGACTTAATGCCATATTCAATTCCTGCTTCTTTCATCCCAGAAATAAGCCATGGGCCACCGATAATCGCTGCAGCTTTTCCTTCATTAAATAATGCTGTAACTGTATTATAATCGCCATCTGCCTGCAATTTGGCAAACTTCTGATTATATATAATCGCCTCCTTGGTTTCCGGTGTATTCAGTCCCGGATTAGCATCTTTATCAATGATATATCCACCAAATCCATTGATAACAGGAGCGACATTGTATGCTGTGGAATGCTGGTTTACTACCGCATAGGTTCCTGCATCAACATCTGTATGTGTTTCCATATATTCATACAGTTCGTCTGTTGTGGATGGCACTTCGCCCTCCCACAAGTCTGTATTATACAAAAACAATAATGTCTCATAATATACCGGAAGCAGATACTGCTCACCCTCATACTGTCCGGCTTCGACTGTCATTGGCAGTAAATCCTCCAGCAAAGCCTCATCTGCCACATCTGTTACCGGTGCAAGTATTCCCATCTCTGCAAATGTTCCTAAAGAATCATGTGCATATAAATACATGTCCGGACCGTTTGCTTCATCATTTCCATAAAGCTGCATCTGGTCTGTTAAACCACTTTTTTTCTCGAAAACCACCGCAATCTGCTCAGATGCAAGCTGTTCATTCACACAATCTGCAATTGTCTGCATGATTGCTTCATCTCCATCATGCCAGATTTTGATTTCAGTAGCCTCTACGACATCCCCGCTGCTCACGCATTCTGAATTCTGGTCTGTTTTTTGTTCTGTTGATGAAATATCTGTATTTTCTACACCGCATGCAGCTAGTGATGCTACGGTCAGCGCCATGCATAATAATATACTAATCTTCCTTCTCATTCTCCTACCTCCTAGGAAACCGTTTTCTTGGTTTGTCTGTTTTTATTCAGGTTTAAGCGCTTCCTGTATTTTTGTTGTATCATTCTTTTCCTTAATTCACAACGTTTTTTCTCTTCTTTATGTTGACTTTGTTAGGAAACCGCTATACTATAAAAACAAATTTATACATTTTTCTAAGGAGGTTTCTATGGCTGTAACAATTAACGATGTCGCAAACGCTGCCGGCGTTTCAAAGTCTACTGTATCAAAAGTGCTCAATCACTGGTCTACTATCTCACCTGAAACAACCGAGCGCGTAAATGCTGCAATCAAAAAACTGCATTACATTCCAAATTCAAGAGCCGTAAGCTTCGCCCGCCAGACCACACAGAACATTGTCTATCTGACAAACCTCGGAAAAGATACTGCATATCAAAATCCGCACATGTTTGACATCATGTGCGGCGTTTATCAAGCGCTTTCCTCAAAAGACTACACGCTTACACTTGTGGATACCTCAGACGAATCCTATCCCGGCGAAAAAGCTTCTCAAGAAATCCAACGCCGTTCCGCTGACGGTTTGATTATTCATGGTTCCGCCGTCAACAAAGAACTTGCATCCCTTATTATTTCAGAAGCAATTCCACATATCATTATTGGACATCCAAGTTTTGAAAGCCGTCTTTGCTGGATTGATACGAATCATTCCCTCGCCGGACAGTATGCCGCCGAGCATATGGTACAATGTGGCTATTCAGATGTTATTTTTTTTGGGGGAAGAAAAACGGATGTTATTTCGGCGCAGCGCCTGAAAGGATTCTTGAGCGGAATGCTCGACCTTGGATATCACATTTCCCAGAGTAATATCGGATATACAGATGACACCAGACAAAGTGCTTATGAACGGGCACTGCAATTTTTAAATAAAGGCTCTGTTCCGCAGGCTATTATCTGTGAAAACAATACACTTGCCCTTGGCGTCATGAAGGCAGTCTCTGAAATGAACTTATCCGTCCCGGATGACATTGCAGTGCTCACCTTTGATGTATATCCGTATTCCAGCATTATCGACCCCATGCTTACAATCATCGACATCAATGTATATGATATGGGTGTCCAAGCCGGAAACATGATGATTCGGAAACTTGAAAATCCAGATCTGCTTATACAGAGTTTTACCGCTTTACCGGTTTTACTTCAAGGTGAAAGCACTGTTCCGCTCAAACGGGACGGAGATTGATTATTTTTATCTTGCTGATTCTTTCCTGTTCTTCTTGTTCCAAGCAGCAAGCATTCCAATTCCAAAAGTAAATGTCAGTATAGGCAAACAGATGCCCGGCACATCATCCCCTGTCTTTGGTGATGTCTGAGCAGCCACAATTGTAAATGTGGTTTCTCCCAAACCATCTGTCCACTGCATCTCTAACGTATGCGTTCCCGTTCCAAGAGTATTCAGGTATTCCGGGCTCAGCGTAACGATGGTAGAACCCTCTCTTGTACTGTAATTACTCCTATCAATCAGATTGCCATCTATTTTTACTCCGGTAAATTTCCAAAGTTCTCCCAGTCCACGGACGGTAAGCCCATCGCGGCTTCCGTGTACCCAGGTACCGCCTTCGTCTCCACCGCCTTCCATCGAATACCAATTAAAAGGCGTTATATTGCCGGAGTTATTATTGTTAGGGCTGCTCTGCACTGCTGTAAACTTCGCATACAAATCCAAATCTCCTGACTGCTTCGTTGAAATAGAGGTCACCTTCGTTCCTGCGGCAAACGAAGGATCCGTGTACCAGCCGGCAAAAACGTAATTATCCTTCGCTGCCTGCGATAATTCTGAGACACCTCTGCCCTCAAAATATGTCGCAGGATTAGCAGGATTATTATTGCCGCCATCCAAATGATAGGTAATATTTCTTTCTACTCCTTTTACCGCTCTCAAACAAAATTTACTATTGCCACCTGCAGATGTCGTTATATGTGCAACTTCCCAACAGATAAACAGGCTTGGATCTATTTCTGTGCCTCCTACGTCAGTATAGCCAAGTACCACATATTTATGATAATCTTTCCCGTCTATATTCTCTATATCACCTAAAGCCACAATATCAATCGATTGAATCTCTGTGCCACTTACATCATAATATGCAATTGTACATTGTTGTCCCGGGGCATTACTCTCGAGAGCATAAAATACATCCCCGGGATAGATGTAATCTCCATTTATAACAGGGGCCTCATAATCACCCACCTCTTCAATATAGCTTGCCGCCTCCACCATCAGCGGCTCCATGCTGCACAGTGCGAGCACTGCTGCCAGACACATAGCCCAGAATCGTCTTTTTCTCTTTTTAATCTCTTTATTCATATTTCTCCTCCTTTTATCGAGTTTTTATGATATACCTCAAATGGCGTAAGCCATCTCGAATCGTCCTTAGCTTCGATTTCCGCCCATATTCACATTTCCTAAGTACCACAGGAATCTGTAAAATGCAGAGATGGTGTCTTGCCGCTTCGGCAATCATCTCCGTGGCGAACTCCATCCCCTCCGCAGAAAACGTAAGTTGCTCTGCCACTCTGCGTGTAAGTCCTCTGAGGCCGGAATGAAAATCATAGACATCCGTGTGAAAACGCGCTCTTGCCAGAAAAGACAGAAACCGCACGCCCCATCGATGTGACCATGACATACTTCCCTGCTCCATACCTCCCGCATAACGGTTTCCGATTACCATATCACAGTCCCCGCCTGCTAAAAGGCGGTACATCTCATCAAGATGCAAAAAATCATATGTGGTATCGCAGTCCCCTATGATGATGACCCTGCCTCTGCTTCCGGCGATTCCGGCTCTGAGTGCGTTGCCGTAGCCTCTTTTACTCTCTGTAAGCACCCGCGCACCATGCTCTCTCGCAATCTTGGCCGAAGCATCCTCCGACGCATTATCCACTACTATAATCTCTCCGCTGATGCGGTATGTATCCAGAAATTCCTTGGCCTCTTCCACACAGAATGCTACCGTGGCTTCTTCATTCAGGCAAGGCATGATAATTGACAGCTCAAGGCTTTCTTCTTCCGGCATCTGCATGCACCAGCCACCCCCTGTCTGTCAGTTCCTCCAATACCAGAACAACCGCCACCACTGTCGCCATCTGCGCCCTGTATGTAAAGAAAAAGTGCAGATAAGAATGATTCAGAAGCACTATATATCTGAGATACGGCACCAATCCTACAAGCGCATACAACAGCACACATTTCCTGCAGATATCCTGTTTGTGATATACATAACCTATATAAATAACCAAAAGTAACAATGCAAACCCTGCAACAGCGCCCAGCGCACCATATTCCAAAGGAAACAGGCAGCTCAGATTGCGAATAAGTGCTCCCGGCATATACTTCCACTGGGCAACCTCCGTATTCCCAAGACGTTCTTCAATATGACCTGACACATACGGCAGCACGTTCTCTCTCAGCACTACAGATGCCATGAGCCATTTCATCACCCACATACCCGCGTAACCACAGCCCCATGTGCCTGCCGCCTTTCCTGCATCCCAAAACAGGTTCTCTACGGTTTTCTCCTGATTCCGATGTCTGTCCACCCACAAAATGAGCAACAACGGAACCAGCAAAGTAAGTGTCTCCGTGGTAAGAAAATCCACGTAATTGGTCAGCATACCGCCTATCAGGAAAAAGAATCCAAGGCATTTCCACCTGCCCGCGAAAGCAAGCTTTAATCCGATGATTGACATTATCAGCATCAGTAAATATGTCCATGTATATTCCAAAGAAAACGGAACATACCAGACGGATGTCAAAATCAGTCCTGCCACCACACCAATTGCCGGTATCAATGCTTTTCTGCGGACTCTGCAACATTTTCCTTTATCGCAGAGCGCGGAATCTTCGCCACAAGAACCAACATCCCTGTCAGCGCCGCCAGCACCACTATGAAAACTGCCGTATATTTCAATCCACTTCTTACCGCCTGCATATATCTCCCCGAAGAAACTCATTTAACTCATGCACCAAATAAACCATACAAATTTTACCACATTCGCATATACAAGAAAAACCTGCACAAACACTGTCGAATTGCAGATACCGTGCCTTTCCATGAGGAAAGAAATTATTGAAGTGACCTGTCCAAAACATTTGAAGGAATTCTATTTTAGATAAAGCAAGAGCGGAATCTACTGGAAAAGCACTACTTTTTCCACAAGAATTCCGCTCTTAAATCAATCAATACGTATCTTTATTCTTCTTTTTCTACACCCGGTGCTGCTATTTCACCCGACATATCTGCCAACGGCAACTCCAGTACTACCTTAAACAAGTCTCCGTCCACAACAAGCGCAAACGTACCTCCCATCAGTTCCATCAGGCTCTGCGCAATAGAAAGCCCCAGACCACTGCCCTCCGTATTTCTTGAACTGTCGCCACGCACGAAGCGTTCCATCAGCTCTTCGCTGCTGATATTCAGCGGATACTTAGAAGTGTTACGCAGCGACAGCACAGCTGTCGTCTCTTTCTGCTCCAGATTGACATAGACACGGGTACCCGGCTGGGCATACTTACAGATGTTATTCATCAGGTTATCCACCACTCGCCAGAAGTGCTTGCTGTCTGCCTGAATATATACCGGCTCCTGCGACCTCTCTATCACAAGCTCCAGATTCGCCGCCTGCATCTTCTCTTCAAACTCACCAACTATCTGCACGAGAGTAATCCCTGCCTCAAGCCGCTCCAAATACACCGCAAGATTTCCCGTAGACGCTTTGGAAGCCTCCATTAAATCCTCTATCAGCCTTTTCAAACGTGCGGACTGCCGGTCTAAAACTTCCAGATATTCCACAGCTTTCTCATTTTGTAAATCCTCCTTCTCCAGAAGGTCTACATAGTTGATAATTGAAGTCAGCGGTGTTTTAATGTCGTGTGAAACATTGGTTATCAACTCCGTCTTAAAACGCTCGCTCTTCATACGCTCATCCACTGCGCGGGATATCCCGGCACTGATATCGTTTAAAGCTTCTCCATGCCAGCGAAACTCCCAAAACATCTTTTCCGTATCAATACGATGCTCCAAATCCCCCTCTGCCATATGCTCTGCCCCTGTTTTCAACTTCTGCATCTGCACGATACTCATTAAAAAAAGCGGTACAAAAATGATTTTCTCTATCAGCCAAAACATCGTAATCCTGCCGACTCCATCCCATGAAACTACATAAAATTCAACCATACTGAGCAGCACGATTGCAAGAATTGCTTTCCACAGTAATTCAATATTGCAGACAATTGTTTTTCCAATTTGCCAAATAACGCGCCCTACCGACCATACGACTGTATTGCACCACCATTTACCGGATTTTACACGCACCGCAAAAGTGAGAAGATTCAACAGTGTCACCCATCCTGCCACTATCAAAAGTACCAAAAACATCATCGCAGATGGGAAATCGCTGTAATAGCTCGCCTCTCTTAGGCCAAGAATCAAAAACTCGTACACCAAAAATGCAAAGCCAAGATAGACATCGAGCGGCATCCGGTCAATCCATGTCGTCACGATTTCTTCCGTATCTCTGCGATGTCCCGCTGCATTCATTAGGAATACAAAAAAGGCTACACCGAGTACAAACGCCACAAACATAATCACATAGACCGCATAACGAAGCGCATAGCCGACAGTTGCAACGGTATTTGCCTGTACAAACAGGTCACTGCTAATGCCAAGGGATACATGCTCCGGTTTTTCCACGATGACCCAGTAGATTTCTGTGGATGGTTTCTCACTCAGTTCCGGCGATTCTGTTATATAGGTCGTGTCATCATTTTCCATAATATATGTGGTTTCTTCGTTTTCCTGAATATCTGCAGCATCTGTGCGCGCTGTTGCAGCTTCACGCTCTGTGTACTCTGTTTCTTCCACATCTGCCATATCATAGTCTGCTTCAGAAGACTCTGTCACAGTTTCCGGTTGATACCCAATGATATCCTGTTGGTAGTAAAAACCGGCCTCTTTATCCCATTCAAATTTCAGCTTATATGCCTCATCCCAATCCACGCTCATGTCATTTGCGAAATTAGTTTTTTCGTAAACATCCCTATTATTTAGGTTGATTTTGTCTATATTTTCCGCTTCAATGATTCCATAGTGGAAATTATTTGTGTCGGAGAACGTGCTATTTACATTGTTATCCATATTATTCAGCGCACGCTCTGCATAATCACCAACAACATTTTCGTAAAGCGCATCTCGACACCTCTGCGCAGATGCATAACCGTAGACTCCCGCTTCCCATATTAGCAATGCACCAAAACCACTTGCCAGAAATATTACTGCACTCAGCGTAATGCCGATCCATGCAGCCAGTTTCGCTCCCGCAGAACCTCTCCACTTCTTCATACTTTTTTCTCCGTATTATAAAGTAGTAGTGTTTATAGTCCCTCTCCAAGGACTGTATACTGTCTGAGATACTATTACTCTTCAATTTTGTAACCACGTCCCCATACAACCTTTAGATAGCGCGGTTCAGCCGGATTGTACTCTACTTTTTCACGCAAATGTCTGATATGCACCGCTACCGTATTCTCCGTTCCGTATGGATTGTCCTTCCAGACAAGTTCATATATCTGGTTCGGTGAAAATACTTTGCCCGGATTTTCCATTAGAAGTTTTAAGATGTCATACTCCGTACGGGTGAGTGATACCTCATCACCATCGAGTGTCACAGACTTTGTGCGGTCACAAAGTTCTATTCCTCCTATCACAAGAACATCCGCATCCGCTTTCGCGGCTCCTCCGCCGAGCTGCATATAACGGCGCAGTTGAGACTTCACTCTCGCCTGTAACTCTACCGGGTTAAACGGCTTTGTCACATAATCATCCGCCCCAACCGTCAGTCCCAGCACTTTATCCGTGTCCTCACTTTTTGCCGTGAGCAAAATCACAGGAACATTACTTATCTCACGTATTCTAATCATCGCAGAGATTCCGTCCATCTCCGGCATCATAATATCCATGAGCACCAGATGAATCTCCTCTTTCTGTAATACATCCACCGCCTCTTTTCCATTATAAGCGGTAAATACCTGATAACCGTCTGCACGCAGATAAATCTCCAATGCAGTCACAATGTCTTTTTCATCATCACATACCAGTATGTTGTACATTTTCAGCCTCTCTCCTCTGCATCACCCACTATAGGCATGCAATACTTTTATGATCATGGTTTTATTGTAGCGAAATGTTTATGAAGTTAAAAGGTGTGAAATGATTAAGATTTGATGAAGAAATACTCTGTGTAACGCAAAAACGGATGCTCTTGTCACTTTTGCATCCGCTTTGTCTTTCATTGCTACATTATCTTTATTTTTCATTTTCGCTTTAATCCATACTCTTCGTACAATTTATCGCGATACGCTTTATCTTTCATTACTCTTCTTAAGTCTTCCACGCGCGATTCCTTTAAAAGTAATTCTCCTAATATGCCGAACAATTCTTCCCCTTCTTCCATGCCCTGTGCGATTCCTGCCTCCACACCCTGTGCGATTCCTGCCTCCATGCCCTGTGCGATTCCTGCCTCCACACCCTGCGCATAGGCTTCTTCCGCCGCTATCTTCCTCTC
Source organism: uncultured Roseburia sp. (assembly GCA_964484605.1). GTDB lineage: Bacteria > Bacillota > Clostridia > Lachnospirales > Lachnospiraceae > Roseburia. The sequence continues at coordinate 47,448 of CAZAGJ010000004.1, read as the reverse complement.
ACTCTCGATATGTGCCTGCTCATCATACTCTGTCAATAACATAGAACGCACCTCCTCGCGCTCGCTACGCAGCAGCTCCGCTAATATTCCCTCCTGTATGCATTCATCCACCGCTCTGTCTATCGCACGTTCTATCGCATAGCCCTGTCCCTGATATTTCCGAATCCGCGCCACAAAAATTGAGTACTCTTCCAGTCTCCTGCACTTCTTCATGATGGCACGATTCTGTCCGGCATTAATGTTAATCAAAACTGCCCGACAATCCAGGTCTGCCTCTCCCGCGTCATAACGTTCCGGAAAGGAATCGTGCAGATACAGCGTCATCTGCTCCGGTTCTTCTGTCGTTCCATTATAAAATATCACAAACTTCGGCAGAGGAAGTTCGATACGCTTACTGCTGTATATGTCATGACTGCCTGCTACCATCTGGCGATAAAGTGTTGCAAAATAAAACAATCCCCGCAACGGCAGATTCGGCGACATCGTACTCTGATGTTCATAGAGATTCAGCACTTCCTGAAGCACAAACGATATGTCATTCTTCATACTAAGATAAATAACATCTTCCAACGTGTTTACCTCTATCTCGTCTGCATCCTCATACGCTGTGTCATTCAAGGCATTATACAGTTCCAGCAAGTCCTCCTTCTTACGAAAAATCCACTTAAACAAGCGGTCTTTGTACTCTCGATTCGTACCTGTCTGCATACTTTTTCCCATAGGTTCTCCTCCATTATAAAATCTTTTCCGATTCCCCGCAATATAAAAAACTACATTTTACTTAGATTAAAGCTAAAAATTCTGTTCACTCCTTCCAATTACAAAAAATCCCTACTCTGCGGATTTTTCTTACTGTTGTCTCTTTAAAATTGAAATGCTGGCGGAACGCCATGACAGGGAAGCCTATGCTTCCCGCAAATCATAGGACTGCCGGTATCTGACAGTCTAACTGAATAAATGAAATAGATTTTAGATATGTATATAATCTAGCATGAAGGCAATTATATTGCAAGTGTAATTTGTTCTTTACTACAATGATCCATACACTTGATGCATTCCTGCGCATCTGTGCACGCAGTGCTTTTATGCAATAGGATGCAATTTCCTATTGCACCAAAAAACTCCGACGACATTCTCTGCCACCGAAGCTTCTTTTTTTCTTTTTTCTTTTTCTGCTTTTTTAAATTTTATTTCTGGTTCGCCGGTTCCATGCTGACGGAACGTCCCTTAATCTTTGCATTCTTCATGCCCTCAAGTACTTCTCTGCCGTACTCGCGCGGCACCTCCACGAATGTATACTTGTCGTACATATCAATCGCACCCACAAGCTTGCCCGGCATACCGGATTCTCCTGCAACTGCACCTAAGATGTCTCCCGGTTTTACACGGTCGCGCTTGCCGATGTTGATGAAAAGTCGTACCATACCTTCTTCCGCGCCGGTATTGTCAAAATCGAAATCATCCTCTTTTCCTGTATCTAACGTTACCTGACCGAGCGCCTGTTTCAAAAATGCCGCGGCAATATCCATGGCGGTGTAATCTGATGCATTAATCTGACGCTCAATCATGTCAATCGTATCCTTCAGATTCTCCTCATCAATGATGCGTCCAATCTCATCTAAGACCTTCTCTGCCTTAATCTGCGCCACATCATCTGTGGAAGGAATCGGCATGGCTACAATCTTCGTCTTGCAGTAGCGCATGATATCTTTAAGCTTGTAAACTTCCTTACCTTTTACAAATGTGAACGCACGTCCGGTTCTTCCGGCACGTCCAGTTCTTCCGATACGATGTACATAATACTCATCATCCTGCGGAATGTCATAATTGAATACCGCTTCCACATCATCGACATCAATTCCTCGCGCTGCCACATCTGTCGCAATCAGAATCTCCGTCTTGCCATTGCGGAATCCCTTCATCACGCGGTCACGCTGCGTCTGCTTCATATCTCCATGCAGACCTTCCGCAAAATATCCACGTCCTTTTAATTCTTCCGTCAGTTCATCCACCATACGCTTCGTGTTGCAGAACACAAGGGAAAGCTTTGGATTGTAGTAATCAAGCAGACGGGTAAGTACCTCTACCTTATCATTTCTTTTTACATCATAGTAATACTGCTCGATGCTCGGTACCGTCAGCTCCTTCTTCACAACCTTGATTGTCACTGCATCATGCTGATACTTTTTCGTGATATCCATGATTGGCTTTGGCATCGTTGCAGAAAAGAGTACGGTCTGTCGTCCCTCTGCCGGAATGTACTCCAAAATCGTCTCGATATCCTCGCGGAAGCCCATGTTGAGCATTTCATCTGCCTCGTCAAGCACAATCGTATTCACCGCATCGCAGCGGATGGTTTTTCTGCGCAGGTGATCCATCACTCGTCCCGGTGTACCGATGATAATCTGAGCACCGCCTTTTAACGCCTTAATCTGACGCGAAATCTCCTGTCCGCCGTATACCGGAAGAACCTTGACACCATGCATATATTTCGCAAGTTTACGAATCTCATCTGCAACCTGAATCGCAAGTTCTCTCGTTGGGGAGAGGATAATCACCTGCGTCTTGCGGTTATTCGGGTCCACCTTGTGAAGCACCGGAATACCGAAGGATGCCGTCTTACCTGTTCCTGTCTGTGCCTGTCCAATCACATCCACGCCGGACATCACAACCGGAATCGCCTGACTCTGAATCGGTGTCGCCTCCTCAAATCCCATCTCTGCAATCGCCCTTAACACCTGCGGATATAAATCTAATTCATCAAATCTTACTGTTTCCATATATTTTCCTCATCTTTCATATTACCAATCGACTTGCCTGCTTGTCAGCCCATTTCGCACGAGCAGTGCCATTTCCTATTGCATAAAAAGGGGCGCATCATGCGCCCCTCACAATACGTTACACGATAGCATGACCGCCTCGTTTTGTCAAGAATATTCTCCTTTCCAAACGCGTTTTGAGCATTCTGTTCATCACTTTTTATGCTACATTATGTAACCCTAACCTTCATCAGGTTAAGGTGCAATTCTTATAAAAAGCAATCGATAGAAAGGTCTCTTATTCACACGATATAGTACTCCATCCTGTACGCTTCTGTAAAAGTGTAAAAACTCGATTGCGGGTTTTCGCTTCTACTTCTATATTCTATGCCCGCGCACGAAAAAGTTTCCTACTACTAATAGCCGATTTCCACTTCTGTCAAATCCAACTGTCCGAGTAAAATATTGTTGCGGCTTTCTCTCTTTACCCGATACAGCATATCATCTGCCACATGTAGAAAATCTGCTGCCCGGTTCTCTTCTCCGGGAGTATCATGGCATATTCCCTGCGAGATTGTCACAACCGGCAGCGCCTTGGAATAAGCGTGCTCGATACTTCGTGCCAAAATGCGCTCTCGCAGATTTTCTGCCTGTGCAAACACCTCTCTTGATGTCAGCCCTTCATATATAATCACAAATTCATCCCCACCATAGCGTGCACAGAAAATGCGGTCATTCTGCATTCGCATCAATTCTTCCGCAATCGCAACAATGCACGCATCTCCAGCCTGATGTCCATAATTGTCATTATATTCTTTGAAATAATCTATATCCAGAATCTCCACCGCAAACTGCTTTCCACCACAGAGCGCGCGTTCAAACGCCTGCGCGGAATATTCATTCAGACGATACCTGTTCGCAAGATTGGTAAGTGGATCTGTCTCTGATTTCTCCTGCAATCTGGCATTTGCCTGCTCCACTTCTCTGCGTAGCTCATTGGAGCGCTCTAAGGAATTTCGCACAGAAAGCATATTTGCTATCATCTGCCGATTCTCCTTCTCCATAATCTCCGATAATTCATAGTAAAGTCCGGTTGCCTGCAAATATCCGGCATTATCGTGATGTGTCCGATAGTATTTGATTTTTAGTGATATAATTCTCCGCTGCAAGTTAATTATCTTGGCATTTTTAGTCAATTCTTCAAGAACATTCAATATATCCCAGAACATGTCCTCTGCCTCACATTTCAATAGCAGTTCACACAATTCATAGAAGTCATCAAACACATCCATAATCGCCATGTCTGCATTTACCTGTTCATGTATCTCCTCCATACATGCATCACGCATGGATATGCGTCCTACCGCATGATAGTAATGCGCTTTAAAACAAAGCACATTGAGACGTTCAGGCTTTTGCAGGTGTGACACACACTCCCTGTCCACATAGTCAAGACATTCCTGCACACGCTCTGTCTTTTCTCCAAGTAAATAACATTTGCCGATGTTGACGGTAATACAGCTCATTAGACTGTAATAGTCCTCGCTCTCCTGCGATTTCTTCAGATAGCGGAGCACATATTCAAAATACTTCTGTGCTTCTGCATACTGTCCGTTATACAAATACAGATTTCCAAGGTTTAAGCGTATGATATTTTCTTCCTCTCGAAGCTGATACTTTTTGCAATAACTGAGTCCCGTCAGATAATAATCCATGGCAATTGGGGCATTCCCACGATTCAGAGAGGTAATCGCCATCATGTTATACGCCCTTGCAACCATCGCCCACTGCTTCGACTGGTCTAAATAAGGCACCGCCTTTGTAACCGCACGAAAGAATTCATCCACATTATTGAGCACATAATAAGTCTCTCCTCTATAATAAAATGCGAATCCAAGCAGCTTTACATCATTCAGTTTTTCTCCATATTGCTCAATATCTGCACAGTACTTAAGCGTCAGCTCTGCGTTTACGCCCCGATTTCGAAGCACCTCATTCATCCATGCCCTAACTACCTCGTTGTATTCGTCAAACTCCATAATAGCCCCTCCTTGCCGAAGCTATTATCATTATAAGGAAGATATCTGTCATATTCAAGAAAAGAACTGCGGACTTTATTCAAAAAATTCGACTGGATTCATCGGTTCTCCATCCTTCTGCAGTGCAAAATAAAGGTTGCTTCCCTCCACAGAGAAATATTTGGTCGGCTCTGCCACATACCCCAGCACATGACCGGATTCCACATAATCTCCCTCTGCAAAATTCAATTCCTTGAGCTGCCCGTAAATTGCCTGATAGCCATCGCCCAAATCCACAGTCATCGTGCATCCTGTCACCTCACTGTTAGAGATATCCACGACCTTTCCCTTCGCTACCGAATAGACTTTATCATTTACTTCTCCCTCGATAATAACTGCCGGGTTATATTTGTATTGTTCCAATGTCGCAAAGTAAACCGTTGCGTCCATACTGTAATTCAAAATGACATTGCCCTCCATTGGCCAGAGCATACCATTCTCCGGTGCAAAATGCAGCGTTTCTCCTGCATTTGCCGTCTGTACACTCTCTCCCGACTGCTCGTCTGCCATGTCTGTCTTCTCTGCCGTCTCCTCTGCAATCTCCTCGTTTGTTGCTTCAATCTGTGCAGCATCCATCTTTTCAGTACTCTCCGCCTTTGGCGGAATAACTGTGGATGCCGCCAGAGGCTCTTCTTCCTTCTCCTCTGCTGCGACATTTTCCTGCTCACTCATCTCTGCCGCCAGTTCTGCCTCTAACTGCTGTCGCTCTTTTTCCTGCTCACTGCTGTAAAGCATTGTAGTTCCCACCGCTGCAATCGCTACGATTGCACCTGCAATTACATATTGTTTCCGCCGTAAAAATGCGGCTAATCCTTGTTTTTTCATAGCATTTCACCATCCATTATTATTTTTAGGATTAGTGTTTCCTGCTTTGAATAGTTTATACAGTTTCTATCGTTGTTCCCGGAAAAAAATATGTAAGTATCTCTTTATAGCCGCATCCTTCCTTTGCCATCTCATTTGCCATGTTCTGACTAAGTCCAAATCCATGCCCTACACCTTTTGTAACAATGCGGATATTTTCATCTATCTCCGTTATTGTAAAGCACGAGGACGACAAGCCAAATGCCCCACGAAATGTTTCCCCGTCACAGGCGGTTTTTCCTACCTGCATGGTAAGCACATACCCCGCTTCATCGCGGCTTTCTATCACAATATCCCCACAGCCTATGACCTCACTTTCTGCAAACAGTTCATTGCACTTTTGGAGAAATTCTCCCTTTTCCCAATATGTTACTTCCAGATACTCCTCTGCAAGTGCATCGTCCGCGCAATCCTGTGCCTTTAGATATGGCAACTGTACATCGCCATACAGTTCCTCCATGTTGCGCGTACTTCCGGCGCTGACTGCATGATAAGCGGCATAGACATAATCACCATCCCACCGCAGAACTTCTCCCGTTGTCTGCGTCACACATGCTTCTAACCGCTCATAACATTCCTCAAAATGTACGCCCCAGAGATTGCGCATCTCCTCCACACTAAGCCCTTCCGGCTCTTCCGTCTGCTTTTCTATTGCATCGCAGAGATTTGTCCGCGCTATCACACACTGCGCTAAAATGGCATTCTCCTCTGCATCCGCTTCGATTTCCTTTGCGACAATTCCAAGCAGCTGCTGCTCAATTTCTTCCTGTGATTTTATCCCCGCCTCTGTTCCATCTGCTACATATAACTCCGTACCACTGACTTCTTCCTTTGTCACATTTCCACTGTCAATCAAATTCTCGAGTTGCATACGCTGACCGATTATCGCAACAAAGAGTGGTACAAATACACCAATAATTACCAAAGACAGCAGTTTATCTATTTTCTTGTATATGTTTTTGCGCATAAAAAAATCTCCTTGTCCTTTTATTATATGAGACAAGAAGATTTTCATTCTTAATACATCGTACCCATCATTCCCAATGTCATATCCATCGTACAGACAACTGTTATGATTACATTGGCAACCGCCAGCAATGAATAGCAGACCGTGTAAATAACCGGACCTGTTTTCTTTCGTCCCAGAATATAGGCACGCCAGATATAGTAACCATAGTTTAAAAAGATTCCAAATAAAACCAATCCGGTAATCTTATAGTTTGCCTTGTGGATGCCTACAATATCCAGAATGATAAAGATGATATATGCGATAAGAAGCACGTTGCTGAGTATCGTTAACATCGTATATCCAGGACTTGCTGTAACTGCTGTAAGCACATTCATGTAACTGCCATCCATAACACTCGAATAGCTGATACCATTCATGGATGTAACTGTCATAACGTTGGTTATAATTGCGACAATCATTCGCAGCAGCATAACAATAAGCAGTGCAATGCAAAAAAGGTCCTTTACCTCACCATGCGGCGGCTGCATATAACCATTATTCATATATGATTGATTCTGCTGTCCGTATGGCTGATTTGGCTGTCCGTATGGCTGATTTGGCTGTCCATATGGCTGATTCTGCTGTCCGTATGGCTGATTCTGCTGTCCGTATGGCTGATCTGATTGATTTGGCTGATTGTACGGGTTTGTGTTTGGATCCATCTGAATCTCCTCCTTTTCTAGCTTTTCTTAATCTTGTTGCCAACTATGTTAGAAAACGCCGCAAACTGTTCTAAGGTCAGTGCCTCTCCACGGATAGTAACCGGCACGCCCAGCTCCTCAATACTCTCCTGTATCATCTCCTTGGAGAGATGAATCTCCGGCGAATTATTAAGTCCGTTTGCCAACGTCTTTCTGCGCTGATTAAATGATGCACGAATAATTTTAAACATCAGTTTCTCATCATCCACCTGCACCGGAACCTCGGAATGCCTCGTCAGACGAATGACTGCACTCCCCACATTCGGGCGCGGCATAAAGCAGTTTGGCGGCACATTTGCAATAATCTCCGGCTTTGCGTAATACTGCACCGCCAGCGATAATGCACCGTAATCCTTGGTGCCCGGGCCGACCTGCATACGGTCTGCCACTTCCTTCTGAACCATAATGGTAATACTGTCAATCGGCACATGACTCTCAAAAAGTCCCATAATAATCGGTGTCGTAATGTAATATGGAAGATTCGCCACTACCTTAATCGGTCTGCCGCCATTCTTCTCCTCTGCAAGCTTGTTGATATCAACCTTTAATATATCTTCATTAATCACCGTCACATTATCATATGCGCTAAGCGTATCTGCAAGAATCGGAATCAAATTATTATCAATCTCCACCGCCACAACCTCACGGGCGTTCTCGCACAGATACTGGGTCATCGTACCGATGCCAGGTCCAATCTCAAGCACGAAATCATCCTTTGTAATGCCGGATGCTTCGATAATCTTTTCTAAAACATGCGTATCAATCAAAAAGTTCTGTCCAAACTTTTTCTGGAAATTAAAATGATACTTCTGTAAAACCGCAATCGTATTCTGCGGTATACCAAGTGTTGCCATATCCTTTCCTTTCATTACCGTTCTACCGGGCATCGCCCGGTATACACTCTGTCCTCACTGTACTATAGTGCACAAACGATTCCCTTAACGCTGTGCGAGTACCTCATCATACAGTCTGTCCAAAAACTCCGCATAAAGACTGCGAAATGTATCATGAAAAATCTGTGCCACACTCGCATCGCCCTCGCCTGTAATCTGCGCTTCCTCATAAAGCGCAAACGCCGTCTCATAAAGCTCCGGGTTCTTGTCGTAAAAGACCTCCGTCAGTCCGTCCTCAAATGTAAACTGTGCCTCCTGAGAAAGATTATCCTTGAAATCTTCCTTAGAAATACATCCCTTCTCTTCATAATCTGAGACAAAAATATGCCCGCCTGCAGATTTCACAAAATCCTCAAACGCCTTCTTCACATCCTCGTAAGTTACCGGAACATAATTCTCATTCCAATATTTATCAAATGTCTCTTTGTCCGGAAACTGTTCAAAAATATCTATATCCATACTGCTCCTCACTATCTCTCCATCGCATATTATATGACCTGCGGCTCACGCTTCATATATGCCTGTCATACTTCCGTTAGGGACTATTATATCAAAAAGATAGTACATGGCAAAGCATTTTTTGCCATTCTTTGCAATCGAACAAATATTCGTTTTTCTCTTGTGTTTTTAGAACATTTGTGCTAGTATGTTTTTAGAACATTTGTTCTGCATAGTTAAATAATGGCCGATGTCCATGTACATCAACCATTTTCGCATATAGGGAGGTGCTACATGAACATTCAACAGAATATGTCACTCATGGAAAAGCTTGCGATTCTTACCGACGCGGCAAAGTATGACGTTGCATGCACTTCAAGCGGCACAGACCGCAAGGGCAACGGCAGAGACATGGGAAACTGTATCTCCGCGGGAATATGTCACTCTTTCGCTGCAGACGGACGCTGTATCTCACTGCTCAAGATTCTTTTTACAAATGAGTGTATTTTCAACTGCACTTACTGCCAGAATAACTGCAATTCTGATGTTCCGCGCGCTTCCTTCACACCGGATGAAGTGTGCGAGCTCACCATGGAATTCTATCGAAGAAACTATATCGAAGGCCTTTTCCTTAGTTCCGGTATTATGATAAGCCCCAACTATACAATGGATTTAATCTATCAGACACTTCACAAGCTGCGGAATGAGTACCACTTTAACGGTTATATCCACGTGAAGGCGATTCCCGGCGCAGACCCGGTTCTCATCGAGAAAGCCGGATTTCTCGCTGACCGTATGAGCATTAATCTGGAACTGCCCACCGCAGACGGTCTGAAGAAACTGGCTCCTTACAAATCGCGCACTACCATTTTAAAGCCGATGCGCCAGATACAAAGTAGTATCACAGAGAACAAACATGAACTGATGCTCTACCGCAAGGCTCCCAGATTCGTTCCCGCCGGGCAGAGCACGCAGATGATTATCGGTGCCACTCCGGAAAACGACTATCAGATTATGAGTGTTGCAGAAGCGCTTTACCATAATTTTGATTTAAAGCGAGTGTTTTATTCCGCTTTTATCAATGTCAATCAAGACTCGAACCTGCCGGTTCTCCCCGGCGGCCCGCCTCTTTTGCGCGAGCACCGTCTCTATCAGGCAGACTGGCTGCTTCGCTACTATCATTTTCAAGTGAACGAACTTCTGTCTGAGGACAAGCCGAACTTTAACATTTATCTTGACCCGAAATGTGACTGGGCATTGCGGCACTTAGAATGCTTTCCTGTAGAAATCAATCGTGCCAGCTATCACACACTGCTCCGCGTGCCGGGTATCGGCTATAAATCCGCAGAGCGTATTGTAAAGGCACGGCGCTCTGCCAAGTTAGACTTTTCTGACCTTAAGAAAATCGGTGTCGTTCTAAAGCGAGCCTTATACTTCATCACCTGCTCCGGCAGAATGATGTACAATACAAAGCTGGAAGAGAATTATATCTGTGCAAACCTAATGGCAGACCGCACACAAATACCGCGCGAGGTTCGTGAGAGCGGTTATCAGCAGCTTTCTCTGTTTGATTCCGGGATGTTAGAGCACACAACGCTTCCGCAGACGCAGATAATTACCAACGAGATGGCAGCTTTTCACTAATAATTAGAAAGAGGTATTTCCATGTATGTATTTGTATGTGAAGACAGTTTAGAAGGAATCTTTACCGGCGTATATGACGCGTGCGCAAGCAGACTTGGGCACCGCAATATTCGTCTGATTACCGGCGAACCGGAAAACTATGAACTTTTTTCCGAATATATTACCGTCACTCCCTCTTTGGAGAAGACGCAGAAAGTTATCCGTACCATTACATCCCGTTTTGGCACGCAGTTCTACGAATCTATCTATCAGGCTGCCATGTCCGGCGAAGTTCGTGCCGCTCAAAAAATGGATAAAGCCGATGCCATCTACGAGACGATTCTTCTTGCTCTCTCCTGCGGAGACGGGCAAAAAGTTCTACTGTCACTCGGCGAGCCTTGCGTATATCGCATTTTCGAGCTTTGTCGTGCAGCAAACAACGAAGCATACCGCCATCTGGAGGTTTTGCGCTTTGCCGAATTAGAAAACGGTGTTTTATTTGCCACGATTCATCCAAAAGACTACGTCTTACCTTATGTGGCAGAGCACTTTACTGACCGTCTCCCGACGGAGAATTTTATGATTTATGATGCAACACATCAGCTTGTTGCGGTACACAAAGCCTCAAAAGGATATATGCTGGCAGATGCAACAGATTTGGATTTGAACAAAGTAAAGCGGTACTCCGATGACGAACTGGAATACCGCAAGTTGTGGCTGACCTTTTTTGACCATATTGCAATCGAGTCTCGCAAGAATCTATCCCTGCAGATGCAGAATATGCCGAAACGCTACTGGGCTGATGCTGTAGAATTTGCAAGATATGCATAGTTTTTATTTCGCGAGAATGTCACACGAAGAATTTTTTGTGTATCCTACAGCGTATTTATCGTCTCCGTGTCTGGCGCGTAACAACTGCTGTGACGGCAAATATAGCAACGACATATAGAAGCTGAATGCCGATGCATTCCATATAAAAGCCCATTTCAAATACTTCCTTACCGAATCCGGCAAGCATATTATTGGCACGGATATACCAGTAGGCAGGCAGGAATTTTGCAATGTTAAGAACTCCTGCCGGGAGCATCGACTGCGGTACGAATACGCCACAGAGGAAGGACATGGACAGACCGAGTATATTAGATACCATGTTAAGGATATTGTCATCGAAACCAAAGTTGCTGATAAGCAGTGTGATTGCTGTGGCAAATACCATAAATACAAAACTGTTTCCTATACCAAGGAGTGCGGTTTCGGCAGACCAGAGGCTTGTGCCGTACATAACTGTGCCAAGAAGCATGAAAAGCATCCAGATGCCAAGGCTGTATAGTACACATCCGGCAGTCATTTCTGCTATTCGTCTGCGCGGGGTAAGTGAAGAGCAGACGGTACGGGCTTTCATTTCCTTGCTGTTTAAGGTCACAAGTATCGGTGCAAGACCGGAAAAAAGTATTGTGATAAACACATACGGCATATACTGAAAATAGTAAAAAATGGCGTTGTTTGTAGCATTCTCCTCTTCGAGGAAGGAAATCATCTCTGCTTCGGGTACGGACAAAACCGCTTTATCTGTCGCGGCAATTGCTTCATCAAGGCTATACCCACCGGAAAGATACAGATCTAAAGTCGCTAAATACTGTGAAATCTGCTGGTCGACATAGTAGGAGGAATTACTTCCCGGAATCGCTGTGGAAATAAGCCGTTCCGTGTCCTTGCCGGCTAAGAGGTTCTCCTCAAATCCTGCCGGAATTGTCAAAGCATAGTCTACGGTGCGGTAATACATCTGATCTAAAAGTGCTTCTGCATCATCGCCAAGGTCAGTAACCTCATGTATGGACGCAAGATAATTTACAAGGGCTTTGCTTGCGTCAGAGTTATCCTCATCCGTGACAGATATAGCCAGCGATGAAGTCTGAAAATATCCTGTAAAAGTATCTTCAGCGGTAGAAGTTAAGAGTATCGTGATTACTGCATAAATAACAAAGTAAAGCGAAGCAGCGGCAAACCGGCTTTTAGCGATTTTGAAAAATGCTTTAAATACTTGCATATTTTTTTCTCCTTTCCAGAGCAAAACCGCCCAGACAGAATCCAGCTGAAATGATGAGCAGGCTTGCAATATTAGCGAAAAACCGTTCGTTTGACGGATAGATAACGGAAGCATACAGGGAATCCGAAATCAAAGCTGCCGGATTGATACGGTTTAAAAGCGGACAGGTATTTTCGACAATTATCCGCATAGGACCAACCATAAGTCCGCTTAAGAAGCAGCAGAGCATGATAACAGCCATCAGTATTCCGAATTTGGCATCTTTGCTGAAACGCCCGATACTGCCGACAAAAAAGCCGAGACTGATTCCGGTCAGGCAGCCGCAGAGCGAGGTTAGAGCAATCTGGGCAAAATGGCTTCCAAAGTCCACACCGAGTACACAGGAAAAATAAAATAACGCGGTCAAAAGTGTGATAAATTCAAACAAAAGCAACGCGCTAAGGTCGCCAAGTATAGAAATCAGTTTGTGCACCGGTGAAATACTTTTTCTGGCACCAAGAGCAGACAGGTTTGCCTGATTATCAATCGCGATGTTACTGCCTGCCATAGCGGCATACAGACAAGTCATGGCGATTAAGTTGAAAAAGTAGGTCAGGGATTCGTCAAGGGTCTCTGCACCAAGCGATTTCTCAACAATATAGTCCATCTGATCAGTGAGTTTCTCCAGGACAACAGGGAGTTTCGTATAATCAGACATACCAATTTCTGCAATGGCATGATATTCCATGTTAAACTGCTCTACAAAGGCACTTAGAATACTCTGATACAGAGGGTCAGAGTTCATCTCTGCGGAAAGAGTGAGTGTGAGAAGGGCATCCGTCAGTTCCTCTGTATCTTCTGTGCGAATAAAATCTGAAATATCAGGAATATGTGCGGTAATGATGCCGTAGATTTCTTTTTCCGCCAATAAATCGAGTGCCTCGTCCTTTGAGGTATAAGTTATTTCCAAAAACTGATCATCACCCGTTTCTCCTACTGCGTCAAAAAGAGCGCGGAGTCCGTCAGCAATATCGGTGGTTTCATTCGCGTCATCCTCCGGCATTACAATAGCAACCGGAATCGGAGAAAAGCTTTCATCTTCCCCTAAGCCGCCGAAAGCAAATGAAAACATTGTTCCAAGCAAAAGCGGAAAAGCAAAGCACCAGAACACCTGACTTTTATCTCGAATCAGGGTTAGAAACGTATATTTCATCGAATGTAAAAACATATGATACCTCCTAGTCTCGCAATTCTTTTCCGGTAATCTCCAGAAAAACATCATTTAAGGTCGGCAGTTCAGAATACACTCTTCCGAAGGAAATATCCTCAGACTGCAGATAGCTTAGAATACGTGGCAGATTGTGTTTACCACCGCTGCAAAGAACTTTCAGGCAATGGTTTTCAAAAGTTACTTCATACACATGCTTAAGTTCTCGGATAGCTGCAAGCTGCTCAGGGAGAAGGTCTAAGATGTCAATAGAGATAATTTCGCTCTTCTTAATCATGCGCTTTAACTCTTCGGTGGTACCGATGGCGAGATTTTTACCTTTATCCATGATAGCAATGCGGGTACAGATTTGTTCTACTTCTTCCATATAGTGGGAGGTGTAGATGATGGTTGCGCCCTGTCGATTCAGTTCCTGGATTCCCTCTAGGATTTTGTTTCGACTCTGCGGGTCGACAGCCACAGTCGGCTCATCCAGAATAATCAGCTTTGGCTTATGTGCAATGCCACAGGCGATGTTGAGGCGTCGCAGCAGACCGCCGGAGAGTTTTTTGGGATAGAACTTTCGGAAATCGTCTAATCCGACAAATGCGATGGCATCTTCGACATACTGTTTGCGGAGTGCTTTATCAGTGATATAAAGTCCGCAGAAATAATCAATATTTTCATATACGGTCAGTTCATCGAAAACTGCAACATTCTGCATGACGACACCGATTTGGCGCTTGATATCGTAGCTGTCCGGGCGCATTTCTTTTCCAAATACTTTAATCGTTCCCTTGTCAAAGGCAAGAAGAGATAAGATACAGTTGATGGTTGTGGTCTTGCCGGAACCATTAGGACCGAGCAATCCGAATATTTCTCCTTCTGCAATTTCCAGATTAAAATGATCCAGCGCCAGCAGCTCGTTGTAGCGCTTTACAAGATTTTCTACTTTTACAACAGGTGTTGCCATAGTTTTCCCTCCATAGATTTATGTAAGCAGGAAATGCCTGCTTGTTTTGAATTGTTACAAATAGTATATAAAACCGGAGGTTTAAGTGTAAGTGAGTTCTGTCAGAATTCATATATGACAAATGTCACAAAAATTTTTTCCTCTTAAAAATATCTGGTAAGTATGTCAGGGAAATGATATTGTGTAATTATTAATGTGTACGGATGGAGAAAAAATGGCAGAAATCGTGGATAAGTCACTTCTAATTATAATAGGGGTTATTCTGGTAATTGCGTCAGATGACACAACAAGGACGGTAGTCGCAATGCTGATAGGTGTGATTGTGGCCGCTCTGGGAACCTGCGCAAAAAACCGGCGCATACGCGTTGCTTATATGGCGGTGTTTCTTGCAGGCTGTTTTTTGGTGCCGGAGCTCTTGTGCTTTTTGCCTGTGGTTTTTTATGACTGTGCGATGGACCATCGTGCGTGGTGCTGTTATTTTGCTGCACCGATATTTCTTTTCTATTATAAAGAGCAGAATATCGGGACAAGGGATGCACTGCTTTGGCTGTTGGTTCTGATAATGGCTGTGCTTCTTGGTATCCGAACCGGAAAGAAAGAGCGCTTAGAACGTGAAATGATACAGCTTCGGGACACCAGTACGGAATTGAATCTGGTACTACGCGAGAAAAATAAGAATCTCCTCGAGAAGCAGGATTATGAAATTTATCTGGCGACCTTGCAGGAGCGCAATCGTATTGCCAGAGAGATTCATGATAACGTGGGACATATGCTTTCAAGAAGTATCTTACAGATAGGCGCATTGCAAGCGATTCACAAGGAAGAACCGCTTAACGGACAGCTTGTAAGTGTGAACGATACATTAAGTCAGGCGATGAACAGTATCCGTGAAAGTGTGCATGATTTACATGATGATGCGATTGATTTGCGGCAGGCAATTATAGAAGCAACGCGTGAGATGACCAAGGAATACCGGCTTACCATTGACTATGATATGTCCCCGGAGGTGCCAAGGAATGTGAAATACTGTTTTATTGCAATCGTCAAAGAAGCAATGTCTAATATTGTAAAGCATTCTAATGCAGATACGATTACAATTATACTGCGTGAGCATCCCGGTTTTTATCAGCTCTCGGTGGAGGACAATGGCGTGTCGCAAGCGGCGGGGCAGGATTTTCGCTGGAATGTGCTTGAGCGTGAGCAGATATTAAACAGAGGAATTGGACTTTCTAATATGAAAGAACGTGTGGAAGCACTGCGGGGTACGTTTCGCATTCACAATGAAAAGGGATTTTTGATATTTATTTCGATTCCAAAGGAGCAGAAAAATGAGAGTGTTAGTGGTAGATGATGATAATTTGGTGGCAATTTCATTAAAGACAATATTAGAAGCGGATACTGCTATTGAGGTAACAGGTATCGGTCAAAGTGGTACAGATGCGATTCGCCTGTACCAAGAGCAGAAACCGGACATCCTTTTGATGGATATCCGCATGGATGGGATGACGGGTCTTGAAGCCGCAGAAGAGATTTTAAAGGAAGACAATGCAGCCAAAATCCTGTTTTTGACTACGTTTTCCGATGATGAGTACATCGTGAAGGCGTTGAATATCGGTGCCAAAGGTTATCTGCTGAAGCAGGATTTTGAAGGAATTGTTCCGGCACTGAATGCTGTATATGGCGGACAGAGCGTATTTGGTGGAGAGATAGTCGGTAAAATTCCGGTGCTTATGCAAGGAAAGGGCGAAGTGGATTACGAAGGCTATGATATCAGTGAGAAAGAACAGGCAATCATCGAATTAGTGGCAGAGGGACTGTCCAATCGTGAGATTGCCGGGAAGCTGTATCTAAGCGAGGGTACAGTTCGCAATTACATCAGTACGATATTGGAAAAGCTTGGACTTAGAGACCGCACGCAGTTGGCGGTGTTTTACTATAAAAATATGTAGAGGTTAGCAATATGATATTTGAAACACACGCACATTATGATGATGAAGCATTTGCAGAGGACAGGGAGCAACTAATTCCATCACTCCTTTGTGGAAAAATCGGCAGAATCATCAATGTCGGGGCATCAATTGCATCGACAAAAACAACATTACAATTAGCAGAACGCTATGAAAACGTCTACGCAGCAGTTGGAGTACATCCTAGTGAGGTCAGTGACTTAAATGAGGAGACATATGCATGGCTTGCTGAGCAGACAACAAATCCAAAAGTGGCAGCTGTCGGCGAAATAGGACTAGACTATTATTGGGACAAGGAGCCGGAAGTACAGGCTTCTCAGCGAGAATGGTTTGTCAGCCAGATTGACTTGGCAAAAGAAAGCAAACTTCCTGTAATCATTCATTCCAGGGATGCGGCTGAAGACACAATGCATATTTTAAAGGAGGCAGGTCGATGGAGCATTCGTGGTTTGTCCGGCGAGCAGTCTGAGACAATCGGTGTGATTCACTGTTATTCTTATTCGCCGGAAATGGCACACGAATTTATAAAGCTTGGATATTACATCGGTGTGGGCGGTGTCGTAACCTTTAAGAATGCCAAGAAATTAAAGGAAACAGTAGAACAGATTCCATTGGAACGAATCCTGTTAGAGACGGATTGTCCATACATGGCACCGGAGCCACATCGGGGGAAGAGAAATGAGTCTTCCTATATCCCATATGTAATAGAGAAGATTGCAGAGCTTAAAGGCATGACACCGGAAGAGGTCGAGCACATCACATGGGAAAATGCGATGCACCTGTTTTCTGTTTCGTGAGGCGGTCACATTTCTAATGCAATAAGAAATTGTCCGGTATTACATAAAGGTACATGTTTGTTCTTTTGCTATATTACTATGTTGATTGTGGTACCCCCGCTCGTTGCGGATATCCCTCCATCAGAAACACCTTGAGATGAAGCGCCGCCTCCGGATGATATTCCGGTATCTGCCGCCACAGTCTCCATCGCCATGTCTGTCGCGATTTCTGTCTCTATCTCTTGCTCAATCTCCTGCTGTATCTGCGCTTCCAGCATCTGCATTTCTGACATTGCCGCGGCTTCCATGCTCAAATCTAGCACCGCTCCCTGTGAAGAGCCGGTGTTTGTACCGTTGCTATTTCCCTTCAGCCCCTTAAGATATTTCATATCCGCTTCGGTAATGTGACTTTGTTCCTGATTGCGGTGAATCCGACGTTTCTGCTCTAATTCTCTGCGCATGCGCTTTTCCTTGGCAACCTGCTGTATCTCCTGCGTGACAACCTTGCGCTGTACTTCCCGTTCTTTCTGTGCCACCCGGCGCTTTACCTCGTTCTGTTTCTGTTGACTTTCCTCGTGGTTCTGTCTTTTATTTGCTTTTTGCTCATGCTCTTCCTCGCGAAGATTCTGCACCTTAAGCTGTGCGCAGCGCACCATGCGTCTTGCATGTGCCAACGCATTCGCCATCTCCTTGGAGTCATATTGTCCGCTTCCCGCCTGACGCTGCAGCACTGCAAGTCTGCTCTTTGCCCTCGTCACCACCGTGGCTGCATTCTGTGCCTTTTTTGCCCGCACAATCTGTCCGGAAATCTCTCTGTGATTGTAGTTTAGTTGCTTTTTCGTCTTAGATTCAGATTTGCGGCTCGTCATTCGTATCGCAGATATTCCGCCCTGTGAATTGTTCGTATTCTTAATGGCAAGCATACCAGTCATCGCGCTCTGCGCCTGGCTGCTTCCCGCACCATTGATTGCCTTTGCCATAACTCATTCCTCCATGAATGTATACTATATGAATCCGTTCATACATGCTATTTATCGGGCAAAAGCAACTATTTTATTAGATGTTCTAACATGTTTTTCAAACTGTCGTGCACTCTTTTCTTTACCTGTTAGAAACATACACCTTACTGCGCATACGAGCAGGGCTGATGTATGAATAATATCATACATCAGCCCTGCTGCTATACTATATTATTTTATTTTAACAGATTTCTGCTCCGCTCGGCATCTTTTTCTCCGGTGTCATCAGCGCAAGATTTCCTTCTGCATCCTCTGCGCAAAGCAGCATTCCCTCAGAGAGAACTCCTGCTAACTTCGCAGGCTTTAAGTTGACAAGAACCATAACCTTTTTGCCAACCATCTCCTCCGGTGAATAGTCCTTACGGATACCGGACACAATCTGTTTTACCTGACTGCCAATCTTAACCTGTGAGCAGAGCAGTTTCTTGGACTTCGGAACTGCTTCACAAGCGATGATTTCACCAACCTGGAACTGCATTTTCATAAAGTCATCGTATTCTATCTCATCCTTCGGATCGATATCAATTCCCTCTTCCGGCTCAGAAGTCTCCTCCGGCAGTTCACCAAGTGCGCGCTGTTCTTCCTCAAACGCCTTTTTCTGCTCTTCCTGAATTGCCTCAACTTTCGGCATAATCTCCTTCGGGTCAAGACGCGCGAATAAGATTTCCGGTTTCTCTACCACCTTCTTGCCGCTCTCATAAAGACCAAACTTGTCTAAGTCATCAAATTCACGAAGCGTTGTGTTAAGCTGTGCTGCAATCTTCTCCGCTGTCTCAGGCAGGAAGCTCACTAAGAGCGACGCACCGATTGTGATGGACTCCACTAAGTTATATAAGACCTCGCTTAAACGGTCTTTCTGTGCCTCATCCTTGGCGAGTACCCATGGCGCTGTCTCATCAATATACTTATTGCAGCGACGGAATACCGCAAATACTTCTGAAATAGCATCTGCCACATGCAGTGTCTCCATCTTCTTTGCAACATTCGCTCTTGCACCTGTCACTACTGCCTTTAAGTCTGCGTCCACCTCATCAGTCACACCTGTGCTTGATACTACACCGTCAAAATATTTATTACTCATGGAAACGGTACGATTTACAAGGTTTCCAAGGATGTTTGCAAGGTCAGAGTTAAACCGCTCCACTACAAGCTCCCAAGTGATGATACCGTCATTCTCAAACGGCATCTCATGAAGTACGAAATAACGTGTTGCATCCACGCCGAAAAGTTCTGCCATATCATCTGCATAGATAACATTGCCCTTGGATTTACTCATCTTATCGCCGCCCTGTAAAAGCCACGGATGTCCGAATACCTGCTTTGGAAGCGGCATATCAAGTGCCATCAGGAAAATCGGCCAGTAAATGGTATGAAAACGTACGATATCTTTTCCAATCAGGTGCAAATCTGCCGGCCAGTTCTTATTGAACAGCTCGGTTGAATCACCGTCTGTATCATAACCAATCTTGGTAATATAGTTTGTCAACGCATCCAGCCATACATAAACAACATGCTTCGGGTCGAAGTCTACCGGAATTCCCCATGAAAAAGATGTTCTGGACACACACAAGTCCTGTAATCCCGGAAGAAGGAAATTGTTCATCATCTCATTTTTACGGGATACCGGCTGAATAAACTCCGGATGTGTGTTGATATACTCAATCAACTGATCCGCGTATTTGCTCATCTTAAAGAAGTAAGCCTCTTCTTTTGCCGGCTGAACCTCGCGTCCGCAGTCCGGACACTTGCCATCTACAAGCTGAGATTCTGTCCAGAAGGACTCACACGGTGTACAGTAAAGTCCCTCATAGGAACTCTTGTAAATATCACCTTTATCGTATAATTTCTTAAAAATCTTCTTGACCTGTTTCTCGTGATCCTCGTCTGTGGTACGGACAAAGTTATCATAGGATGTGTTCATCAAATCCCATATGCGCTTTACCTCGCCTGCCACGTTATCTACATACTCCTTCGGAGTGATGCCGGCTTTCTCGGCTTTCTCCTGAATCTTCTGTCCATGCTCGTCTGTTCCTGTCTGGAAATAAACGTCATATCCCTCTGCTCTCTTGTAACGTGCGATTGCATCTGCAAGCACGATTTCGTAGGTGTTTCCAATATGCGGCTTGCCGGATGTATAGGCAATCGCTGTTGTTAAATAATACTTTCCTTTATTGCTCATAATAAGCTCCTTTCTTGTTTCTCCTGCGTCTTACGCCGTAAAGCAGACCTGAAAATGCTTCGCATTTCCAGGTTCGCGTTGCTCGCCAGATACTCATAAAACTGCTTATATAAGCAAGCTTATAAGCAGCTTTATGAATACCTGGCTCTGCTTTATCGCGCAAAAAAGCCTCATCTTCTAAAAGTAAACTCTTACGCTTATTCTTCAGAAGACGAGGCATAATCCCGTGGTACCACTTCATTTCGCCCGAATCTCACAATCCGAGCCTCCATAGATATCGAAAACAATATCCTCCGCTATAACAGGCGGTCCTGTCAGATCTTATCCCTTGCACAAATCTTCCGCTCATCGCGATTCAACGCTGCAAAAGTTCATCCCTGCCACTCCAAAGCCATCTTCCACTTATCTTCGCCCATTCCCTCTCAGCAAACTGACCTGTCAGCATACGCATTCCTGCACATCCACTTTCAATCAGTTGGGAATCTCTCTGTAAAGTTCCAATAAATGTACTCTCTTTTTCTACGTGTTTTCGTTTATTGACTTTCTTAGAGTAGCACGGAAACCGCGGAAAGTCAAGGTAATACATTACTCTGACCACCTACTTCCCAAACATATACCCATACTTCCGCGCCTGATAACGAAGTACACTCCGCACACGTTCGGTTTCTACCCGTGTATACCAGCTATCACTCTGTCCTTCCCGATACAGCTTTTCTATCTCGTCTACTATCCGGTCAGCCCGGGCTGCCACAACCTCGAACTCCAGATAGCATCCATACAGCTCATTCGCCGCGTCTAACTGCTCGTCAAAATCCCGGTGAAACGGCTTTGCAGTAATCTCTGACCGGCACTCCTCATACCCCATCGCAAGCGGATATGCCTCTTGTAGTTAGTTTGTTCCCTAGAGCCCGGTTTTGTCAATATATTAATTTCTTTACGGCGCGCTTTTAAATAAACCCCATCCTACACGGACAGGGTTATAAAAAATACATTTACCAAACACATCAATGTGACAACTGTAACTGCCATCTTTCCAGCCGTCTCTTTCAGCTTTACCAGCACTGCCTCCCGCTGTCTGTAAACCGCATGCAGCGTTACAAGAAGCAATATCGCATAGAGCGGCGCATACACGCGCTCTCCTGACACATAAATCGTCGCCATGAAACCAAGCACCATACCTGCACCGAAACCACATCCAAGCAGAATCAGTGAGGAAAAGAACGTGAATAAATCATCGCCAAACAGCTGAAACAGCGCATATATCATCGCCAAGACAGAAATTGCCAGATAAACCATCGGAATCCATGTCGAAAGCTCCGTCCATCTCCACTCCAATATCTGTCCCGGTATCACAAACAAACCGGAAAGCCCCGGATACGCAGTTCTTACTACCGTTTGTCCAAACAAAATCAGCAGCGGCAGTCCTGAAATCAATGTCTTTTTATAATCCTGCGTCCTCAGACATACGAGCAACGTCCATATCAGCATCACAGTGAAAAAAACAGCATCCGAATTTGCAATAAATACACGCTCAATACTGAGCAGTCCCAGATACAGCTTCTCGCCAAATCCAAATGTCTCATAAATCGGCAGATCTGCAATACTGACTGCATTACGCCCTGCATTGCCCGGACAAAGCGCTATCACCGCCAGCGACACTGCCGTCACAAGCACCAGTGCTGCCAAAAGCGGTAGATTCGCAGGTCGCTTTTTCTGCTTCCATAAGTACACTGCATATATTACAAAGACCACCATCATGATAACCGCGTACTGCTCATGGCTTCCTGTCATCACACATACAAGCACACCCACGACTGCCCAAAACGGATATATCCGCTCCTCCGCAGCCATCTTTTTTACCAGAAGGCCCACAAAAAAGATGCCCCAAAGCGGCCAGAAATGTGTAACAGTCGTGGTTATCCATCCCGCCGTTCCCATATCATGAAACGGGAAAATCAAGACTGCTCCGGCACCAGCCCATCGCATCAGCGCACTGTCATCAAACAGCTTCGCGAAAATTACCGGAAATGTCACAAACATTAGATAATCTATGACTCTCCACAAAAGCGGCACCTGTATCACATTGACCAGAATGCACTCTGACACCACACGGGATGTCCAATTCAGGTAGCGATGTGACAAGTACTCCCACAGGCTTGCTTCATTCAGTGCCTCGGAAAAAAATACATCATCACCACCCATCGGCTGCATTAGCAGATGATAAACCAATCCGATAACCGCAACCAGAAAGAAGGGCGCATATGCCTTCACATATGCGCCTGCACGCGTATTCAAAACTCTATTCTCTCTCACGTGATACTCCTACTCTTCCTCAAACATATCATTCATCTTGGTACCGCAGCTACTGCAAAATGTAGCTCCCTCCGGCATCTTCGCGCCACACTTTGGACACTCTGCAGCTCCCTTAATCTTTAAAACTTCTTCCTTCATACGCTCCATCTCGCCAAGTGCTTCCTTAATCAAAAAGAACTGCTCCGCTTCCTCAAGTCCCTCTTCGTCCTTATGCTTCTCAAAATATGCTTTTCCAATCTCCGCATACTGTTTCTCGACATAATCTTCTTTTGCCTTAATGTCAATCTTCAACTTCGCCAGCTCAGACACATCCTTTGCTTTCTGTGTTACATCTTTCCCTGCCGTCGTAAGTGACTCTGTCAAATCATCAAAAAATCCCATCTTTCTACCTCCATATATACATATGTATGCTGTTTATCTTTCCCAATATCCTAAGTATAATCCCTAAGCGCCGTTTCGGCAATCATAAAAAAATAGCATCCCAACCGCCTAAATTGTGGATGCTATTTCTCTATACTAATGTTTTAACCAATAATTCCCAGATGTGACAACAAGATTCTTAAGCCCAGAATCACAAGAATCAATCCGCCTGCAAACTCTGCCTTATTCTTGTACTTACTTCCAAAGAAATTGCCGACATATACTCCTCCAATGGAAATAAAAAATGTCACGACTCCGATAATAGAAATTGCTTCCACGATTGGATACTGTAAAAATGCAAATGTGATTCCAATTGCCAACGCATCAATACTTGTCGCAATCGCAAGAATAAACATCTCTTTGATGTCAAGCGGTGCATCAACTTTCTTGACTTCTACAGCGTCCTCTTCTCCCGGTTTCACGGCTTCCACAATCATCTTTCCACCGATGAATCCTAAAAGCACAAAAGCTATCCAGTGGTCGATACTTGTAATATAGCTTTCAAACTGGATTCCGAGTACCCAGCCGATGAACGGCATCAATGCCTGAAATCCTCCAAAAAACAGGCCTATCACAACCGCCTGCTTCTTGTTGACTTTCTGCATTCCAAGTCCTTTGCAGATAGATACTGCAAATGCATCCATTGCTAATCCGATTCCCATCAACAGAAGTTCCATAAACATTGCCATAGTTTTTTCTCCTTTTCTTTTGACAAATTTTGCAACACAGCACAAAAAAAGAGACCTGTGTATATTCTTATCAGAGCCCACTTCGGGCGTTCAAATAAGAATATACATGAGTCTCACTCTTTAAGATTTGCCAGGTCTTATGCAGTCTGATTCACTCTGCGACCGGTCTGTTGACAAACCACGCCTGCGCGCGAATTACTCCCTCACGGAATCTTTCTATATCGTGACCTGCGTCACATTGTTTATCTAATATATCTTATTGAGCACTTTTTGTCAACAAAATTTTGTGGTTGTACGCTTACGTTTCTTTTATTATTTCACGAATCATTATTTAAACGTCACACGTGGTTTGTAATCTTAATAAATATTACTCTACTTGATATAATTTGTTCGTGGGTGCTACCATAACGGTAGGCGGTTAGTCCTTCAGCAGAGGGACTGTGACCCTCTGATTACATAAAAATCTGTAAAAGAATCTAGGAAAAGGAGGGCTAAGCCATATGAATATTGTTGACTTTATAGCAGTGGTAAGCTTCGGCTTGACCTGCTTTGGAATCGGATATTCCTTTGGTAAGGATAATAACAAGACACAAAAATAGCCGCCCACGTCTGGTAAACTAAGCGGCATTTTTGTCAAACTAATTTATTGGGCTAACCGTCTATCGGCAGTACCCTCTCTATAATATACTAACACCTCATTTCTAATATGTCAAAGATTTTCCTACAGATACCATAAATGACTATCTAACACGAATCATTTGCACTATGCCGATTCTTATGCTATAATGTCGCTAGACATTATACGCGCCGAAGTTCGCATAAGTACCACATACTGTATGCGAAGCACATGCTATTATATAGTAGTATCGTACTAACATCTACTTGTTATCTAATTGATTATCCGCACATTATAGGAAAGGGAAGTGTGTCTCATGGTTGTTCAGCATAATCTGGCATCGATGAATACCAACCGGCAACTGAATATCAACAATAAGAAAAAGGCGGCTTCTTCCGAGAAGCTTTCTTCCGGTTATCGCATCAATCGTGCCGCTGATGACGCCGCAGGGCTTTCCATCTCTGAGAAAATGCGCTACCAGATTCGTGGTCTCAACCGCGCGTCTGACAATATTTCTGACGGCATAAGTCTGATAGAGGTAGCAGATGGCGCATTACAGGAATCGCATGCCATCTTGCAGCGCATGAACGAGCTTGCGGTACAGGCAGCAAATGACACGAATACTTCTGTTGATCGCTCTGCAATTCAAGCCGAGATTACACAATTAGAAGAGGAGCTGACCCGCATTGCGACCACAACGACCTTCAACGGTGCTATTTACCCGCTGAACGGAGAGGGATGGGAACTGCCGAAAGCGGTAGGAGAGACAGATATCACTGTCGTCAATGCTTCCACTTCAACCAATGCTACCTACAACGGAGTCACTTATCCTCCAGGCGCATCTTTCACAGTGAAAAATGTACTCAGCATCCTAAAAGCGCCGGATTATAATTCATTGGCGTGTGGTGCTTTTTATGTTTCCTCTCACAACGGCACATACACCGGCACATACTATTTCACATATTCTCCTATATTTGTACTACAGGGCGAACCTCCTGGTGAGTGGAATATACTTTACGACACTCTCTCAGATCTCAAAATCGATGAAAACGGTTACCTTTATATTATTGAAAAAGTGACAGGAATTAGAGATTATCTCTGTGAACGTAATTTTGAGGATGTCAGACCACCAACCGTTTCCAATCTGGAAGCCCGCGGTGCCCTGAAAGCCACTTTAAAAGGCAAACCAATCAAAATCCAGTCCGGTTTTCTGGAGGGAGAAACGATTGAGATACCTCTGGTTGACGCAACTGCAAAGAAATTAGGCGTTTCTTCTCTGGATGTGATGTCGAACACATCTGCCGGAGACGCGATTACCAAGATTTCTGGTGCTATCTCGATGGTCAGCGAATACCGCAGTCAGTTTGGTGCCCTTCAGAATCGCTTGGAACACGCCAAAGCGAATGTCGACAACACAGCAGAGAACACGCAGAATGCCGAAAGCCGCATCCGCGATACCGATATTGCAGAAGAAATGGTTGCATTCTCCTCCGCTTCCATTATTACAGAAGCATCACAGAGTATGCTTTCGCAGGCAAACTCGCAGCCACAACAGGTTTTATCGTTATTACAGTAAAAACACAGGATTCTCTATACATATAGAAAATCCTGTGTTTTTCTATCCCAGCAATTCTAACAGTTCCTCTCTTGTAAAGCTTGCTGAGTCCATGCCTTCTCCCTCAAGCACCTGCTCCGCCAGCTTTTTCTTGCGCTCCTGAATCGCCATGATTTTCTCTTCTATCGTACCCTCAGACACCAGACGATATACGGTCACGACATTCTTCTGTCCAATGCGATGTGCGCGGTCTGTTGCCTGATTCTGCACTGCGACATTCCACCACGGGTCATAATGGATGACGATATCCGCCGCTGTCAGATTCAGTCCGGTTCCTCCGGCTTTTAAGGAAATACAGAACACCGGAACATCATCCTGATTGAAGCTTTCCACCATCTGCATACGCTTTTCCTTACCAACCGAGCCTGTCAGCATATAATAATCGATGCCCTCCTTTGCAAGGCGCTCTGCCAGACGGTCTAGCATCGACGTAAACTGCGAGAAAAGCAAAACTTTATGTCCACCATTTACCGCATTGATAAGAAGTTCCATGCACATATCCGTCTTTGCCGATTCCCCTCGATACCCATCAAAAAGCAGTGCCGGGTCACAACAAATCTGACGCAGCTTTGTAAGTTCTGAGAGAATCTGTAACTTCTCCGTGCGGAACTCCTTCTCCGACTTCTCGTCTAACATCTGCTTCATCTGCTGCACATGCGCATCATAGAGTGCCTGCTGCTCACCCTCCAGCTTCGCATAGACATTTTCTTCCAACTTCT
The DNA here is from genome assembly GCA_964484605.1 of uncultured Roseburia sp. Taxonomy (GTDB): domain Bacteria; phylum Bacillota; class Clostridia; order Lachnospirales; family Lachnospiraceae; genus Roseburia. Next base: position 20,564 of record CAZAGJ010000004.1, on the reverse strand, counting down.
CCGGTAAGTCTTGCAGTACCTCACTCTTCAAACGGCGCAGTACAAACGGACGAATCATGCGCTGCAAGCGCTCCATTTTATTCTCGTCTCCATTGACAACTATCGGTGTCTCGATTTCCTCACGGAAACGCTGATAGGTGTATAAAAATCCCGGCATCAGAAAATCAAAAATGCTCCACAACTCACTGAGCCGATTCTCAATCGGCGTACCTGTCAAGGCAAGCTTGAATGCCGCCGTAATTTTTTTGACTCCTTTTGCCGCCTGCGTACCCGGATTCTTGATATACTGCGCCTCATCAATCACCTGAATGGCAAATACCATGTCTTTGTAAATTTCCGCATCGCGCTTTAACAAATCATAGGATGTAATAAGAATATCTCCCGGCTTTGTCTCCTTTACAATCTGTCTGCGGTCATTTGCCAGCCCTGCTATAATCACGGTATTTAACTCCGGTGCAAAACGCGCAATTTCCTTCTGCCAGTTATAAACTAATGATGCCGGACAGACTACAAGCGAACGGCGACACTCCTTCTCCCCTGCCTCATAACTCTCCTGTTCTGATAAAAAGAGACTGATTACCTGCAGCGTCTTGCCAAGACCCATATCATCGGCTAAGATTCCGCCAAACCCATTCTCCCGCAATGTTTTTAACCACAGGAATCCGTTTTTCTGATAACTGCGCATGACGGACTTCAGAGACACCGGAACTTCGTAATCACTATCCTCGATGGTTTTCATATTACGAACCATACCCTTAAAATCCTTGTTCTTATCAATAGAAAGCGTCTGATTGTTTCTAAGTGCCGCGTCAAGATACATGGCGCGGTATTTCGGAATGTTTATAGTCGCTTTTTTTAGATTGGTCTCTGTCAGGTGTAAATCCTCGCTGATTTCTGCCAGCGCACCGAGTCCGTCGTCACGGATGTCCAAAAACTCTCCATTTTTCAAACGAATGTACTTCTTTTTCCGGTCATACTTCGTGAGCAGATAAGCCAATTCCTCTGACGACATCTCCTCCGAATGAATCTGCAATTCCAGCAAATCACTTTTTAGCGCCACACCAACCGATACTGCCGGCGATGACACGACTTTCAATCCGCGGAAGCCCTCGGAAGTGTATATCGTCATATGCTCAGATAAGCGCTGCAAGCCGCCTGTCAAAAACTGATACAGCAAGTCTTCATCATGCGAGAGCACGAACACAGTATGCCCCATTCCATACTCGTTAAAGTATGGCTCTACAAGACTGCAAATACGCATTTCTTCGCCCAAATCGCGCACTTCTCCGGCTCCCGGTTTCTCGAGCACATTATACTTGTGCTCCCCATATACGGCAATCAGCTTCGCACCTATCACCTGATTATCCTGCTTGTCCAAGTATATCTCAAACTCCGGTTTCTTCGGCACATACAGACTCTCGTCAAACCCTTCGGCAATAACCTCAAATGTCTCTCGCAGAAGTGGCAGCAAATCACGGCAGAACATCGGAAGTTCCTCCGCTGCCACATAACACTCCCCGCCCGTCTTTCGCTCCAGATAATCAAAAAAATCGCCTGTCTTGGACTTTAGCGCTTCCGTGCTTCGATAAATACTTTCCTCCTCATAAAAGTAATAGTAACGACTTCCTCTTATCACATGCAAATCTTCCAGCAATAGGAATACGCCAGCCGCACCTGTGCGAATCGTAAGCTTCGGACGACGTTCTTCCATTTCCATGTGACAAAGCATCTCCTCCGAATAACCCAGTTCTCCACAAAACGGTTCATCGCCAACCGCAGCAAAAAAACGGTCAATTCCCACTTCATCTAACTCCATCGTCCGCTCAAAGCTTCCGGTATAGGCATAATAAGCATGATACTGTGTCTGGCGGCGCTTGTCTGATTCCTGCTCTTTTAAAAATGTGACAAGCTTCCATGCGTTCTCGGTAAATGCTTCTTTATTGTGGTAAAAGTCCAGTTTTTTGCCATATCTGACCTTTTCGTTCCGCTCCACGGCACGTAAAAAGGCAGAAATATTCTTTAATACATACTTTTGTTCCGTACCAATCTTAAATTCCACGGAGGCATAGCCGTAATTCATCGTAAAATATGGTTCTAACTCCACTTTTCCATAGATATTTTCCGGAATCAGATAAGATACCCCTGCCCGCATGGAATATTGATTTAATATATTCTTAAATGCTTTTGGTGTCTGCATGGACGGAATCTGCGCTGCTTGTGAGCGCTTTGATGCATCTGCCGACTTCCCCGGATATCCCGCCATTGGCATCGCTGCTGCCGACTCCCCGTTACCTGTACCGGATGCTCCATGCTTCACCCGCAAAATCTCCCTTGCTTCTCTGCGATTCACATAAGCAAGAAGCATTGCCACACAGTGCTTACACATCCCCTCGTAGTTATAGAATGCCTCACAAGTGCAACTACATGTAGAAATATCCGCAAATTCCTCATCTATCACCGCTGTTACCTGATAGAAATCCTGTTCACGCCCCCGCACCTTTGCAGAAATATCCGCCATCGGCAGTTCATTATCCAGATAAATGTCATAAGAAAAATCTGACACTCCTCCCGTCTCATACAAATCTTTGCCTCTTCGATATGACGCAGGGTATACCGCTTCTTTGATATCAGATACAGAAAACATAGCTACTCCTCCATGTCTCACACTACAATTTGATGTAAAAACTCAATTCGTTATCCTATTATTGTAGCACACATTTCTTTTTTCTGCGGAATTTTCTTTATAAATTAGAGCAAAACGTTTACAAGCGAACGCTTCGTACCCGAGCAGTATTGCTTTGCAAATAAAATCGGCTACGTCTCCGCAACCGATTTCTTCTAAAATGTAATTTTTATCTCTGTACCGACATTCTCTTCGCTGGTAAGCTCTATCTGCGCATCATGCTGTGCCACGATATGCTTTACAATGGCAAGTCCAAGCCCCGTTCCGCCGGTCAGCTTAGAACGGCTCTTATCCACGCGGTAAAATCGCTCGAATACACGGTCCTGCTGGTCTTTCGGTATACCGATTCCGGTATCTTTTACATAGACAACCGGATGTCCGTCTTCCTCCTCCGTCAGGATTGTGACGGTTCCGCCATGCTTGTTATAGCGCACCGCATTACTGCACAGATTATAAAACAGCTCCTCCATCAGCATCTTGTTTCCGTTGATGGTGACAGGTTTTCCCTCCAGCCGCAATGTTACCTCATTTTTCTGTGCCTGCAATGTCATCTGTTTTATACAGTTTCTACCCAGCTCGTAGAGATCCACCGGTTCAAATTCAAGCTTCAAATCCTCATCATCCAGCTCTGACAACTTGATAATATCGTTAATCAGCGACTGCAACCGCTCCGCACTACTGTGAATCTCGTTTGCAAAATGCTTTGTATCCTGCTCGTTCGTCATTCCGCTGTAAATCAGCTCCGCATATCCGGATATCGCAGTGAGCGGTGTCTTTAACTCATGGGATACATTTGCCGTAAATTCCTGCCGCATCTGCGCATGGTCTAATATATCCATATGCTGCTGCTTAATTGTGGAAATAAAAGGTCGCATCTCCTCATAGACTTCTGCCTCGTCCACCATCACAATGTTGGTCGCCATTTTCTCGATTGGCTCCACAATCCGCTGTGTCAGCCTTTGTGCAAAAAGCGCACAGATAACAAGTACCATAATGCCGACCAGCATTATCATGGCTATCATATTCCATCTCAAATGATAGATGCTTTCGCTCTCCTTTGCCAGACGAAGTACCGTATTATCCGAAAGCCTTAAGGCATAATAAAATGTATGCTTCGTAGAAGTTATCGACTTTCGCATACCACGGCCTTCTCCGGTTGCTAATGCGCGCACAACCTCCGGTCTTGCCTTATGATTTCCCATGTTTTCCTGATTCTGCGCACTGTCATAAAGGACCTCTCCATCCTCATCAATCAGGGTAATACGAATACTGTCCACCGCCAGCTGCTTCTCCAGAGCTTCCGGTATCTCTGACACGCCAATCATTGAGACTATATGCGCATTCGCTTTTAAATCATCATATATCTGATCTACCAATATGCTGTAAAACATGATGATAGCACTTGCGGCAGTCGCTATGATAGCGATTGCCGCAATTAACATAAACTTTGCATTTAATTTCTTTTTCATTCTACCATGTACCCTACATTTCGCACCGTCTTAATGCAGGAACCATGCGCACCCAGCTTCTGGCGCAGGGTCTTGATATGCATATCTACCGTGCGGCTTTCCCCTTCATATTCAAAGCCCCATACCTGATTCATAATCTTATCTCGCGATAGCACGATTCCTTTATTTACCATCAGATACTTGAGAAGCTCATATTCTTTGAAGGTCAATTCACAAGGTGTTCCTTCTAAATATACAGCATGCTTAGCGTTATCAATCACAATCTCGCCATGCTGTATCTGCGCTTCCTCGCGCACCACAGGCTGTGTACGACGCAGCAGCGCCTTCACTCTGGAAATCAGCTCCATAACACCAAAAGGCTTCGTGATGTAATCGTCCGCTCCCTGGTCGAGTCCCTTAACCTTATCAAGCTCGCTTGCCTTTGCTGTTACCATCATAATCGGAATTTCTGCTGTCGCTTTATTCGTACGAAGCTTCCCAAGAATGTCCAAGCCATCTTCATTGGGAAGCATAATATCCAGCAAAATCAGAGACGGAACCACCTGTTTCATTCGCTCAAAAAGTTCCGCTCCGCTTTCAAATTCCTCCACTTCATATCCGCTGTTTTTTAACGCGTAACGCTCAATCTCGCGGATATTAATATCATCTTCTACAATAAATATCGTTGCCATAACATGCCTCTTTCTATGCATTGCCATAGTATATGCCACGCTGTGGGTAAAAGATTCAATCCGTATTACAGCTCGTACTTTTTACGGAATTCATCGTGAAGTCTTGTAAACTCTGCCGTCTCCTTCGCATCCATCTGCTCAGTAAAACTGTGCTCTTCCAACTGTGCATCTGTCAGCTGCAGCATATATACGGCAATGTTTGAACAATGATCCGCTACTCGCTCATAATTCATTGCAAGGTCAGATAATACAAGTCCTAATTCGATGGTACATTTTCCCTTGTTCAAACGCTTCATATGGTGCTTCTTCACCTTCTTATTCAGCGTATCAATAACCTCTTCCAGCGGCTCAACTGTACGGGCGAGCTCCTGATTATCCTCCACAAACGCATCCATGGTACGATTCAGGATATCCTCCAGTGCCTTACCGTAAACAGCCAGCTCCTCTGTCGCCTTCTTAGAGAACTCATATCCCTTCTTGTGAATAAGCTGTGCGCTCTCTACCACATTAATGGCATGGTCTGAAATTCGTTCAATATCTGTAATACAATGCAATAATGTTGTTACCTGAAGACTGTCGTTAGCAGACAAATCTTCACTGTTTAATCTCGTCAGATAAGCACTAATCTTATCATTATAAGTGTCTATCTGATTTTCCATCCTGACAACCTCAGCTGCCTTCTCTTCCGAATACTCGCTGAGAATCTCCATCGCTTCCACAAAACTTGTGCGTGTCAACTCTGCCATCTGATTTACCAGAATACGGCACTGTTCAATCGCATACGCCGGAGAATTTAAGAAACGCTCGTCCAGAACTGCAAACACATCGTTGCTTGTCTGCATCTCGTCCTCTGTCAATGGCAGGGTCAGATAAGCCAGTTTCTCCAGACCTTTGGTAAAAGGAAGGAGTATCAAAGTTGTAAACAGGTTAAATATCGTATGAACCAGCGCGATATCTGCCGGGCCTACAATATCATTGGCAAATGGGAATCCGATAATCGCATTTCCGCCAAAATATAATGTCAAAAAGATTACAGAACCAATCATATTGAAATACAAATGCACAAACGCGGTACGTCTTGCACTCTTATTCGCACCTATGGATGAAAGCATCGCAGTCACACAGGTACCAATGTTCTGACCTAAAATAATCGGAATAACAGAACTGTATGTAAAACCTCCTGTTATCGTCAATGCCTGTAAGATACCGATAGACGCAGCAGAACTCTGAATAATTCCCGTAAGTACCGCTCCGGAAAGTATACCAAGCAGCGGATTATTAAACATCGTAAGAATATTCGTAAATTCCGGAACATCTGCCAGCGGCTCCACTGCAGCTGTCATAGTTTCCATTCCCTGCATCAGCACCGCAAATCCCAGAAACATTGTTCCGACATTTTTCTTGGTTTCACTCTTTGCAACCATTGTAAGAAGTATACCAAGCAATGCAAGAATCGGTGCAAAGGAAGACGGTTTTAACATCTGTATGAAAAAACTGCTGCCTTCAATTCCTGTCAGACTGAGCAGCCATGATGTTATCGTTGTACCGATATTGGCACCCATAATAATTCCAATTGCCTGAGATAACTTCATGATACCGGAATTTACAAATCCGACTACCATAACTGTCGTTGCTGAGGACGACTGTATAATTGCCGTCACGCCGGCTCCTAACAAAACCGCTTTAATCGGATTTGCTGTCAGCTTCTCTAACACAAGTTCAAGCTTACCGCCTGACATTTTCTCCAATCCGGCACCCATAACATTCATTCCGTAAAGGAACAGTGCAAGACCGCCGATAAGACTCAGTACTCCAAAAATATCCATTTTTTTCTCCTTTAAACTCTCTCTGGGACATTCATCCCGAAAAACTGCATACATTTCATTTATAACGTATTTCTTTATGTTTTGCAATTAGAATAAAGAGACAATAAGAAAAAAATGTGAAATCTGTAAATACCTTGTCAGCTTTATGTAAAATCCATGTAAAGTTTGTGCGTATTTTTACTTTTTGTCCTGATATCAGTCTACATGCTCTCCGGTCAGTGAATAGATTACCCACTCTGCAATATTGGTTGCATGGTCTCCGATACGTTCAAAATATTTTGCTACCAGAAGCATGTCCGTCGCCTGCTCGCCATTCTGTACGTTTTCACCGATTTTATCAATTAACTGCTTTTTAAATTCTGCAAACAAATCATCCACAACATCATCCTGGTCAATAACACGGCGCGCTAGTTCCAAATCCTTGTTTACAAACGCATCCACACTCTTGATTACCATGTCCGTTGTTTCTTTTGCCATGCTCTCAACCAGATCGATATTGATTTCACTTCGCACATAAGCAGAATCTGCCATGAGGATTGTCATTTCTGATATATCTGCCGCATGATCGCCGATGCGCTCCATGTCCGTAATCATTTTAAGTGCCGCCGATATGAGGCGCAAATCTTTCGCAACCGGCTGCTGCTGCAAAAGCAGCTTCATGCAGAGGGACTCGACCATCTTCTCCTGCTCGTCAATCTCCGTATCAAACTCTATCGCGCGCTTCGCTTTCTCCACATCCTGATTCACCAATGCAGAAATTCCCATTTCAATCGCCTGCTCAATAAGACTTCCCATCTGTATTAATTCATTGTTAAGTTCTAATAACTGTCTGTCAAATCTGTTTCTCATTCCTTCTCCTCCCTGTTTATCCAAATCTTCCTGTAATATAGTCCTCTGTTCTCTTATCCTGCGGGTCTGAGAATAATCTTTCGGTTGCACCGCTCTCAATAACCTCTCCCAGCAGGAAAAATACGGTCTTGTCAGATACTCGAACCGCTTGCTGCATATTGTGCGTTACCATGATAATCGTATATTTCTTTTTCAATTCAATTACTAAGTCTTCAATCTTTGATGTAGAGATTGGGTCAAGCGCAGAGGTCGGCTCATCCATCAGGATAACCTCCGGGTCTACCGCCAGTGCTCTCGCAATGCACAGGCGCTGCTGCTGCCCGCCGGAAAGTCCGAGTGCACTCTTCTTTAGACGGTCTTTTACCTCGTCCCAGATTGCCGCATCACGCAGTGATTTCTCTACAATCTCGTCCAGTTTTGCCTTAGAACGTATACCGTGTGTGCGCGGGCCGTATGCAATATTATCATAGATGCTCATCGGGAACGGGTTGGGACGCTGAAATACCATGCCGACACGCTTTCTGAGCATATTAACATCCATGCCGCTGTAAATCGTCTCGCCATCCAGAAGAATTTCTCCCGTAATCTTACAGCCCTCCACCAAATCATTCATTCGATTCAGACATTTTAAAAACGTAGATTTGCCGCAGCCGGACGGGCCGATAAATGCTGTAATCTCTTTTTCCTGAATACTCATATTAATATTTTTTAACGCCTGAAAATCTCCGTAGTAAAGGTCTAAATTTGATATTTTAAATTTTTCTGCCATTTTGCTTCCTTTCTGTAAAAAACGTGTTATTCCCGAACTGCCTCAAACTTCTTCGCCACAAAAGAGGACAGTGCATTAATCATAAGAACTATGATAAGCAGTACAACTGCCGTGGCGTTCGCCTCATTCTTGTGTAGGCCCTCATTAGACAGCACATACATATGAATTGCCAGCGTTCGTCCGGAATCCATCGCCCCTGCTACTCCGGTCATCGTTCCTGCCGTGTAGATTAACGCCGCAGTCTCACCTACAATACGTCCAATCGAAAGAATCACTCCGGAAAGAATTCCCGGCATTGCCGCCGGAAGTACAATTTTAAAAATCGTGCGGAGTTTTCCGGCACCCAGCCCAAAGCTGCCTTCCCGATAGGAGTCCGGCACACAGCGGAGTGCTTCCTCCGTGGTACGCATGATTGTCGGTAAAACCATAATGGCAAGCGTCATTGCACCTGCAAGCATCGAGTAGCTCCATCCCAGTGCTATCACGAAAAACAACATTCCGAAAAGTCCATAGATAATCGATGGGATTCCCGTCAAAGTCTCCGTTGTGAGACGAATAAGCTCCACCAGACGATTTCCCTTTTTGGCATATTCCACCAGATAGATAGCTGCTCCCACACCGAACGGCACAGAAAACAGTAATGCCAAAAATACCATACTTACCGTATTGATAATTGCCGGAAACATGGACACATTTTCCGAATTGTACTGCAGAGCAAAAAGACTTGGCTTTAAGTACGGCAGACCATTTATCAAAATATATCCCACCAGAAACAGCAGTGTAACAACTGTCAATACTGCTGCTGTGCACACAAGCAGCCAAAGGATGAAAGACCCAGGATGCTTTATATATGACTTCATCTTGTCCTGAATTGACATTTTATTGATAGGGGTAATCTGTTTTTCCATCACTGTTTACTCCCTTCCGCTTTTCTTAATTAAGGAAAAGCACAGATTAATTATCAAAATGAATACGAACAGTACCACACCTGTTGCAATGAGTGCTTCTCTGTGTAAATCAGTCGCATATCCCATCTCCATGACAATATTTGTCGTCAATGTACGGACACCCTGCAACATATTGTCCGGTACACGCGGCTGATTGCCGACCACCATCATAACTGCCATCGTCTCTCCGAGAGCACGTCCGACACCGAGGACAACTGCTGCCAGAATTCCGGATTTTGCCGCCGGAACAATGACCGTAAACACACTTCTCTCATGTGTTGCGCCAAGTGCCAGTGCACCCTCATAGAATCCCTGGTCTACCGCACGGATGGTCGGTTCAGAAGCACCGATAATCGTCGGCAGAATCATGATGCCAAGCAAAATAGCTGCACAGAGAATACTCTGTCCTCTGCTCTCAAAATGCTCCCTGATAAAAGGAACCAGCACAACCAGTCCAAAGAAGCCATATACGATGGAAGGGATGCCTGCCAGCAAGTCTACAATAGGTTTTAATACTTTATATAATTTAGCCGGACAGAATCTTGCCAGAAAAACAGACATTAATATACCGATTGGCACACCTATGAGCAATGCTCCGCCTGTTACATAGATACTGCCCAGAATCATCGGGAAAATCCCGTATCGGTCATTGCCCGGTTTCCACTTTGTTCCGGTCAGAAATTCGACAAATCCGATTTCCTTCATCGCCGGTATTCCATTTGCAAAGAGAAATCCACAGATAAGCGCTACCGCTACTATGGATACAATCGCTGTAAGCAAAAATACAGCTTCCATAACCTTTTCTTTTACTTTCATCGAAACCTCCGAAAGGAGCAGGAGTGCTTATCGTCTCCTACTCCTTACACTATATACTTGTTGCTTTTTCCTAATTCAGTTCGTCCCAGCTATAAAGTTCCCCTGTAAAGATTCCCATGACTGTCTCAGCAGAAAGGTCATCTACCGGATTCTCCTTGTTCACAACAACTGCAATACCATCCATTGCAATCTTGGTCTCTACAAGACCGGCTTCTTTTTCTGTATCTTTCAATTCACGGGATGCCATTCCAATATCAAGTGTTCCGTCTGCCGCACCAGTCATACCTGTGGTGGAGTCACTTGTCTGAAGTTCAATCTCTGCTTCTGCGTTCACTGCTTTGTATGCCTCAATCAGTTTTTCCATGACAGGAGATACCGATGATGAACCGCCAACCACTACTTTTCCTGACGCTCCGTTAGACTCAAATGCCGCCGCATCATCAGAACCGATATATCCGCTCTCTGTGATAACTGTCTGTCCTTCTGCGCTCATAATAAAGTTTATAAAATCCTGTGCTGCATCACTCACCTCTGCCGTAGTTGCAATGTTAAAAGGTCTTGCGATTGCGTATGCGCCGCTCTTAATATTCTCAACCGTAGCCTCCGCACCATCAATCTTTACCGCTTTTACTGTCTCATTCAATGAACCTAGTGATACATATCCGATTGCGTAAGTATCGCTTGCTACGGAAGTAAGCATGACATCCGTGCTGTTCGTAATTACTGCTTCCTCTGTCGTATAATCAACCTTTTCGCCATTCTCATCCTTCTGCTCAATGCCGAACAGCTCGATGAATGCCCCTCTTGTTCCGGAACCATCTTCACGGGAATATACAGAAATAAGTTCTGACACATCAAAATCATCTGACGCATCATCACTTGCTCCGCAAGCTGTAAACGTACTAACTGCCATCACTCCTGCTAATAACATACACATTACTTTCTTTTTCACTTTTAAATCCTCCGTGTGTTCTACTCATCTTTTTTCTGTTTACAAATAATACTTTAAAAGAAGTTTGTAAAATACATATGCACGCTTCTGTAAAACCTGCGTAAAAATATTGTTTTTATTTTGTTAAAAAAAACAGAACATATAGATATTTTCTATACGTTCTGTCTTTCTATGTAAACTTTTTTAAATTTCTAACAGCTCTTATATCTGCAGCCCCACGGATGCAAGTCCTAAAACCAGCAAAAACATCACATTTGCCACAGTAAACCACAACAGATAAATTCCCTTCGTGCGATTGTAATGTTGGGCATATATTTTGTAGGATATGAGACTTGCCATAGAAGCAATCAGCGTTCCAAGCCCGCCAATGTTCACGCCCAGAATAAGTGCCCGATAATTCTCTGTAAACCCTGACAACAGAAGTGCCGCCGGCACATTGCTGATAATCTGGCTTGCGAGAATCCCGATAAAAATCTCTCTGCATGACACAAGACTCTGCAAGGTATCACGCACTGCTGCCAAATTTCCTATATTGCCCGTAAAAATAAAAAAGCTGATAAAAGTAAGCAACAGGCAGTAATCCACAGAGACAAGCACTTCCCTATCCATAACAAATACTGCTGCCACTACAACGGCAAGCACCAGTTGATAAGGTAGTATACGCATTACGACCATCAGACTGAGTATAAACAAAATCAGATACACCACATTTTTCTTTGCTGCACCCGCACTGTTTTTCTCATTTTTACGGGACGCACGCAATGCCGCCGCATCTACTGAAATTTTCTGTTTTCTTGCACTTAACACCGCGATAACGATGCCAAGCAGCACTGCGGATATCACGGTATACGGGAGCATCAGTGTGAGAAATTCTCCCATATCCATATCTGCGAGATTATATAAGTAAAGATTCTGCGGATTGCCGATAGGCGTAAGCATACTTCCCAGATTCGCCGCTATGGTCTGCAATATGAGTACCATCACCATCAGGCGCTCCTGCTTACATTTCTGAAGTGTCAGCACTGCAAACGGCACAAATGTCAATAGTGCAACATCATTTGTGATAATCATACTGAAAAAGAAGCACAGAAACACCAGCACGAACGTCAACTGTGCCGTGTTTTTCGTATGCTCCAAAAGCCGGATACCAATCGTATCAAACAATCCGTTTTTCTGAAAACCAGCCATAACAATCATCAGCGAGAGCAGTATGGCAAGCACCCGCCAATCTATATATTCCAGATATGCCATCCCCGGTTTTACCCAGAATGCGGAAACAACCGCCAATATGGCAGCAATGACTAATACGGTCTCTTTTTTTACAAACTCAACTATCTTTTGCATTATCTTCTCTTTTCTATCCCAAAATTAACCTTTTCTATTCTACTACTTTTTTTGTTCCTGTACAGGAATTTTTTGCAAAAAAAAGTACATACTAGCCAGAGACATTATGGAAACAGGAGGTTCCTCATGACTAAAAAGACAATATTGCCTGTTACAAATGAACACGGATATTTTGAGATACGTTTAGAAAGTATCGGGGGCTTAGGCGCCAATCTCTGTGGAAAGATGTTAGGCGAACTCGGAGCGCTCTCCCTTTCTCTCAACTCCCTTAGTTTCTCAAGTTACGGTTCCGAGAAACGCGGTTCACCCGTCAAAGCCTATATCCGCTGGAGTGAAGACGAAAAGCCGCTTCGCATCAACAGTCCTGTCACGCATCCGCACATTCTTGGAATATTCCATGAGGGCTTGCTTGGCACATATCCGGTGCTCGATGGAGTTTCCGCGGATACGAAAATCATCTTAAATACGCCGCTTTCCCCTGACGAAGCAGCAGAAAAGTATCACATTTCCATGGGGGAACTCTACTGCCTTGACGGTCTTGCCATCGCAATGGAATGCAAATCCCGCATCAATATGGTTATGCTCGGTGCTATCGCAAAAGCTTCCGGTTTTATTCCTTTAGAACCGGTAAAACAGCTTTGCCGCGACACCATCGGAAAAAAATATCCGGCGTTAATCGATGCAAACTTAAACGGCGTGGAACAGGGATACTCGCTTTTAAAGAAATCTTCCGGTGAACGCAACATCGAAGCTCTCCCTTCTAATAAAAAAGAACAGTTTGTATGGGGCTATGACAACGCTCCGATTGGCGGTATCAACCCACGCATCGGCAGCACCGTCTCTAACGACCTGTCGCCTTCCCGCGAGGGCTATATTCCGCTCTTTTTACAGGAAAAGTGTATCAACTGCGGGCTTTGTGATTCCACCTGCCCGGATATGGTATTTCAATTTGCACCGGGTATCTATAAAGGAAAAGAGTGCATGGTCAACCAAGGTGTCGATTATTATCACTGCAAAGGCTGTCTGCGCTGCGTAGAGATCTGCCCGACAGGGGCACTCGTCTCCGCCCTCGAAAAAGACTATCCGAAAAAGCCATGGTTCGTCCCGAATCAACACCTGCTGCCGGATTCCATCACCTATCAGGATGTGGGTGCAAGTTCTTATATCACCAGTGACTCATATCTGACAGAAAAACGCATTGACGGAGGTGTTGTGTAATGGAAGAACAAAAAATTATGTACGACAGCGGCAACGAACTTGCAGCCTACGCCGCAAAGCAAATCAATTATCATGTGATGGGATATTATCCGATTACACCTTCCACACAGATTGCAGAAAATTTAGACATTATGCGCGCAGAAGGCAAGCACGATATCGCTCTGATTGCCGCAGAAGGTGAGCACAGTGCTGCGGGAATCTGCTATGGTGCCTCTGCTGCCGGAGGCAGAGTCATCAATGCCACCAGCGCCAACGGTCTGCTATACGCACTCGAACAGTTTCCGGTACAGTCCGGCACACGGATGCCTATGGTGATGAATGTCGCCTGCCGTACCATCTCGGGGCCTCTCTGCATCAAAGGTGACCACAGCGACATCATGTATATGCTTAATACCGGATGGATTATATTATTTGCCGATGAACCACAAAAAGTCTACGATTTCAACCTCCTCGGCTTGAAGCTTGCTGAACTGGTGCGTCTGCCTGTCGTTGTGGCATTTGACGGATTTTTTACCAGTCACCAAAAGCGCAAATGTCTCGTATTCTCGGATGATACCGTAGTTCAGCGCTATATCGGCCCAAAACTTACAAGCGACAGCCCAAACACATCCGCTTTTGCGAAGGAAAACTCTACCGGAGAAAATTGCTTTTCCAGTTTGCTAGACCTCGCACATCCGGTTTCTATCGGTTCTTATATGAATGAACCGGATGTTATCAACAACCGCTATCAGCTTCACCTTGCCATGGAGGAGACGCGCAAAAAATTGCCTGACCTCTTCGACGAATATGAAACGCTTTCCGGCAGAGCTCTGTCTTTCTGCGGCAGCTACCGAAGTGAAGATGCCGAGATTTTACTTTTTGTGCTTGGTTCTTCCTATGCTACGGCAATGGAAGCTGTCGACATTCTCCGCGCAGAAGGTATAAAAGCGGGTGTTATTACGTTCTATGTACTCCGCCCGTTTCCTGCTTCAGAGCTACGCGAACTCTGCAAAAATGCACAAACCATTATCGTTGCAGACCGACAAGACAGCTATGGAGCCGGCGGAGGAAATATGTCCTTAGAAATCCGTGCTGCCTTGCAGAGCTGCTCTGCCGCTTCGCGCACAGATGTAACCGGGGAAATCCATGTAAATCCGGTCACTCCCCACATCATTACCCGTATTTACGGCCTTGGCGGCAAAGATTTTTTTGTGGAAGATGCCATTGCGCTCTTTAAAGAAGGACTTCATCCGGGTGCGCCGGAATTTGATTATTATGGCATTACCGCCGGAAGTAAAGACTCCTCCGCATCCCAGCCGCAGTATTTTCGTCCTGTCACCGAAGCAGAATCCAAAAAAGGTATCACAACCTGTATGTTTGACGGCACATCGGGAAAAATGATGGTGACAGGCGGTGCACTAAAAGATGTTACCGGCATGCCGATGCGTCTCGCTCCGGGACATGGCGCATGCCCCGGCTGTGGTATTCCGGTCAATGTCAATCTGATGTTAAAAGGAATTGAAGGAAATGTTGTGATTCTCTTCCAAACCGGATGCGGTATGGTCGTAACCACAGGATATCCGAAGACGTCCTTCCGCGTTCCGTATCTGCACAATCTGTTTCAGAATGGTGCTGCGACCTTAAGCGGTGTCGTCGAAACATTTCATCAGAAGCAGAAGCGTGGTGAATATCCTGATGGTTCTATCACCTTCCTGATGGTCAGCGGTGACGGCGGTATGGATATTGGTATGGGCTCCGCTCTCGGCACAGCGCTTCGCGGGCACAAATTGATTATTTTTGAATATGATAACGGCGGATATATGAATACCGGATATCAGCTTTCCTATTCGACACCGATGGGGGCACGCAGTTCCACCTCCCATGTCGGAAAAGAGCAGTACGGCAAAACATTCTTTCACAAGGACACACCGGAACTGATGGCTGCAACCCACATTCCTTATATCGCCACTGTCGCAGAATCGAATCCGGCAGACTTTATCAAAAAAGCTGCCAAAGCTGCTGCCTACTCCAGAGAGTTTGGAACTGCCTATGTCAAAGCGCTCTCTGCCTGCCCGCTCAACTGGAACGACAAGCCGAATTTGGAGCGCAGCGTGATTGCTGCCGCCGTAGATTGCTGTTATTTCCCACTTTACGAAATTGAGCGCGGAATAACTACTCTGAATTACGACCCGATAAAGCTGAAAAAGCAAATCCCCGTCACCGAATGGCTCGGTATGATGGGACGCACCAAACACCTGTTAAAAGAAGAATATCGACCAATCACTGACGAAATACAGGCAGAGGTAGACCGACGCTTTGCAAGACTCTGTGCAAGAGCAGAGCACCCGCTGTTATAGAATGATTGGCTAATTATCTCATTACCGGGGCAAATCGCTGCCCAAAATATATTATTAAGGAGGTTCCTATTATGGAATTTAAAGACAGTGTAACCAGAGAAAACTTAATGCGTGCATTTGCCGGCGAAAGTCAGGCAAGAAACCGCTACACCATTGCTGCCGGTGTAGCAAAAAAGCAGGATTTACCTGTTATCGAAGCAGTCTTTACTTTTACCGCAGAGCAGGAAAAAGAACATGCTGAAATTTTCTACAACCATCTGGCAGAGCTCTCCGGCGAAAACATCCAGATTGATGGCTCTTATCCGGTAGATATCAGCGATGATGTCGCAAAATTGCTGCGTTTTGCACAGCACAACGAATACGAAGAGCATGATGATGTATATCAGCATTTCGCAGAAAAAGCAAAGGAAGAAGGATTTAACAAGGTTGCCGGTTCTTTTGCATTGATTGCAGAGATTGAAAAGACGCATGGTGACCGCTTCGGTCTGTTTGCAGATTTGATAGAGCAGAATAAGCTTTTTGTCTCTGATGTGGAATGTGCGTGGATGTGCTTAGAATGCGGTAACATCTATCGTGGCAAGTCTGTACCGCAGGAATGCCCGGTATGCCATCACAGCCGTGGCTACTTCGTGCGCTTAGAGCTGGCACCGTACACAGGAACTCTGCCGGAAATGAAGTAGAATTTGCGAGGCTGTCACACTAAACTTTTATTACTCATAATTTTTATTATAAGAATTTCTGATATCGCACATTTCCGATAAAACGAAATTTCAAAATCAACATCACAAAATACGGAATTTTCACGAATCCGCGGTTGAAAGAAGTTGTTATCCATGTCTTTTCGACGCCAGTACACATCCCACGCGAAATGTTCTTTCGGCGAAAGAGACACGGCACATGATTTCAACCGCGGATTCTAAAATTCTTGCATTTTGCTCGAAAAGATTTTGAAATTTGTTTTCGGCAATGTGCTTTTCTCAACGTTCCGATAATAAAAATTACGGGTATAAAAAGTTTTATGTGACAGCCTCTTATTCATCCCCATAGTATGCGGCTTCACTCTTGCATTGATTAATTTTATTCGTCACACCCTCCTGATTATAGCGGGTGATTTCTATCTCAATCTGATAGGAACTGGTATGTTCCTCTCCCAATGTCGGTTTTCCGGCTGCATCATATATGATTTCCGGAGATACCAGCTGCATAGAACAGTTTAACCCACGCATAACTCCCGCAGAATCAATCCGGTACGTCACCGCAGTATCTTCCTCACGCATCCTGCGGTACTGTTCTACCGCAAGTTCCACTTTCTCGGCATCCTCATCAGAAGTCTGCATTTTCTGATAATTCTCATAGTATTCCTCCAGAGTCTCCTGACGCTTTGCGTTCTGCTCTGCTATATATTCCTCCGTAAAATCATACGAAAGCTCCTGCACATCTACCTTCTGGTGCAGCTCCACATTCATGATAGCATCATTGCCATATGGCAAATCTATTACACGGTCAAGATATGGTATCTCTGTCTCTTCCCCCTGCTGGAATTCCCATTCACCGGACCAGTCCTCATAATGATAGACATGCCGACCATCACAGACACGCTTGAGGTACATTCTCGTGCCATCCTCATCAGTCGTGTAATGCTCACTGACCCAGCTTCCGGTAAGCTGATCAGCCCAGACGATGGTTTCCTCACTTTTTACTACTCCGGAACTCTCAATCGTACTCTTATAGGAAAACTCCAGATTGTCTGTGCGTCTTAATTCGCGCATAGCGCTCTGCAGCAACGCAAGTTCTTCACTCTGCGTCGTTTCTCCCATCATTATCGAAACGGTAAGCGCCACTGCAAATGTCATCGCCAGCAATGCCTGAATTTTTCTCTTTTCCATGGCGCTATCCCTCCATTCTTATATCAGTCCAAGCTTCTCAAAAGCTTTATATATTCCATCTTCATTTATGGAATCTGTTATCATATCTGCCCGCGCTTTTACCTCATCTAGCGCGTTTCCCATCGCAATACCGATTCCGGCATAATCCAGCATCTCAAGGTCATTGGGCCCATCACCGATAGCTACAGTGTCCTCTCTGGCAATTCCCACATGCTTCAGATAAACCTCCATACCGGTTGCTTTGGTGATTCCATTAATACCGATTTCACCTGCATATTCACCCTGACCTTCAAGACTCATCGCTACCACATCAAAATATGGTTCCATATCTGCATGAACCTTTGCAACCACAAATGGTGCATGGTAATAAATAATTTTCTCATTACTGGAGTTCTCCCATGGTTCCTCCGTCAAATGCGGATTTCCCATAACCTTCGCCAGTACTTCCTCGCTCATACCTGTATTTCTGTATTCTTCTAACATTCGATTATAGCTTCTTTGGTTCATAACCACACCATCATCCGCCTGATAGAAAAATGTAAATCCATTGCCCTCAAGATAGTCAAAACTGCTCTTTGCATGCTCTTCATCGATATATGCGTGATAAATCTCTCTGCCATCCGCAATGACAAATGCGCCTGCTGCCCCAACGATTCCTGAGAAGCCCATTTCTAACAATTCTTCATAAATCTGAAAATAGCTTCTGCCACTGCATATAATCATTTTATGTCCATTTTCTTTTGCTCTTCTGATAGCTTCTTTCGTGGAATCTGATATTTTACCTGTAATATCCACCATAGTTCCATCTATATCCAAAAAAACTGCTTTCTGTCTCACACTAATCTCCATTTCTAAGTGATGATTGCAAAGAGGCGATACATATATCTGATTTACAGCTGCCCCTCTTCGGCATCCCTTTCTGTCATAAATTATATCATACACCCCCAGAAAAAAGATATACCGTAATCTTTCTTTTCCTGACATCCTCAATATCCAAACAGAACTTTTATAAAATTACATTCTTCACAAAATTTCAGTTGACAAATCTTCAGCTTGATGCCTATAATACCCTTAATTGAAGCAAACACAGGCTTTGACGGGAAGAAGTAATAATAAGCGGAGCAGACAGAAAGTTACCGGTTGATGAGAGGTGCATGAGAAGCTTATTACGAATACATCCCCGAGCTTCACACCGAATTCATTTTCCGTGCTACATTTGAGTTTTTGCAATGCATACATGGTTCTGATAGTAGGCTGTGACGTAGTGGCGCACGTTAGAATCGCCGGAGTGTTGTCGGACACTCGCAGAGGTAAGCAGTGCGAGCTGCTTGCGAAATAAGGTGGTAACGCGAATCTTTCGTCCTTTTCAGTCTTGACTGGGAAGGACTTTTTTTATGCGAATAAGCAACACATTTTCAGGACTGCTTGTTCAGAAGAAAGGAGAACAGACAATGACATTATATGATGAATTAGTTGCCCGTGGCTTAATCGCACAGGTGACAGACGAAGAAGAAATCAAAGACTTAATCAACAATGGTAAAGCCACATTCTACATTGGCTTTGACCCAACCGCAGACAGCCTCCACGTAGGACACTTCATGGCACTTTGCCTGATGAAGAGACTTCAGATGGCAGGCAACAAGCCAATCGCCCTCATCGGCGGCGGAACCGCTATGATTGGTGACCCATCCGGACGTACCGACATGCGCCAGATGATGACAGAGGAGACAATCCAGCACAACTGTGAGTGCTTCAAGAAACAGATGAGCCGTTTCATCGACTTTTCCGATGGCAAGGCTCTTATGGTAAACAATGCGGACTGGCTGATGGACTTAAATTACATCGATGTGCTTCGTGAGGTCGGCGCACACTTTTCCGTAAACCGTATGCTGACTGCCGAGTGCTACAAACAGCGTATGGAAAAGGGCTTAAGCTTCCTTGAGTTCAACTACATGATTATGCAGAGCTACGATTTCTACACCCTGTATCAGAAGTACGGATGTAACATGGAGTTCGGTGGCGATGACCAGTGGAGCAATATGCTCGGCGGTACAGAGCTTATCCGCCGTAAGCTTGGAAAAGACGCTTACGCTATGACTATCAATCTGCTTTTGAACTCTGAGGGCAAGAAGATGGGTAAGACACAGTCCGGCGCTGTATGGCTTGACCCGAACAAGACTTCTCCGTTCGACTTCTTCCAGTACTGGAGAAACGTGGCAGACTCTGACGTTCTTAAATGTATCCGTATGCTGACCTTCCTTCCGTTAGAGGAAATTGACGCTATGGAAAGCTGGGAAGGTTCACAGCTGAACGAAGCCAAAGAAATCCTTGCTTTTGAATTGACAAAGCTTGTTCATGGTGAGGAAGAAGCCACAAAGGCAAAGGAAGCTTCTCACGCACTGTTTGCGGGTGGCGGCAATTCTGCCAACATGCCAACGGTTGAACTCACTGCTGAGGACTTTGCAGAGCGAGATATGGATATCATGGCAGTTCTTGTCCGCACAGGTCTTGATAAGACCCGTTCCGATGCGCGTCGTGCTGTTGAACAGGGCGGTGTTACCGTAAATGATGAAAAAGTAACTGATGTGAAAACAACTTACGGTGCTGACTTCTTTAAGGGAGACGGCGTAGTTGTAAAACGCGGTAAAAAGAAATTTGTTAAAGTTGTGATGAAATAAGTTAATCCTTCATAAAAAAGTGCCCTCGGCACTCTCAACTCCCCTAACCCCTCATTCATGAGGGGAGGGGTTTTTCTTTGCCTTACTTTATTGTAAAATTCTATTATGAATATTTTACAA
>CAZAGJ010000003.1:80074-119328 GCA_964484605.1 uncultured Roseburia sp. | reverse complement strand
TCCAGAAGCTTATATATAACGTTGTAAATTGAATTTTTAAATAATGCTCTAGTATCTGCCACTCTATCTACCTACTCCTTCATCAGCCGCAAAAACTTTCGATACGACCTTGCCACATTTGAAAAGTAAAAATTTTTTGCGTCGCAAAAATCTCGATATATCTGATTCGTTGTAACTGCTTCCTTGTGCATACATGTCACCTCAGGAGTATACAGCACACGCATCCCCTTCTTCCTTGCAAGGTAGTAGACAATTTCCTCCTCGGCATACAAAAATGTTTCCGGCCAGAAGCCTTCAAATTCCTGCAAAAAATCCTTGGAAAACACCATACAGCAGCCGTGAAGAAGCACACCTTCCATCTCCTCTGCGACACAACTGTCTGCTGCCACAGATTTGCCCCCAACCTCACGGGTCGTCAGATTCTTACTGCCGTCACGGACATCTGCTCCCTCTTCATTCGTAACAATTCCGTAATGTCCCGCTACTGCCTTCTTCAGATGAAAAAGCTTGATCAAACGAAACATCCACGCCTTTCCCTCAGATACCAATATCTGTTTTCGCATATACGGAATCGTATATGCACGCTCTTTCGCCACCGGATTGAAATGCTGGGTACGGCTGGCATCAATGATATCTCCACCTAAAACTGCATACGGTTTTCTCTCATAAACCTCGATTAACTTCTCACAGTAATCCGGCTGTTCAAAGATAATATCGCTGTTTGCTGCCACGATAAAGTCAGGTGCAAAATGCTCTCTGGCATAGGCAATGCCCAGATTGTTGCCCTTTGCAAATCCCAGATTCTCTTCCGCTGCTACCACATGCACACGCGCCTCTCCCGCGAAATGCGCCTCCAGTTTCTCCACGCTTCCATTCTTAGAACCATTGTCCACAATCACAATACGGATATCCGAATAGGACTGCGTAGATAGAATCGACTCTGCACAGGCAATGGATTCCTGATATGTTTTATAATTTAAGATAACAAAACTGATATTTTCCATGTTAGTAACCCTATCTCTCCACTACCTGTCGACATCCACGTACTAAGCTCCTGAATATCTCGTCTTCGTTCCGAGAATAATGCGTATATACGGTGTAATGGAACGCACAATCGCTGTCCCAAGTCCAAAGTTCTTATTCAGAAAATGGAACCAGTCCTTAAACGGAAGTCCCTTTCTGCTTTCCTTTAACCTGATACGCTCGAATCTCGGAAGTGTCTCATCCTGCCATGTTCCCTTGAGGCTGCCATCATTACACTGTCCCACAAACTTCGGAAAAATGCGAATATCATATCCCAGCTTATGAATCGCTAGACCATAATCAAAGTCACCGATACTGTGCTGATAATATGGGTCGATGGATACCTGCATAAAAATGTCATGCGGAATTACCGCACAGTTCGCATTAAAGGTGTCAAAATTCATATCTGCCGCTTCCGGTCCGTACTTTTTATATTTGATTCCCTGTACATACTTGATTCCGCCATAACTCATCCTGCCATCGTCACCGCACATTGCACCGACCATAACCGTATCCGGCTTTAAATGCGGCAGCATTTCGTCAAAAATCCCCGGCACGAACTTTGTATCATCGTTCATAAGCATATAATACTCATAGTCCGGATGCACCTTTTTCGCATGCTCAATCGCCATATGCATGCCGCGGTTCCAGAACAGACCTCCATCGCCATTCAATAAATCTATCTCATACGGCATCTGAGCGAGCATCTCCGCTGTTCCATCCGTACTTCCATCGTTGACGACCACATAATCAAATATAACATTCTCATTCTGCGCCAACAACTCCATACTCTGTCTCGTCAGCACTCTTCGATTGTAACAGGTAAAAATCGCTAATATCTTCATCACTTACTCCCAAATTAACACATCGTGATTTCATCACTCAATAATTTCGCTGTTCTCATGACATACAGATAGCACTGTGTCCATCGCCTGTTTCAAATAATATCCCTGCTGCAGCTGTGCAGACACCAGAAGTGCCTTTTCTTTTAATTTGCTATAATCTGCTTTTGCAATCTGTTCTTCAATATCGCTCAGGCGCTCTATGGTAACACCACACGCATGCTCCCGTACAAAATGTGCCATTCCCGATTTACTCCACACGATGACCGGAATACCGCTTGCCAAATATAGTGCACATTTATGCGAGTTGTTGTAGCGCAAATACTCGCCCAGACCTCCGACAATCTCATCCTTGCCATCACCATCCCACACCAGACCATAATCCATCATGCAGATTGCCTGCGGCACCTCGTCAGAGGATAAAACACCATGATAATGGCACTTTTCGCCCTGTGCATTTTTTAATTCTTTCTGCCCACCATCATCCAACTTGCCCCAAAGTTCCATAGAAATACTATCTGGGATATCCATAAGCGGCAAAAATCCTGACTTATTCAAGTTTCCTGCAAATGCAATTCGCGTCGGATTCTTTTGCAACACTTCGGTATTTTCTTCAGCAGTCCTAAATTCCTTTCGACGTTCGTCTAATGCCTTCTGCTGTTCCTTTGTCATAAGATAATCCCAGATGCCCACCGGTATGAGCTTTGACTCTATACCAAGCTTCGTCAGCATCTCCTCGGTTCCACGATTCGGAATCAGCACATAGTCTGCCAGACCGACTGCCGCAAGCTCTTCGCGCGCCTGCACATCCATATCCTCCAGCTTCACATCCCCATACCGAAATGCATTCAGGTCGTTAATAAAGCAGATAATCTCAAAATGCTTTATCTGCTTTATTTTCTTTAGAATGTGAACTTTCATATGATTTTCAGGAATGGCGTACAGCACTGCGTCGCCCTTTCCTACTCCCAAAAGCAAAAACAGAAGCAGGTACGGAAAATCCAAAATCTTAGCTATTTTATTACAATTCTTCGGCACGCTCCAGATAACTTTACTGCCGTATTCCGCCAGCACGGCAAACACATCCCGCATGGCTTTTCCGGCGGCATCAAAGGTCTCCTCCTGCCGTTGATTCAACACATAGAGTTTCTTTTTCATGCTTCCTGCTCTCTTACCCAGCGTACATAACCGCGCACACCTTCTTCAAAATCTATCGTCTTCTCGTAACCAATCTTCTTAAGCAGGCTAATGTCTGCTCTCCAATTTAATGGGTCACCCGCCTTCGTCTCCCCGGAGAAGGATACGATATCGGTACTTTCCCCAAGCTCCTTCGCGTAAGCCTCTGACAACGCACGGATGGAGGTCTCCTCGCCATTTGCAACATTAAATACCTCTTCCGCTCCGTCATAGGCAAGTACGCACTTCATCGCCTGCAAAATATCCAGAACATGAATATAATCTCTTGTCTCACTTCCTGTTCCAAACAGCCGGATTGCCCCGGTAGTCAGATATTTCTGATAAATGTCCCAGAAAATCTGCTTGCGCAAACCGCTGTTGTTCGCAATCCCATACACAGAAAAAATGCGGAGGGAACGAATTCGGTAACCATGTACCTGATTAAAGTAATGACACAGCTTTTCACACATTACCTTGTGCAGTCCATACGGTGAAACCGGCGCCAGCTCGTCCGTCTCACGGATTGGAAGCCGTTTCGGATTGCCATAAACTGCTGCGCTGGACATAAAGATAATCTTTGGCTTCTTCTCAATGCCCTGCAACGCAATCAAAAGCTGATACAGGCTATGCAGGTTACCGTCTAAGTCTGCCATCGGATTCACGACAGAGGCACCCACATTGGCGCTCCCCGCACAGTGCAGAATCACATCCGGCTGCACGTTTGTCACAATCATCGACAATTCCGCCGGACTCTCGGACATATTGCACTGATAATAGTTGATGTCACTGTCCTTCTCACAGTAACGCGCTGCGATATCCATACCATACACTTCATATTCTGTTCCGAAATAACGAGCGGCACTGCGGCCAATAAAGCCATTTATGCCGGTAATCAGTATTTTTTTCATCTAATCTCCTGTTCCCATCGAAGCGACCTAGCAAAATACACGCTCCAATGCCTTGGAATATTTCTTCGCCTCACGATACATATTGGCGATTCCCGCTTCGATATCCTCCGCTCCGTCAAGCTCTGCGGTCTTAATCATCAGTTCTGCCAGCTCCACCGGATTATGCGGGTCAAACAGCCTGCACTTTGCATTTTTCTGTTCCTGATGTACCGGAATATCAGAAAGCAGCACAATCTTATCTAGAACCTTTGCATCCTCAAGTACCGTTCCCCAACCCTCACATAAGGACGGTTGCACCAGAAACTTCGCATTTTTCATGATACAGAGCTGTTCGGTGCGGTCCACAAATCCCAGCAGCCTGATGGAGTCCTTCACATTCTCCGCGTTCATGATTTCCTTTAGCTGTTCGATATATGCCGGATTGCGATAGTCCTCCAGATTCCCGGTAAAGACAAATTTATAATCCGGCAGTGCTCCGCGTTTTTTGATTTCTTCAATCGCCTTCACTGCCACGATGTGATTCTTATGCTGCCAGAACTGGTTCGGCAAATAGATATAACTGCCATGCAGGTCAAATCTGTCTGCCACTGCCGTCTCCATCTTCGGCGTGATTGCACGGATTTCCGGCTCGATATAAGAGACAAAATGCACCACTTCAATTCTGCACTTATAGTCCGGATAAAAACGCTCCAGGTCATTTTTAGAATCGTAGCTGCTAAGTACCATCGGATTCTGGCTCATGACCATCTGCGTATCCTTTGCCTGCTTCTGTGCCAGCTCCTCTTCCCCAAAGAACTCCGGCAGTGTACGATGCTGAAAATCCGGTATCCAGAAGATTCCACGCTTCGCAAAAAGCTGTCCGATGCGGTTTAGTTCCAGCGCATAGCAGTACTTCACACCATGCAGCCAGATAAGATTCATCTCGTAAAGCATAAGCTTCCACTTATTCGTGCCCTCATATACCTGGATATCCACATGCACGCTTCCCCGTAAGTCCTTGCTCAGATTCTCCGGACGAAAGCTGTCAAATATATCTGCATGCGCCGGGTCAATCAGCACAACCATATCAAATTTATCTGTAATATTCGGATTCTGCAGGCAGGAAAACAGGATATTTTTCAGATAATACAATCCGCCAATCCATCCCCTGTTGCCTAATCCGTTGAATAGAATTTTCTTCTTCATAAGCCACTCTCTTTCATAACATATCGCAGTGCCTCTATTGCGCCCTTAGACACCTCTTCAAAGGAAAACTCCTGCGCCTTCTCATAGCTTGCGCTTCCCATATCTTCTAACTTTCCTTCTGCAAAAGCACGTTCAATCACTGTCGCAAGCCCTTCCGTATCCTCTGGGTCTACGATGTAACCATTCACCCCCTCCTCTACCAAGTCTCTCGCTCCGTCCGCATATTTTGAAGATATAATTGGCAAAGACGTACACATCGCCTCTAAGATTACCAAACCAAAGCAGTCTTCTCTTGTCGGTAGGATAAACGCGTCGGAATTCTTATAAAGTTCCCGCAATTTTTCTCCCTCTACATAACCCATAAAAGTCACACGGTCTACAATATCAAGCTCTGTAATCTGTTCCTTAAGTGCCTGCTGCTCCTGCCCCTCACCGACTATCACCAGCCGGATGTCCTCAGAAGTCTCTGCCAGTGCCGGAAGCAAAAGGTCTAAGCCTTTTCTCTGAATCAGGCTTCCCACATAGATAAGCTGCTTTGTATTGTATCTCTCCTTCTTCGCCAGATATTTATTGATATCCACCGTCAGATAAGAGACAAAACATTTCTTCTCATCTGCACCATAAGCAATCTGTGTCTCCTTCGATGCGGTACTGCTCGCAACAAATGCCGCCGCACGCTTGATGATGTAGCTGCGAGACATGCGCTGCACTTTTCCGATATTTTTCTCTGAATTGAGTGTTCCATCCGTCCAACTGATAAACGGAATCTTCCTTTTTCTGCACCAATGTACCGCTCGCAGAATCGTCGGGTTGTATTCCATGGCAAGCACGATATCCGGTCTGATGTCATTCAATGCCTTCTCCACACCGGTCGGTATATAGACATAGCGGTCATCAAAGCGCTTGCGGATAATCAGTGTCTTAGATTTTAAAAATGTATAGTTTTTAAGCTTTTCCAACTCCACGCTCCACTTGCGGCACTCCATGTCCGCCGCGGAAAAAATCACATGGAACTCATATTCCGGATAATTTTTTTGAAGATAGGAAAAGAAGTCCACGCGATAAGGCGATGGCACATTTGTAATAAATACAGCTTTTATCATTTTGAAATATCCTCATATATTTCCATCAGCTTCTGATAGTTGTCCTCCGGGCGAAGTCTCGTCTCGTAAAATTCACGGGCATTCACCTTTAAAGCTGCCAGATCCATCTCATTGAATTCACGTACCTTCTGAGCCAAGTCATCCGCAGAATTGTATGTGAACTTCACGCCGGTCACTCCGTTTTTCACCATGCCATCCATGTTACCGACTCTGCCCGCAATAACAGGGACACCGTACGAATATGCCTCCGCGATAGTCATCGCAAACGCCTCGTAACACTGGGATGTCATGATAACCGCCTTGGCATTATAGAATTTCTCAGCCATTTCTTCCTTCTGAAGATAACCTAAGAACTTCACATTTTCCATACCGTGTTTTTTTACATAGTTCTGCATCTCATTCATCATCGGACCACTTCCCGCCACATAAAGCTTCTCATCCGGCAACTGTTCAAACGCCCGGATAGCAATATCTATCCCTTTTAATGCTTCCACTCGTCCTGCAAAAAGGAAGTACTCTTCATCTGCTTTTGCCTCACTTGGCACAATCCCCTCCGCAAACGTAAAATTAGGCTTAATATATACGCGGGATGGTTCCACATTCTTGCGTGCTTCTAACGACTCTAACAGCTTATCACGGTTAAACTCCGTCAGGCAGATAAAATTCACCTTACGATATGTGCCAAGTCTGCGGTGAATTTTTAAAATTGCCGCACTGACCATGGTCTGCAAAGTACTGTTACGATAACACTTATGTCTGATTGCACACCCCATCCCGTGCTTCACACACTCCTCACAGATAACATTATCACGGAAAAATGACCCTGCCGGACAAAGCATGCGAAAATTATGCAAAGTCTGCACCACCGGTACATGGCATCGGAATGCAGCATAAAATACAGACGGACTTACCATCGTAAGTGTGTTATGCACATGTACTATATCAATGTGATTTTCCTTAATCATCCGCTTTACTTCGCGTTCCGTACGAAAGGAATATACCGCAGTAAAAGGCAGTAAAAGCTTATCAATAACCCCCTTTTCCTGAAGTTCCTTATTGGAGCGGTAATAGGTATAGACCTGATGCCCATGTTCTTCGAGCAAACGTTTTTCATTGCTTACTACCACGTCCTCGCCACCCGGAATCTGATAAAAATTATGTATCTGTAAAATACGATATTTCTTCATAGCAACCTCTTATACTTCCTACTCCACAACAGCTTTCTTTTCTTCATCAGCGGGCTTCTGTACCTCAAGCAGCCCCGGATACAAAAGCATGCCGCACAGCAGAATGAACGGATTCATAAACGCATTCATGACAAACTGCTCCAACACGCCATAAAGTGCCATGCCCGCAATCATAATCAGTTCCCTGTAACATTCCATTTTATATAATTTGAACAATGTCATACATACAAGCACGAAGAAAAACAATGCCACAACCACACCACAATAGAGCAGTACAAACATATATGTGTTATCAATCAAACCATGATAACTTGCATAAAAGAACTCCTGCGTGCGCGGAATCAGAGATATTCCCTGATCCTTGTAATAACCATTCGTGATATATATACGGCTGGACACAAAACGATTCATCATACTCATTACCGGATTCCCCGGATTATACAACACCATAGTTATCACACTAAAGAGTGCTCCCACTGGCACGGAAAGTGCAAAAATAAACTTCAGCTGCTTACTTTTTACACACTTTTCGCAAGCAATCAACAGCCAGCAGAAAAAAAATACAATAATTCCAGTACGGCAAAATGTAAATTCATAAAAAAGAAGTGCTGTTGCCGATGTACCCACAAACCACTTTAAATTCAATTTTTCGTAGTTATCGTATATCAACAGCATCAATGCCAAAAACACGGACAGAAACGCTGTGTTCGGCTCATTCATCGCAAAGCTGTAAACCGGCACCTCCACATAGCTGGCATTCGGAGTAGTCTTAAATCCCATCTCAAATACACCGAATGTTGAGCCGATAACAAGTACTGCCAGACAGAACACGCGAATATAAAGCGCCAACTTAATCAACATATCAAACCTACAGTTTTTCATTCCAATAATCGTTGCAAACAAAAGCAACCATGTATTCTGCTTCGTAATAATCGCAAGTACCAGTCCTACACCGGCAAGTACTGCTGCCCAGATAACCTCACGCAGCGTATATCTTGTTGTTACCAGCTTAATGCCTAAAAACACCATGGCAAACAAGAAGAAATATTTATATATATAGTCACCATGATCGTAGGCAAATGCTTTCATCAAAATATTGATTGCAAAATATCCATAATATGCCACAACTCCTATTTTTTCCCAATTGTTTTCTTTGATAAATACTTGTATTTTTTCCATAAGCCCTCTCTGATATACCAATCCACTTACTATATTCTGCAGTAAACTGCATATACATCCTCCACAGTAGTCAGTTTCTCATATCCATACTCTGTCATATCATCTGGAATCTGATGAAATGATGTGTTAAACACGATGTACCTGCAGTTCTTCTCCAATGCAATGCGCGTCACAAGTTCAATATCCGGTTCCTCTTTACACATTTCCTGATACACCAGCATCTCGTCATCACCAATGTCTGAAATAAAACCACCTGCATTTCTTCCGTACAGCAGGCACACCGCAGAAGAGTACTGTCTGACACTGCAAAGCAGTTCGTTCGGCACGATTATCGTCTCTTTCCAATCATTCAGTCTCGCTTTAACAATATCTGAAATCTCTATCGCAGCCTGTGGAAGTTCATATGCATTTTCTTTCTCCGTATATGTTGTCTGTGAAAAAATCGGTTCTCCTGTTACCACGATACATACACATGCCATCACAACTGCACAGATACGTATAACATCCTTCTTTATCATTCCCACAAGCTTCGTCAAAGCATATGCAATTACAAAGGACACCGGAAGCATCCAGAGCAGCCGCCAGTAGACACCGGTTAAAAACTTCGCGCCAATATACTTAAAAAAAAGCGGATTAAAAAAGAAAATCAGTACCAGTACCGACGGCCACACCAGCTGCCGGCGCTCCCTTTTGCCAAGGAAAAAGCAGACTGCAAGTGCACCACAAAAAAGAAGCCAATGCGCCGCTCCGGCTCTTCCTCCCGCAAATTCTAAAAATTCTTCCCATGTGGCATTTATATAAATCATGATTCTTCCCTTCTCTTATACATGCCATATATATACTACATTAAATAATACACCAAAAAGATTCCACACGGAACAGCTGCCATCCAGATAGACAAGGTTTTTCTCCATGCTCTATGGTAAATAAAATCCAATACACCATACAGAAACAGCATAATCGGCATAATCACGATACCGATTCCCGACAGCAGGCACGCGCCTGTACTTACCACATACAGCAGTATCAGCCACCTTCTGTTATAATCCTTCTGCATAATCTGATAAAACAGATAAAACATCAGCGGAATCATAAAACCGGCACACAGTGCCTTTCCCTGCCAGATACGCAGCAGAAGCATGGAAGCAAGTGAATGTGTGGATGTGTATCCCGACAAGTGGAGTATCGACAAAAATGTCAAAAACAGAAATGTTTTTTCCCAATCATCTCCCAGCAGAGCCTGTCCCAGCAATGCATAAACAGCATAACACAGCAGAATTAAAAAGAATGGAGCATATGTATGCGAAAGCACCGCAGGAGCAATTCCACTGAGTTTTGAAACACTAGCCATAAACATTGCCCATGGTGATGTGAGGTCTTTGCGCACCTCGCCTTCATTCCAATACATATATTCCGCAACAATCGGGCTCTCCTGATACATTGTATCATGTTCCACTGCTGATACCTGTTCTGCGATAAAACGTGAATCATCATCATCACTGTGTTCATAATGTGCCGGAATATATGCCTGCATTAAAATTAATATAGCTACAAACGTCCCCAATACATACGTCCAGCGATTACAGCATTTATGTTCTGTCTGCACCTGTTTCCGGTATGCTTTATCACAAAGTAAAAATACAAATGAGACAACTGCAAGTATCTGCAGTGCTGCCTTCCAAATGGCTATCGCAACAGAAAGTGTCTGCTGGAGTGCTACAAGCGGCACCAAAATGCTCTGACCCACTGCAAGCATTGTTGCAAAGCCAAACACCCATGAGGATAACACACAGACTGCACGTCCCTTAAGTCCCAATATTCGAACCCAGATATAGCCAATCAAAATCGGAACTATAACAAATATCAGGCTTAAAAAGACAACATTTCTACAATTCATAGATAAGAACTCCGTCAATGTGAATCTCGTTTACAGCAGCAATATTATTTACACGGTATAAAGTCTCATTCTTCACATTCTTTCTTCCGCATGCCACAAATGTCTTGTCGCAGATATTTGAAACAACATATGCTTCTGAAGTTTTCTCTACATCTCCTGTATGAATGACAATGCACTCATACTGCTTTTTCATCTCGCTTATGAATTCTTCGAAACGTTTGTTTCCAACAATATCCATCCCATTCTCTGCTGCACATGTGCGGCATACAGCATAAAGATATGCATTCATCTCTAACGGCTGTACAGACTCAGTCTCTCCAAGCACATATCTGCTGATTGAATTCGTTTCACTTACTGTTCCGTCATTTGCACTCAAGTCGACATAGAGTGTCTTCTTCTGTGCATTTGCATAACTCATTGCCAGTTTCAACGCGGTATCCTTCTTCGGACATCCAACTGCAATACAGTTAATAACGCTGCACGGCATTTCCGCATCATTTAAGTAAAATGCAACCTTCTTGAATCCGTCTTCATTATCTTCACCCATTTTAAGCACATCAATAATATTGCAGTCCAGGCACTGTCTTACCTCTTCTGCATTTTTCGGTTTCTTGTAAATAAGCATCCAGAATGTAAATAATACTACCTCTACAATCACTCCAAGTACTACACCGGCAGCAATTCCTTTCATAACGCCTCGTTCAAAATCATCCTCAGAAATCGAATAGTTTTCAATCTTGACAACTTCCTCCGTCACATACGGCGTATCTAATATACTTACCCCTTCCACACCAATCACGTCATTGCAGACCTTAACGGCTGCATTCATTACTTCTCGAGCAAAAACCATCGCCGTTTCAGCATCTTCAATTGTAATATTTCCACAGCTTGCCGGGTATGTTACATATACAGACACAACCCCTGATGCCTCTCCCTGCTGCATCACAAATAAGTTATTATATTCTTCTATCGTTATTTGCATTCCGATATTCTTACAAAACTGTTCGTAGCCGCGTCTGCTTGATGCGATTTTAATAACATTGTTCGCACGTTCTACCACACTGGTATCACTGTAATCACTGACAAATAGAGAACCTACTGCCTGCTGCTTATTCTCATAAACCTCCTTCTCAACATATGGACGCAAAGATACATATTTGTATCCACCCAGCATCGCCGCGCAAAGCACTGCCATGATAACCGCAAGCCACCACATTTTCAAATTGTACTGAATAATCTCAATAAAACTGTATTCCTTGTCCACCTTATATTCTCTGCTCATATCTGTCTCCTCCCTTACTCTCCGCCTTTTTCAAATACTACTTTTACCGTTTTAAGCAAAATCTTAATGTCCAGTCCTATGCTCCAGTTATCCAGATACTGCACATCCAATCTTACGACATCCTCAAAGTCCTTGATATTATTTCGCCCACTCACCTGCCAAAGTCCGGTAATTCCCGGCTTTGCGCTAAGTCTTCTCTTCTGATGTGCCTCGTACTGTTTAAACTCATCCACTGTCGGTGGTCTGGTTCCCACAAGGCTCATATCACCTTTCAACACGTTAAAGAACTGCGGCAGTTCATCAATACTCGTCTTACGGATGAATTTGCCCACCTTTGTGATACGCGGGTCATCCTTCATCTTGAACATAAAGCCTTTCATCTCATTCTGACTTTCCAGTTCCTTCTTGCGTTCCTCCGCATCCATGTACATGGAGCGGAATTTATATATCTTAAAGAACCTGCCGTTCTTCCCCACACGCTTCTGTGAGAAAAACAGCGGTCCCGGTGACTCAATCAAAAGCGGTGGTGCAAGGAATATTGTGACCACTGCCGTAATCGCAAGTCCAACCAGCGCTCCTGCAATATCCATCAGCCTTTTTATAATCTGCATCTTCCAGTCATACTCCTGATTGGCAAAGGTCACAACCGGAATATTGCCCATCATATTAAAGTTCTTATGATATTCATCAAAGCGATTTAGGATTTCAATGCTTACATGTACCGTTGCTCCCATATTTTCAAAAGTATCCACTACTTTCTTCAATGACTCTCCTGTATCATACGGCACATTGATAAATACCTCATCGACAATCTGTTCTTTTGCGTATTGATACATATTGTCATAGGTTGCCACAACCGGTATGCCATCATACCATTTTCCAACTTGATTTTCATCAATAATAGCGATACTTGCCAGACGATGTGACCAATCCTTTGAGTTGTCCGCATCTGTCAGAATATCCGTCACACGGTCAGCCGTCGTAACCAGAAACACCTGATTGGTCGCGCGCTTGTTGCGGTATACTTTAAGCAAATAATACTTAATTAGTACATGTATCGCAAAAAATAGTACCATGTTGACTCCTGCAATACAGAAATACACGCCTCGCGATGCATCTGCATTGTTGTGCTGCAAGAAAATGGTAAGAGCAGTTACAAAAATCAATATCACACTTGCCTTTGCTGCTGCCCATAAGTCCTGTGCCAATCCTCTTTTAATAAAATTATTTTCGATGTCGGAGAACAGCATAACCAGTATGTATATCACCAGCACTATACCAAAGCTCTCCATCAATTCGACCTTCATATTCTCGACAGATACATTACGATAACCCACCAGCCAGAAATATCCGCCGCCAAAGTAACTCGCAATAAAACACAATACATCTGCCACCAATAACACCAGATCCTGAATCTTTTGTCTCGATTGATACATATCTAATCCTCTCCATCTGCATTATCGCGTATTTTTATCCACTGCTCCTGCCGCGACAACTGCATTTTTTCTTCCAAGCGAAAAGCAA
The DNA here is from genome assembly GCA_964484605.1 of uncultured Roseburia sp. Classification (GTDB taxonomy): domain Bacteria; phylum Bacillota; class Clostridia; order Lachnospirales; family Lachnospiraceae; genus Roseburia. The sequence continues at coordinate 106,022 of CAZAGJ010000003.1, read as the reverse complement.
AGCTTCCACCGCTTATCCGGCGGTGCAATCCACACACAGTCAAACCCCCACTGCGGATGGCTCACCCGTTTCATCTTCAATGCCGCCATCACATCCTGACGCTCTCTCCTGTGCACTTCCGTATGAACCTTGGTGCCCTCTTCATCCTGTACTTCTATATTTACCGGAAGGCATCTGCCGTCCCAGGTCGTTGCAAACGCCCAGCCGGAACAGAGATAACTTCCGTCCTGATATTCATTTCTATCGATGTGATACTGAATCTTTTTCACATGCAGCCACTCTGCCTCCAGCACAGCTGCCACACCATCTGCACCAGTCCTGCCATCCAGCAGTTCCTCCAGTGTCACAATCTTAGTTCCAAGTGCCCGCTGCATATTTCGCACCGGAAGCGCCCCTGCCGCCAGATACTTTTGAAAGCTTTCTTCCATCCGCTGATAGACCAGCGCTTCATCCTCACTAATATCTGCCATTGCGAGCAGGCGTTTCAGCCCCCACTTTGTGTGGTACAGCACTTGATAATACGCAAAATACAACCCTCTATATATCAAAAACCCCTTTGGTATCGGGAAATCAAATGTCCATTCATAATCAATAACCTGCCACTTTGCTCTCGTGACATCCTTTTCACTTGCTTCCGTGAAAAGATTGGATAATATCATATCCACATCACTCACTTTTGCAGACACATGAGCACTCTTTCCGGCTCTTGCCAAAATCTTTCTGTCCGCTTCCGTCAGTGTACCAAACACTTCTTCAAATTCCTGTGTGACAGCAAACGGCTCATCGCCGCCGCCCTCTCCTAATCTTCGGATATATTCCTCCAGAATCATCTCCAGCGTCTCGTTGTCTCCTGCATCTGCCAGATGCTTTATCACATCCTGCAAAGTTGTCCCCGCAAGAAACGGAAACATCACATAATCTGCTTCTGCACCTTCCCTGTTTGCAGTACATGGACAAAATGTAATCTGGTCCGCCCTGTATGCCTCATCCAGTTTCCTGCAGAATGTCGCAATCCGCGCAATATGCGTGCGTCCCTCTGCACTCAGCGCATACTTATAAACTTTTTTCTCCCCGCCATCGTCTACTGTGATGTCGGTGCGGATGCAAAATCTCTTTGCCCGCTCATTGGAATATTTCGAATATATCGTCCGCTCCAATCCCTGCGCTCCTCCTGCTGCCCAATTCCTTTTCGCTTATTTATATGCCTCAATCAGATAGGAATTGGAAAATGTTCCAAACAATCCCTCCTGCAACAATGAATGATATACCTTCTGCTCATCAAAAAGCTGTAATCTGTCTCTCTCATAATTTCTCCGGTTATCGCCAAGTTCCCCTTCTCCCGGAAGCCATTCATCACTGTAAATGGTATTCGGAAATTTGTAATCCGGATATGGATAGTAGAATTCTAGTGTTTTAAATCCTGCTTCCTGCAGCAGTTTTGTATATTCACTTCTGCTGTAACAGCGCAGAGACTGCTTGTCTCCACTCGCATCCTCATACCCCTCCACACCTGAAAAATATGTGCCGCGGTACTCCTCCGCACATCCTGCAAAGTATTTCAGTCCCAGGCGATTTGCATCTGCAACAATCAGTCTGCCGCCCTCTGTCATGATTTCCCGCAGCTTTACAAGTTCATCCTTGTATCGATAAAAATTGCCAGCCAGCAAAATTACATCATATTTCTTCCCATCTGTCTGTCCGGCAGTCGGCAGAGAAGTCTCAAATTCTGTCTCTTCTAAAACTGTCAGCCGTTCTCCTGCCGCCTTGCAGCGTTCCCGGATAATCGAAGCTGCTTTTGCACTCTCTGTCACACTGGTAACCATACCCGCTTTTGCTAACAATCTGCCTGTCAGCGCTCCACACTCTGCATTGCGCTCTAACACCCGCATCTCCTTATTCATCGGTATCCAGTCAATCAGGTTCTGTCTGATTGCTGACAGATGGTACAGATACGGATAAGCGTTTTTCGCCGATATGACATCTTCATATCCATCCGCTTCATGCTGCTTTACAATATCATACAGTTCCTGTAAAAGCTGTGCATCCCCCATGCTACTCCTCCACACGCTCCACTGTTGTCTCTGAATTCATATCATAGAATCCCACAGTATTCTTATCCGAGATAACCGTCACTCCCACCACATCATACAGTCTGTGGTAAGCACGGAATTCACCGCCTACATAGCCCGTACAACTGATGGACAGCAGATATTCTCCACCCTGCATATCCATGTTCTGCTTAAAGGTCGCCACATACGTCTCGCCCGCCTTCGCCAAGCCGATGCCTGCTTTTTCATACATCGTGTTAGTTCCTGTTACCGCTGTTCCCTGTACGGTCTTGAATGTATAAGTAAAAATCGGGTCCATAATATCTGACTGAAATCTGACTTTTGACTTAATCTCAAAGGAAGTTCCCTTCTGAATACAGTTTGTATAGCTTCCGTATTCATCCACGATTGCGAAATCGATAATCTCTGCCTCCCCGGTGCCGTATTCGTTGACATCCGGATTCAAATCATAGTTGTTCTTCCAAAGTTTCGTGTCCACCGTCACGCTTTGCTCTGCAAGCACCTGTCCGTTTTCTATCTTCTGCTCCTGATTTAAAAGCACCTTCTTATAGAGGTCTATCGTCTCCTTCGGGGTGCCTTCATGCAGTTTCACGCCCTTGTTTAACAAAATAACACGGTCACAGTACTTTGCCACACTGCTGATATCATGGCTTACAAAAATAATCGTCTTCCCCTGCGCCTTGAAATCATCAAACTTCTTATAGCATTTTGCCTGAAAGAATGCGTCTCCCACAGACAACGCTTCATCCACAATCAGAATCTCAGGGTCGATATTGATAGCCACTGCAAACGCAAGCCGCACAAACATGCCGCTCGAATACGTCTTACACGGCTGATTTACGAAATCTCCGATATCCGCAAACTTCAAAATCTCCGGTAGACGCTCATCCATCTCTTCTCTGGTAAATCCCATCATCATGCCGTTTAAGTAGACATTCTCGATTCCGGTATACTCCATATTAAAACCGGCTCCAAGTTCCAGCAATGCCGAGATTCTTCCGGCAATTTCAACATTGCCGCTCGTCGGCGAGAGCACTCCGGTAATAATCTTAAGAATCGTAGATTTACCGGAACCATTTGTTCCAATAATACCGATACACTCACCCTTTTCCACTTCAAAGGACACGTTATCCAAGGCACGGTGGTCTTTGAACTTATCCTTTTTGGTCAATCCTAAAGCATCGAGAAGTCTCTCAGAAGGCTTATTATATAATTTGTAGATTTTACTGACATTTTCTACCTTGATTGCTATATTATCCATCTAACCTGCTTGTTTCCTCTCTACAATACATCCGCAAAATGTGGACGAAGTCTCTTAAATATGGATGTTCCCAACACAAACATCACAATTGTGACTGCCCAGAAATATATCGTGAGTTCCATATTCTCCCAGAATCCAATCTTATGAATCAGCGCATCGCGATATCCCGACACCACATAATACATCGGATTCAGCTTTAAAATGGTCTTTGCCCATCCCGGTATCTGTGTCATGGTTTCAAAATTCCACATAATCGGTGTTACCCACATTCCAATCTGAAGCACAATTCCGACCACTTCCTTCATGTCGCGGAAAAAGACAGTTACCGCTCCGGTTGCATACACAATACCCGTTGTAAGTACAATCATGCAAAATGAATAATAAATCACCTGCAAGGTATATAAGTCCGGAGTATATCCCATCAGCCAAAATACCACAATCGCAAATACCACAAAAAATAAATGCGTAAACAACGCAGATATCATCTTAACAACCGGAAGCGTATCAATCCGGAACACTACTTTCTTGACAAGATAGCTGTATTCCACCAGCACACCTGTACCGCCATTCATCGCCTCCTGAAAATAGAACCACGGCACCAGCCCCGCCATCAGCCACAGTACAAACGGAATTTCAATCCCTGTTCTTAAATCCGTCGCCTTGGAATTTAGTCCCTTTTCAAAAACAAACCAGTAAAGCAGAATCGTAATCACCGGCTGAACAAACGCCCAAACTACGCCCAAATACGAACCTGCAAACTTTTTCTTGATATCATTCTTAGCAAGATTCCAGATTAACTTTCTATCACTCACCAAATGTGTGAGCAGCGAAGCATCCTTCTTTACTTCTGCCATCTATTCTCTCCTAAACTATTCCGTGAGCTTCCTTATACTCAGCAAAACTTTTCTGTACTTTATCTTTGTCGGACAAAAGCAAATCCTCTGCGCTCATTCCTTCCGGCATCGGCCACTCCACACCGAGTTCCTGATCATTCCAAAGGATTCCGCCCTCGTCATTCGGATGGTAGAAATCTGTCACCTTATAGCAGAACTCTGCATAATCCGATAACACGATAAATCCATGCGCAAATCCCTTCGGAACAAAAAACTGCTTCTTATTCTCAGCAGACAGGCGCACACCATACCATTTGCCAAATGTCTCTGAGCCTTCACGCAAATCAACAGCCACATCAAAAACTTCACCATTAATCACGCGCACAAGCTTATCCTGTGGATAATTAATCTGAAAATGAAGTCCGCGAAGCACACCTTTTTTAGATGCTGACTGATTATCCTGTACAAACTTGCAGTCGATGCCTGCCTCCGCGAAATCATTGTAATTATATGTCTCCATGAAGTAACCTCTGGCATCTCCGAAAACACTCGGTTCAATCACCTTCAGTCCCTCTATTCCGTTGCAATTATCTGTTACTGTTATCTTTCCCACGATTTTTCCTTCCTCACTGCATCATAAAATTGTACTCTCTGCACATATCGTTAAGCAAAATTTTAATTTTCGCTTTATAATCCTTCTGCAATCTCCATCAAATATTTGCCATAATCTGTCTTGAGAAGTGGCTGTGCCAGTTTGATAAGCTGTTCCTTATCAATAAATCCTCGCTTGTAAGCGATTTCTTCGATACAGGAAATATATAAGCCCTGGCGCTTCTGGAATGCAGAAACAAAATCCGCTGCCGCAAGAAGCATATCGTGATTACCGGTATCTAACCATGCAAATCCGCGTCCTAATGTCTCTACACTTAGAGTTCCTCGCTGTAAATACTCGTTGTTGACGGAAGTGATTTCAATCTCGCCTCTTGCAGACGGTTTCACATTCTTTGCAATCTCCACAACATCATTGTCGTAGAAATACAAGCCCGGCACAGCATAATTAGACTTCGGATGCTCCGGCTTCTCCTCAATGGAAAGCGCCTTGCCATTTTCATCAAACTCTACCACACCATACTCCCTCGGATCTCTTACATAGTATCCGAAAATCGTTGCACCTTTCTGATTCTCCGTGCGTTCTGCTGCACACCGAAGCACCTTGGAAAAGCTCTGTCCATAGAAAATATTATCGCCTAAAACAAGCGCAACTGCATCATTGCCGATAAACTTCTCACCAATGATAAACGCATCCGCCAATCCTCTCGGCTCTTCCTGAATCGCATAGGAAAAACTCATGCCCAGCTGACTTCCATCTCCAAAAAGCTCCTCAAAAACAGGCAAATCTCTCGGTGTAGATATAATAAGTACCTCTCTGATACCTGCAAGCATCAGTGTAGAAAGCGGATAATAAATCATCGGCTTATCATAAACCGGCATAATCTGTTTAGAAATCGCTTTGGTCAACGGATAAAGTCTCGTGCCGGAACCTCCGGCAAGTATGATTCCCTTCATAAGCATATCCTCCATTCTTAATAACAAATTTTTCTTTATTTACGCAGTAATATTTCTTAATTATCTATTAAAATTGTGCTGTTATAAAAACGCAAACAAGCAGTATCGCCCCAAAGACGGTACTGCTGCCTGCATCACTTATTTGTTCTGATACATATCCTCATAATACTTCTGGTAATCACCACTTGTCACGTTCTTCATCCAATCCTCATGTTCAAAGAACCATGCAATGGTCTTCTTAATGCCCTCTGCAAACATCGTCTCAGGCTCCCAGCCAATCTCCGCCTTAATCTTATCCGGAGCAATGGCATAACGTCTGTCATGTCCCTTTCTGTCCTCCACGTAAGTAATCAGATCCTTGCTTACCAGTTCTCTTCGCGGATCGCCTTCCGGGAGCATCTCCTGTAACGTATCTATGATAATATTAATAATCTCTATATTCTGCTTTTCGTTATGTCCGCCAATGTTGTATGTCTCACCGAGACGACCCTTTTCCTGTACCATGTCAATTCCCTTGGCATGATCATCGACATACAGCCAGTCGCGCACATTCTTGCCATCTCCATATACCGGAAGCTTCTTGCCCTGCAGCGCATTATTAATAATTAACGGAATCAGCTTCTCCGGGAACTGGTATGGTCCGTAGTTATTCGAGCAGTTCGTGATATTTGCCGGGAACTTATATGTGTCAATATAAGCCTTTACCAGCATATCCGAAGATGCTTTACTCGCAGAATACGGACTGTGTGGTGCATATGGAGTCGTCTCATAGAAGTATGTGCCGTCCTCCTCAAGTGAACCGTATACCTCATCCGTAGATACATGCAGGAACTTCTTGTCCTCCTTGAATGTACCATCCGGTAATTCCCATGCCGCCTTTGCACAGTTGAGCATAACCGCTGTTCCAAGCACATTTGTCTTAACAAATACTTCCGGATTCTTAATACTGCGGTCTACATGGCTCTCTGCCGCAAAATGTACCACACGGTCAATATCATTCTCAGCAAAAATCTTCTCAATCGCTTCCTTATCTGTGATATCTGCTTTCACAAAGGTGTAATTCTCTTTATCCTCAATATCCTTCAAATTCTCAAGATTGCCCGCATATGTGAGTGCATCCACGTTGATGATGCGAATCTCATCTCCATATTTGCGGAACATGTAGTGAATGTAATTTGAACCGATAAATCCGGCTCCCCCGGTTACTAAATATGTTCTCATTATGTCCTCCATTTATTGTATAGTACATTTCTATAAAATCGCGTATACATCCATTGTTATAATCCTTATGATTCTACCATATATTTGGCGTCAGCACAAGTTAAGACTACTTTTCCGTTTCTTTCTCCTTGACAATGTAAATTGGCCGGTGCTTCACCTCAAGATACGCTTTTGACAGATACAATCCCAAAATCCCGATACAAAGCAGCTGCAGACCGCCCATTAAAATCACAATGCACGCCATGGATGGCCAGCCATATGCGGAACCTCCAAACAAGATTTGCCGCACAATGATAAATATGATTGCAATCAATGCCACGCCACACATCCCCGCGCCCAAGATTGATGAAATATACAACGGCGTGGATGAAAATGCCACAATGCCGTCCAGTGAATATTTAAACAGTTTCCAAAAAGACCATTTGGTCTCCCCCCGCCACACGCTCTATTTCTTCATAAAAGTAATGTATCGCCTGTTCCTCATTATAGCAGGGAACAATTATCGTTATTTTTGCCATAACCATGCCTTTCTTTCTTACCACCAATCCGATTCTGCGCGTCTGCAAATCTCCGATAGTCTCACAACCACAACTTCATCTGTCACAGCAATCGAATCATCCGAAGGGAAATCCGATAGTTCATCTACCAGTTCAAGTGCCAGCTGTTTTTGTTCTTCGTTGGCGTTCTCATTCAGTTCCACACCTGTATACGCTTGTACAAAGCCAATGATACGGTGCGTCGGGCCGGTTGGATTCTCCTCACTGTAATCCCAGCCGTAAAACGACCATCCGTACATCTCCGTGCGTCTGCACCAGTCCGGCAGCTCCGCTTCCTGATACCCCACAAAAACAACCGGCTGTGTCGGCATTTCTCCGTCATTCGCCTCCTGCAGTTTTTCCAGAAGCTGCTCTGTCTTTGCCACATCGCTCGCGAAACGCTGATTGTCCGTATAAGCCAGACGCAGATTGTAAGCGCCCTGCCAGGCAATCGCAAGCACCACACACACCATACCTGCTTTCGTCAAGAAACGCATTATCTGCCGCTCTCTATCCTCTTTGGCATCTGCGCAGTCTGCCAATCTGCACAGTCCATCAATACCATACATACCAAGGAAAGATGCTGCAACCGGAAGTGCAAACTGCGAACGCGTCACAAGCATCTCCCCCATATAGAGCGTCATCAGAAACGGACATATAGCAAGTCCGATAAGCGCAAGTATCTTCAACCCCACTTGCAAATCCGGCTTTCTTCCGCTTTTACGCTGTCTCTGCCATACTGTAATCACCAGCATTCCCACGAGCAATACACCCGCTGTGTAAAAAGAGAAATTCCTCGGTCCGATGCCGAGCACCAGATTCTTCACCGTGCGGAGTACATTCTTAACACAGTCAATTACAGCATATTTCCCCCAGCCCACCTGGTCACCCATGTAATCTGATGTCGCCATAAACCACTTCCGAGCAATCACACTGTAAATCACATAAGCCGCACCAAACGTTACAAGCAAGCCGGCAGCTCCGCCGAATACTCTATGCAGATATTGTTTCTTCACAAGCAGACCTCTATCGTCTGCGGCTGTACCGTCTGTCTCTATCGTGTGTCCTTCCATCCATGCCAGAAACAATACCAGACACACAGCCACGTAATATACCGCCAATGCCTGATATGCTCCAAATCCGAGCACAAGTAACGCCAACGCCACCAACATGCGCCACACGCCGGCTATACCTTTCTTTTCAAAGCATGCCCGCATGGAACATATTGCTGCCACAACCAGAAGAAACATCGCACATGCCACTTCCGCCTGCTGTACAGAAAAGTATATCTGGTAACTCCAGATGTTCGATGTCACATAGAGCAGCAGAAACACCCGGTACGGATAATCACGCTTACCCGAAAAATGCCATATCGCATAGCACAGCAGATTTGCCGCGAGCAAAAAGAACACAAAAAATAAGATTCCGCTCTTTACGACATTATGTGAACCAAGTCCAAGCGCATCTTTTAAAAATGCCAGTCCAAATCTCCCTATTGTAAGCCATCCAAGCTTTGTTCCCGGATGATTTATCAATTCTTCCGTATCAATGCGAATATTAGTCGAAAAAACAAGGAAACCATAGCAGACAACCGCTGCTACCACTGACATAAGAATCAGCTTTCCGTATTTCTTCGCGTAATCGCACATGTCATTTATCGCAACAGTTTTCATCTGTATCCGTTTCCTCATCTTTACATCACAGCTATTTTCACTTTCCTAACTGCATTTCTCTATATCTTATATATTTTTCATATACTCATCCAACGCGCTCTCCCAATCCGCCATGCGGTAATCGCTTGTCAGGCGCATCATGTAATTATCAAGTATCGAGTAGGCCGGGCGCTTTGCGGATGCCGGATTCATCTGTGCATACTGCTCACTTGTCACATGCTTGACCTTGACCGCCTTGCCTGCACGTGCAAAAATTGCTTCCGTAAAATCAGCCCAGTTGGTGTCACCTTCGCAGGTTGCATGGAACACGCCATAGTTCTCCGTTGCTTCAAAATAATGAATTGCACGTGCCAGTTCCACCGCACTTGTCGGAGACCCCTGCTGATCACACACGACGCTTACTTCATCATGTGTCTCTGCAAGTCTCAGCATTGTCTTCACGAAATTTTTGCCATCTCCGTACAGCCACGCAGTACGGAAGATAAAATATTTCTTGGAGAATGCCTTTACAAAAAGTTCTCCCTCCAGCTTCGTCTTACCGTATGCACTGACCGGATTCGGAGCATCAAACTCTGTATATGGTCTTGTGCCATTGCCTTCAAATACATAGTCCGTGGACACATGAATCATCTTCGCATCCACCTCTGTTGCCGCAATACTTAGATTCCGCGGTCCAATTGCATTAATGCGGTACGCTGCATCCCACTCTTTTTCACAAGCATCTACATTGGTATGTGCCGCACAGTTGATAATCACATCCGGGCGGGTCTTGCGAACCAGTGTGAGCACTGCCTCAATATCAGAAATATCAAGTGCCGTTACCCCTACCTGCTCCATGACATCCGTATTGATAAACTCTACATCCTCTCTTGCATACTCCGCACGAATCGCACGGCCAAGCTGTCCGTTACAGCCTGTAACCAAAATCTTTTTCATTTCCTTATCCTCACCATCTATTACTCTCCGAGACCATTCTCAATCGCTGCTACTAATGCTGCCAACGCCTCGGTCTCATCCTCGCCATCACACACCAGCTCAATCTCATCTCCCGATTTGATGCATGCACCAAGTACACTTAGGACGCTCTTCGCATTTGCCGTATTGTCTCCATAATGAAACACAATGTGTGCTTTAAACTGCATCGCTTCCTTACATAAAATTCCCGCCGGTCTTAAATGCAATCCTGTCGCATTCTTAATTGTGACCATTTGACTTACCATATGGTTTTCCCTCCAACCTTCTATAACATAATTTTGGTAATTAATTCGGCAAGCTTCCTCGCCTCTTCGTCAATTACCTTCTGATCCTTACCCTCAATCATGACACGCACCAATGGTTCTGTGCCGGACGGTCTGATTAAGACTCTTCCTTCTCCGTTGAACTTCTTCTCCACATTAGAAATTGCATCTGCAATTTCCTGATACTCCATAAAACTCTCTTTCTTATGATTCGGAACCTTCGCATTAATCAACGCCTGTGGAAGCACCTCCATCACAGATGCAAGCTCCGATAACGATTTCCCGGTATCTACCATAACCTCCAGCAGATGCAATGCAGAAAGCAATCCATCTCCGGTTGTATTGTCATCTAAGAAAATGACATGACCTGACTGTTCACCGCCGATATTATATCCATGTTCACGCATGTTTTCAAGCACATAACGGTCACCCACTTTGGTTTTCTCAATGTGAATGCCCTCACGCTCACCCATCAGAGAGAAACCGAGATTTGTCATAACCGTTACTACAATCGTATTCTTCTTCAGTTTTCCCTGCTTTTTCATATGAGTTCCGCAGATTGCCATAATCTGGTCGCCATCCACAAGCTCGCCCTTCTCATCCACAGCGAGCATACGGTCTGCATCACCGTCAAATGCGATACCGATATCCGCTTTCTCGTATACCACCCGTGCCTTTAATTCATCCATATGTGTAGAACCACAGTTTGCGTTAATATTGGTTCCATCCGGTTCCGTATGAATCGCAATCAACTCCGCGCCCATATCCTGCAACGTTTTAACTGACGTATAATGTGACGCTCCCTCAGCACAATCCACAACAATCTTCTTCCCCTTAAGATTCACCGGCACGCACTTCTTCATGAATTCCACATATTCATCGCGCAAGTCAAAACGGTAATCAATCTTGCCTACTCCCGAACCAATCGGTAGCATGACATCCTTCATGTTGTTGTGAATCAAATCCTCTATCTCATCCTCAAGGGCATCAGAAAGCTTATATCCCTCGCCATTGAAGAACTTGATTCCATTAAATTCCATCGGGTTGTGAGAAGCAGAAATCACTACTCCTGCGTCAACCTTATGCTTTCTGGTCAAATATGCAATCGCCGGTGTCGGCATCACGCCTACAAAAATCGCATTTGCACCAACGGAGCAGATACCTGCCATCAATGCACTCGCCAGCATGCCGCCTGATATTCTGGTATCACATCCTACAATAATCGTTGCCTGATGTGCCTGTTCCTTAGTAAGTACATACGCGCCCGCCTGTCCCAGCTTTGTCGCAAGTTCTATTGTGAGTTCTGAACCCGCAACGCCGCGCACACCATCCGTGCCAAACATTCTAGCCATGTTTTCCCTCCATAAATCGTTCTATTTTATATGTCTATTCTTCTTAATCTGCCGCTTCTACAGTCTCTGTATTGGCTGTAGCATCTGTCTCTCCGGCACTTGCAGAAGGCGTCATCGTTGTCGTCACAGCATCTGCATTGTTCCCTGCTGCCTCTGCCTGCCCCGCATCATCTGCCTCCGGCTGGCTCTGCTCCGGCTGTGCGCTCACGCTCTCATCTGCACTGATAGACACAGGCGTTTTTACTTTTTCTGTCATCTGACAATAATCTGCCAAATCAAGTTCCACCGTCAGCTGATGACTTCCCGTGCCGATTCCACTGGCATCCAGTGTACCTGTTATGTTCTTCGCCGTCAGTTCAGAAACCACACTGTCCGGTCCCGATACTCGCACTTCTACCGTATCCTCATCAAATTCCAGCAAATATCCTTCGCGCAGATTTGTCACCAAAAGGTTCTTTACCGGAACATCAAATGTCTTAGACAACATCAGCTCCACTTTTACAGTAACTTCTATCTTAGCATCCGAAGCCAGCACCAGTGATGTATCTGCCGGCAGATAAGAACTGATGTCTACCGTAACCGTTAAATCATCCTCAATATCTGTCACATCCAGTACTTCCGCCGGAATAGAGATTTTATTTACAGTATTTAATGTTGCGCTTTCTCCTTTGATGCGGATTGTCTCAAGCGGACACTCAATTCCGGTCATTACATAACCTTCTGCAACATCACCCACCGTAGCAAACTCCAGTGCAACATCTTTCGTGCTCAGCACTTTTGCAGAAACAGCAACCGTACTAAGACTCATCTTAAGCTTTGTCGTGTCAATGACATTGCCCTCGCTGTCATACAGCACCGGCACAACGCTGTCTGTAACATCCGCAGAAACACCCTCGACATTAATCGTGGCAGTCACGGAATCAATCTGGCTTACAATTGAGGAAGGTCCCGAAATCTTAAGCAGATTAGAGCCTACAACCTCAATATCTCCCAACGCACATCCGTCCGCTACCGCACCCTTCGTGTTTGCAGCGATAACCTTCTGGCATGTTCCCAAATCTTCAAGAACCACTTCAAGGTACAGTTTCTTGGATGTTACCGTCACTTTATTAGTATATCTCGTCGGAGTAATCGAAACCGGAACCCGGCAGATTCCATCCTCACTGTATTCAATCTTTTCCATATCTGCCGTCGCAGAAAAGTCTGTGTTCTCCATCTCGCTTAGCACGCTGCGCTCACCTGAGACATTAAAGGTGACCGTATTCTTGCCATTTAACACTTCAAAATACTTGTTCTGTTCCGTGAGATATTCCGTATTCTCCGCCGTGACACTCGTAGTAAATGTCTGTACAACCACCGGATTATCAATATTGATAACCACAATCCAAAGCACAAACGCGCATACCGCCGCCAACAGCTTGAGGCCAAAATTATTCGTTATCTTTTTTCCGAGCATTCTTAACATCTTTCAGCCTCCTCTTCCATAATTCAATTTTAGATACTTCCTGTTCACGCTTCTGCAGATACATCAGCTTATTTTTCAAAAATTCCGCATCTACGTTGCGATATAATTCTCCGTTTAATGCAATTGACACTCTTCCGGTTTCTTCCGACACAACAATCGTCAGCGAATCCGTCACTTCGCTGATACCGACTGCCGCGCGATGTCTCGTTCCCAAATCCTTGCTGATGGAAAGAGAGTCCGTCAGCGGCAGATAGCAGGTTGCAGACACCACACGGTCTCCCCGCACGATAACCGCGCCATCATGAAGCGGTGTGTTTTTCTCGAATATATTAATTAACAGCTGGCTGGTAAGAATGCCATCCACAGCAATTCCCGTGCGCTCATATTCGTTCAGAAGGATTTCATCCTCGACAACAATCAGCGCTCCTGTCTTAACCTTCGCCATCTCATAGCACGCTTTCACAATCTCCGTAATCGTATGATTCGAGAATTTTCCATGCTCCTCCTTGGAAAAATCAAACGAGAAAAACGAAGTAAGGACATTTTTCCGTCCCAGACTCTCTAACGCCTTACGGAGCTCCGGCTGAAATATGACGACAAGTGCCACCATCAGGATACTCAGGGTGTTTTTTGCAATCCAGATAATCGTATTCATCTGGAATACCACTGCCATCAAAACAAACGCCATGATTACCAGCAAACCTTTGAGCAGCACCCATGCTCTGGTATTCTTTATCCATACCAGCATATAGTAAAACAAAACTGCAATTATAATGATCTCTACAATATCTGTCAGAGTCATTTTTGGCAAATTCATGTACACGGACGCTTTCTCAAAAAAAGCACCCACACTTGTTATCATGTTCTGCACTTTTTCACTTCCTTAATCTAATAAATCCTCGTCAATATCCATCTCTTTCGCAAACTGCTTCTTTGTCAGGTGTTCTTCTCCGTCATCCTTACCTGCAAAACGTTTTACCCGTTTATCTGAGCCGGATATAATCGCCTTCGGCACAGCCTTTACATAGTAATAGTACTCATCGTCTTCAAACTGCAGCTTCTCTGTCCTCGAATAGTCCAGGTTGAAGAACAGAATCTGAATCACAAATGCTATTCCTGTGGAAACAATACCGCCAATCAACACACCGACCATCCTGCCAGAAATACCCAGCAGCATATATCCTGCAATCAATCCAATCGTTTCAAACAGTGCCCCCGAAATAATTGCCACACGCCATGCATTCTCAATTGACATCCTACGAATCACATACACGATAACCAGCGTAATCGCAAGCACACCAAGCACCAGATACATCTCCTTGTTACCCATGAGCTGATTCAGCACCGCAGCAAACGTAGATGCCGTCTCTCCTTCGGCTTCCACCGCACCGCTTAAAACTTTCGCATTCTGCTTTACTCCATTGAGGAAAAAGTACAAAATCGTACCGCATGCCAGAGCAAATATAGAGTATACTTCACGAAGAAGTCCCATTCCAATCGGCATAACATACGGAATATGAAGTTTGCAGCAAATCATTGTCAAAATCACATCATACCCATTCTTAGGTGCAAACCGGAAATAAATCAGATATATCAGCACAAATAAAATCAAGGTCACCAGACACACTTCCAGAGACAGTGCATACATATCCAGCAAAATAAATACTGTCGCCAGCAGCATTGCAACGTTAATCGGCAATACTGAGCAAAGAGCCGCCATAATCAGTGCAATCGGCACACTGCTGATGCTCTGCATATATCCTATATTAAGATTAATCATTAAAAACATCATTAACGCCAGTACAAACTTCATAAGCGGCACGAGATACACCTCATGTCTGCCATAAAAGCGCACCAGCTTTTCTTTCAATTCCAATATGGTTGTCATACTTTCCTCCTGCCCTACTCCCAATCGCCGCTCGCTGTCGTCTTCAAGCGTTCTTCGCGTTCGTACATCTGATTCACTTTCTTCAGGCTGCCATAATACTTCTTAACCTTTTTGCGCCCTTTTGAATACCTTATACAAAAAATAATATAGGTCGCGCCCAAGTAAATCACCATAAATACAGCATATGAAAGTGCAAGCGTTATTACAACTGCCTGTAATTCCATGCCGGTTATTGTCCGGAACAAATCTTCGAGTGAATGCAGCACCCATAATCCAAACAGCAGCACATAACTTATCGAGCCTGTCACAAAGCTTTTCAGCATCTGCAGCGCCACATAATCTTTTCTCGCATACTGTGTCATCGGTTTGCAGGCCTGCCCGTCATTCTGGTCAAACTGTGCCAATTTTATCATATGCCGTAGACGTTCTTCATTTACCATACAGCACTCTTATCCTTTCCGCTTCTCGCACCCGCATATTTTATATTTCTAATTTTACACGCAGTTACGCATTCTTACTTATCATTATAGCACAGAACGTATTGTTTTCAAAGCAAAAAACAGAGCCCTGTTTTCAGGCCCTGTTCCATCATCTCTATTACTGAAGGAAACGCATGCGGTCTCCATTACGCTCTTTCTTCTTAATCTCCGGCTGCTTCGACTTATGAATCGCTCCGGCAAATGTATTCGCCATATTTATTCTGCACTTCTCGCAGAATCTTCCCGTACAAATCGGTGCGCCGCACTGTTCACATACGATACCGTCAGCCCCGGCGTTCGTAAGTGATAAACGCTCCTCGCGAATCCACTGCTTAATCTGCTTCACAGAGATTTCCATCGCATCTGACACCTGTTGTATTGTCGAATGCGGATGCTCTTCCAAATATACTTTTACTTCCTGAAACTTCTCTTCGAGCGCCTTCCGGCACTGTTCACACAGCGGAGCACCGGCTATGTAATTAAATAAACGTCCACAGCCCTTGCAATTTTTAACATCCATCTTCTGCCCTCCTCAACATCTCTGTCAGAATCCAGCTCCAATGCTGATACAGATATAATAAATATCAACCGCACCGCCTGAAAGCAGGGTATCTGCCACCGCATCCATCGTACTGCCGGTTGTATATATGTCGTCTACTAACAATACCTGACTATATTTTACTATATCCTGCGTTAATTGAAAAGCCTTTTTTAAATTGCGCTGTCTCTCTTTATTGCTCAGTTCCTTCTGTGGTGTCGTATTGCGCACCCGCCTTACAAGCTTTGCATCTACGGGAATTCCCATTTCCTTCCCCAACGCACGGGCGAATACCTCGGCCTGATTATATCCGCGCCGCCGCTTTTTTCCTATGTACATGGGAACGGGGACAATTACCTCCACCTGCTTCTTCCGAATCCAGTCACCATGAATCTCTGCCGCCCGCTTTGCATAAAATGCGGCATACTCTCGGCGGTTGCTGTATTTGAATCGGTACATAGACTTTTTGATTCCTGTTTTGTACACAAACACAGCCTTTCCCTGCCTGTATACATGCTTTCTCTGCGAGCAGTCAACACAATATTCCCGCCTGGCATCCTCCATCGGCTTCCCGCATCTCTTGCATGACGGTTCCACAACCGGGCATGCCTCCTTCGCGCATGATGGGCAAATCAGCTTCCCCGGCGATAAAATCTCATCACAGACCGGGCAGCGCGGCGGGTAAAAACAATCTGTCAATTCTTTCAAAATAAAATGCATGTATTTCTCCTCTCTCCCCGGAAACACCTGCAATTTTATTTCTGCTACATCCTAACACTTTTCATCCGATGATGCCATAAACATTTTCTTAATTTTTTCTTTTATTTTATTATACGTGCCCGTTTTCTGCTCGTCCCCGTGCACAAGCTGTGTTTTCCCATTCTCCGGTCTGTCCGGTTCTATAAAGTCTATTTCCTGCAGTCCCTCACATTTATTAATCTTTTCACACATTTCCTTTGTGAGTTCCATCATCGTTTCCATCATCCGCTTCGCATTCTGTGCCATACGGTCTTCATAGGTCATTCCCCGGTCCGGTGCATTCTCACCCCAAATGCAGTCATCTCCCAGCACGCGCAGTTTGTTCAGCCTGTCTCTTTGTTCCTTGCGCACTGCGCTGAGAAAACGGCTTACCATCGCATTGTGCTCTTCTTTGTCTGTGTAGCACAAGAATTCCTCCAAGGAGTATGTCATCGGACATCCTATTTCATAGTGCAGGTTATAGATGCGGCAAATCTTTTCTGCGACACCGCGAAGTACAATCCCACATTCTTCCGGTCTGTCCCAATACTTTTGTTCTGCCCGCTCGAGTTCCGCCGCAATATGTTCATACAAGCGCTGCAGTTCCGGTTCTTCCGGTCTGCACTCCCTTAAAAAATCAAAATTCATGGTTTCTTCTCATCCTTCTTTTGAAATAAATTCTATAATCTCTGTACAGATATCGTCTGCGCTCTTGCCATCCGTCGCTACGCAAATATCTGCAACCGCCTCATAGCGCGTACTCCGCTTATCCATCAATTCCTGTATATACGACACACTCATATGTCCATTCAAAACCGGTCTGTTCGTGCTGTCTTTCACTCTTTCATATATCGTTTCTGCCTTTGCGGTAAGAAGGATGATTCTCCCCTCTGCTTTCATAAGCGTGGCATTTTCTTCCCGTAAAACACTCCCTCCGCCGCAGGATACAACCAAATGCGCTTCCTTTTCAAAGGAGTGAAGCAATTCCGTCTCCAGATTCCGGAAATATTCTTCGCCATACTTTTCAAATATCTCTGTGATTGCCATCCCCTGCTCTGCCTCAATCACCTGATCCATCTCTACGCACTTTGCATCCAGCCGCTTCGCCAATGCCCCGGCAACTGTGCTTTTCCCTGTTCCCATAAATCCTATCAGATATATGTTCTTCACTATCCATCCCTCTTCTATTCCGGCTTTAAAACTTTTCTTTCAACTCCTCCACAGGCAAATCCAATCCCGTATACAGCTTAAAGGCTGCAGCCGCCTGCCACAAAAGCATGGATTTCCCACCAATGCAATGACAATGTGCCTCCTTCGCTTCACGAAGCAGCCTTGTCTCTACCGGTTCATACACTGCATCTAAAACAGTAAGTCCCGGATGAAATGCTGTCAAATCCCTGACAATACTTTCCTGCTCCATCGGCTTCATTCCTACGCTCGTCGCATTGATTAGAATCTCGCTGCTTCTGATTTCCTCTGTCATCCGCTCCGTATCCGCAATATCATAAGCCTTCACAGTGCATGAAGGCACTTCTCTCCGAATCATCTGCGCAGTCTCCTCGGCGCGTGAAACCGTGCGGTTAAAAATTACAATCTCTCCGGCTCCGTCAAGTGCGCACTGCACCTGTACTGCGGTAGCCGCGCCGCCTGCGCCTGCAACCACAATCTTCTTCCCTTTGACAGAAACGCCATTATCCCGAAGGCTGTTTACAACGCCTTCTCCATCCGTAATATATCCTTTCAGTCTGCCATTGTCATTTACAATCGTATTTACCGCACCGATGATGCGCGCCGCCGGTGACAGTTCATCCATGTATTTTACTACCTCTGTCTTATTCGGCATTGTCACATTGCATCCGCGCATTCCAAACGTGCGCATCGCTGCAATCGCATCCTTCACTTCGTGTTCCTTGATATCAAAAGCTACATACACATAATCAAGTCCCAGACGTTCAAATCCATAATTGTAAATCTTCGGCGAACCGGAATGAGCAATCGGTGAACCGATAACCGCCAAAAGACCTGTGTGTCCAGAAATTCTACTCTCCATCATCCAAGAACCAAACCTTTTCCCATATTTCACAACAATAAAATTATGATAACTGTTTTCTGTTCTGTTTTCAATACGTTTTCACTCTGCTTGGCAAAAGTGCTTTATTCGCCTCTCTCAACAGGCAGGAAATCTTCTGTATCTCCGCAGAACATCCCTCCACATGCCTTGATAATCCGCTTCATAACTTCTTTTGCACGGTCATACTCCTCCGGTGCAAAAGTTACAAGGAATATCTCCGCACAGCCCTCTTTTGCCACATAATCGCGCGTCAGTTCATCCTTTGGATGAATTTTCACATGTTCAAAATCCATGGACGACGCTTCGGCAAACGCCACTTCAAGTACTCCTGCTTCCTCCCAGAGTTCCTTCTCGTAAGCCTCTCCAATCGCCTGTTCTATCCGGCGTATCGTAATTCCTTCCTTTGCCAGATATAACCATTCACCCGGCACGTTAGTTTTTTCCGTCTTTTGTAGCCTTGGCATTTTTTGCTTTTTCATCTCATTCCCTCCATTTTAAGAAGCCAGCCTCTCCAATGCGCCCTCATCTATAATCTGTATCCTGCCTCTCGACAGCTTTACATAGCCTTCCTCTTCAAAATACTTCAGCATACGGGACACCACTTCTCTGGCACTTCCCACATACCTTGCCACCTGTTCATGCGTCATCACCAGTGTATTATCGCCGACTTCCGCTACTTCATCCAGCAGAAACAAAGCCAGTCTTTTGTCAAAACTCAAAAAAAGAATCTGCTGCATCGCCCACATCACATCCGAGAAACGAGATGCCGTCTGCTTATACATATAGTTTTCCACATAAACGTTCTCCGATGCTATCCGGTTAAACACTGCCGGATTCAACAGCACAATCCTACAATCGCTCTCCGCTTCTATCAGTACCTCAAATGTAATCTCACTCATAAAACAGGAACCGGACAATGTGCAAATCTCGCCTTCCCCGAGACGATAAAGCGTAATATCCCTGCCTTCCTCGGATTCCATATATACCCTGATGCTGCCCTTCTCCACAAGAATAAGTCCCAGACACTTTTCGCTTGCCGAATGTACAAGGCTTCCTTTTGCATACTCCTTCCGTGTCGCGCTCCTCGCAAGACGCTCTCTGCTCTCCCCGTCCAGATATTTCCAAAAGGGAAACTGTTCTTTTAATACCTCCTGCAAATTTTCCGGCATTTTGCACTCCTTTCAAAAAAGCGGAGAAACACAGTTCTCCGCTTTTACTGTACCACAAGTCATTACCAGCAGAGAACCTCATGTCCATCCTCTGTCACAAGTACCATAATCTCCCACTGTGCAGACGGCATTCCGTCTGCCGTGTAAACTTCCCAGTCATTCTCATCATCAATATAGATATCCGCCTTGCCCATATTTACCATCGGCTCAATCGTAAATATCATTCCGGGTACCATAAGCATCTCCTGACCGCGCTTGCTGTTATAGCCAACCCATGGTTCCTCATGGAATTCCAATCCAACACCATGACCGCCTATTTCACGCACAACCGTATAGCCATTTGCAAATGCATGGTCATGTACTGCCTGACCCATATCTCCCAGAAAGCCCCACGGCTTCACTTCCTGTAAGCCACGTTCTACGCATTCCTTTGTAACACGCACAAGCTTCTCTTTCTCCGGGCTCACTTCTCCGATGCAGAACATTCTTGAAGAATCCGAAAAATAACCATTTAAAATTGTGGAAACATCCACGTTGATAATATCTCCATCCTGCAGCACAACGTGCTCCGAAGGAAATCCGTGGCACACCTGGTCATTTACGGATGTGCACACACTGTACGGATACCCCTGATAATTCAACGGTGCAGGAATCCCGCCCATCTCTGTTGTCATATCATATACGATTTTATCAATCTCTGCCGTATTCATACCCGCATGAATATGCTCCCCGATGTAATCAAGCACCGCAATATTTATCTTGCAGCTCTCCCTGATTCCCGCAATCTGCTCAGTGTTCTTTATAATATCCCGCGGCGGCACGATATGTCCCTTAGATGCTGCCAATGCGATTCTCTCATCAAACGCCTGATGGCATACTTTATACTTCCTGCCGCTTTTGCACCAGCACGGGTCATTGCGATTTATTTTTGTTGTCATATCATCACTCTTCTTTGCTATTAATTAATGATTGACGGTAACACCGCCAAAATGGATTCTATCCCAGACCGAATCCTTAATCTCGTAAGTATGCTCCTGCAGCATCTCCTCATACTCCGCGCCGGTATACGAATATGCCTCATAATCCTTCTGCTCTATCTCTGCCAAAAGTGCCTGATACTTCTCCGCCAGAGCGATTTTACGCATGCTCTCTGCCAGCACTTCCTCGCCAACACCCAGCCCATCCCGCTGTTCTTCCTCCAGATCACTCCAGAAATCATACCGGTCATTGGCAAGGTGCTCTTCCTCTTCCGCAGACAATTCCACGCCTTCCTCTACTGCCAGACGATAGAATATCTCATCATGAACCGCCATGTCCATCGCCGCTTTTTTGCCTTCCTCACGCAAAAAAGTATGGTTCGTATAGATGTTCCAGTACTCATCGGTGTCTTCCGGCTCATAAACGCGTGCCATCTCTTCTATCTCACATTCCTTGTACGCAATATAAAATGCCATGTCACGCATGGTCAGTTCACATCCATCCACAATTACTGCTACCTCATCTAAAGTCTCCGTAAAATCCAGATTCCGACGATTCTCGTATTCATGGAATGATATAAAGCCGAGTACTATTATGCTTGCAAGAAGGATAACTGCGGTGCATAATTTCTTTTTCATTACCGGCAGAGCTTTGCGACAACCTGATTAATCACGCTGCCTTCAGCCTTTCCTTTTAATTCCGGCATAACATTCTTCATGATAAGTCCTTTGTTACCGCTTGCCACTACTTCAGCAAACTTCTCTGTAATAAACTTCTCAACTTCCTCCGCAGACATCATCTGTGGCGCGTACTCCATAAATATGTCATAACGAGCCTGATATTCTGCGCGCAAATCCTCCCTGGACTCCGGGCAAGTCTCTAACTGCTCCTTGACAGACTTAATCTCCTTTAAGATAACACGGTCTACGAGTTCATCCTTAATATCATCTCTGCATCCTTCATCTATCGCAATTTTCTTGGCTGCTGACACAAGTGCGGAAATAGCATCCTTGCGCACCTTATCTCGTGCTTTCATTGCCGCTATCATATCGTCCTGTAACTTCTTAAACTGCATTCTGTATTCCTCCTTATTATCACAGTGCAGCGCATTTCTACTGCCACCTGCAAGTATACCACTATCCGGTTTAAAATACAATTTAGGAAACTATTTTCTACAATACCCGCCGCACCGCAACAATGGTACGGTAAGTGGCATTTCCATAGCATATTCCGGTTCTCGGACTCGATGCATGAATAATTTGTCCGTTTCCAACATAAATCGCCACATGACCGGAATAGCAGATAATATCTCCCGGCTGGGCATTTTCATAGCTGACTGCCTGTCCGCAATTTCGCTGTGCATAAGAGCTCCTCGGAACGGAAATGCCAAAGTGCTGATAAACCGCCATAACAAAATACGAGCAGTCTGCTCCCTCCGTAAGACTGGTTCCTCCAAACACATACGGATTTCCCAGGAACTGACTCGCATACGATATCACATCATTACCGCTTATGCCTGTCCTATACGATGGATTCAGTCCGGTATCCGTCAGTCCGGTGGAAGATGAGCCGGTTCCGGTTCCTGCCGTCGTGCCGGTTCCTGCTGTCGTACCGGTTCCTGTTGAGGCAGTTCCCGCGGAAGTGCTTCCTGCCGTATTATTCTTACTGGCATTTGCCGCTGCCTGTGCCGCTGCTGCCTCAGCCGCTATTCTCGCCTCTTCCCGTGCAATTACCTGATTCTGCTGTCTGATTGTCTGTGCATACCTGCCCGCCAGCGCTTGTGCATCTGCCAGCTGACTGTCAAAATCGTTCATCTCACTCTGTTTCTGCGCGATAATCGTGTTCAAAGACGTCTGCTGCTCCTGATAGGAGATTTCCAATTCCTCCATCTCAGCCATCTCATTTTCCAGCTGTGCCTTTAAATCTTCCACTTCCTGCACCGTATCCTGATATGCCGTCAAAAGTTCTCTGTCATAGTCATAGACATCCGACACATATTCCACTCGGTTTAACAGTTCCGTCATACTCCCCGACTCTAAAATCACAGTCCAGACAGACTGTCCGCCATTCTCATACATATACTGAATGCGCACCTTCATCGCCTCGTACTGCTGAGCTTCCTCGTACTCAGCCATTTCCAAATCCGCATTCGCCTCTTCAATCTCCAGTTCCTGTGTCTCGATATCGCCTGCCAGAATCTCCATATCCGTCAACAGGTTCATCATCTGTGCATCATAGCTGTCCATCTCTGCCTGCAGACTGCTCTGTGCGCTCTGGATGTTCGCAATCTCTCCATTGACTGCATCTAAATTCTCCTGTGCCTCGTCTCTTTTCTTCTGCGCATTGCTAAGCGCTGACGCTGCCACCGGTTCCACGCCGGAAATCCCCAATGCCAGAACCAGCAGCAACGCCATTTGTTTTTTCAGGTTCATTAAGCATTCTCCTTATCACGCAAAAATAGGTATAGCCTCTTTGCTATACCTATTTTACCATATCTTGTTATGAAATTGTTATTGTTTCCACAATTTTACAAATACTTAAGGATTAATCCCATCCCAAATATCTCATGTCGATTTCGTCCAGTTCGCCATCCCAGTAGCTGATACTCAATGAATTGTAAGAAGAATCATAGTATTCCTCATTGTGGCTGTACCACTGATATCTCTGGCTGTCGTAATCATAGCTGTCATCATCATCTTCTTCCCCGAGTTCATTGCTGTCATAAGCATAATCCGGATCACCAAACGCTGTGAAAAGGTCATCTTTCGTTGCATTCTCGTTAATGCCGTTAGACAAGGAGAATGTTACACCATCCTCAAGATTGTAACTATCAACTGAGACACCAAAAACAACGCCATCCTGCTGCTCGATTGCTTCCTCTGTCAAGTTGGCAATATATACAGTTCCACACTCTAAGCCTGTCGCATCATACATATAATTGTAGCTGTACTCGCCATCATTTAAAACATAATCCTTATCATCATCACTGATGGAGAATCCAAGTTCCTCAAGTTCTGCATATGTCAATGGCAATGCAATTGCTACACCGTTTACAGTGATAACCGGGTCTGTAAAGCCTTCGCCCGCAACCACCTCAAGCGGTTCAGCCGCTTCTGTCTCTTCTACTGCTTCTGTCTCAGTTTCCGTCTCGGTCTCTGTTTCAGATGCTTCTGCATCATCTTCATCATCCGCATAGTCGTAGTCATAGTCGTAGTCAATATCATCATTACCTGCTACTGCACTATATCCTGCTTCATATCCTTCTTCAAACGCAGACAGTAAATCTGTTCCATTCATCACACCTGCTACGATGTTGATAATCAGATATACAACTGCCACGCCTAAACCGACCCACAACAGAATGGATGATGTCTTGGTCTTCTCCTTGTACTCATTCCATCTGCCCTCTTTGTATGCAGTATTTGCCTGTGTTGTAAATACGCAGGAAATAATTCCCAAGATCATAGTAATAACATTGCAGCCACAACAGCACAAAATCTCCAAAATAGAGAATGTGAGTTTCATTGCAAATGTATTTTTCAGAGGCTGTCCGTTATTGTCAAGCGGTGGCACCATGCTGTTGTAATTTGACTGTCCGTAGGTCTGCTGATTTGCCTGACCATATGGCTGTCCATATGGCTGCTGATTCGCCTGAACATAGCTCTGTCCATATGGCTGCTGATTTGCCTGACCGTAAGTCTGTCCATACGGCTGCTGTGTGTCCTGTCCCTGCGGCTGTCCATATGGCTGCTCTACAGCATTATTCTCCCAGCTGTCATTTTCATAGCCAAATGTCTTGTTCTCGTCCATTTTACTCCTCTTTCCGCCTTAGTCCTTCATTACTTATAATCAACATCGATATCGTACAATTCACCGTCGATAAAAGTAACTTCCATTACACGCCATACGGTGTCGCTTCCATTGTCAAAATACCACTCATAGTAATCCTGAGAGCTATCATGGCTGTACTCGTCTGCCTGTCCGTAAGCTTCGATGAAATCTTCCGGCGTACTGTCAAAGTTCAATCCCTCGCTTGTGCGATATGTCTCATAATTTGCACAGTTGCTGTCTACATCTACACCGATAACTCTGCAGTTTTCTACCGCTTTTGATGCGCTGCCGTCATTATAGAACCAGCACCACATAACATAATCTCCATCTTCGTTCTGCATCTGGAAGAAATCAAAATCACCGCCCTCTATAATGCTTCCTGCATCATAGGAATCAAGAGAAAATCCCATATCTTCAAGTTCTGAATATGTAGAAGGAATACCGATTTCGTGGCCGTCAACCCGTACAGAAACCTCTGCGCTGACATTACCTGCTGTAGAATGGCTGCCCGCCGTCTTTCCTGCATCCAATGCGGAACTTATGATTGCTACAACAAGTTCTAAAACAACGAATCCCAATCCAATCCAAAGGCAGATATTTGCTGTCTTGCTCTGTGACTTGAAACTCTGTCCATCGCCCTGCTGATAAGACTTATTTGCCTTGTTCGTAAATACACATCCAACAATACCCATCGCAAGTGTCACCACATTACCCAGGCAGCAGCACAGTATCTCCAGAATAGAGAATATCATCTTCATTACATAGTTATTCTTCAACGGCTGTCCATCCGGTCCCACCGGCGGCATTCCATAACCCGCATTCTGTCCATAGGTCTGCTGTGCCTGTCCGTATGTCTGCTGTGTCTGTCCGTATGTCTGCTGTGTCTGTCCGTATGTCTGCTGCGTCTGTCCGTATGTCTGCTGTGTCTGTCCGTATGTCTGCTGCGCCTGTCCATAGGTCTGCTGTGCCTGTCCATAGGTCTGCTGTGCCTGTCCATAGGTCTGCTGTGCCTGTCCGTATGTCTGCTCTGTCTGTCCGTATG
>CAZAGJ010000003.1:67808-79974 GCA_964484605.1 uncultured Roseburia sp. | reverse complement strand
GCCTGTCCATAGGTCTGCTGTGCCTGTCCGTATGTCTGCTCTGTCTGTCCGTATGTCTGCTGCGCCTGTCCATAGGTCTGCTCTGTCGGCTGCTCATAGGTCTGACTGTCAGCCGTCTCTGCCGGCTGTCCATAGGTCTGCTCTGCCACTTCTATTGGCTGTCCATAAATCTGTTCTTCCGGCTTGTTTTCTGTGTCTGGTTGAACATCATAATTCTTATTATCTTCCATCTTCTGTCTCCTCGTTTCATTCTTTTCTACAGTAAACTTTTACAATAAAGAAGTATAACAAAATCTTCCAGTATTCTCAAGTATTTATTTTCGCAATCAAAATAAATTGGTTGAGGCTGTCGCATTAAGATTTTTTGTGCGTGTAATTTTTATTACGCACACGAAAAAATTTACGCGACAGCCTCCAATGTCAACCGACCTGTTTTACAATCAGGATTGTATCACCTGGTAGAAGTTCCTTTTCCTTCCACCCATTAGTCTCCAAAATATCATGTATCGTCGTATGGTTTTCCTTGGCAATCTCCCAGAGCTCATCACCCTCTTTGGCAATATAGCCAACCAGTCCCGGACGATTTCTTAGTTCTTCCGTGTTCAGTGGCTGTTCTTCCACCTCCTCAATGTTCGGTATTGTCTGCTCTAAAAACGCAATTAAATCCAGATGTACTACCGCTTTGACTTCAATATGCTCCTGATCAAGCATTGCTGCTGCAAGCTGTTCGATTCCACAGTCCAGTTCGATGCGAACCGTGCCTGTCGTCTCCGGTATTTCTATCAGATGTGAAAACGGATATATCTCTCGCACAGTTCCTACCGGCATATTATCGTCTGTCGTAATATATAACAGTTCTACCGTGATTGTGCCTTCTGCCTGTACGCCACGCTCTACTAATTCCCTGCGTTCCAGATTCACTTTTCCCTCACAGGCACAAATCTGCAGAATCCGCTCCTGACTTTCCGGCAGTTCTATCTGCTCTGCTATCCGGCATTTTGCATCATTTTTTACCAGAAGTTTTTCCAATATCCGCTCTTTCCTGTGCGGCACAACTTCTTTTTTCAGCGAATAAATGTCCGACAGAAGTTCTATCCGTTCCTCTCTCCATACACGAACATCTGCACTTAACGCCAATTCCAGAACAAGAACCCGTTCTTCTCCGTCATAATCCGGCTTGACTTCCACATCTGCTGACAGAGGTACCACGTTTACCTTGCATATCGCATCTTCCTGCACAGCGCAGTCCATCTCACACTCTAACGGCAAAGTTGTCTCATACCATTGCAGACGCTCCGGCTCCTCCTCTTCGCTGTATAGGACTGCAATCAGCACTTCTCCCACAATCTGTACTTTTCCTGCCTGCAAACGATTCTCAACATTGCGGAGTTCCACGCTTCTCCACAGGATTTCATGTACATTGGGCTTGCTCGACGGAAGTACCACCTCGCTCTTTTGTCTGCAGATATCCCTGTCAGATGCAAGCAGTGTCAGCCCTTCCTCCGTCACCACTTTCTGTTCGTATTCATCGCCCGCCTCCAGCATCACAGACAGTTCTTCGTCCACTTCCTTCTCCGCTGTCACACGCAGTACAACAACCGCCCGCAGATTCAGCTTGCGGGAATTGATAACACCTATTGTGATATCCTCAATTTCCCCTGTCGCCGTTACACTTTGATTTTCCTGTAAGCCATCCATATTCAATTTTTCCTGAAACGGAATCTCACCCTTCAAACAGCTGATTTTACCGTTCCCCTGTTCGCTTCGATACAGCACCCGGAAATTTAGAGTGCCCTTTACCCATACAACACCGCTTCCCGCCCGCACTTCCTCGAAGCGGAGTTCACCCTTTTCCTTTAAGACCTTTACGATATCCGGTCTGTAATCCGGCACATTGTAATCGTCATCTAATGTTAGCTGGCTGACTGCAGAGCCGGTTTCCTGTTTTCTATGTATTTTCACTTTTTCAAGTTCCAAAAAAATTCCCCCATATCCGAATCTTTTTACATCTTATTCGGGTATGAGGGAACTTATACCTACAACATTTATTCTATTAACAAAGTTTCATACGAATGTCTCTTGTGATAATATCTGAATAACTGAATGACAACAGCTGAGGCGGATTCTGTTCCTGCTCATCATTCACCAATATCGTAAATACACTTGGATAAGCATTCTGAATAACACCTTCCTGAATGTCAATCTTGTTGCGTCCTCTGTCGAGCTGAATAAGTACTTTTCTACCGCACTGCTGATGTACGGAAGCGCGCACTTTATTGATGTCTGCCTGCTGCATTCCTCTACCTCCCTGTCCCGGCTCTGCTATCCTCCGGATATTAATTCGCTTTAGTATAGCACTGTATTAAATTTTTGTCAAACAAAATAATTGTATTTGAGTAAATTTTCGTGAAAATTCATTCAAATATAGTACTTTTGTCGCAGTTTTCTGTTTTGATTACAATGTAAGGGAAGCTCGGGCTCACACTCGTACTCTCTCCTTTTCTCGGTCCTACCAGTTCCGTATCAAACATGATTGCATTGGAGGTCAGATAACACTCTTTGATACGGATGCTGTATCCTCCCGTCTCCTGCTCGCCGTATCCGCGAATGATGTACAATTCCCCATTCATCTCATGCGTCATCTTAAAGTCTGCCGTCTTCTTTTCCTCTATCTTCGCCAGCAGTTCTTCCGGTATGTCTGCCTCTTCCACAATCGTATATGTAAGGTCTGCTACTTTCGTCCTGCTGGTCTTTTCCACCGTACAGCCGCACAAAACGCCTCCACAGACAGCAAAAACCACCAGAATTTCCAGCCAGTGCATCTTTTTATATCCCCGGTTCATGATAGACACCCCCCATTTTTTGCTTCTATCCTTATTCTATGCAGTTTGGGTAAAAAATATGAATTTAGTTGTCATCGACGCGATTTCCATTTATAATAAATCTATTGATTTTTAATATGAAGAGAGGACACTTTATGATACGAATACTTCTGGTTGTTTTATTTGTGCTTCTTTATCTGATTATCGGAATTCCGGTTCTTGCAGTTGAATGGATTATTGGAATGTTCAATCCTTACGCAGCCGATATCAGTCAGCTTCGCATGGTTCAGCGGGCATTCAAGGTAATTCTTTTTCTCTCCGGAACCAAGCTGACCGTCATCGGAGAAGAGAACGTACCTGCTGATGAAGCTGTACTTTACATCGGAAACCACAAAAGCTTTTTTGACATCGTCATTACCTACGCAAGATGCCCGCGTCTGACAGGCTATGTTTCCAAGCTTTCCATGCAAAAAGTTCCTTTGCTTTCCATCTGGATGACAAGGCTCCACTGCCTGTTCTTAAACCGTGAGGATATCCGCGAAGGCTTAAAAACGATTCTTGCCGGCATTGACAACATCAAAAACGGCATTTCCATGTGTATCTTCCCGGAGGGCACGAGAAACAAAACCGATGATTTACTTCTTCCGTTCAAGGAAGGAAGCTTTAAGATGGCAGAGAAGACAGGATGTGCGATTATTCCGATGGCTCTGACGAATTCTGCTGAGATATTTGAGAACCATTTCCCATTTATCAAGTCCACGCACGTTATCCTCGAATACGGCACACCAATTTATCTAAGCGACTTAGACAAGGAGACCAGAAAAAAAATCGGTGCGTACTGTCATGACATTATCGAAGAAATGTTACTCAAGAACGCGACTTTGCTTGAGCAGAAAAAATAATATGATATACCGCAAAGAGGCTATCGCATTAATGCGACAGCCTCTTTTATCTTCTCTCTTATTATTACTTTTTGTGCTTTACGCTAAATACAATACCGCTCTTTGGATAAATCCATTCATCCTTTATCGCTATATCATAAATGCCGTTCTTCTGTTCATAGGCTCCATCATTTGCTTCCGCCGCCTTATTGAGATATGAAAACATCGTAACATCCATGCAGTCCGGTATGTAGTCAAATGTAATTTTCGGCGCCTTCGTCGGGTCGACCAGCGTCACTTCAAACACAGAATCCCACAGCTTAGGCATATGGAAAATAACTCTTATCGTATGTCCCGATGCTTCCGTATCATAATCAACACGATACGACGCAACAATTCCGCCATCTCTGACATCTACTCCGGCAAGTGTTCCCTGCTTTCCGTCCACTTTCAAAACCGCAGTGAACATCTCTTCAAAAGCATCCTTCAGCCTATCCTTTGGCAGATTGCGCAGATACTCCACCGCCTCTTTGGTAACATCCAGATTCTCATTAAATACACACTTGGCGAACTCCGGGTCATCATCACTTTCCAGCAGTCCGGCATCCAGACTTCGCTTGTCAAAGCAGAATCCAATCTTCACTTCCTTGGAAGTCAGATTCATATCCTTTCCTGATAAATACTTCGCTTCATAGTTCAGATTCTCCTGCACATAAAAATATCTGCCTTCCTTCACTCCCGGGAACTCATCATATCTGGCTGGAAGCTCTGTCGAAAGACTTATCGTATAATCAAAACTCTTTCGGATTCTTGCAACCTGTGCCTGTTGAACATATCTCTGCACATTTCCGACAAGCATATCCACTGCATCTTCATCCTTCACAAGCGATTTAATCGTCGATTCCAGAAATACCTGCTTGTCCTCATCGCTAAAAGCATCCAGCGTTGTCGGGTCTCCCATGAGCGTTTTGGTAATCTCCTGAGATGTCTCCTTCGCGTAGGCATCCTGCGTAAGCTTGTTATACAAAATATCAAACAGCAAAAACGCCGCAAGAACGCCAAGCAGATTCCCCACGATATTATCTATTAAGTCATCTATCGTAAATCCGTTCTTTACCGCCAGATATGTATATCCGACGAATACCAGCAGAAGTGCCACCAGAATCATAATCGCAGTTGCCGGCAGCGTATCTAAGCCTTTCTTTTGTCTTTTGTCAGATTTGTCCATAGACCTCCTCCTTTGTAAATACCCCTCTGTAAAGTGCCTCTTTCTCCGTGTAATAAGCCCAGAAGCGGTCACCATAATCAAAATGCCACCACTCTGACGGCAAATTGGTAAATCCTGCCTCCGTCATTACTTTATATAAAAGTCTCCGGTTCTCCTGTATCACCGTCTCTTCTGTGTCCTCATAATAAGCCGTATATGTCCTGTCCGTAAACGCATCAAAGCCGGTTCCCATATCCAGTTCCGTGCCGTCCGGTCTTAATATGGTGAGGTCAACTGCCCCTCCTGTGGTGTGCACCGGAGGAATCTCTCTGTCATCGACAGGCTCCGATACAAACTTACACAAAACCTCTTTTCGCTGTTCTTCCGTGCAGTTTTCCAGCTTAAACTCTTTTATAATATCCTCAGAATAAATCGTATACAGTTCCTGCTGCAAAGCAAATGGTCTCCACGCATCAAGGATTCTGAACTTATATCCCTTCGGTAGCTTTTCAGCCGCCTCTACAAGTTTTTGATATGCTTCCACCCGAAGCAGACAACGCTGTTCCGCATTTGCCATCCCAAGGAGCGGATACTGCATCTGAACATCAAACCGTTCATCCGTTACGATTTCAACAAACCCGGAATCCGTGAACGCCCGTTTCTCATATCTCTCCGGTTCCCTGACTTTAGGAATCTGTGTCATTATAACTTTGCCCCCTTTGAGCCTCCAAAGCTGGCAGTATTCAGAATATTGGTATCAAATGTGAATGTCAGGCTTTCTTCTGTGCGCACTCTCTTAAAAGCGAGCTGAATCATTCGGTCTAAAAGTTCCTTGTATGAAACCCCAAGCGGCTCCCATAAATAGAATGCCAATGAACCGGGAATCGTGTTTATCTCATTGAAATACAACTTGCCTGTATCCTCATCAATCATAAAATCAATTCTTGATACACCATTACATCCAAGTGCCTTAAATGCTCTGACTGCAAGTTCCCGGATTTCTTCCCGCTTCTCTGCAGAAAGTTCTGCCGGAATCTTTCTTGAAACGCTCGCCATTCCCTTAGTGCCACTGCCCTTGGCATTATTCACATACTTATCCTCATAGCTTAAGATGTCCTTTGTATGAAGAGGTTCTTCACACTCAGAAGCTGATGCTTCATTTTCATCGCCCAATACCGCGCAGTTAATCTCACGCAAATTCGTAATCGCATGCTCCACAAGCACTTTTGACGCGTATTTGAATGCATCATCCACAGAATTTGCCAGTTCAACACGGTTCTTCGCCACACTTATTCCAACGCTTGAGCCAAGATTTACCGGCTTCACAATCACCGGATATCCCAGTGTATTCTCTACTTTATCCAACAGTGCATCTATCTGTGCATACTCGGACAATGTGAATAACTGCGCATCAAGAACCGGCACATCACTCTCACGAAGCACTGCTTTCATAATGTACTTATCCATTCCGATTGCAGAAGCCGTCACATCACATCCGACAAACGGAATTCCCACTGTCTTAAGGAATCCCTGAAGCGCTCCGTCCTCCACATTCGTTCCATGTACAACCGGAAATGCCACATCAATCTCTATCGCTGTATTTTTTCCAAACTTCTTCAGCGGATACGATACCAGCTGTACTTTTCCGTTCTCATTGAGCATAATCACTCTCTGGGATTTTTTGAGAAGCTCATCGATATTTTTATACTGCTCAATATCTCCCACTGCATCCCCCACATACATCTCATTTTCCTTTGTCATGTACACAGGGATAACCTCGTATTTATCTGTGTCCATATTCATTATTGCCTGAATACCCGTGATAACCGAAACCTCGTGTTCCACACTCTTGCCGCCAAACAGCATCGCAACTCTTGTCTTCATATATCTGTCCTCCTAATAATTATCAGGCAAGTCATTCTCCAATAAAATATACTTGTGTTCCTGACTCTTTATTGCATAAGCATATGATACCGCATCCTCCAGCCTGTCATACGCCAGACACTTTTCTTCCGGGAAACCTTTGCTAAGTGCACCTTCCCGGATTGGCTCTGTATGCTTCTTCCCTACAAGAAGGATGTAATCACAGCACTCTGCTGCGTAGGTTCCAAACTTGTAATTGTACTCTGCTTCCTTTTCGCCCAGTTCAACCATACCCGGTGTGATGAGAATTCTGACCCCGTCAAACATGGCAAGCGTCTCAACTGCAGCTTTCGAGCCTACCGGATTAGAATTATATGCATCATCAATTATGGTAACAAGACCATGCTCCTTCATCTGCATTCTGTGCTCTACCGGCTGAATCCTGCGCACCGGTATTCTCAAGTCTTTCAATGCAATTCCCAGTTTATTGGCTACCGCTATCGCACCCACAACATTGATAACATTATGCGCGCCGATAAGACGCATCTGAAATCTTTCTGACTCCCCGTTCGGAGCCGTCACCGTGAATTCCGTTCCCAGCTGAGACACAGAAACATCCGATGCCTGATATCCCTCACCGCTCTTTTCCGAATAGAAGAATGTCTTGTTGTCATATTCTGCTGCCTTTTCCTGAATCAGTTCATTATCTCCATTGAGGAAAAGCATTCCACCTTCCGGCAATGCATCTGCAAGTTCAAACTTTGTATTTTTAATATTCTCCATATTGAAAAATGTCTCCAGATGCTGTGGTCCGATAGAAGTCAGCACTCCATGATGCGGGTGAACGATATCGCAGTCTTCCTTGATGTCTCCGACATGCCTTGCGCCCATCTCACAGACAAAAATCTCGTGTGTTGATTTTAAGGAGCCTCTTATCGTCTTTACAATGCCCATCGGTGTATTGTAGCTTTCAGGTGTCACCAGAACATTATACCGCTCCTGCAGTAAAGTCTGCAGATAATACTTCACGCTCGTCTTTCCGTAACTTCCGGTCACGCCTATAATCTGAAGTCCCGGCACTTCTTTTAATTTCTTCTTCGCATCATTAATGTAGTAACGGTTTACCGCTACCTCAATCGGATGATTTATCACATTAGAAATCATATTCATCCAGAACTGTACCGATACCAGTATCAGCAGTATTCCTGACCAATATCTGATATCTGTAAGCCTTCCTGCTGCCAGTGCCATCACAAATGTCACAACCAGAATCGTCGCAATCATTCGCTTTACTCTTGGCGTGTACACCAGCTTCTTCTTAACATTCATCCTCTTCATCGCACGATAGACAAGAATTATCAATCCAAGCGTCAGATAGCAGAGAATATCAATCACAGCATATGGAAAAATCAACCGGATAACTCCAAGTGCAAACGCGAAATGCAGCAGCCACTGCTGCCTTATATTCTTCTTCTGCCAGTTTATATGCTCTCTATTCTTATATCCATTGAGCTGAAACATATGCATATTGTAGCGCATGGTAAGCAAAAACGCCGGAATAGCAAGTGCAAGCATAATCAATGTTCTAATTAGCATTATTTACTCCTATCTGAAAATATGATTTCATGATATTTTTGAATATTACCGGCTGCTCAAGGAAAGAAAAATGTCCTGCCCCCTTTAATACCACTAAGCCGGCATTCGGAATCCGCTCTTCCATAAGCTTTGCATCCGCAACAGGTGTCGCCGTATCATTATCTCCCCAAATCAGTAGTGTCTCCTGCTTTACCTTGGACAAAAGCTCTGTCAAATCCTCATTCACAGCCATCACAAGACATCGGCGCATCATCGGCGAAGCATTGCGGTAGTCCGCAGAGCCCTGACGGCTTCTCCAGTCATCAATCAGTTCCGGGAACAACGCATATACCAGCTTCATATTTAAAATCTTTTTTAGAATCTTGTAACGTCTTACTTTCATCTTCTGTGAAAAAGAACGCTTCGGCATAATACCGGCGCTGTCAATCAGAACAATATTCTTAATTTCAAACGGAATATTGTCTCTTGCCGCAAGCTTGATAATCACTCTTCCTCCGTAAGAATGACCAATCAGCGTCGCTTTCTTAATGTCTAACGTCTGCATAAATTTGCAGAAAAAATCTGCGTATGCATCCACATCCCACGCTTCCCTCGGCTCATCGCTTCCTCCAAAGCCCGGGAAATCAAACTGCACAAATCTATACTTCTCATTGATGCTGTCAGCAACCGAATCATATACGCCGAGATCCGTTCCCCAGCCTTGAAGCATCACAACCGTCTCTTCACCTGTTCCTGTAACTTTATAACAAATATTATATCCATCTACTTCTATATTCATATCTATAACGCAAGGAATATTTCCTGTTCCTTTCTCATTCTAATAATCCGCAACATACCTCTGTCAAATCCTTCGGCTATATATTATAAGCGGATTTCCAAATAATATCAAGCTTGATATATTCCATTAATATGATATTCTGCCGCATCCGTTCCATTCATTACATTTCAAAAACAGAAACCGGGACTTGTCTGCACTTAACAAGTCCCGGCTTCTGTTATCACTTTATAACTATTGCAAAACAGCACATCTTCCTGCAGTCTAGTATTCCGGCTCAATCAAACCGTAAGTATTACCCTTTCTCTTGTAGACAACATTCACATCCTCGGTCTCCGCATTGATAAATACGAAGAAGTCATGTCCCAACAACTCCATCTGTACACATGCATCTTCCGGATACATCGGCTTCATGGAGAACTTCTTATTACGGGTAATCTTAATCTCTTCGTCCTCCTCAGATACGGCATCCAAGAACTCCTGCTTGAACACTGCTGAAGCATTCTGCTGCTTCGTCACCAGCTTGGTTCTGTACTTCTTCAACTGCCGTTCTATCACTTCTTCTACCAAATCGATGGATACATACATATCGTTGCTCACCTGTTCTGAGCGAATGTAATTGCCCTTCATCGGGATGGTAACCTCAACCTTCTGCCTCTCCTTCTCCACACTGAGTGTCACATATACATCTGTGTCCGGTGTAAAATACTTCTCAAGCTTATTCAGCTTGTCCTCTACCGCTGCCTTTAATCCATCTGTCAACTCGATATTTCTTCCTGTAATCTTGATTCTCATGATGTCTGCCCCCTCGTCGATTATTTGATACAGATATATCATGTTTATATTATACCACATTTTATTCTTATAGCAAGAAAATATACATGATTTTATGAATTTTTCAGACAACTCGATCACTCCATCGTCAACGCCAAATATCCCTTTTCGGTAACTTCCCTGTCAGCCATCCATTCCGGCAGCCATATCATGCCCGGCATCTGTCCGAGCCGCACCTTACAGGTTTTAGTCACGCGCATCAGATATGGCAGCAATTCCTGCAACGCCTCCTTCTCAAGCGAAGTCTCCACAATCACAAGTTCCTCTTCTTCCTTCTGATACATCAGAAAATCCACCGTCTCTGCCGCATCCTCATTCCCCCGTCTGTGCACTGTCACTGCCTGTCCGCCCCCGCGCACACATAATTTCATCACATAGGAGACCGCCACCTCATCCCAACTCACATAACCTTCTCCTACACATTTCTCATCCCGCATCCGCACATACTCCTTTGCCGACACCGGAGTTATCACCGGGTCTACCCTCTCCTCATCAGGCAGTGCAAGTGCTTCCATGTCCTGTGCCATGCTCATTCTGGTATCCGGGAATGCCCTCCGAAATCCCATACGCTCATAGTAGCGCACCAGGCCTTCCTCCGCCGGAGCCAGAATTAACGGCTGCCGATAATGTTCCCCGGCAAACCGCAGAATGCGCCCTGCATAACCTCTCCTGCGATATTCGGGCAGTGTCGCAACCGCATAGACATAGCGTGCATCCACATACCCGTCCTCACACAGATAACGTGCCGGCAAAAAGCTTGCCATAGACGCTATCCTGCCATCCACATAAACGACAAGCATATTATTTTCCGTCATGCGATTGTCCATATAAAATTCGATATAGTCCGCCTCATCTCCAAAGCAGGTCTGCCATATCTGTGCAATCTCTGCACCATCTCTGTCTCGGTCAGCATAGACCACATCGCTCTCCACTGCCACGTATTTTTTCAACAGAATCTCCGGGTAGTAGGATAGCTTCGCCTTACGAAGTCCCATGTCTCCGGTATCGTCTTCACGATTTACATACGCGAATCCCTCACACACATTCTGCACAAATTGCTGGTTAATCATCGGGTAGGCCCCCTGTATATCCGGATATGCTTTTTCAAAATGCACTACATAAGTGTCTGTATTCAATGGTTCTCCCATAGAAAATGCTATAATATCGCCATCCCTACGGAGCACACCGCCCACCAGACCAAGTTCTCCCATGTGGTCAAACGCCTCGTGGAGCACCATAACTTCCTGCTCCATCTCCTCACTCCATTTTTCTGCGCGCATTTTCATCCACGCATAGCTCATCCGGCGGCACTCCTCGATGTTCTCCTCAGTCATCGGCTCATAACTCCATGCACCGCCATCCTTGAATCTCGCGATATGATTGCGCTTTCCGTGAAGTTTTTTGCCCGCCAGCGAAACAAGTTTTTCTCTCTCATAGATATAATCATAGCTGTCCCGGTCCGGTTCAATCAGGAATCTTCCCGGGAACCATTCCAGCAGCTGCATGCGGTCTGCTTCATCCAGTGGTGACAATTTCAATTGTGTACGGCTCTGCTCACACATCCGCAATAACTGTTCTATCGCAGCTTTTTTGTCTCCGGCTCCCACAGGATATGAATAGCAGTATCCGCCATCTTCCACAAAGCGAATGACTAAGCATCCGCACACTTCTGCCACCTCTACCTGATATACCTTTCGCCACAGATAATTGTTGGCAAACGAATATTCGCAGGCATTTCTGTTGTCCTTGGCGAAATGCTTATCCATCCACGCTTTATCATCCAGTGTTATCTCATGAAAATCGCCATCTGTTATTTGCATACTAATCTCTTCCTTTTTCAGTTTAAAAACTATTTTGGGTTGTTTCTGCATAACTGAAAAACAGGCTGTCATCGATTGACAACCTGTTTTTCGGTTCTTCTTATAGTATTCCCACAATTCCGCACGGTTACTCCTACCATGCATTCCTTATGGCTTTCCGGCAATTATCACGGAATTTCAATACCGGCGGAATCATAATGCTTGGTTGATATGAGCGTACCGTTGCTATCATACTCATCTACATAATAAGAGCCATCATTTGCATATATTGTCTGTGTGCTTCCATTCGCATTATATTCTGTTATTCTTACCAGATTGCCCGCTCCGTCATAGTCACTCGACTTTATCTGATTTCCATTCGCATCATA
>CAZAGJ010000003.1:66686-67708 GCA_964484605.1 uncultured Roseburia sp. | reverse complement strand
GATTGCCCGCTCCGTCATAGTCACTCGACTTTATCTGATTTCCATTCGCATCATATTCATATGTACTTGTTCCCATTGGATTGCCTGCTCCGTCATAGCCACTCTCCTTTATCTGATTTCCATTCGCATCATATTCATATACATATACACTTGTCAGATTGCCTGCTCCGTCATAGTGGCTCACCTTTATCAGATTTCTATTCGCATCATACTCTTCTACAGACTGCAGGACTCCTGCTCCGTCATAGTGGCTCACCTTTATCTGATTTCCATTCGCATCATATTCAGGTATACTTGTCCGTGTCAGATTACCTGTTCCGTCATAGTGGCTCTCCTTTGTCGTGTTGCCATTCGCATCATACTCACGTACAGACCGCAGGACTCCAGCACCGTCATAGGCGCTCTCCTTTGTCAGATTTCCATTTGCGTCATATTCAGCCACATATGTATCTGTCAGATTGCCTGCTCCGTCATAGGCGCTCTCCTTTACCGAATTTCCGTTCGCATCATACTCAGATATTCTCGTAGATGTCAAGACTCCCGCGCTGTCATAGTCAGACTGGATCGTTCTTAGTATCTTTCCGTTCGCGCCATACTCAAATACCACCATCTGTTCTAAGACTCCCGCACCGTTATATCTGCTCTCCTTTGTGCAGTTTCCTTTCACATCATACTCAGATGTAATCATGGATTCCAGGACTCCCGCGCCGTTATAGCTGCTCGACTTTGTGCGGTTTCCTCTCACATCATACTCAGATGTAATCATGGATTCCAGGACTCCCGCGCCGTTATAGCTGCTCGACTTTATCAGATTTCCATCCGCATCATACTCATTTATAAGTATCTCTGTCAGAGTACCTGTGCCGTCATAGTAACTTGTCTTCATCGTTCTTTGCTGCTCATCACGCTCATATGTATTCATGGATTCCAAATTGCCTGCTCCGTCATAAAAGCTCAACTTTATCTGATTTCCATTTGCATCATACTCACATACAGTTGTGGTTTCCAGTATTCCCGCACTG
>CAZAGJ010000003.1:0-66586 GCA_964484605.1 uncultured Roseburia sp. | reverse complement strand
GCCGTTAATAAAAGTGCTAGTCTTCTTTGCCATATTTCCATTTGCATCATACTCACATACAGTTGTGGTTTCCAGTATTCCCGCACTGTTATAGTAATACTCCTTTATACAGTTTCCATGCGTATCAAACTCAGCCAATGTATAGCTGCCGTTAATAAAAGTGCTAGTCTTCTTTGCCATATTTCCATTTGCATCATACTCATATACGACTGTACACTCCAAGGTGCCCGCACTATTATAGTTACTCTCCTTTGACAGCAGACCATTTGCGTTATGCTCATATATAGTTGTGTCTGTCAGGACTCCCGCACTGTCATAGACAGACTCCTTTATCACGTTTCTGTTCCCATCATACTCCGATATA
Organism: uncultured Roseburia sp.; assembly: GCA_964484605.1. Classification (GTDB taxonomy): domain Bacteria; phylum Bacillota; class Clostridia; order Lachnospirales; family Lachnospiraceae; genus Roseburia. The sequence continues at coordinate 66,222 of CAZAGJ010000003.1, read as the reverse complement.
CCATAGCTTCCATCACTGTAATAGAAGCTTCCCTTTGTCAGCCGTCCATTTGCGTTATACTCATATACAATTGTAGTCAGCAGGACTCCCGCACTGTCATAGACAGACTCCTTTATCACGTTTCCATTTACATCATTCTCATATATATATATATTCGTCAGAGTACCCGCACTGTCATAGAGGCTCCTCTTTATGCAGTATCCGCTCGCATCATTCTCGTATACACCCGTGCCTGTCAAAGCACCTGCACGATTATAGTCACTTGACTTTATCATATATCCACGCGAATCGTACTCCAAGATGCACGCCAGAGAATCATCTGACCGATAGTTCTTCTCTCCTGTCTGTATACCATCCACATATGAACGAATCACATAAGAACCATCCGGATTATTCTTACGCAGGTCTCCGGTATAGTCCCATCTCTTCGTACCGCCGTCAGTGCCCGCAGAGCTTACTGCAACCGCTCCGGTACCAATCCTTCCCTCTGCGTAACCGAACTCAATATAGTGTCTGGTCGCCGCCACAAGGTCTGCTCCGAACGCCTTCTGCAAATCCGGGTATCTGCTCAGATATGCTGCCGCATCGAAGTCCGTGAAGTTATCTCTTCCCTCTGCAATACCATACTCAAAGTAATGTCTGACATATGCACTCCAGTTGTTGCCAAAAGCCTTCTCCAGATCCGGATATGCCGCCCGGTACTTCGCCACATCCAGCACCGGTATCACCATTCTCGACTCCACAAATCCATAAGCCAGACTGTGTGCATAAAGTCTCTTCGCATCTGTGCCAAAAGCCATCTTTAAGTCTGCATACCGGCTGCTATAAAATGCCGGATTAAACCAGTTCGGTGTTCCATCGGAACTTCTGGCTGTCATGTAGTCTGCTGCCCTTTTAGCAGACGCTGATGGCTTTGCTGCATCTACGACAACCGGACTCAGCAGTAGTACCGCTGCTAATGCTATCGCTGTGATTCTCTTCATATGTGTTGCTCTCCTTTACTATTTCCCTTCCTGTAACATTTGCGCCAACTTTTTCCTCATTTTATTATATCATTTTTTGTTTTGAAGTCAATTTTTTGGTGAGGCGGATATCACACATACGGGTTATTCTGCGCCATATTGCGCGCCTCCCTCGGCGTACAGTCGTAGCGTTCCCTGAACATGCGGTAGAACAGCTTCTGGTTATAGAATCCATGGCGTTCCATAATCTCCTGCACACTGTCATCCGTGTGCAGCAATTCCTGATAAATATGGTTAATGCGCACCTGATTCACATACTGAATAAATGAAGTTCCGGTGTTCTGCTTAAAAAACCGGCAAAAGTATTCCTTGTTCAGCCCAATTTCGTCCGCAGCATCCTGCAGCACAATCTCTTCTCTATAATTATGCTCCACGTAATCGCATATCTGCTCTAACCGCTCCATATTGCCAATCTTCGCCGCAGAGACGGACTTCGTCATCGGCTCACTGAAATGCTCTATCAGGCAGGTAAGGATGTCCAGAATCAGTGCCGTGCTTTTCATCTGATATGTCTTTTTCTGATTGACATAAAGCACCGTCAGTTCTTTCAGATACGAACACAGTTCGTTATAATATTCCCGCTGTTCCTCGCTAAGCCACTGTCCTGCGCACTGAATTGCCAGCAGCTCCGGGTCAACCATGTAGCGGCGCAGGAGTTGTCTCGATACATGGATACAGATTCCCATCGTCTGCGGAAGCTCGTATATCACTTCGTGAATCTTCGCGTAATCCATCACAATGGCATCCAGTGGATTTAATTCATAGCATTCTCCGTCCATATGCACTGTCGCATGTCCATTCAGTATATAGAGAATCTCAAGTTCTCTGTGCCAGTGAAACGGAGAGTTGTGATTCATCGTAACAAAGCGGATATCAAATCCGATATCGGGCTGTAGGTTGACATTTTCATAAGTATTATCCTGCACCACCATTGTCCCATCCAATCCTTTCTACACATTTCATCGTCATTTTTGACACCTTTTTCCTCGGTTTTTATCCACAATATAGCATTTCTGCGTCGTCTTTTCAATACGAATAGTCAATATCGCCCAACTTTTTGCTAATATAATATCTATCTTCCCTATGTGATATCAGGTATTATAATACCTGTCAGATGACAAAACCTAACGCAAACAAAAACAAAATTAAAAACATATTATCAAGGAGGAATTAATTATGTTCAAGAATCTTAAGAAATATTATGAAGAAAACATCGCTATGATTGCAGCAGGTATCGCAGCAATGAACGGAAGCGACATCTACCCATACATCACAAGATAGTTAATTACATGGCTTTCGATAAAACGCCCGGCATTTTATACCGGGCGTTTTTGGTTATCTGCTACATATTTTTTACTTTTGCAATATCTACCGGTGTCAGCTCATCCATCGCCGTCTCAAGGCTCAATGCCAGTGCATTTGCCGTATCCATTGCCGTGATACAGTACACACCTGTCTCAATCGCATTTCGGCGAATCAGGAAACCATCGCGGCTCTTATCGCCATTTCCCTGTGTCGGGGTATCAATGACAAGGTCAATCTTATGTCCTAAGATTAAGTCCATGACATTCGGAGACTCCTGTGAAATCTTATTGACACGAAGTGCATTTACACCATGCTCCTGCAAGTACTTCGCTGTGCTCCTCGTTGCATAAATCTTGTAGCCAAGCTTCTCAAAACGCTTTGCCACCTCTACACCTTCCGGCTTATCTGCATCCTTTAATGTCATAATCATCTGCTTATACTTCGGCAGTGTCACACCTGCTCCCAAGAACGCTTTGTAAAGTGCTTCATTGAAGGTCTTTGCGATACCAAGGCACTCTCCTGTGGACTTCATTTCAGGTCCTAAGGAAATCTCAGCGCCGCGAAGTTTTTCAAAGGAGAATACAGGCATCTTGATTGCGATATAGTCTGCAGTCGGTGCAAGCCCCGGCTCATAGCCTAAGCCACGAATCGTCTCACCGATAATCACCTTTGTCGCAAGGTCTACAATCGGAATACCGGTAACCTTGCTGATGTATGGCACGGTTCTGGAAGAACGAGGGTTCACCTCGATAACATACACTTTCTCATCCATTGCAATAAACTGGATATTGATAAGTCCAACGACATGAAGTGCTTTTGCAAGGCGCTTCGTGTACTCAACGATGGTTTCTTTCACATGGTCACTGATGGTCGGTGCCGGATATACGGAAATACTGTCTCCGGAGTGCACACCGGTACGCTCGATGTGCTCCATAATACCCGGAATCAGGATATCTGTACCATCGCATACGGCATCAACCTCAATCTCTTTTCCCTGCAGATATTTATCTACCAGAATCGGATGATCCTGTGCAATCCGGTTGATAATTCCGATGAATTCCTCGATTTCCTCATCATTGAACGCAATCTTCATGCCCTGTCCGCCAAGTACATAGGAAGGACGCACAAGTACCGGATAACCGAGACGATTGGCAACTTCCTTTGCCTCCTCAGCGGTAAATACCGTACCGCCTGCTGCACGCGGAATCTCTGTCTCTTCCAAAATCTTATCAAAGAGTTCTCTATCCTCTGCGGCATCAACATCTTCTGCCTTCGTTCCGAGAATCTTCACGCCCATTTTCATCAGGCTTTCTGTCAGCTTGATTGCTGTCTGTCCACCGAACTGAACAACCGCTCCATCCGGTTTCTCCAATTTTACGATTGCCTCAACATCTTCCGGTGTCAATGGCTCAAAATACAATTTATCTGCAATATCAAAGTCTGTAGATACAGTCTCCGGGTTGTTATTGACGATAACCGTCTCCCAGCCTTCTTTTGCAAATGCCCATGTGCAGTGTACAGAGCAGTAGTCGAACTCGATACCCTGTCCGATACGGATTGGACCGGATCCAAGAACCAATACTTTTTTCTTTGGGTTCGTCTCCACTGCCTCATTCTCACTTCCGAATACGGAATAGTAGTATGGTGTGCTCGCCTCAAACTCAGCGGCACAGGTATCTACCATCTTATAGGCGGCCACAATTCCGTTCTCATAACGCATATCGTGGATTTCTTTTTCTGTCTTTCCTGTAAGCTGTGCAATGACATTGTCCGGGAACTCGATACGCTTTGCTTCTTTTAACAAGTCTAATGTCAGTTCCTCGCTCTTTAAGCGGTTCTCCATCTCTACCAAAATCGCAAGCTTATCGATAAACCAGAGATCAATCTTCGTCACATCGTGAATCTGCTCATAGCTGATGCCGCGACGCAATGCCTCCGCAATCACCCAGATACGACGGTCATCTACTTTTTCCAACTGTGCAAGCAGTTCGTCCTTCGTAAGTTCACTGAAATCATAGGACATAAGACTGTCTACATGCTGCTCCAAAGAACGGATTGCCTTCATCATGGCACCTTCAAAGTTATTGCAGATACTCATAACCTCTCCGGTTGCCTTCATCTGTGTTGTCAAAGTACGCTTAGCTGTCAGGAACTTGTCAAACGGCAGACGCGGAATCTTCACAACGCAGTAATCAAGCATTGGCTCGAAGCTTGCGTAAGTCTTGCCTGTAATGGCGTTCTTAATCTCATCCAATGTGTAGCCCAGTGCAATCTTTGCTGCTACCTTCGCAATCGGATATCCGGTTGCCTTAGATGCAAGCGCGGAAGAACGGGACACTCGCGGATTTACCTCGATAACACAGTACTCAAATGTCTCCGGATGAAGTGCATACTGTACATTACATCCACCTGTGATATTTAACTCTGATATAATATTGAGTGCAGATGTACGAAGCATCTGATATTCTTTATCGCCCAATGTCTGCGACGGTGCAACTACGATAGAGTCACCGGTATGTACACCAACCGGGTCAATATTTTCCATATTACATACGGTAATGCAGTTGCCGTTCGCATCACGCATTACCTCGTATTCGATTTCCTTCCATCCTGCAATGCAACGCTCCACAAGGACTTCTCCGACACGGCTTAAGCGCAGACCATTTGTCAGAATCTCCACAAGCTCTGTCTCGTTATGTGCTATACCACCGCCGCTTCCGCCGAGTGTAAACGCAGGACGAAGTACAACCGGATAACCGATAGTGTTCGTAAACCTAATACCATCCGCTACATTATTAACAACCAGCGATGCCGCACAAGGCTCTCCGATTTTCTCCATGGTGTCCTTGAATGCCTGGCGGTCTTCTGCTTTAAAAATTGTCTCAGCAGTTGTACCAATCAGCTTTACACCGTATTTATCCAAAATTCCCTTCTCCGCAAGCTCCATACCAAGGTTTAAGCCTGCCTGTCCACCAAGGGTCGGCAGTACGGAGTCCGGGCGTTCTTTTGCAATAATCTGCTCTAATACCGGAACTGTCAGCGGCTCGATATATACCTGATCCGCAATATCCTTATCTGTCATGATAGTTGCCGGGTTGGAGTTTACCAGTACAACCTCCACTCCCTCTTCCTTTAAGGAACGGCACGCCTGTGTTCCCGCATAGTCAAACTCTGCTGCCTGTCCGATGACGATTGGACCGGAACCGATTACTAATACTTTTTTAATCTCTTTATTTCTAGGCATTTTTTATCTCCTTCTCATTTCACTACCGTTCTCATTCGTTACGACATCATATCGATAAATCTGTCAAACAGGTATGCAGAATCCTGCGGTCCCGGACATGCCTCCGGATGGAACTGCACCGTAAAGATGTTCTTTCCTATGTATTCAAGTCCTTCATTCGTTCCGTCATTGACATTTACAAATGCCGGCTTTGCGACAGCCGGATCCAAAGTATCCGTATCTACCACATATCCATGGTTCTGGGAAGAGATATATACACGATTGGTGGACAAATCCTTTACCGGATGATTGCCGCCGCGGTGTCCGTATTTCATCTTATGTGTGTCTGCACCCGTTGCAAGTGCCATGAGCTGATGTCCCAGACAGATTGCAAAAATCGGTGTGTCAGATTCATAAAGCTTGCGAACCTCCGCAATAATGTCTGTGCAGTACTTCGGGTCTCCAGGGCCATTGCTTAACATGATGCCATCCGGATTCGTCGCCAGAATCTCTTCTGCTGTGGTATGTGCCGGATATATCGTCACTTCACAGCCACGGTTTACCAAGGACTGAGAGATATTGCTCTTTGCACCGTAATCGATAAGTGCCACACGCTTGCCGCTTCCTTTGAGTACCTTTTTCTCTGTACAGGTTACTTTGTCAACGACTGCGCCTGTGTTATATGCTTTTAACTGGGGAATAATCGCATCGATATCATAGTTCTCGTTGGTGGTAATCATACCATTCATCGTACCCTTTTCACGAAGAATCTTGGTGAGGGCACGGGTATCGATTCCGGCAATACCCGGAATATCATATTTGATGAGGAAATCCTGAATCGTTCCCTCAGAACGGAAATTGCTTGGCATGCGGGAAAGTTCTCTCACAATATAACCATCCGGCCATGCACGCCCGGACTCCATATCCGGTGTCACTCCGTAATTTCCAATCAGAGGATAAGTCATCACAACTGCCTGTCCTGCATAGGAAGGGTCGGTGAGAACCTCTAAGTATCCGGTCATGGAAGTATTGAATACAATTTCGCTGATAACTTCCCTGGTCGAACCGATGCTGGTTCCGGTAAATACATTCCCGTCTTCAAGTATCAAAAATGCTTTCATTCTCTCTGTCCTTTCTTATTCCCTGTTCACTGCTTTTTTCCAAAAAAAAAAACGTTTCCGTTTTTCTATAAAAACAAGCCTTACGCCTGCTGCAATATATGGATAGAGTAAGCGCCATGGTACATAAGATACATACGCCGCATCTACCTACTATCTAAATTGTAAAAAGTATATCATTCCCTTATACTTTTTTCAACCTTTTTTATTTCACAAAAAATGCCGGGAATTTCAAATGAATTCTCGGCATTTTGTATACTATGAGCATAATGTCACACCCACTATCACCAGAAAAGAAAAGGCGAGTACCCCTGCCGTCAATGCCACAATCACTATAGGGCTCACAGGCTTTTTCTTATAGGTAAGTATCTCCTTCCCCATCGGTTGCCATGCAGTCTGGCGCTCCAGAGAAAGATACACATCCGACCACGGCACATCCTGCATCATCTCAAAGCCCTGCTTATAAAAGTACGGTGCTGCCGCCGTCGGCATGATATTTGCAGTCACTTTACCCTTATGTAAAATTCCCTGCGCATAGGCGCACATATAATTCAGAAGCTTTGTGCCGATTTTACGTCCGGCATACTCCGGTCTGACATAGAGCATTGTGATATGACCGGCTGTCTGCATCGCGCTAACCGCACACATTCTTCCGCCATCAAATGCTCCCCACATAATCAGGCGTCCTTCATGCATCTCCTGCCACAAGTTCTCCACCCGGGCATAGCCGTAAAACCAGTCAACTTCCTGCTGCGAGCGGGCATACGGACGCACGCACATCTCATAAATCTGCTGTGCGGTATACACCGCCATCTGTATTTCCTGCTCCTGCAACAATCGAATATCCATCCTCACATCGTCCTTCCCAATCAAGCGTTATGGATATCATAGCATTTTTTTGCACATCCGAACAGTAAATTTTACTCTTCTTCCTCATCCGGCTCATCCTTCGCCCAGCCATATGCGTATTTTACTGCCTTATTCCAGCCCTTGCGCTTCGCTGCACGGTCAGCTTCCTCCATCTCCGGTGTAAAGATACGTCCAATTTTCTGATTGTTTATCACATCTTCCTTATTCTTCCAGTAACCGACTGCAAGACCTGCCAGATAAGCAGCTCCCATCGCTGTCGTCTCCACGCACTCAGGACGCTTTACCGGTGCATCAATCATATCTGCCTGAAACTGCATCAGGAAGTTGTTCGCACTGGCACCGCCGTCAACCTTCAATGCCTTTAGGTCGATTCCCGCATCTGCACGCATCGCATCTATGACATCACATACCTGAAGTGCAATCGATTCCAGTGTCGCACGGATGATATGGTTCTTGTTTGTACCGCGGGTAAGTCCCACAATGGTTCCTCTCGCGTACTGATCCCAGTGTGGTGCTCCAAGTCCGGTAAATGCCGGAACCACATAGCAGCCATGTGTGCCATGTACTTTGTTTGCCATATATTCAGAATCCACGGAAGAGTCAATCATTCTCATATTGTCACGCAGCCACTGAATCGCTGCTCCAGCCACGAAAATAGAGCCTTCCAACGCATAGTTTACTTTTCCGTCAAGCCCCCACGCGATGGTTGTTACCAGACCATTCTTGGAAAATACCGGCTTCTCTCCTGTGTTCATAAGAAGAAAGCATCCGGTACCATATGTATTCTTCGCCTCTCCTTCATTAAAACAGGTCTGTCCAAAAAGCGCTGCCTGCTGGTCACCTGCTGCTCCTGCTATCGCTATCGAACCGCCGAGGAAAGACGGGTCTGTATAGCCATATACCTGACTGGACGGAACCGGAGTCGGCAGCATACAGGATGGTATCTCAAGCTCTTCGAGTATCTCCTTATCCCAGCACAAGTCATTGATGTTAAACAGCATGGTTCTCGATGCATTGGAATAATCTGTCACATGCACCGCACCCTTGGTAAACTTCCAGATTAGCCATGTCTCTACGGTTCCAAACAGAAGCTTTCCTTCCTCTGCAAGCTTCCTTGTTCCTTCCACATTGTCAAGAATCCATTTAATCTTCGTCGCAGAGAAATATGCATCAATAATCAGACCTGTTTTCTGTCTGTATGTCTCCTCCAAGCCTTTTTTCTTTAATGCGTCAGCAATATCTGATGTTCTGCGGCACTGCCATACGATTGCGTTGTAAACCGGCTCGCCGGTCTCCTTGTTCCAGACAATCGCTGTCTCACGCTGATTCGTGATACCGATTGCGGCAATATCCTCCGCCGTAGCACGCACCATATTCATCGCCTCAACTGCTACACCAAGCATAGACGACCAAATCTCATTTGCATCATGCTCCACCCAGCCCGGATTCGGGAAGAACTGCCTGAACTCCTTCTGTGCCATTGAGCAGATTTCGCCCGACTCATTAAATAAAATACAACGATTACTTGTTGTTCCTGCATCCAACGCCATTACATACTTTGCCATCCATAGTCCTCCTTAAAAGTTCCCTTATCAATTATTAGTGCTCTCCTCATTGAAATCCACAAGGCATGAAAAAAGGAGATAACAAATAAAACTTATAAACTGCCCCCACAGCCATAAGAATTAAAATCATCTCCACTCTCTGATTCCAACAATATTAAGATTAAGATAATTATACCATATCACTCTTGAAACGCAAGCAGATTTTCTCATACCGCGCCCGAAATTTGTTATATTATTTTCCCGAATGCAAGGCACACAAAAAGCAGTCCTCCCACCCATGAAAAATCCTTCCGGCAGCGTTTCATCAGACGCTCCCCCAGACGGCTTCCTGTCCGCACTGCCACGTAGCCAAACAACAGATTCAGCGCACCTGTTATCCAGATATTGATTCCCAGAAATGACGCGCCCAGTCCTCCAAAAAAGCCGTCCAGTGACATTGCAAGCGCAAAGAATATTCCCTCCGGCACAGACATACTCGCCGAGTGATCTTTGTCTGCTGTTACCGGGTCATTGTATATACTGAAAATAAACTGAATCTGTGAAATTGTAATTCTTACTCGTTTGCAGAAAAATGTGTGTCTGCGCGCATAGGATTTTATTGCATATTCGGCAAGTTTAAACATCCCTACGAGAAACAGCCCCCAAAAGCAGAACCATTTCGCATACTCCTCGCGCAGAATCCCCTGCAGCAGATTCCCCGCCACAAGCGACAAAAACAGCACCCCGCTGCATATTCCACTGATGCAGAGTGCTGTCCTTTTATCTATTGTAATATGTTCTGTTCCACATGCCATAGATGCCACAAAAACATCGATGGAGAGAGCCACAATTAATAAGACTATCTGCACATTTTTTCCTCTTTCCAATGCTTCTGTCTTATCTTATTCTTATCCATCCGGCCTGTGCCTGACTACATCACACAATCTGACATTCTGTCACATTTGTTCTTTTATTCTACATCTCAAGCAGATATTCAATCAGCTTATGTCCCTCTGCTATGTAGTTGTCTGTGGCAGCAGCCTCGCGCTCATTGTAATGCCATGTCTCACTGCGCTCTTTGGTGCTGTCATACAAGAGATACGGAACCTCTTCTGCCGAATGTGTGCGAATCTCAATCGGTGTCGGGTGATCCGGCAGAATAACCATACGGAAATCCTCTCCGGCTGCTTTTAGTCCATCTACAATCGGCTTTATAATGCGCGAATCGAGATATTCGATTGCTTTTACTTTTTTCTCCACGCTACCCTGATGTCCCATCTCGTCCGGGCCTTCCAGATGTACATAGACAAAATCGTATCCGTCCTTCGTGAGAACATCAAGCGCTGCCTGCGCCTTGCCCTCATAGTTTGTGTTCAAGCCTCCATTCGCACCCTCCACCTGAATGACTTTCATGGAAGTTCCGACGGCAATTCCTTTTAACAGGTCTACTGCAGAAATCATCGCTCCATTGACATGTGCTCGCTCCGTAAACGGGTACAACGCCGGCTTCGTACCTGCGCCCCAGAACCAGCAGGAATTTGCAGGATGCAGTCCCTTTTTCCTGCGCTCTATGTTGATTGGATGATTGACCAGAATCTCATAGCTTCGCTTCATCATGTATCGCAGTGCTTCATTTTCCGGAAGCTTATCACTGATGTTCTGTCCCAATATATCATGAGGCTGTACAAGCTCTGTGACTTCGCCATTTTCCCAAATCAGGCAGTGTCTGTAACTGGTTCCCACATAGAAATGAAAGTTCTCTGTCTCAAGTTCCTTCTTTACTGCCTCTAAGAGTACCGCACAATCTTCCGTACTGATTTCATCGGAACTGTGGTCAATCATTGTACGCTCCTCATAGGTGTCTTCCTCCTCAGACAAGGTCACAATATTACAGCGCAGCGCAATATCCGTCTCCTTCATCGGAACTCCGATTGACAACGCTTCAAGCGGCGAACGACCGGAATAGAATTTTCGCGGGTTATAGCCAAGCACAGACAAGTTCGCCGTGTCACTTCCCGGCTTCATTCCATCCGGTATCGTGTGAACCATTCCTATCTCTCCCTTGGATGCCAGTTCATCCATCTCCGGTGTGTCGGCATACGCAAGCGGTGTCTTTCCTCCTAAGCTGTCAATCGGACGATCTGCCATACCGTCACCTAATATCACCAAATATTTCATAACTCTGCCACCTTCTGTCAGTCATGCTTTATTACTCTATGCTACACGAATCATTTGAAGTACATTCTCAAGCTGCTTTACTTTCTCCTGATAATCAGCTTCGCTCATGCCTGCGGTCACAAAACCGAGTTCTCCGGTTACGCCCTCCGCTGCAATATATTCTACATCTCCAAATACTTTTTCCACTTCTGTTTTATCCGCAGTTGTGCGTACAAAGTAACGATTCTCCAAACTCTTATGGTCTACAAGTTCTAACTTCTTAGAGCTCCACTCAATTGCGATATTGACATCCAAATGCTTTGCAATATCCACAACATCTGACACTACTGCACTGGCAGTCGGAAGCTTTCCAGCTCCGCTTCCGTAGAACATTGCATCTCCAAGCACATTGCCGCGGACAAAAATAGCGTTAAATACACCATTTACACTGTACAGCGGATGTGAAGCCGGAAGCAGGAACGGAGCTACCATTGCCACATAGCCGTCACCAACTTTTTTGCTGGAAGCCAGAAGCTTAATTGTTCTGCCCATTGCCTTGGCATACTTGATGTCGGTTGCAGAAATCTTTGTGATACCCTCTGTGTGGATATCCTCGAAATCTACCTGCTGTCCGCAGACTAAGGATGTAAGGATTGCAATCTTACGGCATGCATCGTAGCCTTCAATATCTGCCGTCGGGTCTTTCTCTGCGTATCCTTTTGCCTGTGCATCCTTGAGCACATCATCGAATTCTAAGCCTTCCTCACTCATCTTAGTCATCATGTAGTTTGTGGTTCCGTTTACAATTCCGGTAATCTCTTCTATCTCATCTGCTGTGAGGCAGGAATTTAACGGACGGATAATCGGAATACCTCCGCCGACACTCGCCTCAAACATGAAGTTTACATTTTTTTCTTTTGCAAGCGCAATCAGTTCTGCACCCTTTGCAGCCACCAGTGCTTTATTGGACGTTGTGACATGCTTTCCCGCTTCAAGCATTGCCTTCACAAATGTATAAGCAGGCTCCACGCCACCCATTGTCTCAACAACAATCTGCACTTCAGGGTCATCTGCAATCGCTTTATAGTCATGTACTATCTTCTCCTGAATCGGGTCACCCGGAAAATCGCGCAGATCTAACACATACTTAACGCCCAGTTCATCTCCGGCACGCTTTGCAATGCTTTCCCTGTTGATGTCTAACACTTCTACCACACCGGAACCAACTGTTCCATATCCCATTACTGCTACCTTAATCATACTGCCTCCTATGTCTGTTCCTGTTTTCTGCGCTCTGGTTCATTCTCCCGATACCCGGCTATTCTCTGCCCAGTATCTTCACATAATGAACTCCCATCTGCTCCTCAATATGTGCCACCATCTCCGTCATGTCTCCGGTCTCCGGCAGCACATCCACCGAAAGGGTCAATGATGCAATTCCATTGATTGGAATACTCTGATGAATCGTCAGTATATTCGCATGAAATTCTGCCACGGTCTTAAGCACAACAGACAAAAGTCCCGGCTCATCATCCAACTGGATAACCATGGTAATTGTTTTCCCCTTTGCAGTTTCATGAAATGGGAAAATATCATCCTTATACTTATAAAAAGAGCTTCTGCTGATGCCAACCTGCTCCGTCGCTTCCTGTACGGAGGTAATCTTGCCGGAATCAATCAGCCGCTTCGCTTCTACCACTCTTAAAAGTACCTCAGGCACCGCCTTTTCCTTTAAAACAAAATACTGGCCTTTCTCTTTCATGTTTCCCATTCCTCTTTCTTTTGCTTTACTATAATCATTTTGAGCAGAAATGTGTATGCTTCACGCTTACACTTGTCCTCATGAGGAAGATAATAACACAAAGAGGTTGCCAAAGCAACCTCTTTTTCTCTTTCTCGTAAAAAACTATCAGAACTTACGACTTCCTCCTCCATGAGACCTGCCGCTGCTGCTGCGGTGTGTACTGCTTCTGCCACTGCTGTGACTGCTTCTGCCGCTACTGCTCGTCTCACGCGGTATCCGTCTGTGTGTCGTCGTCTCATTCACAAAGCGGTCATCATTTACCCGCAGTTGTACATGACTATTTTCACGAAAATCATATTTGTATGTTTTAAAGTGCAGCTTATACATTCCCACAACCACTGCATAAACCGCTACTCCGGCTCCTGCTGCCAAAAGCAGTGCAACCGATGCCTCCATCCACGTAATCGTGCGATACACGGAAACCGCTCCGGTTTCCACATCATAATTGTACTGTCCGCTCGGTATACCGGCATCATAGGCATTGTCTATACCCTCAAGCATTGTCATCAGACAATTTCCATACTCGCTCTCGCTCACATCATTATACGCATCATCCAAAATGCCGTCTATCCTGTTGTCTGTCAGATAACGAATCGCCTCTCCACAGGTCGAAATAGTAATCTCACGGTTATCCATATCGATGAGCACCGCCACACCATCCTCCTGCTCCGGCGAATGCTCATCAAAGAACTCATCCGCATAAGCAGAGGAGCTTCTGCCTCCGGCATCTGTGGTGGTTACTGCATAGATATTCCAGCCGCTTCGCTCCTGCATTCCGGTAATCTGCGTATTTAACTCATTTATCTCTTCTTCTGACAACAATTCTGCATCGTCATAGACATTGCCCGACTGTGCCGCCATTACCGCAGTACCGCCAAGCATTGCGCACATGGTAAGAAGGAAGAGCATCTTTTTTAACTTATCTCTCATAGGAAATATCCTCCCAGCAATCCGCATAACAAGACAACTACCGCCACTATGACACTTGTCAGTGCCAGTCTGCCTTTATCAACAGGCAGTTCTCCGCAGATATTTCCTGTCTGTCCATTCATAGAATAGTAATAGATTCTTCCATTGCTGCCTTTGTATGTAATTGTCCACACCGGGAGCAGGACATAAGACCATTTCTCCTTTTTCGGGCTGAAATTCGCACTTCTCATCTGCACAGAGTTATATCCGCTTATCGTTTCACGCATCAGATGCTCTGCACTCTCCCTCATCTCACACTGCATCTTATTCTGCACTGCAGCCCGCTCAATATCTCTCCGCTCAGCCACAAAGCCTGAAAGGTACCCCATATGAAAGTCCTTCATCCGATTGAAGTCATATGGCATGACACCACTCGCCAGTTTTGCATTTGCTTTCTGCAATGCGTTCTCCGGCAGATTAGACAATGATATATCACCTTCACGCCGCACTGAGTAATACTTTGTCTGTGTATACTCAATGTCTCCGGTTCTCCACACGCGGATATTCTGCGCCTCTGCCTGTGCATCTCCCTGCAGTTCCACATCATAAAGCCAGTATGGGAAATATACTCCCGTCATACTCTCAATCTGTTTCTTATTGAAAAAAGCTTTCGGAACAAACTTCTTTCTGCCCACAAATTCCAGAAACTTCTTCTCTGCGGTCTCTCTGGTTACCTCAAACGGAAGCACTTTATCAGGAAGATACTCCCCGTTAAGCTTACCGCCCAACACTACCGGATTATGACAATAATAGCAGAATGTCGCTGCTGTGGTATCATCCGTAATAATCTCTGCACCGCAGGAAGGACATGTATACTGTACCGCTTCTTTTCCCTCCGCCGGCTTTAATGCTTCCAGTTCTTCCTGTGTGAAAAGAGAATCGCAGTACTCGCATTTGTATTTCTGAGTCTCCGGGTCAAAAATCAGTTCGCCGTCACAATTCGGGCATTTAAAACTGATAACCGACATCTTTAGTTCCTCGCTTTCCCACAGTTGCTGCAAAACTTACCTGTATTTACCTGACCGCATTCGCAAGTCCAATCTGCTGCCGGTGCCGGTTTTCCACACTCGCTGCAGAATTTTCCTGTATTCACATGTCCGCATTCACAAGTCCAGCTTGCCGGTGCTGCCGGTGCCGGTTTTCCGCATTCGCTGCAGAACTTTCCTGTATTCACATGTCCGCATTCGCAGGTCCATCCGTCTCCCTGTGCAGCTGCTGCCGGTGCTTTCTGCGTGTTCTGCTGCATATCATTCGGTGTCTGTAGCGCACCTAAGCCTGCCATAGTCTGATTCATCGCATTCATACCCATGCCAACACCCATAAAGCCTGTCATAGCGCCGCCTGCATTGCTTCCGGCATCTCGCATACCCTCAGTAATATTCTTTACTGCCATACCGCGCATAACGTTGAAGTCGCTTCCAACCATCGCGCCCTCATTTCGCATGTTGATAAGCTTCTGGGATTCCTCATCATAGGATACGCTTGCAATACCTACTGCCTGAATTTCCATACCGCGCATTCTGTTCCAATCCTCGTCCAGAATGTCTGCCATGTATTTGCCAAGTTCTCTTGCCTTGGATGTCACATGAGAAATACGGGTGCCGTCCGCTGACATCTGGTTGATTGCAGACTGCAAGGTTTCCAGGAACTCAGACAAATACTGGTCGTTAATCGTCTCAATATCCGCTCTGTCAATATTTCTCGGAATAACCTCCGCATAGAACTGCAACGGATTCGTAACCTTAATGGAATATGTGCCGTGTGCACGCAGGAACAATTCCGCATTGTAAAAACTATCGAAGTAGTTAATCGGGTTTCTTGTTCCAAACTTAATTCCCTTAATCTCCTGAAGATTAATGAAATATACTTTCTGCATGGTCGGTGTCTGTCCGCCATATTTGATACGGCTAAAGCTTTCCTTTACTGCCTCTCCAAGTTCTCCGTTAAACAAAGACGGCATGGCAGAATTATTGACCGTATAGTATCCCGGCTCTGCTGTATAATCAACTACCTTGCCACCATCCACAAGCATCATGAACTGATTGTCATACACATGAATAACAGAGCCATTGCTCACCGTATTCACAGTTCCTTTGGTATTCTGACCCTTACGAATCATGACACCACTAGTGAAAACTGTACGTTCCCCCATATCATCTGCTTCGATTACTTCCTGCCACTGGTCTGCAAGTCCGCCTCCAACAGCGTCTTTCAATGCTCTGATAATTCCCATAACAAATTCCTCCTATGTGTATTATATTTTCTATTTCATTAAATATAGCATCAAATACATCGGTTTATACGTGACGATAGTCCACTTCATAATATCGGTGCAGACTCCACACCATCAGATGAATCGGTGTCACTGCCAATCCACAATACTCACAATTCATATTCCCCAGATTCTGAATCGGTGCACCACAGTTCGGACAGGTTGTTCCGACGGCGTTATCCATGCCAGTCAGTTTCTCATCCTGAATATACATCAATTCGATGTTATATTTCGTCTGTGTTTTCCGCTCCCTGTCGCCCTCTATCATCCTTCCATCCTTTTCCTTGTAATGGAAGTATTCTACTGCGCTTTGAAATGTAATCACACACGTTCCGTTACTCTTCTGATAATTTGCCACTTCTGTCTGATGTACTTTTATCTGCGTATAAACTTCACGCACACCCGCCTGTCGGTTTCCCCGAATCTGGTTTTCCACCTGTCTGAGCAATTCCGCAGACACCTCACCAAGTTCCTCTGCATTTTCATCATTTACCGCACAGAGAGCTGCTATCAGCAGATTTTCGGCACGATTTTTGAATTGTTCCACCGAAAAATCCGGGAAGTCCCGTTGAATCTGTGGTGCAAAAATTCTTGTCATGCCGGATACCGACTTTGGAGTTTCTGCCAGCACATCTGCATTTTCCTCCATGTGCTGTGCAAAATTTTTAATTATCAAAAGATTTTTCCATAAGCTAGTCATCATCTCCTCCGAGTCCCTTCGGACAGCCCAAAGATAACCACTTTAAGTAACCATTTACAAATATATCTATCTTACCATCCAGAACACTGTCGACATTTCCGGTTTCAACACCGGTACGATGGTCTTTCACTAACGTATACGGCTGCATGACATAAGAGCGAATCTGACTGCCCCATCCAATATCCGTCACCTCTCCGCGGATGCCTGCCGCCTTCGCCGCATTCTCCTGCTGTTTTAACAGGTACAGCTTGGCTTTCAACATCTGCATGGCTTTCTCTTTGTTGCGAAGCTGAGAACGCTCATTCTGGCACTGTACCACAGTTCCCGTCGGCAGATGTGTAATACGGATTGCAGAGGATGTCTTATTGATGTGCTGTCCACCCGCTCCGCTTGAGCGATAGGTATCGATACGAATATCATCATCCGCAATCTCGACATCAAGGTCCTCCTCTATATCCGGCATAACATCACAAGATACAAAGGATGTCTGACGCTTTCCTGCCGCATTGAATGGCGAAATTCGCACAAGACGATGTACACCCTTCTCCGACTTCAGATAACCGTAGGCATTCTCTCCGTTCACTTCAAATGTAACAGACTTGATGCCGGCTTCCTCTCCGTCCAAATAATCCAGCACTTCCACAGAAAATCCTTTTTCTGCTGCCCATCTGGTAAACATACGATACAGCATAGATACCCAGTCGCAGGACTCCGTACCGCCTGCTCCTGCATGCAGGGAAACAATCGCATTATCCTTATCATATTCCCCTGATAAGAGCGTCTTAATACGGATTTTCTCGTAAGTATCCGTAAATTCTGTCATCAACTCTTCAATCTCCGGTATCAGAGAAGCATCATTCTCCTCATACCCCATTTCAAGAAGCGTTTCTATATCCTCAAACTGCGTCTTTAAAGACGAGTAAGTTTCTACATCATCTTTTAAGCTTTTAAGCTCTTTCATCTTACGCTGTGAAGCTTCCGGGTCATCCCAGAAATCCCCGGCCTCCATCTCACGTTCCAGTTCCTGAATCCGCTGTTCTTTATTTACCAGGTCAAAGTGAATCCCTCACTTCCTGCAATGGTCCTCTGTAAGAATTCAAGGTCACCTTGAATTGATCAAGTTCTACCACAGTATCACCTCTTTCATATAATTATTTTCTTTTATTCTAATGGAATCCGCTTCTTTTCGCAATGGTTTTGCACCAATTTCATCACTATCGCAAAAAGGCACACCCCTATCGCCGCCCCTGCTGTATCAATGCATACATCACTTAATCGTCCCGCTCTCCCCGGAACAAAAAGCTGATGTATCTCATCCGTAACCGCATAGCAGGCAGACAACGCCAGACTACCGCATGCGGTACTCTTTCCCCATGCTCTGTATCCCACCAGATACACCCCGAAAAATACTGCAAGCACAGCATACTCTGACATATGCGCAAGTTTTCTTATCGGATAGTCTATCTGTTCTGCCCACAATGCCAGTTCTCTCTCCGGTATATTCATATCAAATATTCTGTCGCAGGTTTCCAGTATGCGCTGTGCAACACCGCCGCTCATCTCCTCTGATTCTGCTGCCGGTTGCGCGGAGAACCAGAATATCACCAGCATCCATCCCAGCAAAAAAGCTCCCGCAATCCATCGATACCCCTGTTTTTTCATTCTATTCACCGTTTAATACTTCAATCGCTTTTTGAATCTGATTATCATACTGCATCTCATAGCTTTCACCTTCCGGGTTCAGATACTCGTACTCAAGTTCAATATCCGGGTCAATGCCTACCCCATGGATATAGCTACCATTCGGAGTAAAGTATCTCGCAGTTGTCAGTTTTACCGCATCTCCGTCCGAGAGTTTGAAAATCGTCTGAACAATCCCTTTTCCAAAGGTGGTCGTTCCTATCAGTGTTCCATATTTATAATCCTTGATTGCTCCCGCAAAAATTTCAGATGCACTCGCGCTGTCCTGATTCACCAACACAACGAGCGGATAGTCTATATACGTCTCACCATCTGACTCATATTCGTATCTGTTGCCATATTTGTCTTCGGTGTATACCACAAGACCTTCCGGCAATATATCATCCAATATCTGCACCACAGAATCAATCAGTCCGCCGCCGTTATAGCGCAAATCAACTACAAGCGACTGCATTCCGGCATTTTCAAGCGCTTCCAGCGCTTTTTCAAACTGTATCGCCGTATCCTCCTCGAAGGCTTCAATACGGATATAACCGATTGCCTCTGTCAGCATTTCTGAATCCACACTCGGCAGCGTAACATTGGCACGTTCCACATCAAAGGACAGATATTCTCCCTCAGACGGACGATATACCTCCAGATGTACCGTTGTTCCTTCTTCTCCTCGGATATGCTGTACCAAATCGGAAACTTCCATGGAAGTTGCATCTATATCATCCACTGAGAGAATGATATCCTCCGCCAGCAAACCTGCCGTCTCCGATGGTGTTCCTGCATATACCTTAGAAATCGTCACTACCATGGTGTCTACATCCTGTCTTAAGCCCGCACCGATTCCATAATATTTTCCGGTCATGCCTACCTGCGACTCTGCATACTCCTCCGCAGTATAATATGTAGAATACTTATCCCCCACAGCATCCACCAGTCCGGCATAGATGCCATCTTTTAAAGTATCATTATCAAACTCATCATAGTAGTAGAGATTCATGTAAGTGGAAAGTTCGTTGATTTTGCTCACACATTCTGCGTCAAGTACAGCGCCATCATCTCCTGCAAGCCCGCTTGCCCGGTTAGTAATCACTATCTGGGAATCCGTGATATAGCACACCGCATAGATTCCAACCACTGTTACAAATACAGCAGCAATCACGCCTATCAAAATCCCTTTTATAAGCCCACTCTGTTTTTTCTCTTCTTCCGCTGCCATTTCAGGCTGCATCACTTTATTCTCCTGCTGTTCATCCATATTTGTTCCTCTTTTCCTGACAAAATTGCTTTTTATACCATATGTAAAAATTCCCTGTCCAAGGACAGGGAATTTTAAAGTATCTATCAACCGCCTAAATAACCCCAAGGGCTTACATAACTTCCATTCAACGACACGCCAAAATGCAGATGATTTCCCGTAGAGATACCAGTACTTCCAACCTTTGCAATTACCTGTCCCGCCGACACTGTCTGTCCCGCCGATACCGTCAGAGATGACGCATGCATATATACGGTATAGAGACCTCCACCATGATCAATCATAACATAGTTCCCTGCCGCACTGCTGTATGATGCAACTTTAACAGTACCCGGTGCAGCCGCAACAATATCTGCTCCGTGCGATGCTCCGATGTCAATTCCCTTGTGATTAGAAGATGCTCCCGAAGTCGGTGAAATTCTCGTTCCATAATCACTGGTAACTCTTGTACTGCTCGGACACGGCCACACAAATGCGCCTCCACTGTAAGGATTATCCACGACACCTGCTGCCGCTTTCTCGGCTTCTGCGCGGCGAATCGCTGCAATTAATTCCTCCTGCGCCTGAATCTCTGCCGCATAATAGTCAGCCTCACTCTGTGCATCCTCAATATCATCTGCGATTCCCGCAAGCTCCGTCTCTTTTTGCCGCATCAAAGATGCCACGGATGCTTTCTCTGTCTCCACAGTTGCCTTCATCGTCTCTAAGTCAGCATATTCCTGCTCTAACTGTGCCTCGAGATTGGTAATCGTCTCCACCATCTCTGTATATTCTGTCAGTTTCTGACGATCATAACTCTCAATCTGTGATATATACTCAGCCGCATTTAAGAACTCTGTAATATTGCCGGCTGTCAGAAACGCTTCCACGTAAGAAGTCTGTCCGTTCTCATACATAAACTGAATGCGAACCTTCATATCCTCATACTGTCTGGCTTCCTGCGCCTGTGCCTCTGCCAGTTCTGCCTGTGCGGTGGCAATGTCCTCACTCTTCTCCGTCAACTGATTCTCGAGTTCTGTGATACGGGCAGAAATACCAATCAGCTGTTCGTTCAGTTCAGCCACCTTATCCTCCACATTGCCCTTCGACTCTTTTAATGACTTAATCGTCGCCTGTGCCTCTGCCAGCTCTGCCTCAAGTGCCTCCTTAGCATCCTGTGCCTCCTTCAAAGAGGTCGATGATGTGGTTGTTCCTTTTGTGGCTGTGGTTGTCGCCGTTGTCTGCACCGTCATACCTGCGCATAACGTGACAATCAGGCTTAATGCTATGATTCTTTGTAATAATTTCTTTCTCATAAACCTCTAAATCTGCTATAACCTACACCTTCAAGTGCTTACGGATTGTAATCTTACTGCCGATAAATCCAATTCCCACACCGAGTATCAAAGCTACCGGCACCAATGTGCCAAACACCTCGTTCGCGCTTAAGAAATTCATCATACTGCCAATAAAAGTAAACTCCTCTGCAATATACACAATTACCTTCTCATAGAGCACATATAAAATTCCAAGCGGAATCGCGGCTCCAATCGCACCAATCACGATACCTTCCACTACAAACGGTGCCCGCACAAAGTAATCCGTCGCACCGATAAGCTTCATAATCGCAATCTCTTCTCTGCGCACTGCAATCGCAACTGTAATGGTATTACTGATAAGGAATATCGCAACACCAAGCAATATCAGAATAATACCCGCAGAAATATAGCCAATCAGACTGTTGAAATCTGTCAGTGTATTGGCTACCATCTCAGACTTCTTTACCTCACGCACACCGTCAACCGACTCTAAATATGTGACCAGTGTATCCTGCATGGAAATATCATTCATATAGATGGAATAGCTGGCGGAATTTGCAAGCGGATTGTCTCCTGCAAAGCTCTCCGCAGCCGCATCATTGCCATCAAAATAAACTTCCTTGAAACTCTCCCACGCTTCATCCGCAGAAGTATATTCATAATGTGAAACTTCCACCCGCTCATCA
Organism: uncultured Roseburia sp.; assembly: GCA_964484605.1. Lineage (GTDB taxonomy): Bacteria > Bacillota > Clostridia > Lachnospirales > Lachnospiraceae > Roseburia. The sequence goes on along the minus strand of CAZAGJ010000003.1, from coordinate 44,304 downwards.
ATCAGCTCTCCGATTTCTTCTGTACGCTGTTCAGAAATCCCTTCATCAAAAAGGACTGTAATCGCCACTCCTTCTTCTGCTTCGCGCACCATGGACTGGAAATTTGTCACAATCATGTAGAACAGTCCAAACAAAAAAATACATGCCGTCATCGTAGCAATAGACACCAGTGAAAACATCTTGTTCTTCCAGATGTTAATTAATCCCTGCTTAATTGTGTAAAAAAATGTACTAATCTTCATCGATATATTCACCTCCGTCTTTCTTCAAAAATACTTCGGCGAAAAAATCGTCCTCTTCCTCATCTCGTGTCACACTGCGATTGTCAATACCTGCACCCGTGTCCTCCACAACGACACCCTGACGCATCGTAATCACGCGCTTGTTCATGGCTTTTACAATCTCCAGATTATGTGTAACAACCACTACGGTTGTCCCCTGCTCATTAATATCTTCCATGAGCTTCATAATCTCCCATGCATTGTTTGCATCAAGGTTACCGGTAGGCTCGTCCGCCAACAGAATCTTCGGCTTATTTACCAGCGCTCTGGCAATCGCCACTCGTTGCTGCTCGCCTCCGGAAAGCTGCTTTGGATAGGAGCGGTATTTGGCCGCAAGCCCTACCATTGACAGCATAGACGGCACATTTTTCTTGATAACGCGGCTGGACTCACCGACTACTTTCTGTGCGAACGCAACATTATCATATATATTCCTGTCTTTTAACAATCGGAAATCCTGAAACACCACACCTATATTTCTGCGGAATTTCGGGATTTGCCGTCTTTTAATTTTATTAAGTTTGGTATGGTCTATCGTAATCGTACCCTCTGTCGGCTCAAGTTCTTTCAGCAACAGCTTAATCAGTGTTGACTTACCGGAACCACTGTCGCCGACAATGAATACAAATTCTCCTTCTTCAATGTTAAGACTCACGTCATTAAGTGCAGGAATACCTGCCGAATACGACTTGCTGACATGCTCTAACTTAATCATTCACTTACCTCATTTCTATGCTTAGTAATCCAACGACTCCATATACTTCATGTACTTCACAACCATAAGTGCAATCTTGAATGTAATCGCATCCTCAAATACACGGAGATCTAAGCCTGTGCTCTTCTGAAGCTTATCCAGACGATATACCAATGTATTACGGTGAATATAAAGCTGTCTGGAGGTTTCTGACACGTTCAGGCTGTTCTCAAAGAACTTATTAATCGTTGTCAGAGTCTCTTCATCAAAGTCATCCGGCGATTTACCGTCAAAAATCTCTTTGATAAACATTTTACACAGCGGGATTGGAAGCTGATATATCAAACGACCAATTCCAAGTGTGGAGTATGCAATCACATCCTTCTCCTCAAAGAAAATCTTGCCGACATCCAATGCCATTCTCGCTTCCTTGTAGGATCTGGAAACCTCTTTTATCTCATTCACAATGGTACCGTATGCTACATGTACATCATTATCCGCATCAGAGCGGAACAGATTTACGATAATCTCCGCCGTCTTATCCAAATCTCCGTAGCTTTCATTATCGCCCACTTCCTTCACGACAATGATATTCTTCTCATCAACCGCCGTCACGAAGTCCTTGGTCTTGCCACCAAAAATGCCGCGAATCTTCTCAAGTTCATTGCCATCCTTGTCGCGGTTCGTCTCAACGATAAATACCACTCTGCGCACATCTGTGTCAATATGAAGCTTCTTTGCACGATTATAGATGTCTACGAGCAAAAGGTTATCCAAAAGAAGGTTCTTGATAAAGTTGTCCTTATCAAACCTCTCCTTATATGCTACCAGAAGATTCTGAATCTGGAAACTGGCAATTTTGCCCACCATATAGACATCATCACTGTCTCCGCTTGCAAGCAAAACATACTCTAACTGATGCTCATCAAATACTTTGAAGAATTGATAACCATTTACCAGCTGGCTGTCTGCCGGAGATTCTACAAACGCCTGCGCCGGCTCCACATACTGCTCCGCATCCGGGAATGTCGCCGCAAGCACCTTTCCCTCCACATCAATAATGCATAAATCAATTCTGGTAATTCCTTTTAACCCATCAATTGTATTCTGAAGTATTTGATTTGAAATCATAAGCTTCGCTCCTTCTCAATTTGTTCCTTTTGAAAGACTGCCCTCTTAACTTCATACGGTATTAGGCAACTTTCACAATAAAACACCCCGTTTTTTGTACCGAATCAAAAATACCTAACTTATATTTTATAGCAAAACAACAAAAAAAGAAAGAGGAAATGCACATTTTTTTATGCATTTCCTCTTTTTTACTTTGAATACTCCAAAAATCCCTCGCCTAACACTTCTCTGGCATCTGACACAATGACGAATGCATTCGGATCAACCTCCGCAACAATTTCTTTTACCTGCACAATTTCCTTCTGGGATACCACACAATAAAGCATGCATTTATCATCACCGGAATACATTCCCGTCGCCTTCAGTCCCGTCACTCCACGGTCAAGGTCTTCTAAGATGTGCTTTGCCACAAGTTCATATTTATCTGAAATAATAAATGCCGCCTTTGAAAACTTGAATCCTTCCATCAGGGCATCCGAAACTTTGGTAGTAATAAAAATTGCAACAATCGCATATAACGCAGCTCTGATTCCAAATGCATAGAATCCGGCCAGCACGACAAGAGCATCTAAAATCTGCAGAATCTGTACGATAGAATAATGTCTCACATAGTGCTGAATCAATGTGGCAACCATATCCGTTCCTCCGGTAGTCGCCTTTGCAAGCAATATCAATCCCATTCCTGCACCGCTTAGAACACCGCCAAATACCGCTGCCAATATATAATCACCCTGTGTGACATCCAACGGCGGAATGACATAAAGCCATGCCGAAAGTAAAAATGTACCCACCAGTGTTCTGCCAATAAAGCGCTTGCCCTTTACCTTGTATGCAATCGCAAAAACCGGCACATTCAGTGCGAGGTTCGTAAGCCAAAGTGGAACGCCTCCCGGAATCAGATTCTCTGTCAGTGCCTTTACAATAATCGCAATGCCCGTAAATCCTCCTGTAACCAGTCCGATTGGGTCAAATACACACTGAATACTTGCTGCCAGAAGTCCCGTTCCAACAATCAGCAGAATATAGTCAAATACCTTTGACCTCTTATAAAATAATTTTTGCATATCTATAATTCATCCCTATTTTCATTTTCTGATTCTTCATCAAAACTTTCTTTATACTTATCTATACTATTCTTCAATCGTTCCATGCGCATCTTTTTCCAAAAAAAATGACCGATGCCACGCTGTTTTTTCCTAATGCCCTGCTCGCCCATGCCATACCAGATATTTGCATTCATCTTATCCTTATGCTCCATCAAGAAATGTTCCTGCATCGGTGTCGGCAGAACAGATAAAATAACATCCGGTGTTGTTGCATTCATATCGTTGATAACTGCCTCCAAATCTCCCACGCAATTTTCGATGGCATACTCTCCTGCAAAAACAAGTTTGGGGAATTCTTCCTGAAGCTGTTTTCTGGCAGTGGCAATCTTCTCCTCCGTCTCTCCCAGAAGAAAAACGCTTTTTTTGTTGCGCTCTACACGTCTAAAAAATTCGTACGCAAAATCATTTGACACAGTTTCCTGCAGCCGCTGCATCGTCGCCACGCCTGCCGCCTGTATAATTTCCTTTTCATCGATTATCGTCAAGTCCGTCAGCGACAGTGCTTCCCCTATGACAGAGTCTGTCTCTGACGCAATCAACGTCTTCATCGTAACATTTTCTATTGTATTTAATACGTTATTACTCAGATAAGTCTCTACATACCGGATTGCCTCACGTACAGTATAATTGTCCAGTTCCATACCCAGTATATCTATCTTCTTTGTCATAATACACCTATATTATACCCTTTTATTCACTGCCTCACTCACTTCTGAAACATACCCAGATAGTATAACAAAACTCTATTGATATTTCAAGATTCTTCCATGCCGGGCGTATCTGCATACATTTTTCAGAATTTACAGACATTTTATTCATTCTTCGAAAATTTTTTCATAGTTGAAATGTCAATATTTTTTTTCGTTTTTTGTTCAAAAACTCAAACTTTATAATTTCTTCACAAAACGTATATTCGATTTTTTTGCTATGTAAACCCAATTTTTTTCGTTTTTCAATGTGGATAATGTGTATAACTCGGTGTATAACTCATTTTTTCGATTTTTACGTTATCCACATTGTGGATAACTTTTGTTCCCTTTATATTTTTTTCGGCATTTTTTTGTCGACATTTTTTTCATTTTGTGCATCTTGCTAAATTATGCCATTTTGCAGTCTCTTTTATTTTGCAAGGAGGTGCAATTTCCTATTGCAGAACAAAAGTGTGCTTCGCACACTCTCGCGTTTCAGTTTTGTACATAGCACAGCTTTTGTTCCGCGCGCGTGAGCTGCGCATCTGTGCACGCAGTGCTTTTATGCAATAGGACGCAATTTCCTATTGCATAAAAAAGAGACGCTGCATTTGCAACGTCTCGAATATCATCCACTAGAAAATTCTTCTCACACAAATCGGATTGCGATAGTTTACGCTGGAATATGTAATACCGCTGGAAGGTGTACTCGCATGTACAATAGTGCCATTGCCTGCATAAATGCCTACATGTCCACTATAACATACAATGTCTCCCGGCTGTGCTTCTGCAAGGCTGACACCATATCCACAGCTGCGCATTGCACTGGAAGAATGCGGAAGGCTGATTCCAAATGCTGCATAAACACTCATTACAAATCCGGAACAATCTGTGCCGTTTGTCAAGCTTGAGCCACCATATACATATGGATTACCCACAAACTGACATGCATAACTGACAACTGCCTGACCATTAGAACTTGTCGGCGCGCTGTATGTCTGCTCACTGGCTGTGCTCTCATTACTTGTGCTCTCATTGCTTGCCGCTGCTGCTGCCGCTGCATCTGCCTCTCTCTTTCTTGCCGCTGCTGCTGCCGCTGCTGCTGCCTGACGCTCCTGCTCCTCCTTGGCAAGTCGGGCTGCCTCTTCTTCTTTCGACTCAGCCTGTACAAATTCGGTAGACAGCGTCACATAATCCAGAGATACATATCCTTCACCCTCTGCTGTCGTAACGTATGCCCATCCCGGAGTAGACTCATCCAACACTACCAAATCATCCTCCAATGGAACCATCGTCAAAACACTCGCCTCTGTAGACGGTTCTGTACGAACATAAAGTGTCGTAGTTGTTACTTTCGCATAGCGGGTGCTGACTGCTCTTGCAAGTTCTTCATCCCCGGCAACTACATACTCACATTTCACATATCCTGTAACGCTTCCGGATGTAATCTTATACCAGCCATCTTCGGTTGTCTCCAAAATTGTTGCTGCTGAATTATTATACAGCTTACCGAGCACTTCACTCTCCGTGTTCGGCTCCATACGAACATTTACATAATTATCAACCTGCGCAATGGCAATATCCGCATACTCAGACTTCGGTGCCTCCGCCTCTGCCGGTTCTGCTGTAACTTCTGCCGCTGTATTCTGCTCTTCCGCAGCTACCACCGGCGTATCATTCTCACTTACCTGCTCTGCATTCTGCGCCGCCAGCGCTGCCACTGCTTCGTTACTCTGAATCAAGTAATCCGACACTGCAAGAGAAATTCCCGCAGTAGGTGTCTTCCCTGCAACTGCTGTCGCTGTTACTGCTGCAACACCGGCAACCGGTGCACCATATATAATAGATACAGGATCATTCAGCAACATGGTCCCTGCCAATATAATCCCTGCAATTCTAATTGCTCTACGCTTCATAAATCCTCCAAACAAACTTTATTTATTACAAATTTGTTACATTTATTACATGAGTATTATAACAAAGGCATTATTCTATGTCAACCAGTAATTGCAGCTCTCTGTATTTGCCTAATCGCCCATATTTCTTCCTTGTATTTCCTATATTTTCATACCATAATATAGCTACCAACAAACGAAAGGTGGGATTTCTATGGATTTTCTCTTGTTAATTCAGATGATTCTCTTATTTCGTTGCAATCGCTTCAATCTCAATCATAACGTCCTTCGGCAGACGAGCTACCTCTACACAGCTTCTCGCCGGACAGTCGCCCTCAAAGAATGTCTGATATACCTCGTTGATTGCGCCAAAGTCATTCATTTCTTTGATGAATACAGTGGTCTTAATCACATTTTCCATGCTGCATCCTGCTGCCTCAAGCAAATTTGACAAATTAGTGAGCGCCTGCTTCGCCTGCGCCACAGAACCTTCCGGAATTTCTCCTGTTGCCGGTACTACCGGAATAACTCCCGAAGTAAATACCATGCCATTCACTTCGATTGCCTGTGAATATGGGCCAATTGCTGCCGGTGCCTTGTCTGTACTGATTACTTTCTTCATGTCTACATCCTCTTTCCTTATAATAATATATTGCATACAACACACGCATGTTGTGCTTTTCATTTTTATCTACGACGTTTACCGTACCTGTTCCTTCATTCCAACTATATTCTATATTTTGCGGATTGCACGCTCCGTAATCTCAATGCGTCGTTCCTTGTACAATCTTCCAACCGCACGCTTAAATGCATTTTTGCTGAGTCCGGTTTCACGCTTAATGACCTCCGGTGATGCTTTATCCGTAAAAGGAAGTACTCCTGCAAACTCTTCAATCACACTCATCACTTTTTCTGCATCTGCATCCATCTGCAGATAAGCTTTCTCGCGCATCGTAATGTCTAACTTTCCATCCGGCTTTACCGCGAGTACTTTCGCCTCAATAATATCTCCAATCCGCAGGTGACTGCAGTCTTCATGTGCCGGAATCATCGCAGAATAGCAGTCGTCAACCGCTACAAACGTACCAAAATCATGTCCAAATTCATAGATTCTGCCGTTCACAATGTCATCTTTCTTATATGGCGAATCGGTACGCATCAAGTCATATAATTTTTTCATGCTGGCACACAGGCGCTTACTTTTATCTATATATAAGGTAACTAATACTTCGTCTCCAGCTTCTAAGCGCGTCGTCATCTCTTTATATGGAAGAAACAGGTCTTTCTCCAAGCCCCAGTCAAGGAATGCACCAATCTTTCCAACTTCCAGCACCGTTAAGACTGCCAGACCTCCAAGTGCAAGCTTCGGCTGATTCGTCGTCGCAATCAGACGGTCTTTGGAGTCTTTATATAAGAAGACATTCAGTTCGTCCCCGACAGCTGCATTCTCCGGTACCTGTTTAAAAGGAAGGAGCACACGCATCTCATCGCCCTCATGCTCTGCCAGATACACGCCAAACTCTACTTTTTTGATTACTTTTAACTTCTGATATTCTCCTAATCTCACGATTATCCTCCATCTATTTTCAAAAAACACCACTGTGGTGCTTCCGGCATCTATACATAATCATCCGCGGATAAACTTCACAACCGCACATGGTTTGTCGGATTCATCTGCAAGCACAACCGTCACTTTATCCGTTTCTTCTGTAACTTTAGGTCTAAGCATGTCGCCCAGCATCGCAGACTTCTTATACTCCACACGCAATCGCTCCACTGCAAACTTCTCCGGCAGATATTCCTCCGCGACCTGCACATACTTCGCATTATTCATATGATGATTCGTATCGATATGGCAGCGTGCCACCTGCACCGGTTCCTTAACCGTGCCGTCCCCCGGGACAGCAAGCTTACGCGCTCCCCATTCTCCCACAAGCGGGGCTTCTATCTTATCCCTGTAAGCCTCCATAACATCCGCGCTAATCCGCGACGGACGCATCTGCTCTGTATCCATAAATACCCACAATGAATTTGCTTTTATAAGTGTCTCTCCCTTTTCATCCTTCACAATGAAGTTACGCATCCCATAAAATCCTTTGAACTCATAAGGCCATGTACCAACCACAATGCGTTCTCCAAGCTGCGGATAACGGACAATCTCTATCTCCCAAGACGACAACACCCATGCCACGTGCTCTCTTTCCAGATATTCCACTCCGATACCCAAGTCCTCTCCCTGAAAAGAGCAGCAATCCTGCAAATAATCCAGAAGCGCCGGCAATGTCAGTTTTCTCTCACTATTCACTTCACTATATCGCACACGGCTGTTAAATTCATACATACAAATGCCTCAAATTCATTCTATCAGTTATTTCTATTATCTTACTACGTTCTGCTCGCTTTCTCAAACATTTTTTGGAAAGCACTTTTTTATTATAGCGGTTTCCACCTGACAATACAACCAGCGGTTTTCCTGCCGAGTTTTCCCGCTATTCCTGTCCGCTATTCCTGTAAATCCCTACGAAGTATATGATTTCTGCAAGCGCTGTGATACTCCACGAGAACACATACAGCAGATACAGCGACGATATCGTCCCAAAATAAGCAAAAATTGTATACACCCATATAACGCGGAATACACAAGAGCCCATAATTACAACAACCGTAGGCACCAGGCTTTTTCCCATTGCCCTTGATGCCGCTATGGTACAATCCATAAATGCTGACACGCAATAAGAAAATCCCATAATGGTCAAGCGATGCATACCTGCTTCCACCACGGCTGCCTCACCCGTAAACAATCCCAGAAATGACGTTCCGAAGCATACCAGTGCCAGCCCCATAGCCAGACCGATTCCGAAAGAATATGCCAAACTGACAAAATAGCTCATTAACGCACGCTTCTTATTACCTGCGCCATAATTCTGCCCCATAAAGCTTCCGCATGCTGTATAGAATGCCGCCATCACATCATAAACCAGTGCATCCGCATTTGCAGCGGCGGCATTCCCTGCCACCATGGTGGCGCTGAATGTATTGACTCCCGCCTGTATAAACAGGTTGGCGACCTGAAAAATTGCATTCTGTATACCTGCCGGAAGCCCGATTTTAATAATCGCTACTGCCTTGTTTTTGTCCAATCGCAGTTTTGCAACGCAAAGCCCATAGGCTTCTCTGCTGCGAAACAGTTTTACCAGAATCAACGTCGCTGCCAGATACTGGGATGCTGCACTCGCAATCGCTACGCCTGCCACATCCAAGTTGCAGACAATTACCATGAAAAGATTTAAAACCAGATTCAGCACTCCCGCCAGACTCAAGTAGTACAGTGGGCGCTTGGTATCGCCCACTGCACTGAACACTGCGTTGCCAAAGTTATATACCGCCATAGCAGGCAATCCAATGCAATAGATGTGCACATAAAGCACTGCACCATCCAACAGTTCTTCTTTTGTATGTAAAATACGCAGGATTCCTTCTGAAAATCCCATTCCCGCCAACATTAGAATGACTCCTGCTATCACACTAACTATCAGCGCAGAGTGCACGGTCTGACTCAGTCCTTCCTTATCTCTGCTTCCGTAATGAAGTGCCACCAGTACATTGATTCCTCCCGACATTCCAATCAAGAATCCGGTAAACATCATCACCAACGTCGTCGTAGAACCTACTGAGCCTAATGCTGCTGCACCCGCAAATTGTCCTACCACTGCAATATCCGTCATATTAAACAACACCTGCAGCAGATTCGATACAATCAGCGGGAGGCTGAACCACAAAATCTTTTTTGCAAGCGAACCTTGTGTTAAATCGCGTAAATCCAGTTTCATCGTATCTTATGAATTCCTCTCCGGTAAATATTTTATCTTAATTTATTTAATGTGCGTTGCGAAGCACACAGAAAAAGTTCATGAACCGATGTTCATGAACTTTAAATGCGTTGTGGTTGACCTGTGGATTGAGGAATCGTGCTATATTTTTCTACTCAGCAATCCCTTTTTTTCGCAGATACGCTTTTACTTCCACTAATATATTGCTTGCTGCTCCCATTTGCTCAGCAGCCTCCTCATGCGAGGCAACATAAAAATCATCGTAATCACTAGTCTCTCTTTTTTTCTGAATACGAGCAAGTAATCGTCCTATCTCTCTAGAAAAAACACCTACCGCAACATACTCCTTGTTAAAGAAAGCCACTACATCCTTGTGGCGTTTAAAATCCGTGTCTGCCAGAGCCAAAACAGCTTTTACCGCATAAAATGCCGCATAATATGACCTGTTAATTGCATCTTTAAACAAATGGTTGTCCATGCACAACTGCGCACTTTTCATTGTCTCTTCTGCCTGCGACATTCTATACAAACATAAATCTTTTTGTTTTTCTGTCATGCAACCTGCACTCCTTCTGTTTTTACATTCCGATAGAACGGAAGTGTGTCTGACCAATATTCAAAAAAATCTTGGTTTTTTATCACCGGTGAAAGAACCTTACCATACTTCAATTCCAAATCAAACGCATCATCATATATACGATTTTCAGATTGCTTTATCTGGCTATCCGACAATGTCACTAATATCATAATATCAATGTCCGAGTTCTCGTTATAATCACCTCGCGCATAAGAGCCATACACTATAACACTTTTCAAATTCTCACCAAAGCACTCTTTTACAAGTGCTACAAACTCGTCCAATTCACTTTGAATTCCATGTGGCATAAAATCTCTCACCTTCTTTCTATTCTTGTATTAACAATCATCCTACTCAATTATGATTATACATATTTTTTGTTAAGAACACAACTCCCTCTCAATTAACTCGATAATTAATATATATCAATGGTTGAAATCCCTGCACACGTACTTCTTTCTTCCACTGGTCAAGGCGGTTTTTTAGCATAAGCATTTCCAACCTGTTCATATCAGGCTTACCATCGATCTCTTCTAGATGTTCTCTCCGTTCTAAAACAAACCAAATTGCAACTGTCTTAACTTCCGGAATCCCATACAGTAGATTCTTTTTATATAATTTTAATGATGTAAGTGACTGATCCACAGCATAGCACTACTTTGATGATGTTTTTCCAATTTTAACAGCACACATCATACCGTCCTTATATAAATCCATCTCTTCCACATTAGACAGTGCTACACGCCTACCCATTCGATCAAAATTTTCAAAATGATCTTCTGCTTCCCTAAGAAGATTAAATGCTCTTTCAGCATAATACTTCTGCTTCAAGGCAACTTTTATCTGTGTATCCGTTTTACCGACATATTTTGCGTCATCCTTTTCCTCCAGAAATTTTGTTTCAATAAAATCATCATGAACTATTGAGGAAAATCAAATTCCGGATGATATTCCACAGGTATTTCAGCAATTGAATCTCTCAAGTAATTCAGGTAATCTTCATTGTATTTATACCATATTCCCTTTGACAGCAAACAATTTTTATTATCATCTGTATAGTCTATTAAATTTTTAACTAGATTGGTTACAACTGGCTGTCCATTGTACAAGCTAACAACTTTTATGTCCAGTATATCGTATCTCCCCTTTTTAATATTCATATAAGATACAAAAAAACCTCAGTAGATTTCTCTACTGAGGTTTTTGAACAGGGCTACAAGGATTCGAACCTTGAAATGACGGAGTCAGAGTCCGTTGCCTTACCGTTTGGCGATAGCCCTATAGGTCAGCGTTTTGCGCTGTCAACAAATGATATTATATCAAGATTCAGAAAAAAATCAAGTGTTTTTTTCAAAAATTTCTAAGTTTTTTCCAACTATAGCATATAACACCGTCTCGCCCCAGGAAATACAGGCATTTCCGCTGGTCGTCTCTATAATTTCTTTTTCTACATCCTCCTGACACTCCACCGGAACCATCAACACCAGTTCCACTTTTTCTGTATATATGGTATCTATCAATGTCAGATTCTTCTGGGCTATCATATATTGTAATTTACCCAAACCATTATAGTCCGTACCAACCGTCAGCCTTCTGCCCTCTTTCTTATCTATAATAGTGCTCGCAGCAAGGCCTTCCTGTGTTGCTTTCTGATATGCACGCACAAGCCCGCCCGTACCGAGAAGTACGCCTCCAAAATAACGCGTTACCACAACAGCGACATTGTGGATATCTTCTCGAAGCAGCACATCCAGCATCGGTCTGCCCGCCGTCTGTGCCGGTTCTCCATCATCGGAGCAGCGGCTAATCTCCTGATGCTCTCCAATGACAAATGCAGAACAATTATGCTTTGCATCCCAGTATTTCTTCTTCATCTCCGCAATAAACGCCGTCGCTTCTTCCTCCGAAGTTATCGGACGTACCGTTGCAATAAATCTGGACTTTTTCTCAATATACTCACCTACACCACCGGAATATACACATTTCATAAGCCTGTTTTCTCCTGCTATTAATCTTCTATCATAACTTATATTATCAGATGTTGTCTGCTTTCACCCGCTATCTCAGATACGAATCTAGTGCCATACTATCACGTTTATTTCTTTTTTGGCAACATAATTCCTTAAGAATCTGTGAAGAATCTATGTGAATTTAAGTTTTTCCTTTATTCCCGCTAATTTCTTTGTTATAATATGTAGATGGTTTATTTAGAAAAGGAGGCCTACTATGAATTATGGAAAAAAACGTACGCGGAAGCGTGAACGCGAGTTAGCATCCAAAAGTACCATGATTCGCAAAAAATTCCGTGTGGTTTTTTGCAAGGCATTGCTTATATGCTTTTTTGCAGTTGTTGTAATTGGTGGCTGCGCTGCATTCGGCGTTATCTCCGGAATTATAGCTTCAGCACCCTCTATCGAAGATATCAACGCAACACCAACCGGTTATCTGACGACTGTCCTTGATTCCGAGGGCAATCAGGTTGCAACTCTGGTTGCATCCGGTTCTAACCGTAAATATGTAGAACTTGATGAAATTCCTGAGGATTTGCAGCATGCTTTTGTCGCTATCGAAGACGAACGCTTCTACCAGCACAATGGTATTGATATTCCCGGCATCATGCGTGCCGGTATAAAGGGTGTCGCCAACGGATTTCACTTTACAGAAGGTGCAAGTACTATCACACAGCAGTTGTTAAAGAATACCGTATTTACAGATTGGACAAGCGAAGACTCCATGGCGGACAAGTTCGAGCGAAAATTTCAGGAACAATACCTCGCCCTTGAGTTAGAAAAAATCGTCGATAAGGACTGGATTCTCGAGAATTATCTCAATGCCATCAACCTCGGGCAAAATACTCTGGGGGTCGGCGTTGCAGCCGAACGTTATTTTGGCAAGGATGTCTCGGATTTAACGCTCTCTGAATGCGCGGTTCTTGCAGCAATTACCAAGAGTCCTACAAAATACAACCCAATCTCTAATCCTGAAAACAATGCTGACCGACGACTTACTGTCTTAAATTATATGTTAGAGCAGGAATATATCACACAGGCGGAGTACAATGAAGCAGTTGCAGACAATGTGTATGAGCGAATTCAGCTCGTCAACATCGAGGTCGCGGATGCAGATATCAACTCCTACTTTGTCGATGCCCTAACAAACGAAGTGACACAGGATTTAATTGACAAGCTCGGCTATACCGAAACACAGGCGTACAAAGCCCTCTATCAGGGCGGTCTCATCATTGAATCCACTCAGGATCCTGCTATTCAGGCAATCTGTGATGAGGAAGTCAATAATTTGGATAACTATGTAGGCAACCCAAAAGTTTCCTTCTCCTACCGCGTTTCCATCGAATCGGCAGATGGCACGATTAAGCATTACAGTGAGCAGACCATGCTTTCCTACTATCGTGCTTCAAACACCAACTATAACATTACATTTTCCGATGAAGAAGCTGCTGCTGCCGCAATCGAACAGTATAAGACAGATATCATGACCGAAGGCGATACCATTGTCGATGGAAGCGAAACTGTCACATATACCTTACAGCCGCAAGCTGCCATGACCGTCATTGATCAGTCCACAGGAGAAGTGAAAGCCATTGTCGGCGGACGAGGCGACAAAATCGCTAACAGGACTCTGAATCGTGCAACAGACACAACCAGACAGCCTGGTTCTACCTTCAAGATAATTGCTGCGTATGCACCTGCACTGGATGCCGGGGGAATGACACTCGCCACCGTACAGGAGGATGCGCCTTACAATTATACAACCGGCGAAGGAAAAGCCGTCAATAACTATGATAATCGTTACCGCGGTTTTACAACAATCCGCGAAGCCATTACAGATTCTATTAATATCGTAACTGTCAAGACACTTGCAGAAATCGGGCCATCCCTTGGTTATGACTATATTCGTAACTTTGGAATTACCACCGTTGGACTTGAGGAAAGCGGCAATGAAACCCTCGCACTGGGCGGTTTAAGCAATGGTGTCACCAATCTTGAGTTGACCGCCGCTTACGCAGCCGTTGCAAACAGCGGAACCTATATCAAGCCAAAGTTTTATACAAGAGTTTTAGACCACGACGGAAATGTATTGCTGGACAATACCAGTTCAGAATCACATACCGTATTGAAAGAAACGACTGCGTGGCTTCTTACCGACGCAATGGAAGATGTTCTGACACAAGGAACCGGTAGAAAAGCTTACTTCGGCAGCAGCATGGCACAGGCCGGCAAATCCGGTACAACCACGAAGAGCCGTGATGCACTTTTTGCCGGCTACACACCATATTATACCTGCGTTGTATGGGGCGGTTATGACGATAATCACTCTCAGCGTAACGAGAGCACTGATTATCCGAAAACTCTCTGGAAAGCTGTTATGAGCCGTATTCACGAAGAGCTTCCGTACAAAGATTTTGAACGACCAAGTGGCATCGTAACTGCCACTGTATGTCGCGAATCCGGAAAGCTTGCTATTGATGGAGTATGTACCGGCGATCCACGTGGGAACACAGCGTACACCGAGTATTTCGACGAGGGCACTGTTCCTACCGAATATTGCGATCACCACATTGTTGCATATATGTGCTCGGAGACAGGACAACTTGCCGGACCAAATTGTCCAAACCAGGTTGCTAATGGCATCTACCTTATCGGTGGTACACCAGGTGTTACCGAGGATGCACCATATCTTCTAACAGAAGAAGTTCTTGCAAATCCATGCCAGTATCACAATGCAGGTTATAGCTACTCTGCTGATTATAACTACAATGTAGTTCCGGGAGTTTCAAGTTCTGATGCTTCAGGAGCCTCGGACGCGGCAACACCTTAATCGTTTATACAACAGTTTTCGTAAAAAGAGGATGTCATCTCAAATTGAGATAACATCCTCTTTTCTATCGTATTCGCTGTTCTCATTCTACTATTGGACATTTGACAATTTTTCTGTCACTTTTTTAGCAAGGGTCTCTGCCGCTGCCATGCTTTCCGCATTTGAACCATCCTTTCCCAAACACAAATCTATTGCCCTGCACTCTGCTCCAAGTATAATCTGCTTTTGTTCTGCATCCAGCTTATCTGCATATGTCTGTAATGTCAGCTGTGCCAAACGCTTCATATATTGATTTGCATACGGTTTCTCAAACTTGCTCTGTGTAAGCTTCTGTTCTATTTCCCTGCATCTGCGTTTTTTATCCTCTGTTGCTTCATCTCTGGCATTTTCATCCTTCTGATTTGCAATCCGGACATCATAATATTCAAACGCATCTTCAAGTGCAGCAAAAAATTTCTGGCGGTAATCTACCGGACGCAGGAATACGCGGAATACATTTCTTTCATTAATAAAAAAGTACAGCTGGGATGGGCTGATTGTTGTCGTGTAAATAATACAGACTGTATTAGGATAATTCTTGTTCAAATAAGTAATAATCTGCTCACCGTTGTATCCATCCAGCGAAATTCCTGTTACTACTACCTGATACTCATTCTTTTTAAGCTGTGTTACCGCCTCTATTCCGTTGGAAGCGACATCTATGGCAATTTCCTTCCCATCCATCGCCACTAAGAATTCCTGAATAATATCCGGATATTTACTGATAAACAATAGCTTTCTGTCCATAAATACACCCCGCATCCTTTGTTGTTCACATTTTATTCATGTAAGTTTCAAAGTTCTTTCATTATGCAAACACGAAAACTTCATTTCTACACCATATACTATAACCATACGAATGATAGTTATCAGTATTTGTATTACCCACAAAACTTTTTCATAATCTGCCAGGTAACCCTTGTTACCTGGCAATCCTCCCTTTTCGGGGACATTTTCTCTTTTATGTATTATCTACACTTCAAAAATCAAATCTCCATAGGACGGCATCGGCCACATAGACTTGTCAACTAACATCTCAAGCTTATCAACCGGTGTTCTGAGTTCTTCCATTGCAACCCTTACCACTTCTCGGTAGTAAACTGCCTGCTCTCTGCCTTCTTCCATCGCAGCTGCTTTCTCGGTTACCTCCTGCAGCTTCGCAAGCGCAAGCTTCGTATCAGAAAGAAGGTCAGATACCTCTGTCAAAATCTCTGTTTGAACGCTCACATCCGCACCACATGCTGCTTTCACTGCATTGACTGATTCTGCCAATACTGTCGTATATTTGATAACTGCCGGAATAATCTGCTTTGTAGCAATATCAATCATTGCTTTCGCTTCGATATTCATCTCCTTGGCATACATCTCATACTCAATCTCTACACGGGAATCAAGTTCTGCTTTTGTAAATACCTTAAACTTCTCAAATAACGCAACCGCTTTCTCTGTGTTGAGAGAAGGAATTGCCTCCACCATAGACTTAAGATTCGGAAGTCCGCGTCTTGCTGCCTCTGCAACCCATTCATCTGAGTAACCGTTTCCGTTAAATACAATTCTCTGGTGCTCTGTCGCATATTTCTTAATCAAATCATGCACAGCCATATCAAAATCTTCTGCATTTTCAAGGACATCACATGCTTCACAAAATGCCTCTGCAACAATCGTATTAAGCACAACATTAGACTGTGCAACCGAATCCTGAGAACCTACCATACGGAACTCGAATTTATTACCGGTAAAAGCAAACGGCGATGTTCTGTTGCGGTCTGCCGCATCCTTCATAAAATCCGGAAGCGTCTTAACACCTGTCTCTAGTTTCTTTCCTGCAATACTGTGTGTTGCTGAGCCCGTGCTGATAAGCTGGGTAAGTACATCTTCTAACTGTTCTCCGAGATAGACAGAAATAATTGCAGGCGGTGCCTCATTAGCCCCCAGTCTATGATCATTTCCCACATCAGCAGCAGATTCACGCAGCAAATCTGCATGTGTGTCAACTGCTTTTAAGATACAGGTCAGTATCAGCAAAAACTGGATATTGTCGTGTGGTGTCTTGCCCGGCTCTAATAAATTAATCCCATCATCCGTTGTGATAGACCAGTTATTATGCTTGCCGGAACCATTGACTCCCGCAAAAGGCTTCTCGTGAAGCAGACACTGCAGTCCATGACGCTCAGCCACTTTTTTCAATGTCTCCATAATAAGCTGATTGTGGTCAACTGCTACATTTGCCTGCTCATAAATCGGTGCCAGCTCGTGCTGTGCAGGTGCCGCCTCATTGTGCTGCGTCTTCGCTGTCACACCGAGTTTCCAGAGTTCCTCATTCACATTCTTCATGAATGCAGCAATTCTCTCGCGGATAGCTCCAAAGTAATGGTCATCCATCTCCTGTCCCTTTGGAGGCATTGCGCCGAACAATGTACGACCTGTGAAAATCAAGTCCTTTCTCTGTAAATATTTCTCTCTGTCTACAATGAAATACTCCTGCTCCGCTCCCACGGAAGGAGTAACTTTTTTAGATGTAGTATTTCCAAACAAACGAACAAGACGAAGCGACTGCTCATTGAGTGCTTCCATAGAACGAAGTAATGGCGTTTTCTGATCAAGTGCCTCTCCCGTATAAGAGCAGAACGCTGTCGGAATGCAAAGCGTAGCTCCTGCCGCATCCCGTCTTACGAATGCCGGTGAAGTGCAGTCCCATGCAGTATATCCTCTTGCTTCAAATGTTGCGCGAAGTCCTCCGGATGGGAAAGAAGATGCATCCGGCTCACCTTTAATCAGTTCTTTTCCCGAAAAGCTCATCAACACCTTGCCATTCTCCATCGGTGCTGTAATGAATGAATCATGCTTCTCCGCAGTTACGCCGGTAAGTGGCTGAAACCAATGTGTATAATGAGTAGCACCCTTTTCGATTGCCCATTCCTTCATCTCATGCGCAACAACATCAGCAGTCTCGAGGTCAAGTTCTTTTCCTTCCTCAATAACTTCCTTTAATTTCTTATAAACTTTCTTCGGAAGACGCGCCTGCATGACCGAATCGTTAAACACGTTTTCGCCAAAAATTTCTGTTACATTCAGATATCCTGTTTCGCTCATATTCTACATCCTTTCTCTCTAACCCAATCTATACAGACCAGATTCACTTATTCTAATGTACGCGATTTCTTATAGAATTTCAACCACAACTTCCGGTTTTCTTTAAGCAAAATACATTTTTTCGGAGCATCTGTGCGCGAAGTTCTTTTCCATGAATTAAAATGGGGCATTCCAAATCTATTGGAACACCCCGTTTTACTTGCATTATTATATTAGTTAGCTTTTCCAACAGAACCAAAGAGTTCCATCTTCTCCTTAACAGTAGCCTTAATAGCTTCTGCACCCGGAGCCAAAAGCTTACGTGGGTCAAATCCCTTGCCCTCTAAGTCCTTGCCTGCCTCGATGTATTTACGAGTAGCATCTGCGAAAGACAACTGGCACTCTGTGTTGACGTTAATCTTAGCAACACCAAGAGAAATTGCCTTTTTAATCATATCCTCAGGAATACCTGTACCACCGTGAAGTACTAACGGCATATCGCCTGTCAACTTCTGGATTGCATCCAGAGTTTCAAAGCTTAATCCTTCCCAGTTTGCCGGATATTTACCATGAATATTACCGATACCGGCAGCAAGCATATCTACTCCAAGGTCTGCAATTCTCTTACACTCTTCCGGATCTGCACACTCTCCCTTACCGATAACGCCATCCTCTTCACCGCCGATAGAACCAACTTCAGCCTCGATGGACATACCGTTTTTATGTGCCAATGCAACCAATTCTGTTGTCTTAGCTACGTTCTCGTCAATCGCATAGTGAGAACCATCGAACATGATAGATGAGAAACCAGCCTCTACACACTTCAGGCATCCTTCATAAGAACCATGGTCTAAGTGTAATGCTACAGGAACCGTAATGTTAAGTTCTTCTATCATAGCCTTAACCATAGCAGCAACTGTCTTATAACCAGTCATATACTTACCAGCGCCCTCAGAAACGCCCAGAATAACCGGTGATTTGCACTCTTCTGCAGTCAAAAGAACGGATCTTGTCCACTCCAGGTTATTGATGTTGAACTGACCCACTGCATAGTGTCCAGCTTTTGCCTTGTCTAACATTTCTTTTGCAGATACTAACATATTAGAATCCTCCCTAAATTTTTTTGTCGTAAACGACATTTTACCCTACGGATATTATATATTACTTTATATAAAAAATAAAGTCAAAAATTTAACAATGTTATTTGAACACTTCCTCTACAGGAATTACCATATCAATTGCCTTACAGATATTCTTTATCGTAACTTCTGTGTGGCTGCCACCAAATTCTCCATCCAGCGTCCATGGCACTTCACTCTTTGCTGTGATTTTTACTTCCTCTGCCTTAAACGAATATATCATATCCGTATCATCCACCAGATTAATCAAAGATGCAATAATCTCGTTAAGTTCTATTGGATTTCTTGGTTTCTTGATTAGAGTAACTTCAAACACACCATCATCCAACAATACATCTTTGCCTGTCATCCCCTTGAATCCGCCGACTGAAGTGGAGTTGCTAATCATGCCATAGATAAACTCATCCTGAAAACACTGTCCATTGCTCTGCACCTGCATTCGGAACGAAGGAATATCATGAAGACTTTTCATACCCTTCAAAATGTATGCCGCATGTCCAAGCAGGTTTTTCCACTCCTGACTTGTTGTGTAAGAAACATCTGTAAACAATCCAAATGCTGCCACATATACAAATACTGCCTCATTAAAAGACCCCATATCGCATGGGAACAGTCTGCCATTCACCGCAGTTTTGGCCGCCTCTGTCATATCCTTTGGAATGCCAAGTGAAGACGCAAAGTCATTCGTACTGCCTGCCGGAATATACCCTAGCGGCACACGCTCTGTCCGATGCATCATTCCTGTCACAGCCTCATCAAGTGTACCATCGCCACCGCTGCATACAATCAAATCATAATTTCCGGCTTCCTCTTCTACTTTTTTGACTGCGTCACCGGAGGCCTGCGTCGGATAAATTGTCACTTCATAATCCGCTTTTACCATCGTATCTACGATATCGAAAAGCTGTGTCCTAATCTGCGCTTTTCCGGAATGTGGATTAAAAACAAATAATAGCTTCTTTTTCATATAATATACACCTAATCCTCTTCTTACTACTCTGTGAGGAACTTCTCCAGACCGGCAATTGCCGCCTCTTCATCCTCGCCTTCCGCATCCAGCACAACCGTATCGCCATTCATCAATGCCAGAGTCATCATACCCATGATACTCTTCGCATTTACGCGCTTCTCATCCACTTCCAGATAGATTCGGCTGACATACTTATTTGCCACCTGTACCAAGTTCGCAATAGGCCTTGCTTCAAACTCTCCCTGCATCCGAATTACTACACTCTTTTTCATTTCCCTCACCTTTCCTGCAAAAAAACACATTCCTACTTCCGTAAACCTTCTGCAATCTCGCTGATTTTGCGAAGCCTGTGATTTACGCCGGACTTTCCAACCGGTGGATTTAAATATGTCCCCAGTTCTTTCAGCGGTGCATCCGGATATTCCAGTCTAAGGAGTGCCATCTCTCTCAAATTGTCCGGCAAGCTGCTAAGTCCGGCTGTCTCCCTTATATATTCAATGTCCCGCAACTGCTGCACAGCAGCGTTCACTGTTTTGCTGATGTTCGCTGTCTCACAGTTTACCTTGCGGTTCACCGAATTACGCATTTCTTTTAGGATTCTCACGTTTTCCAGATTCATAAGTGCCACGTGTGCTTCCATAATGTTTAAAATGTCAACAATCTGTGCACCCTCTTTCAGATAAACGACCTGATACTTCTTACGTGCAACTATCTTTGCATCCATACCAAAGCTGTTGATTACATCGCGAAGCTGAACTGCCTGTTCCTCGGAACGGCATACGATTTCAAAATGATACGACTTATTCGGGTCGCTCATAGACCCCGCCGCCAGAAATGCTCCTCTTACAAACGCTCTTTTGCAACAGCTTTGCTGAATCAAAATTCCATTTACCGTATCTGTCGGATGCGGTCTGCCCGCCGCTTCATCCCACATCTTCACAGATTCTAAAATTCTCTTTTCCTCACCGACGCCAAATTCTCCGTCTGCTTCAAACAGCTTATGTACCAGCAGCTGGTACTTCTCCTTAAGTGCCTGATTTTCAGAATCTGCACTGTGTACCCTGCATTCAAATGCAATCAATGCTGCTAATTCCGCAAGCTGGCAGTGTCTGCTTTTCCCCAGATGCTTCGCCAGTTCATCTTTTACTTCACTTGAAAATGACATATTTCACTCCCGGACTACTTCCCACGCAACGCGTCTTTTCCAATATCGCGGTGCTCAATCTTTAAGCCGTATTCTTTCTTGACAGATAGCCTCTTATACAGTTCGTTCGCCAAAGTCACGGAACGATGCTTTCCTCCGGTACAGCCAATAGAGATAACCAGTTGGTTTTTCCCCTCAGCAATGTAATTCGGTATCAGGAAATTCAGCATATCCTCCAGCTTCCCCATGAATTCATGTGCCTCGTCAAACTGAAGCACATAATCCTGTATCTCCCGGTCATTTCCCGTCTTTGCACGAAGTCCCTCCACATAATATGGATTTGGCAAAAAACGTACATCAAAAACCAAATCAGAATCTGCCGGAATCCCATACTTAAATCCAAAGGATAAAATCGTAATAAACAGATTTTTGTAATCCTGATTCTGTACAAATATCTTATCCAATTCTGCCTTTAACTCTCTCGTCAGCAATCGGCTTGTATCTATAATATAATCCGCACGTTCCTTTAAAAACGCCAGACGCTTTCTCTCTTCTTCAATTCCCTTGTCCACGCGCTCCCCGCCTGCCAGCGGATGATTCCTTCGCGTTTCTTTATAACGTTTTACCAGCACAGTGTCCTCTGCATCCAAAAAAAGAATCTCGAAGGATGTTCCTGTACTCTCTATCCGGTCTAAAACCGAACGTAATTCTTCCAAAGCCTGTCCACTTCGAATATCAATGCCAACTGCAACCTTCTGCAGTTCATTATTCTGCTGCAAATCTGAAAGTTCCACAAACTTTTCCAACAACGCAATTGGGAGATTATCCACACAGTAGAATCCGATATCCTCCATCATTTTAATTGCAGTACTTTTTCCCGCTCCGGACATACCGGTAAGTATCACAAACTTCATGAATTGCCTCCAAATGTCTCTTAAAATTCCCCCAGCATCTTAACTTCCGGTTCAAGCTTCACCTGAAACCGGCTTTGTACCTCTGCCTGAACTTTTTCAATCAGCCTGCATACATCTGCCGCTGTAGCGCCGCCCCGGTTAATAACAAAACCGCAGTGCTTCTCAGACACCTGTGCGCCTCCAATCTGATAACCTCTCAGTCCTGCATCCATAATCAGTTTACCGGCAAAATATCCTTCCGGGCGTTTAAATGTACTTCCTGCACTCGGAAACTCCAATGGTTGCTTTAACACCCTTTGTTCCTTAAGTTCTTTCATTTTGTTAAGAATGGTCGTCTTGTCACCCGGTTCGAGTTTCAACACTACTTTGGTGACGATATATCCACACTTAAGAATGCAGCTGGTGCGGTATCCCAATTCCAATTCGTCTAATGTGAGCTCTCTCTCTACACCGACGGAATCCAACACGGTAACCCGTTCAACAATGTCTTTCATCTCACCGCCATAGGCTCCGGCATTCATGACAACTGCTCCGCCTATCGTTCCCGGTATACCTGCGGCGAATTCCATGCCGCCAAGCCCATGCTCAGCAGCCAGATTCGCAGTCTTTGACAGGAGCGTTCCTGCCCCTGCCACGACTCGATTTTCTTCTACATACAGGTCATCCTGTCCTTTGCCCATTTTGATGACAACGCCTCTGACCCCTCTGTCTCCAACCAGAAGATTGCTGCCATTTCCTATGATATAATATGGCTGTTCGTACTGTCTGCACAGTTGAATTACCTGTGACAGCTGACTGTCTTTCGGGCATACCAGCACATCTGCAGGACCTCCCACACGAAATGTCGTGTGCCTGCTCATCGGCTCCATCTCCCTAAGCCCCTCAGTTCCCACTATTATTTGTAATTCTTCCATAAACTTCCGGTTCATAGTTCTCTCCATAAATCTTTTGGGCTATATTATGCCTGTTCTTTTAAGAATGCCACATATCCGCGATATGCTTCATATAAATCTACTTTACTGATAATCTCCCATGGTGCATGCATATTAAGCACTGCCACACCACTGTCGATTACTTTCATTCCATAATTTGCAAGAATATAAGCGATAGTTCCGCCGCCGCCCTGATCTACTTTTCCAAGCTCTGCTGTCTGGAATGCCACCTCATTCTTGTCCATAATTGCGCGGAGCTGTCCAACATATTCTGCATTTGCATCATTGGAACCACTCTTTCCTCTGGAACCCGTGTATTTGTTAAACACAAGACCTCTTCCAAAGTAAGCCGCATTGCGCTTTGTCATTACGGATGGGAAATTCGGGTCAAATGCTGCGGACACATCAGAGGAAAGGACACTGGAATTCTTAAGTGCGCGTCTGACTGCAAGTTCTGAATATGTCCCTGCAGCGTTCATAACCTCTGCAACCGTATTCTCAAAGAAGCGGGACTGCATACCGCTGGCTCCCACACTACCAATCTCTTCCTTGTCAACTAAGAGACACACGCTTGTAATTTCCGGCTTCTCCATCTCAAGAATGGCTTTAAAAGATGGATATGCGCACACACGGTCATCATGTCCGTATCCCATAATCATGCTGCGGTCAAATCCATAGTCGCGTGCATCTCCTGCCGGTACAACCTCAATCTCAGCAGACAAGAAATCTTCTTCCTCTATACCATATTCTTTCGCTAAGATTTTCATGATATTCGCTTTTACTTTTTCTTTGACAGCTTCCTTATCATCTTTGTTCTCTTCCATCGGAATGCTTCCGATAATCAGGTCTAAATTTTCTCCCTCGATGACCTTTGCTGCTTTCTTCTCCATCTGCTCACCTGAGAGATGAATCAGCAAATCGCTCACGCCAAATACCGGGTCGCCCGGCTTATCTCCGATATTTACCTGTACAAGAGTGCCGTCTTTCTTTGCAATCACACCGTGAAGTGCAAGCGGAAGTGTTACCCACTGGTACTTCTTGATACCGCCATAGTAATGTGTATCAAGCATCGCAAAATCCGTATCCTCATATAACGGGTTCTGCTTTAAGTCCATTCTCGGTGAGTCGATGTGTGCTCCCAGGATATTCATACCATGCTCTAAATCCTTTTTGCCAAGCACAAACAGCACAAGTCCTTTGCCCATATTGTTTGCATAGACTTTATCGCCGGCCTTTAACTTCTTGTCTTTTCCGATAATTTCATCCAAATTCTTAAAACCTGCTTTTACCGCCTCTGCCTCAAGGGCTGTTACACACTCACGCTCTGTCTTGCAATCAGAAATGAATTTGCGGTAGCCCTCCGCAAAGCTATACACCTCATCTCTTTTATTTCCTTCCGGGTATTTCTCCCATGCGTTCATTCTTTCCATTGTATCTATGCCTCCATAATTTTATTTGGCAGTGCCAGCTCATTGCTAATCCACATCATTCTTCGTCAGGTTTGCCTGCACACGGCGGTAAATCTCCTGTGCTGCATTATAACCCATCTTCTTTTGTCTGTGGTTGACTGCTGCCGCCTCGCAGATAACTGCAAGGTTACGTCCCGGACGAATTGGCAGAGAATGACACACAACCTTTGTGCCAAGGAATTCTGTATACTCTTCCTCCAGACCTAATCTGTCATATTCATTGTCCTTTTTCCAGTCTTCCAATTTAATGACAAGGTCAATCTGCTGTTTTTCTTTGACACTCTCAACACCGAACAGCGTCTTTACATCTATGATACCGATACCACGAAGCTCGATAAAATATTGAGTGATTTCCGGTGATGTTCCAATCAGAGTATGCTCGTTAATCTTGCGAATCTCAACTACGTCGTCAGTAACCAGACGATGTCCACGCTTCACTAATTCCAAAGCAGCCTCGCTCTTACCAATACCGCTCTCTCCCATAATCAGCAGACCCTCGCCGTATACATCAACCAGTACGCCATGGATGGTAATGCACTGTGCCAGCTGCTCACTCAGACAGTTAATAAGCTCTGCCATAAACTCAGATGTTCCACGCTTCGTTCCCAGAATCGGAATATTACGCTCCTTCGCAATCTCCAGTAATATCTTATCCGGTTCAAAGTCTCGGCAAAAGATGATACACGGGATGTCATACGCCATAAATTCACGGTATCTCTCCTCTTTCGTTTTCTCATCTAACTGCTGCAAATATGTGTACTCTACCGTACCAATCAGCTGAACTCTTGACTGTTCAAAATGCTCAAAAAATCCGCTCAGCTGTAATGCCGGACGGTTGACATCACTAATCTTGATATGATGTTCCTTCAGCTGCATATCCGGTATGAAATTATACAAATCCAACATCTGTACGATTTTTGCTACGCTAACACCACTCATAATCTCTTCTCCTTTGTGTGCCTTTGCACTACTATTTGTCTTTCGACATTATATCATGTGCTTCGCAATTCTTCAACCAATCCGGTTTTCCTCCTCTTGTCTGAAAAACCGGTATACTGCCTCCGCAGTCTGCTCGTTCATCGCCTCTGTCGCTGTGAGGTCTTCCACCGAGGCATTCTTGATTGCATCCAGTGACTGATACTTCTTCATCAGCGCTTTTCTTCGCGCCGGTCCGATGCCCGGTATGTCGTCTAATACCGAATGCACCTGCTCCTTACTGCGCAGCGAGCGGTGATACTCTATCGCAAAGCGATGCGCCTCATCCTGTATTCTGGTAATCAGTTTGAATCCCTCACTGCTCCGGTCAATCGGTATCTCCACATTATTATAATATAACCCACGTGTACGATGATTATCATCTTTGACCATACCACAGACCGGAATATTTAATTTCAGTTCGTCTAAAACCTTGAGCGCAATATTTACCTGTCCGCGTCCGCCGTCCATCATGATAAGGTCGGGGAATCTCGTAAAACTGCCATATTCTTCCGACAGTTCCCTGCCCTCCATCTGAGCCATTTCCCGCATACCATGCGTGAATCGCCTTGTCAGCACTTCATACATGGACGCATAATCATCCGGACCCGTAATCGTCTTTAGCTTGAACTTACGATAATCACTCCGCTTCGGCTTACCCTTTTCATATACAATCATAGAGCCGACTGTCTCAAATCCATTCGTATTGGAAATATCATACGCCTCCACGCGCTGTAAACCTTCCATGTCAAGAAGCTTCTCTATCTCCTTTAGCGCACCTATCGTACGTCCTTCTTCCCGCTTAATCTTCTCTCTGTCCTGAGAAAGAACCAACTGTGCATTTTTCTGTGCGAGTTCTACCAGTTTCTCCTTCATTCCCTTTTGCGGAACGCGGATATAAACTTTTCCACCGCGCTTTTCTGTCAGCCAGTCTGCCAGTACCTCCGGCTCCTCCACCGCCTCCGGAAGCATAACCTCACGCGGAATAAACGGCGTTCCCGAATAAAACTGCTTGATAAATGTACCCAAAATCTGTGCCCCGGTATCCTCCGCTCCGATGCGCACATAGAAATGGTCTCTTCCGATTAGCTTGCCATCTCTGATAAAAAACACCTGTACCACAGCATCCCTGTCGTCTGCCGCATAGGCAATAATATCCTTGTCCTCGCCATCCGTATGTGTAATCTTCTGCTTCTGCGCAATCTGCTTGACACTGTTTAACAATTCCCGATATTCTATCGCTTTCTCAAACTCCAGATTTTCAGATGCCTCTGTCATCTTTTCTTCTAACGACTTTAATACCGGTGCATAATTTCCGTTTAGAAATTCAATCACTGCATCTACGCGCTCCCGGTACGCTTCCTTACTGATGTAGCCCTGACAAGGTCCCATGCACTGATGGATATGGTAATTCAGACACGGACGCTCTTTTCCCGTATCTCGCGGGAGATTACGACTGCATGTGCGCAGCTGATAAATCTTGTTTACCAGTTCAATGGTATCTTTTACCGCTCCTGCACTCGTATAGGGGCCAAAATATCTGGATTTGTCTTTTTTCTGCTGACGTGAAAAGAGGACCCTCGGAAAATCTTCCCCAAGAGTCACCCTGATATACGGATATGTCTTGTCATCCCGCAGCATCGTGTTATATTTCGGGCAATGCTCCTTGATGAGATTACACTCCAGCACCAGCGCCTCCAGTTCCGAATCCGTAATAATATATTCAAACCGCGCAATCTGTTTTACCATCTGCGCCTTCTTGATTCCCTCATCATGACTCGGCTGAAAGTACTGATGTACTCTTTTTCTTAAGCTGACCGCCTTACCGATATATATAATCGCATCCCGCGCGTCATGCATAATGTAAACTCCCGGCTGATCCGGGAGTTTTTTTAATTCTTCTGCTATATCAAACATTATTCTCCGTCTCTAACGCCTTGCGCGCTTCCTCTGCCTGCTCGAAAAATGTCTTCTTTTCTTCCTCTCCCTCCGGTTCCGGGATTCCCTTCAACTCGCGGAAGATTTTCATAAATTCTTTACCCGTAATCGTCTCATGCTCATACAGATAATCGGAAATCTTATCCAGTATCTCGCGGTCTTCTGTCAGAAGACGCATCGCTTCATCGTAAGCATTATTGATAATCGACAATACCTCCTTATCAATCTGCGCCGCTGTCTCCTCGCCGCAAATCAAACCTGCGCGGTTATCCAGATACTGATTGTCAACCGTAGCAAGACACATCATGCCAAACTTCTCTGACATGCCGTACTGCGTTACCATCGCGCGGGCAATCGCAGTCGCATTTTCAATATCGTTCGCTGCACCGCTGGTAGCCGAGCCGAATACAAGGACTTCCGCCGCACGGCCTGCCATGTAGGTCGTAATCTTCGCCAAAAGTTCTTCCTTCGTCTGTAAATACTTCTCTTCCTCCGGTGTCTGCAGCGTATATCCGAGTGCTCCCATGGTTCGTGGTACAATCGTAATCTTCTGTACCGGTTCTGTGTTCTTCTGAAGCGCAGTAACCATCGCGTGTCCTACCTCATGGTATGCGACAATCTTACGCTCTTTATCGCTCATGACACGGTCTTTCTTCTCCTTACCGCCAACTGCGACAAGCTCAAATGCCTCAAACAAATCAGACTGGTTCACGAATTTTCTGCCATGCTTAACCGCATTGATAGCGGCCTCATTTACCATATTCGCAAGGTCAGAACCGACCAGACCCGCAGCTGCCAGTGCCAGCGCATCAAGGTCTACCGTCTCATCCATCAAAACATCCTTGGAATGTACCTTTAAAGTCTCCAGGCGCCCCTTCAAGTCCGGTTTATCTACAATAATGCGCCTGTCAAAACGTCCCGGTCTAAGCAAGGCTTTATCCAATACTTCCGGACGGTTGGTTGCCGCCAGAATCAAAATACCCTTTGATGTATCAAAGCCGTCCATCTCCGCAAGTAGCTGATTCAATGTCTGCTCACGCTCATCATTGCCACCGTATCGATTATCACGGCTCTTACCGATAGCATCAATCTCATCAATGAAAATAATACACGGCGCCTGTTTCTCCGCTTCCTTGAACAGGTCACGCACACGGGATGCACCTACACCGACAAACATCTCTACAAAGTCAGAGCCTGCCAGTGAGAAAAACGGCACTTTCGCCTCACCTGCAACCGCTTTTGCCAAAAGTGTTTTACCTGTTCCCGGAGGTCCCACGAGAAGTGCTCCCTTCGGCAGTTTCGCTCCAATTTCTCTATAACGTCCCGGATTGTGCAGGAAATCCACGACCTCCTGCAATGACTCCTTCGCTTCATCCTGTCCCGCTACATCCTTAAATGTAACTCCTGTCTGGCGCTCTACATAGACTTTGGCATTGCTCTTTCCGACGCCCATGCTTCCGCCACCCATCTTACGCATAATTGCATTGAGCGCAATCCACGCAAGCGCCATCAATGCCAGCGAGAATACCATGCTTCCAATCATTGAACTGGTATTATCCGGTATCTCACCGATAATCTCCACATCATACTTTTTTAAAAGCGGTATCAATGTATTATCGTCCACTAATCCGCAGTAATAAGTTCTCTCATACGGAACTCTTTCCGTTGCAGCCAGTGTAATATCAATCTGATAAGAGCCAATCACAACCGACTTTACGTGTTGCCCTTCCCAGTCACCTTCACCGGTTACCATATCGAGGAACTGTGAATAGGAAACCTCCTCCGTGCTCATCCGTCCGAACTGGCTCATTGCTGTACTGACAATAAATATAAGTATCAGCGAGGCTAAGATGAACACCATCAGTGTCTGTCCGTTTCGATTATCCTTTCCTCCATTGCCGCCATTTGGGTTTCCATTATTCGGCTTATTATTTGGTCCCTGATTATCCATAAAACTTATTTATCCTTTCTCAACAGAGTATGCCTCTAAAGGCTTATCTGCATTCTATCGTAATATCTTCTTTATTATATTGAAATTAAAAAACAAAAGCAATACGCAGTTCATGAACTTTTCCTGACAATTCTAAATTGTTTCTAAAATCTTTCTTTCACAATGCGCAGTGACTGTTTCCATTCTTCCAACGATTATAAAAACCAGATATTTTCATTGGTGGATGACACACTCGTAACACCTGCCTGAAGCAGCGCCATGATATCCTCCTTGTCGGAAACAAGTCCGCCGGCAATCACCGGAATCGAGGAAATCTTACAGATTTTCGCGACAATCTTTGGCATAAGCGCCGGAAGCACCTCAATTAAATCCGGCTTTGCACTCTTAACCTGGCGTTCAATATTTTCATATGCCATGGAGTCAATGATGAACAAACGCAGTATTGTATATAATCCGAGTTCTTTCGCACGCTTGATAAGCGTCGGCTTCGTAGTAATGATACCATCCGCTCTCGTGTACTTTTTCAAAAAGTCCACGGCAATCTCCTTGGAACTTAAACCGGTAATCAAATCCAAGTGTACCATCGCCAATTTGCCGGATTCCTTAACCTTGTCCACAATATCTGCAATACTCACAATATCTCCATATAAAATAAAAATCACACGACTGTCACTGTTTATACATTTCTCTAACCCTGCATCATCCTTGATTGCTGCGATAATCGGGGAATCCTCCAGTGCTTCTTTGAACTCTTTTTTCATATTGTGCTGCTCCATTTCAACCAAATTAGATTTTATCGTTCATTAATTGCCCAACACATTGTAACACACATAGCAGACAATTCACAAATGAAAGTAAGCACCAAATGATTCCCTTTATCATTTGGTGCTTACCTTGTCGTTTTCTCCTCTATGAAACTATAAAAAATCTCAAGTCTATTTTGCCGCTACATTTCTTGCTGCCACAATGTCCACGCCTGTCCCCGCAACATCCGCAAGGATAACATCTCCGATGCAAATAGGTGCGTTTGCCACCACATCCTTCAATGCACTTGTGCAGGCAAAAATCTTATCCTTTGGTATATCCGATGCTGTCTTGACGTTTAGCATCGGGCATACGCCGCCCTCCACGCGAACTGTGGTTGTCACGATACGTGTTGGATTTGTAACTTCTTTTCTGGCGTATGCATCGCCTCTTGGACAGGTATTTCCTGTGACAGAGGTCACATTGTCTGCCTCCATCGTAACAGTAAGGGCACATCCCAATGGGCAGCCGATACAGGTTAATTCTCTTGTGCTCATATGATGCTACCTCCTTCTATACTTCCTCAATGCGGATTGTAATCGTTTTTACATCCGGATACTCTTCTAGTTTCTTAGGGTCAATCATTACCTGTTCCATTTCCCCCGGTGCCATTACCGGACGCTTGCGTTTGCTGATAAGATGTTCATCAAAATACATCGCAATTGCTCGGTTCTTGTAGACATCTCCTACACGGAAGCGCACTGTGAGCGGATCTTCCAATTCCGACGGGCGCACAAATTTCGGAACTGTATAGCGCACACCATCCACAGGAAGAATTTCAACTTTTTTCACATCAGTTTTAGAACCATTCTTAATGTAGTTCGCCGCATTTTTTCCTGCTGTTGCCGCCTCCTGAGACACATAATCCACAAGGTCATGTACATGAAGTACGTTACCGCAGGCAAACACACCCGGCGCACTGGTCTCTAAGCTGTCACTTACAATAGGACCGGATGTAACCGGATTAATCTCCACTCCTGCACTCTTGCTCAGCTCGTTCTCAGGAATCAGTCCGCAAGAAAGTAACAGGGTATCACAGGTATAGCGTTCCTCCGTTCCCGGAATCGGTTTACGGTCAGGTCCTACTTCTGCAATCGTAACTGCCTCTACACGCTCTTTTCCCTCGATATCTACAACCGTATGGCTGAGTTTTAACGGAATATCAAAATCATTTAAGCACTGCACAATATTACGCTTCAAGCCACCGGAATACGGCATCAGTTCTGCCACAACCTTTACTTTAGCACCCTCTAAGGTCATACGTCTTGCCATGATAAGTCCGATATCACCGGAGCCTAAGATAACAACCTCACGTCCCGGCATATATCCTTCCATATTGACAAGGCGCTGTGCCGTTCCTGCAGAAAAGATTCCTGCCGGGCGATAGCCCGGAATATTTAAGGCTCCTCTGGAACGCTCACGGCATCCCATTGCAAGAATTACAGCCTTTGCATTGATTTCAAACATACCATCTTCACGATTCATTGCCGTCACTTTTTTATCAGAAGACTCTTCCACCGCAATATCCATAACCATGGTATTCAGCTTATACTCAATCCCGCGCTCTGTGGCCTGTGCAATAAAACGGGCCGCATACTCCGGTCCTGTCAGTTCTTCTTTAAAAGTATGAAGTCCAAAACCATTGTGAATACACTGATTTAAAATACCGCCGAGTTCTTTGTCTCTCTCAAGAATTAATATACTTTCAATGCCGTTGTCTCTTGCGGAAACGGCTGCAGCAAGTCCGGCAGGGCCGCCGCCAACAATAACCAAATCGTAATTTTTCATCGTAGCTCCCTCCCTAAATCTCTTTATTTGTGCCGATAACAATTGCACCGCCAACACCATTTTTCGTTATATCGTACATACTCATCGGAACTTCACGCTCCAAAATCTCCATCGTACGCGGAGAACAGAAGCCTGCCTGACAGCGTCCCATACCTGCACGGGTACGTCTCTTAACACCATCTAAAGAACGTGCACCTAACGGGCGGTGAATCGCGTCCATAATTTCTCCCTCTGTAATCATCTCACAGCGGCAGATAATGTTGCCGTATTCCGGATGTTCCGCAATCAGCTTGTTGCGCTCTTCCATTGTCAGTGTCTCCGGGCGAAGGATTCCTTTTCTGGTTGCAGTGAAATCTTCTTTTTCACTGAGAGAAAGCTTATCCTTTACAATGCCTGCAACCATCTCACCGATAGCCGGCGCAGAAGAAAGTCCCGGTGACTCTATACCTGCCACATTGATAAATCCCTTTGCATCCTCAGATTCGCCAATCACAAAGTCATTGCCATCCTCATGTGCACGAAGTCCGGCAAATGAAGTGATAACCTGACGCATCGGGACATTTTTTACGCTGAGTGCTGCCGTGCGTCCGAGGCTGTCTAATCCTTCCTGTGTCGTATTCACTGCCTCCTTATCAGACACATCCACCGCAGTCGGTCCAACCAGAAGATTTCCATGCACGGTCGGTGTGACAAGAACACCTTTTCCCATTTTAGACGGAAGTTGGAAAATCGTGTGGGACACATGCGCTCCTGCATCTTTGTCCAAAAGACAGTACTCTCCTTTTCTTGCAGTAATGTGAAGCTTGTGCTCACTCACCATATTATTTAAAGTATCCGCGTAAACTCCTGCCGCATTGATTACAACCTTCGCGGTAAAGACCTCTCTCTCGCCTGTATCCTTATGTACCGTCTCTAACAGGTAGTGGTCTTCTGTCTTACGAACGCCCGTCACTTCTGTATTTAAGAAGAAAGAAACCCCGTTTGTATATGCATTTTCTGCAAATGCCATCGTCATGTGGAACGGACACACAATACCACCTGTCGGCGCGTAAAGAGCACACTCCACATCATCGCTTACATTTGGTTCCATAGCGAGCAATTCCTCGCGCTCTATAATATGAATATCCGGAACGCCATTTTTCCTGCCCTTTTCCAAAAGTTCTTCCAAGCCCGCACGATTCTGCTCCCTCGTACATACAACCAGTGAACCGTTTCTTTTAAACGGAATATCCAGTTCCTCTGAAAGTGCTGTCATCATTTCATTTCCACGCACATTCAAACGCGCCTTTAAGCTTCCCGGTGTTGCATCAAATCCCGCATGGATGATGGCACTGTTTGCCTTGGATGTACCATTACAAACATCTTCCTCTCGCTCAATCACACAGATGTCTGCATGATATCTTGATAGTTCTCTTGCAACTGCGCTGCCGACAACACCTGCACCGATAATCGCTACATCATACATAGTATCCTCTCCTTTTCTACCAAACAACAAAAAAAGAGCAAGAAAAACAAAACGATAAAATCGCTTCTGTTTTACCTTGCTCATGTCTCTCGGTAATCACTATTTATTTATAGGTATTATAGCACCAATTTTTATATATGACAATAGCCAAAATATCAAAGAAGTGATATGATTGTTACAGTTACGAAAGGATGGGATTCCTATGGCGCGTTCAGAAAACCAAAGACTAAAGCTTCTATATATTGCACAATATTTGATGGAACATACGGACGAAGAGCATGCGGTCACGACGCAGGATATTATCACATATCTGGAAGTCAATGACATTGCTGCCGAGCGCAAGTCCGTTTACTCAGACATCGACCTGTTAATTGATTTTGGTATGGACATTATCAAAGTCAAAGAGCGTTCGGGCGGTTACTATCTCGCCAGCCGGCAGTTCGAACTGGCAGAGTTAAAGCTTCTGGTAGACGCAGTGCAGGCATCGAAGTTTATTACCACCAAAAAGTCCCAAGAACTGATTGGTAAACTTGAAAGTCTCTGCAGCAGGGCACAGGCAAAACAGCTCCACCGTCAGGTTGTTGTCACCAACCGCGCCAAGGCAGTAAATGAGAGTATCTACTATAATATAGATATGATTTACAACGCCATCGCCGCAAACTCCAAGATTCGCTTCCAATACTTCGAATGGAGTGTCCATAAAGAAATAAAACTGCGTCGTGACGGAGAATTCTACGAAGTCAGTCCCTGGCTGCTCTCCTGGGATGATGAAAATTACTATCTCATCGCCCATGATGACCGCAGTGGCGAGATTCGTCACTATCGTGTTGACAAAATGCTAAAACTCGACCTTACCCATATTCCCCGCGATGGCAGAGAGCAGTTTACAGATTTTGATGTAGCAGGATATTCCAAAAAGACATTTGGCATGTTTGCCGGCGAAGAAGACAATATTACACTTCGCTGTGACAGCACCCTTACCGGTGTCATCATTGACCGTTTCGGCAAAGATGTGTCTATGCGCCGCTTAGACGACTCCCATATACGCGTTCACATTAACGTTGCCGTCAGCCGTCAGTTTTTTGGCTGGCTTACAGGTCTGGGTTCTTCTGTACAGATAGAATCCCCGGAACATGTGGCATCTGCCTATCGCAGCTACCTCAACGAAATTTTAAACAGTTATCATCAGATTGGGGAAACAGAATGAATTTTTTAAAGTCTGGCAAAGCCACCAAAGAACGTACTTATCATCTTCATATCGAAGATGTTGATATTATCGTCACGAAAAAAAATATGAAAAATATGTATCTGCGTATAAAAAAAGAAGACGGCACCGTACTTATCTCTGCACCCCACGGCATAAGTGATGTACAGATTCGTCATTTTGCCGAGGAACGAATCGACTGGATTAGAAAATATCAGCAGAAATATGCAGATGCAAGGGAACATCGCCGAGACTCACAAACCATGAGTCGTGCAGAATTAGAAAACGCAAAACGATTATTAAAGAATGAGGTAGAACATCTGGTTGTAAAATGGGAGCCTGTGATGGGTGTAAAGGTATCCGGCATTACCATCCGGCAGATGAAGACACGCTGGGGCTCATGTAACGTAAAAACGCACCACATCAACATCAATCTGGCACTTGCCAAAAAGCCTCCGGAATGTCTGGAATATGTAGTCGTTCACGAGATGACACATATTCTGGAAGCAAGCCATAACCAGGTTTTCTGGGAATATATGAGCCAATTTTATCCGGACTGGAAACGCGTCAGAAGGTACCTAAATGATGAGGTTGTAGAGTAAACTAGATAAACTGATTGACTGCTGCATCATATTCATAATCAATTTCGCGAAGTGTTTCAATTATCTCCTTTGCATCAAGCTGATACGCAATTGCAAAGGCTTCATAGGATTCATAGGTATCCCGCAGCTGCGTATTGATAAAGCTCAAAAGCATAACAGGGTCTTTCGGTAGTGTCTCGTACATTGTCATTAGATTTCCTCTTTCTGACTGTTCATACAGTCTCACAATAATAACCATGCTCCATCAACATTGTCAAGCGCTCCATCTCATGATAAAATGAGCGCAAACCAGTCAGCATGTACCCGATTGACAGGTAGTAAATGTCGGGCGTGTACTGTTTTTTGCACACGCTATAATAGCATAGCAGAGTTAAAATTGCAAGGAAGCACCTATAAGGAGAAAACAACATGGAAAACCAAATAGATAAAGAAGTATTTGACAAATTTTTTACCGAGAGTTACTGCATCGTGGACTACGAAACCGTAAAAGAAGAATTTGAAGCAATCGCAAGTGCCGGAAACGATATTTTTACCGGATGCTACGAAGCCAGAAACTTAAACCGTGAGAATTTTATCCTCTATCTGACGAGCGAAAGCTACTGCGATTTTGAAGCCGCCGTGCAGGAAGCAATGGACGATTTAAATCCCGAAATATTAGATGCCGTGATGGATGTGACAGAAGCGCAACCGGACGGCGATGAAATAACAGAGAAGTACTGGGAAACCCTAAGAACGTTATTGCACGAGTTTCTTCTTCGTCTCTACGATGAAGTAATCTCGAAGTGGCATTAAGAGGAGGAACAGACTATGGCACAGGCAAATTGTGACAGTTGTGTATACAATGTGTATGACGAAGACGATGAACAGTATTATTGTGAAGTGGACATGGATGAGGATGATGCTGCGCGCATCATGCAGGGACACTACAAGGAATGTCCCTACTACCAGTTAGATGACGAATATGCCGTGGTACGGCATCAGATGTAGTAAGGGGCGTTGCGCAATGCAACGCCCCTTTATCTTCTCTTCTAAGTACTTGCAATTATACCGCAGCCGTCTCATCATCTTTCATTACTACTTTTAACAAAATTGGTGTCAGCAATGTTGTAACAATAACTACAAGGACGATTGGTGCAAAGAGATTGTTTTCAAGCATACCATTTGCATAACCCTTCTGTGCAACAATCAATGCAACCTCACCGCGGGATACCATACCTACACCTATCTGTAACGCTTCTTTTCCGTTGCATCCACATATTTTAGCACCCAAACCACATCCAATAATCTTGCTGAGTATCGCTATGGCAAGCAAGATTATGGAGAATATCCACATACTTGCATCCATACCATCTAACGTAACCTTAAGACCAACACTTGCAAAAAATACCGGCGAGAAAATTAAGTAGGACGGAATCTCGCAGCGTCTGGATACAAATGGTCCAATCTTCAATGTGCAAAGCATTAATCCTGCAAAGTAAGCGCCTGTAATATCTGCAATTCCAAAGAATTCTTCGGAAATATACGCCAGTACAAAACAGAATGCAATACTAAAGATTACCACCCTGCGTTTCTCATCTGCCATATTCAGATATTTTCTAACTGCCATCAGAACAACTACAAGCACAGCAATCAAAAGGAAATACAATAAAATCTTAATCAAAACGCTTGCCGGACTGACGCTGGTATCCTTCAGGCTTGTAACAATCGTCAGCACTATAATACCAATGATATCGTCCAAAATAGCAGCTCCAAGAATCGTCGTTCCAACTTTTCCCTTAAGCTTACCCATTTCACGCAATGTCTCGACTGTAATGCTTACAGACGTCGCTGTCAATACAACTCCGACAAAGACTGCTTTTAGCACTTCTGTGTAATTGGCAAAATCCGTATCGAAATATAATGCATATCCCATGAATCCACCGATAAGCGGAACAATAACGCCAATCATAGCTGTTACCAGTGAAGCGACACCATTTTTCTTAAGCTCACTCAAATCAGTCTCAAGTCCTGCGTTGAACATAAGAAGAATAACACCGATTTCCGCCATCTCTTCCAAAAATAAGCCGGTTTCTCCGTCCAGTGTAATCATGTTCAGACCGGATGGTCCAAGAATAACACCGGCTGCCAAGGCTCCAACAACTGCCGGCATATGAATCTTTCTCGAGAACATACCGAACACTTTTGTTGAAATCATAATAATTGCCAAAAACAGCAAAAACTCATAAGACTCCATTACTAAAACTCCCTTCATAAATCTAGTTTGTAAAATATATGTAAACATTCTCACAGCATTGCTATTCTATACCTTTATTTCCAAAATTTAAATTGGCGTTTTTAGTAAAAAGCAATAAAAAAAACAGGTTTTTTCAGTACTTTTCACAAAACCAAGGACTGCTATGTATATCGTAAGCAAATGAAAAAGCCCCGAAAACGCTGC
The DNA here is from genome assembly GCA_964484605.1 of uncultured Roseburia sp. GTDB lineage: Bacteria > Bacillota > Clostridia > Lachnospirales > Lachnospiraceae > Roseburia. Next base: position 6,419 of record CAZAGJ010000003.1, on the reverse strand, counting down.
GTTTTCGGGGCTCCTTCGAGGAGTTTAGTTATGAAAATGTTAATCTATATAAAGGAAATTTCATCGAAAGACACTTTAAGAATACAGCCTTTATTCCATATCCTGTGTTATTAACCTACCCCGGTGAGGCGTCGTTAACTTCTTTCGATGATGTTAGTATATCCAAGAAATGTGTCCAAAATATGTCGATTTCAGAAAAGAAATCTAAAAAAGTTCAATTTTGTTTTTAGATTTCTTTAATAAATTATTGATTTTAATTTAGAATTAGATGGAAGCCTCATACTCCAAGCAAGAACCTGCCCAAGTCATCCATTTTCTTTTCACCTGTGCTGTTCTGTAAAATGACTCTGCCGCGCTCCTGCGACATATTCAACAGATTGCAATCCGCCAATCTGCGCTGCGTTTCTCTGGCAGTTCCCGCACCTCCATCGAAAACAAGTACCTCTGCTCCGAGTACCTTCCTTATCATTCCTCGTACAAACGGATAATGGGTACACCCAAGTACCACACAGTCCACCGGATGCTCCCGATACTCTGCAAACAATTCCCGCAGAAAGCCTTCCAGTTCCGGACTGTCCAGTTCACCACGCTCCACAAACTCCACAAGTCCCGGACAAGGCAGTGGCAATATTTCGGCATATGCCTCATACCTTTCCATAAGCTGCCGGAACTTTTCTTCACGCAGCGTCATCGGCGTTGCCATCACAAGCACACGCGGGTTCTTTTTTGCCAAAACCGCCGGCTTCAACGCCGGTTCAATGCCAATAACCGGCATGTCCGCATATTTATCCCGCAAAATCTGTATTGCCGCACTCGTCGCAGTGTTGCAGGCAACCACCAGTGCCTTCACTCCTTGCGCCATCAAGCATTCTGCATCCGCGCAGGTCAGCATCTGCACTTCCTCTAATGTTTTCGTCCCATACGGGGCATGCTTGGAATCTCCATAAAAAATAAAGTTTTCATGCGGCATTAAAGCCACCAATTCTTTCAGCACGCTGATTCCGCCCAGACCGGAATCAAATACGCCAATCGGACATTCTCTCTTGTCCATAACTGCCTCCACGTTATTAATATTCCCAGACTGCATAGCTCCCCTTATCGGTTCTTGTCACAAGCAGCCTGTGGTCAATCTGCTCTTTTAATTCTGTCACATGGGAGATGATTCCCACCATGCGTTCTCCTCCCGCAAGCTGATTCAACACTTCAATCGCCTGCATTCTCGAATGTGCATCCAGCGAACCAAACCCTTCATCTATAAACATCATATCCAGATGCACAGCTCCTGCTTTTCGAATCGCAATATCGGAAAGTCCCAGCGCCATCGCAAGCGCTGCCAAAAAGGATTCGCCTCCGGAAAGCGTCTTAATGTCACGCTCACTGTTCGTTATAAGACTATATACTGCCAAATCCAGTCCCTCGTTTGACTTATGCCCACTTCCCGCAGTTTCTTTTAACTTAAGAATAAACTGCTCTCCGCTCATCGTCAATAGACGCTTGTTCGCCTCATGTATAATCTGCTTAAAATATTGTCGCTGGATATACGTTTCAAAATCGATTTTTGCAGAGCCGGCAAGTCTGCCGTCTGCCGTGCGAAACAGGCTCTTAATTACCCGGTCCTCTTCCTGCAATTTCTGCTTTTGTTCCAAGTAACTCTTACTTTTTTTTAGCACGGACATATCTGTTACATATGCATTATTCATAGCAAGATATTCTTGTTCTATCCGCTTTCGCTCTTCCTCCGTCTCGCTGATTGCCACTTCTAATGCAGTTAAATCTACCTCTGTCTTTCCTTCTACGGCTTTGCTAAGTGCAATTTTCTCACCGCGGTTCTCCTGACAGGCTCTGTCATATTCTTTTGATGCCTCTTCCAAAAGTATTCTCGCATTTTCCGGCATGCATGCATCCCGGTATTCCTCCACCGACATAAACTGTGCATCCTTAAGTGCTTTTTCAAACTGTGCATAAAGAAACTCTGCTTCTTCCTTAAGTGCTTTTTCCTTCTGCTGTTCTTGCATACACTGCCCCTGCTTAACATCAAGTTCTTCTTTTTGACGTTCACACTCCTGCCTGCGTTCCATGCACTCCTGTCTGCGCATTTGCACCTCATCTTCTAAGCGCTTTCGTGCACTTCTCGCCTTTTCCTCTGTTTCATACACCAGATTTTCTCGAATGCGCCTCGTTTCTGCTACCCCTGCCTGCCAGTCACGCTGCTTTATCTCCAACTGTTCTCTGTCAATCTGTCCACAATCCGCACCCGCTGCTGCTGTCTTTTCCACAGTCACTGCCACTTTTTTCACATATGCCTGCAATTCCGTCTCACTGCTTCCGCAGAGTTCTCGCGCTTCATTGACAAATGCGCTTTTCTCCCGCTCCGTGTGCATGGTTACTTCGCTCTCTCTGCGTTTCCACAACTCAAAATCTGCATATGCCGCATCACGCTTTTTTTCCGCATTTCCCCGTGCCGTCTTTGCCTCACGCACATCCGCTTCGCTGACTGCAGTCTCTGACAACCTCGCCGGAGCCGGATGTGTGTGGGAACCGCACACCGGACATGGCTCGTCCTTTCTCAGACGCTGTGCCAGCACACCTGCCTGCTCTGCCAGAAATCCACGGTACACCTCTTCATATCTATGTGACGCTGCCTCCGCCTCATTAGCACACTGCTGCCACTCTTCCCCCGCTGTCTGTCTTTTTTCCTGCGCAATGTGAAGTTCTTCCATATGTGACAACAAGTTTTTTGCCTGTGTGAAAAGCTTGTTTTGAAACATCTTTTCCGCCTCTTCATAGCTTGCTTTCAACTGTTCTTCCTTCTCAGCCGCAGCACTGAGCATCTGATATGCCGGTAAACTTTCCTCGATACGATGTATCTCTTTCCCCGCCTGTTCATCCAAAAGAGCGTACTTTTCCTCCATCCTGCTGCGCTGCTTTTCGCTTTCCTGATGCCTCTCCGCTGTCACCTGAATCCATGTTTCCAGTTTCATTCTGACTTCCTGTGAATTTGCAGCCTCTAATTGCTTTTCTTTATACTTCTGTTCCTCCTGCAATACTTTCTCCGCTCTTAATGCGGATGCAATTTGCGTTTTCCGCTCTCTATCCTGTTCTGCCTGCCCCACAAGTGCTATCTCACGAGCCTCACACTGCCTCAAGTCCTCAAACAGTTTATTATTTTCTCTTGCCTGCGCCACCTGTCTGTTTCTTGCATTTTGCTCCTCACGCTTCTTCTCTAAGGACTTCGCTAGTTCTTTCTCCCATGCATGAATCTGCTTCACCGCGTCTGCAAGCGGTAATTCTTCCAGTCCCTCGCGTGGGAGTATCACCCGCGCCATTTCCTGCGCCGCTGCGCGCTCATTCTCTGCAATCGCCTCATCCATCTGCAAGGAACGCCGACGCAGCATCTCCTGAATCTGCCAGTAATCCCCCGTATGAAACAGTTTAGAAAAAATAACCTTGCGCTCATCCGACTTCGTGTAGAGCAATTTCAGGAAATCTCCCTGCGCTATCATGACAATCTGTGTAAACTGCTCCACGGTAAGCCCGATAATCTCCTCAATTTTCGCATCCGTTGCGCTCTTTTTCTCCGGAAACGCAGTTCCATCCGGCAGTGTCAATTCTACCCCCGCTGCCACTTTCTTTTCCCGCACATTGCCATTCTTCAACTGCTGCGTTACCTTGTGCTCCGGGTTACGCCTTACCCGATAGCTTTCCCCTGCATATTCAAATTGAAACTCCACATAGGTCTCCTGCCTGGGATTCGCGTACTGGCTTCGCATCATGGCTCCGCTTCGCTCGCCGCCACTCGTCTTATTGTAAAGCGCATAGGTAATTGCATCAAATATCGTAGTCTTACCGGAACCTGTGTCACCACTAATCAGGAACAAACCGCTTCTCTGTCCTGTAAAATCTATCTCCGTGCGTCCTGCATAAGAGCCGAACGCCGATAAAACTAATTTCTCCGGTCTCATGCTTCATCCTCCTCCCGCTCCTTGTTGATAACCTCACGAATCACAGCATCCTCCTGTTCCGTCATCTCTCGTCCGTTCATTTCTGCAAAAAATCTGGCAAATGCATCATATGGATTCAAGCTTTCCATATCATCATCCGAAAATTCCAAGAGTTTTCTGGTGCGGGCGTTATCGATGCGTATCTCCAAAATGTGGTCGAAGCACTCTTCTAAGCGCTCTTTCGGATGATATGCCTCCACCTCGTCTGTCAACGTAATGCTGACAAAATCATGACGTTCCTCATCTTTTACCTGTGCCAAAATTTCCTCCAATTCACCTGTGAGCTTGCGCACTTTTCGCATCGGCAGAAGCGGCAGTTTATAAATGGACGGCTCATTTTCCGGCTCTGTGAGTTCCACCATCGTTATACTCTTAGCATCTCCCGCTTCGCTGACAGAATAAGCAAGTGGAGTACCACAATAGCGATAACATTCTCTTCCTATCTTCTGCGGTCTGTGAATATGTCCAAGCGCCGCATAGGTAAACGGCTCAAGCACCGATATATCCACATTTTCTATTCCGCCCACCAGACGCACTTCCGAATCACTGACCGTCGGCTCCTTCGCTCCCGCGGTATAAAACTGATGACTGACAATCACATTCCGCTTTGTCTTATCTATCTTTTCTCGTTCTATCAGTCTTCGCACCGCCAGGTCATATGTCAGATTTTCCTCCTCAAAAAGATGGCGCACGTACATTGGTTTCACAAACGGAAGAAGGTAAAAATCCACCTCGCCATATTCATCATTAAGTGTTACTCTGTCTATAAACTCATCCTCGCGCATCGGTGGCATCCCCGCAATGTGAACCTTATGCTTCGCCAAAATACTGCTGGCAAAATCCAACCGTCTGGCACTGTCATGATTTCCCGCTATCACAAGCACAGCAGGCTGTGGTTCTATCTCATTTAACGCCGTCAGAAAAGCATCTAAAATCGAAACCGCCTCCGCAGACGGCACCGGACTGTCATAGACATCTCCCGCTATAATTACCGCGTCCGGCTGCATAGTACGCGCAAGCTCCACAATCTGTTTTAGTATGTGTCTCTGCTCCTCCGCCATGTGATAACGATGCAGCTGTTTCCCTATATGCAAATCCGACAAGTGAAAAAATTTCATATTTCCCCCTTAAAGTTTACGCTGTTATATTTCAAATTCTACTATAACACAAAAAAGTTTTCATCCTCAAATATTCGTGCTATACTCAATATATACGATACTGGAGGTGGTTTGTAATGCGACAGCAAGAGTTATTCAGCAACTACAAATACTGCGAATATTGCGGCAATCCTTTGTCTTTAGATTTCGAGGGGAATGTCTGCCCTGCCTGCAGAGAGCAGCAGTTCTTTCGCGAAGTCAAAGACTTCATCCGTGACAATGATGTTACTGAATATGATGTTGCCAAACACTTCAACATTCCTCTCCATCGTGTGAAGCAGTGGATTCGTGAAGGACGCATCGAGTACAAACAAAACCCGGACGGTGGAAAAGCTATTGCCACCCACTGTAAAGAATGCGGTGCCACAATTACTTTTGGCACGCTCTGCAGCAAATGTCTGAAGAAGCAGAGCATGTCCGGCTTTTCAACAATAACTCCAAACGAATCAGGTCGCATGAGATATTTTGAAGATTCGAAAAAATAAAGCGTGTTCCACTACGGACACGCTTTATTCCTGCTATTTAATCACGGAACGCGGATACTTGACAAGAATTGCATCCAGCATATTCTCATCCGGTTCAAATTCATAACGGCTGATTCCCTTCTCACCCTTAAATACTAATTCATATACTTTTGCATCGGCATTACCTGAAGTATAATTCTTGTATGTAATGCTTTTGTCATTTTCGTACTTATAAACGCTTCTATCTCCCCGTGGGGCAAATGCCAGAACATCTTCCATCTGTACTCTTCCTAATCCTTTGCGCTTGCTCTTATTCTTAATCTTTGCAAAACGAAGTTCACCATCATAATATGTATATTCGTACTCCACATAGGAACGAAATGCAACAAAATACCATACAACTGCACAGATAAAGGCCGGTGCCATAAACAAGCCAGGAACCAGTATTGCGGCAATAAACAGCACACATGTCAACACAAATACAGCAATATTCAAAATCTTCATCCCCATTGTCCGCTTCTTCGGAACTATCACTAATTTTTCCAGCATATCCATCCTCATTTCTGTGTGCATCATTTACCGCACACGCACTTTTCCACAGTTTAGTACTGCCGTTCTATTTTATCACGACTGTTTGTTTCATGGAAGCTTTTTTACAATGTTTTCCCATTTTTTTATATTCTTCAGAAAGTTTTTTCTTGACATCATTTCCATGTTCATGTAAAATATTTTCTTGTGAGACGCCCAGTTAGCTCAGTTGGTAGAGCAGAGGACTGAAAATCCTCGTGTCTCTGGTT
>CAZAGJ010000002.1:44278-127029 GCA_964484605.1 uncultured Roseburia sp. | reverse complement strand
TGCTTCGCACACGGTATGTGGTACTGTTGCGCACTCCGGCGCGTATAATGTCTGACGACATTATACCATGTGCTTCGCACACGGTATGTGGTACTGTTGCGCACTCCGGCGCGTATAATGTCTGATGACATTATACCACATCCCTACTGTGTCGGGTAGTTTCCAAAAAAGTAAAAAAGGGAACCGACACACTTTCCCAGTGCCATAGCGTACATAGCCCAGACAAGCCCCACCTTTAAATTTATCCGGCGAAACATGATAGGAAATGTATTCAATATCTCAGCCAACGCAACCGCTATACAGCCCACAAAAATTCCTGCGGACAGTCCATATGCACACAACAGCAGCGAACCTAACGGAAGCGAAATTTCCGGAAATACAGACATGAGTGTGCCAAAAATACCGCCGCAGATAACTGCATTTTCAAAATGTAGTGTCTCTGCCGCACGATTGCACTTTCCTATCATACGCGGAATGACACCTATGACAATCAAAAATGCAAATGTCCCCGCCGATACGGCTGCACCTGCCGTCAGCCCGCAGAATCCCAAAAATATGTGTTTAGCTAACATCTATGCTATGTCCCTTTCTCTCTGCATTCTCAATAAACGTTGTGTCAATATCTTTCTCATACTTACGCATTTCCACCTGAATCGGTGTCGGGTCAGGTGTAATTTTCTTTTTGCCAACATGATTAAAAAAGACAATGATTCCAATCGATAATCCGATGCTGTAACAAATTTCCAGTTCCGTTACCCCGTCTGAAGGCGTTCCCATGACCTGTTCATAAAACTTTGTAAAAACTTCTCCCACAGAAATATCATTATTGAATGCCATGATTGTAAATGCTGCACCGAAAAATATGATAATACACAAAAAAATCGTCTTTGCCGCATTTATCCACTTGGGCTTATTCGGATTTGGGATATACTCAATGATAAAATCGCTCTCTCCCTCATTGGTAATGTCTATATTGGGATACTCCTCGTGAATCAGCTCGATGATTTTCAAAACGGAGAACACCTTCATCTGATTTTTCTGCTTCTTCGGGCTTATAGCATCCGGAAAAGTATATATCTTCTTTTGCTTAAGCTGACGCACGATTGCCGCATCTGCGCACTCCATTTTTGCAATATCCGACAGCTTTACGTGACGGTCAAACACAATCGTGTTCAAATCTATTTTCAAATAAAGAGTCTCATTTTTTCCACTCATACCACTGCCTCTTTCTCTTCCGCTGTCTGCTGTACCAGAATACCCTCGGCAGGGATTTGGTTCTCTCTGCCATATTTAAAACAAAAAAGTACACCGCATATCAATGCTACTGCAATCATTCCTATCAGACATGCACGATACTGTTTACAAGTCATAGCACTTCCTCCTTTTCCACTTGACTCCTGCATTATCATGCATTATTATTTCAAATTACATGAATATTATGTACTTGATTGCATTTTAAAGGAAAACATGATACCTTGAAAATAGAATTGAAACAGGTATTGAATTTTTGAAAGGCTGGATATTTATATGGCAAAAACCAAAGAAGTATTGTCCCTCACTGTCGAAATCAGTGACGCTATGTTGCGAAATGGTGCAGAAGTTTATCGCGTGGAAGATACAGCAACTCGTATTTTAAAATCGCAGGACATCACCGATTCCGATGTGTATGTTCTTGCCAACGGAATTTTTGCCAGCGCGCACGAAGATAAAGAAGATGCCTGCAGTATTATTCGTCATGTACCGCTTGCATCCCCACACCTTGGCCGCGTTGCCGCACTGAATCAGCTCGCCAGAGAAATATGTTCTCATCAGTGTTCCATTTCCGAAGCATGGGCACGTTTGGAGGAGTGCAAATCCATTCCGATATATGGAAAGATTTCCCGGACGCTCTTTTCCGGCCTTGGCTGTGGCGGTTTTACCTACCTTTTTGGCGGGACACCGATAGATATGCTATTTTCTTTTTTTATTGGTATGTTATTAGAGTTATTTTCCGATTGTCTGACAAAGCAGAAAACATCCAGATTTGTTGCATGCGCTCTTTCCAGCGCCTTTGTAACCTTCTGGGCTCTGCTCCTTGTTGTGTTTGAATTTCCGGTTCTCTATGACAAAATTATCATCGGCGATATTATGCCGCTTGTTCCGGGTATTGCTCTCACGACATCCATTCGGGATTTCTTCAACGGAGACTACCTCTGCGGCACGATTCATCTGATTGACGCACTGCTCACTTCATTCTGTATCGCTGTCGGCGTTGGTACGATGATTAGTATATTCCGTATCGTAGGAGGTGCTTTAATAGGATGATTTTACAGTTTATTATTTCATTAGTAGCAACGCTGGCATTTGCTTACCTCTTTGCTGCTCCTAAAGCCGAACTCCTTTACTGTGGTCTTACCGGTGCCATTGGCTGGCTGGTATATCTGATTGCCCTTGACATGGGATCTGGCAGTGCTTTTGCAAATATACTTGCTTCCTTTGCTCTAACTGTTGCATCACGTATCTTTGCAGTTATCCGCAGAAGCCCTTCCACGGTTTACCTGCGCCCCGGTATCTTCCCTCTGGTTCCGGGTGCCGGAATTTACTATACAGCGTACTACTTCATCACAAATGATCATGCGCAGGCATCCGCATATGGCTCACAAACTCTGATTATTGCAGGTTCCATCGTTATCGGAATTCTGGCGGGTAGTTCGCTCCCGCAGAACTGGTTTAATAAATTACAGCGGAAGAATTAATCTTCCGCTGTAATTAACTGTACGATTCTCTTATTGCATATCACATCAGCCTTGTGCCGCTATGCGTGCCGCCAAGTCCTCCAGATACTCCCATCGCTCCATTTTCTCTTCCAACTGCGCCTCTGACGCTTCTTTTTCTTTCAGCAATTCGCCCAGTTTAACCGAATTTGTCGCATTCGCTGCCATATCGGCATCCAACTGCACAATTTTCTCTTCCAAAGCCGCGATATCATCCTCAATCGTCTCATACTCACGCTGTTCCTTATAGCTGAACTTTAACTTTTTCTCCCCGGTTTTCCATGTCGCCTTGGAATCTTTTACTACCTCTTTAACGGATGTCGCCCCCTGTGCCATCCCTGTCACCGATTCCTCGAAGCTTTCTCCCGGCGTTCTGCCTTCCTCCGCAAGTCGATTTACATAATCCGTATATCCGCCTTCATACTGACGTATCGTACCATTCTCCTCAAATGCAAAAATGCGACGTGTCACACGGTCTAAAAAATATCTGTCATGCGACACCACAATGACAATTCCCTCATAACTGTCCAGATAATCTTCCAGAATCGCTAGTGTTCTCGTATCAAGATCATTCGTCGGTTCGTCTAAAATCAATACATTTGGTGCCTCCATCAGCACACGAAGCAGATTTAAACGCCGTCTCTCACCGCCGGAAAGCTTTCCAATCGGACTGTACTGCTGAGATGCCGGAAACAAAAACCGTTCCAGCATATTGCCGGCAGATACAAGCCCATCTGTCGTGCGCACATACTCTGCTGTATCCTTAATATAATCAATCACTTTCTGCTCCGGGTCCATATATGCGATTCCCGCATCCTTTCCGGTTTCAATCTCCTGCGTATAATATCCGATCTTAATCGTCTGCCCCACCGTAATCGTACCGGAATCCGGCTCTAAGCGTCCGGCTATCATTTTCATCAATGTAGTCTTGCCACTACCATTTGCGCCGACAATTCCTACACGGTCTCCTTTTAAGAAAATGTAGGAAAAATCCTTTATCAGCACTTTCTCTTCATACTTCTTACAGATATTGGCAAGTTCAACCGTCGTCTTTCCCATTCTGGCATAGACGGAACTCATCTCCACCCTGCCATCTATTTCCGGAGCCGCCTGATTCTTAAGTTCCTCATAACGCTGTAGTCTGCCCTTCTGCTTTGTAGTACGCGCTCTCGCTCCGCGCTGTACCCATGCAAGCTCCTTGCGCAAAATGCTCTGACGCTTGCGCTCACTCGCCGTGGCTATATCTTCCCGCTCTGCCTTGCGCTCCAGGTAACCGGAATAATTCGTATCATAGCTGTATATTGCCCCTTTATCTACCTCAACAATGCGGTTGCAGACACTGTCCAGAAAATATCTGTCATGCGTAATCATCACAAGGGCACCTCGCCACTTTTTTAGAAAATTCTCCAGCCAGTCTGCCATCGAAGAATCCAAATGATTCGTCGGTTCGTCCAAAATCAGCACATCACATGGTACAAGTAAAGCCGCTACCAACGCCAGTCTCTTTCTCTGACCACCTGAGAGTTCTCCTGTCTTCTGCTCGAAATTGTAAATCCCCAGACGCGTCATCATGTTCTTTGCATCACTCTCTAAATTCCAATTTGTATCTTCAAATGAAGTTTTTGCAACTTTTCCTTCATTATGGTTAGCCCCCGACATGCTTCCCACAAAATTCTGACTACATGCGGCTATCACGCTCTCAATAACTGACATCTCTGCATCAAAGACCGGATTTTGCGGCAAATAACGCACGACTATGTGATTTGCCTTTGTAATCGTTCCTTCGTCCGGCACTTCTAAGCCTGCTAACAACTTAAGCAGCGTAGACTTTCCGGTTCCATTGATGCCAATAACACCGACTTTCTCTCCTTCCTGCAGATAAAAGGAAGCCTTATCAAAAAGCTTCCTTTCTGTGTATGATTTCGTTATATTCTCAACATTGATAATATTCAAAACAATTTCCTCTTTTTCTTATTACTTCATTCGTCTGTACTGCCTATCGGCTTTTTGCATACTCCTCCGGGACAAAATTATTTCTGCGGATATAACGTAGACACTCCGCCTCCGGCAATGGCTTTCCGTAAAAATATCCCTGAATATAATCTACACCAAGCCGCTCCATCTCATCGCTCTGTTCCTTAGTCTCTACCCCCTCAACAACCAGCGGAATTCCAAGCTTCTGAATGGTGCGTATCTCATTTTCAAGCACAGTCTTCGCCGCCTCATTCTCAAAGGATGCCCATACAATATCCTTGTCAATCTTTACTTCCTGAAACGGAAACTGAATGAGATAAGAACAGTTTGAGTTGCCGCTTCCGTAATCATCCATCGCGAAGCTAAGTCCCTTCTCTCCCAGCACCTCCATGTGCTTCTTCATAAGATCCGGCGTGCGAATTGCCGTATTTTCCGTGATTTCCAGTGTAATCATAGATGGTGGAATATGATATTTTTTCAAAATTGGCAAAATGGTTTCTGACAAATTCTGGCGCAGACACTGCACCGTAGAAACATTCACATGTATTGTGCGGATGCCGAGCGACACACTAGATAATACATGATGTGACAGAAATTTACAACACTCCTCAAGCACCTGTCCTCCGATATGCATAATGTTTCCATCGCGCTCCACCATCGGAATAAATTCATCCGGCGGAATATATCCCAGTTCCTCATCATGCAGACGCACCAATGCCTCCAATGACACAATGCGCTTCTCCTTCGTAGAATAAATTGGCTGATAATAAACCTCAAATGATTTCTCACGAATGGCTCTGCTCACTGCCAGTTCCACCCGCAGCTTCCGATGATAACGCTCTGCCGCGGTGTCATCGGACTCCAGCACTGCATGTGAACCAACAGACGATACACTTTCAAGCAAAAACTGTCTCATTCCCATGAATTCAGAACCCGACTTGAATTCCTGCGGATAACGCTGTATCACCACATCCACACTAAGCACAATCTGATTCTGTTGCACATTCCAGTCCTGACCAAATCGTTCGCTGATTGCAATTTGCAGATTTTTGGCTTCTTCTTTCGTATTTGCTACAATCGTAAACAAATCTCCCTGCGTGTGAAATACATAAAGCTTTCCACAAAGTCTGGAAAGATAGCCTGCCACATCCCGCAGAAGTAAATTGCTGTTTTCCATACCAAGCACGGACTGAATATTATGGAATTTACGCAAATGTACAGTAATTATCGTTGCCTCCGTATTGTGATTAAACAGATTATTTAACTGTACAATGAACGCATTCTCATTGCCAAGACCGGTAACTGGGTCTAACATCTCGCTTGGATTCTGCAGTGCCAGATAAAGCATCAATACCACAACTGCATTTCCCACACTGGTCAAAAGCAACCCGCGTGCGTAAAACTGTGCCACGACCATGCTCACTGCTATAATTGTATATATCAGAATAATAATCTTCGTATGGAAATTAATGCTGCGATATTTGTAAACCATCAAAAGGAGATTCAATATGAAATAGTAGATAATATACATATATCCCCACTCTGCACCAAAGCCCTGATAATAGACATTGTCCTTAAAATAATAAAAAAATCCGATAAATGGTGTCAGGACAACCATACTTGCAAACAAAGCAAACGGCAGAGTACCTAATATGGAAACGACCTTTTTCTCAATCCCCTTAAATTCACAGATAATCACAAAATATCGAAACAGCAGATAAGATGTAAGTCCCTCAAAAGCAAAAAAAGCAAACGCTAATACCTCGTTCACAAATTGTGAAACAAGGTCAGCATTTGCCAATCCAAGACTCGATAAAATATTCGCCAGGCACTCCATCGTGCAAGAGACAATAAGCACACAAAATGCCTTCGTCTTATCCACCGGAAACTGACGAATAAACACAAAATGCAATAAAATGATTGTCATAATAAGAAGCGACGCTATCTCAAAATCATAATTATACTGCACCAGACTCTTCCTCCTGCGCTGCTTTTGCCTCCAAAATTGCCTCATTCAACTGGAGCATCTTCGCATCCAGCATCGATACAATACCGGAACATTCACGTAAATCACGGCTGATATACTCCGGTGCGTGGCCCTCAAACTTATAGTAAATCTTGTGCTCAAGGCTCGCCCAGAAATCCATCGCCATCGTGCGAATCTGTATCTCTACCTTTGTATCTATAATACGATCTGACAAGAAAATCGGAACTGTCACCAGCATATGGTAACTCTTATAACCGCTTTCCTTGGGATGCTTAATATAATCCTTTACCGAGATAACCGTCAAATCATTCTGCTTGCCAATCATCTCTGCCAGTTTATATATATCGGATGTAAAGGAACACACAATACGAATTCCCGCAATATCATTGACATAGTTTACCATATTGTCAATGGACGCGTCATAACCATGACGTTTTAACTTCTTAACAATACTCTCTGAAGTCTTAATTCTCGACTTGATATACTCAATCGGATTGTATCGGTGTACCTGCTGAAACTCGTCATTTAGAATCTCAACCTTCGTCCGAACCTCCTTCAAAGCCGAGGTGTATAGAAAAATAACTGTATTCCAGCTGTCTACACCCTCACTTAACGTAAATTCTCCTAACGAGAATGATTTATCCATTAATACCCTCCAAAACCCCATTGTAAGTCATCATATCTATATATTCCTATTATATCACAAATATACCTCTTACGGGAATATTTTTATTAGAGTTCACTCATCCATGCTAATCTTCCTCAATCACATGCAGTTCCAAAAAGTCAAACTCAATCTGCTCGATAAAACTATCCTGCATAAAACGTGTCTTTGCATGACGCTTAAACTCACTCACATTCGACTCAAGCCAAATGGGCTTGCCCAAATCAAATTCATAGCACGCCGCATCCAGCGCATGAAAAATCTTATGTGTTCTCGTCTCATCCGACTCATCTGTAATCGTTGTATCACAAATCAGGTGATTATCTTTCATCATCTTAAACCAGATTCGCATGCCATTCTCCTTTATCTGCAATCATCTATTGGTTCCGGCTGGCTTTCACACGCCGCTGACGATTCGTCTCATACATCAGCAATGTAGCTGAAATCGCCGCATTCAAAGACTCCACCTGGCCCTCCATCGGAATACGGATATAGGTATCCGCCTTGTTCGCAATCTCATCGGACAATCCGTTTCCTTCGTTACCAATCAGAAAAGCTGTTCCATCACAATATTCAGGCTCATCATACTGCATCTTTCCTTTCAGATGAGCTGCATACACCTTAACTCCTTCCTGTCTGATGTTCTCAATCGTTCCTACCAAATCCTCCGATACCAGAAACGGCACACGGTAAATGCTTCCCATCGTAGAGCGAATGGTCTTCGGATTAAACAAATCCACGGTTGTCTGATTCATAATCAAGCCTGTGATACCGGCTCCCTCTCCGGTACGCAGCATCGTTCCGAGATTTCCCGGATCCTGAATACTCTCCACAATCAGCAAATGTGTATTTTTCCCTCGCAGAAGCTCCGACAGTTCATAGTGTGGCATACGCACCAGACACATAATTCCCTGCGGCGACTGTGTGGCAGACACACTTTTAAATACAGCATCCGATACCACTTCATACTCTCTGTCTGCCAACAGTTTTTCCGCACCTTCCTCCCGCAGAAAGCTCTCAGACACATAGATTTTATCCAGCCATTCTGCCGGAACTTCCTCGTACATCTTTCTGCCTTCCACCACAAAAAGTCCCTGTTCTTTTCTCGTCTTTGCTTTTTTCATCAAAGCAGTGATATTCTTCATCTGCTGGTTACTGCTGCTTGTAATCATCGATATCTCCTAATCACTTTTATCTCCGCATAAATGTTGTTCATGTGTATGTTCGCATATTTTCATGTATGTGGAAAACTCCGCAGGTTTCAAGCTGCGGAGTCTTAATATTTCGTATTAAAGAGAGAGGTCTTTACTAATCTGGAACTGATATTCCGGAATACTCTTCTCCATTGCAAGTGCCTCATCAATATCAAAATCAACGAAGTCACCATGACGATATCCTACTACGCGGTTGCTCTTGCCCTGACAGAGCAAATCAACTGCCAGCGCTCCCATCGTAGAAGCATATACACGGTCTTTACATGTCGGGCTTCCTCCACGCTGCATGTGTCCTAAGATAGTTGCACGTGTCTCAACACCTGTTGCTGCCTCGATACGCTTTGCCATACTTGCAGAATGTCCAATGCCCTCCGCATTGATGATAATATGATGTTTCTTACCACGCTTACGATTCTCAATGATATGATTAACAATCCTCTGCTCATCAAAGTCATAACGCTCCGGCAAAAGAATGTCCTCCGCACCGTTGGCAATACCACACCACAAAGCAATGTATCCGGCGCCACGTCCCATAACCTCGATGATACTGCATCGCTCATGAGAAGTAGAGGTGTCACGAACCTTGTCAATTGCCTCCATAGCTGTATTAACCGCTGTATCAAATCCAATAGTATACTCTGTACAGGCGATATCAAGGTCGATAGTTCCCGGAAGGCCAATCGTGTTAATACCAAGACCGGCTAACTTCTGTGCTCCCTTAAAGGAACCGTCTCCTCCGATAACAATCATGCCATCAATGCCATGCTTTTTACAGATTTCAGCACCTTTCTGCTGTCCCTCCGCAGTTGTAAACTCCTTACAACGGGCTGTCTGCAATATCGTACCACCGCGCTGAATGATATCAGATACATCCTTCGCTTCCATATCTACGATTTCTTCCTGAAGAAGCCCTGCATAACCTCTCTGGATTCCTTTAACCTTTTTCCCCTTTGCGATAGCTTCACGAACAACTGCACGGATTGCAGCATTCATACCCGGAGCATCGCCACCACTGGTAAGTACACCAATTGTGTTAATCTCTTTTGCCATATCTAATTCCTCCTAAAATAATATACCCATTTATAAAAAGGAGAGTCCCACGTCCCCTTTAATCCTAGACTATACTATTTTAATCTGTTTAGGCATTCTTTTCAATATTCTTTTCTACAACTTTTACATTATTTTCGCCCAAAAAGTTAGTTAAATTGTTGACAATCTCCTGATTCGCACAAATATTGTAGCTTGCCGGCAAAATTTTCATTTTAGGAGGGTCTGATGCAATGTAAATTGCGACAGTGTCCTTTCCATCGGAAGATCGAAGCTGCTCATAAAGCTGCTGCTGTTTTTCTTCAAACGCCTCCATCGACTCAAACTGCAGCCACGCAGTACGCGGTGTCTCATCGAATGCAATAATGCCTTCGCAGATAAGTTTGCCATCCTTATCCTCCTCTACATTTGCACGCCCTTTGACAAAAATTTTCTCATCATCATTCAACAGATGATGATACTTCTCATATTGTCTTGGGAACACGATAATCTCCACGGTTCCGAAAAGATCTTCCACCGTAATAAATGCCATAGTCTTATTATTCTTGGTGTACTGAATCCTCTTCTCTGTAATCATACCGCCCACAGTAACGAGCTGATTATCCTTCACTTTCGTCTCGCCGGTTTCTTCGTCAAGCAGGAAATCCGTTGCAACCGCCGAGATATTCTTGCGCCACTTTTCCTCGTACTCCTCTAACGGATGACCGCTTAAGTAGATGCCGAGCACCTCTTTTTCAAAGCCAAGCTTCATCTCCTTTGCATACTCGTCCACAGGCGGATACTGTATTTCGTATGCCTTCTTATCCTCCTCAGAGGCGAAATCAAACAGCGTCATCTGACCTGACATGGACTTCTTTTTCTCAAGGTTCTGGTTATCCATCAAAGTCGTATACGTCAGCATCATCTGCTGACGGTTTCCGTCTAAGCTGTCACAGGCTCCCGCCTTAATCAGATTCTCAACCGCGCGCTTATTCACCTCGCGTCCTGCCACGCGCTCTATAAAGTTCTGCAGCGTCTTGTATTCACCATGATTCTCACGCTCTTCAACAATCATATCCACCACCGGACGGCCAATGCTCTTAATCGCATACAAGCCGTAGCGGATTCCCGCATCTGTCGCAGCAAAACGACCATCTCCCTGATTGATGTCCGGCGGGAGTACGTTAATCTCCATCTGGCGGCAGGTATAGATATACTCAGCAACCTTTCTCGGATTATCAATCACAGATGTCATAAGCGCTGCCATAAATTCAACCGGATAATAGTATTTCAGATAAGCGGTCTGATACGCTACCACCGCATAAGCCGCCGCATGGGATTTATTAAACGCATACTTTGCAAAATCTACCATGGAATCGTAAATAGTATTTGCCGCCTGCTCGCTGATTCCATTTGCAATACAGCCCTTGATGCCCTCTTTTTCATTGCCATAGACGAAATTCTGACGCTCCGCATCGATGACATACTGCTTCTTCTTACTCATGGCACGGCGGATATTATCTGCCTGTCCCATCGTATAACCGGCAAGGTTCTGCACAATCTGCATAACCTGCTCCTGATACACGATACAGCCGTAGGTCGGCTCTAGAATCGGTTCTAATTCTTTACAGACATACGTAATACTATCCGGCTCATTTTTTCCTTTGATATACTTCGGAATAAAGTCCATAGGTCCCGGACGATACAGTGAAATTCCCGCAATGACATCCTCTAAGCTCTGCGGCTTTAACTCCTTCATGAAGTTTTTCATTCCACCACTTTCTAACTGGAAAATACCGTCGCATTTTCCGGTTCCGATGGAATCTAATACTTTCTTATCGTCATAATCAATGTTATCCACATCAATCTTTACTCCGTGGTTCTTTTCCACAAGATCCACAGCATCTTTAATTACTGTCAGTGTACGAAGCCCAAGGAAATCCATCTTCAAAAGTCCAAGTTCCTCAATCGTCGTCATGACAAATTGTGTGGTAATCGTACCGTCCGATGCCCTTGACAACGGAACATACTCATCCATCGCCTTCTCGGAGATTACGACACCTGCCGCATGCATGGATGTATGGCGCGGCAGTCCTTCTAAACGCTTTGACATATCAATGAGCGTATGAACGGTCTCATCCGACTCGTACATCGCACGAAGTTCCGGATTCATAACCAGCGCCTTATCTATGGTAATATTCAGTTCATTCGGAATCTGCTTGGCAATCGAATCGCAGAGGTTGTACGGCAAATCCATCACACGTCCGACGTCACGGATAACACCGCGGGCTGCCAATGTACCAAATGTGACAATCTGCGTCACACAGTCCTTGCCATACTTCTCCACTACATAATCTATAACCTCTCCGCGCCTCTCGTAGCAAAAGTCAATATCGATATCCGGCATAGTCACTCGCTCCGGATTTAAAAATCGCTCAAACAGCAGGTTATAGCGAATCGGGTCAATATTGGTAATACCTGTCGTATAGGATACCAGACTTCCCGCTGCACTTCCTCGTCCCGGTCCTACCGGAATATCATTCATTCGGGCATAGTTGATGAAATCCCACACAATTAAAAAGTAGTCCACATATCCCATCTTTTTGATGACTGCAAGTTCATAGTCAAGCTTTGGCAGAAGCTCCTCATGATTCTTCGGATAACGCTGTACCAGTCCTTCATGACAAAGTTTATTCAGATATGTCCACGAATCATACCCCTCCGGCACTTCAAAATGCGGCAGCTTTGTCACGCCAAATTCTATCTCGACATGACAGCGGTCCGCAATTTTCTGTGTATTTTCAATCGCCTGCAAAGCGTATGGAAAAAGTGCCTTCATCTCCGCCTCGGACTTCACATAGTACTGACCGCCCTCATAGCGCATGCGATTCTCGTCACTTAACTTTTTGCCTGTCTGAAGACACAGCAAAACATCATGCGCTTCCCAGTCCTCTGCATTGGTATAGTGCACGTCGTTTGTCGCCACAAGCTCAATTCCCGTCTCCTGACTCATGCGTAAAAGCTGCGTATTGACCGTCTTCTGCTCCGGGATTCCATGGTCCTGCAATTCTAAAAAGAAATTGCCCTTACCAAAACACTTCTCATAGCGAAGTGCGACCTCCTTCGCATCCTCATACAGCCCACGCGCAATGTAACGCTGCACCTCTCCGGCTAGACACGCTGAAAGCGCAATGATACCCTCGTGGTACTCCTCTAGCACTTCCATATCGACACGCGGCTTATAGTAATATCCCTCAACAAATCCTTTGGAGACAATCTTCATCAGGTTCTGATACCCCTGATTATTCTCCGCAAGCAGGACAAGGTGATAATATCTGTCATCTCCATGGGATGCCTCGCGGTCAAATCTGGAGTTCGGAGCCACATAAACCTCGCAGCCCAAAACCGGATTGATTCCCGCCGCCTTCGCCGCCTTATAAAAGTCAATCACGCCAAACATGACGCCGTGGTCTGTAATCGCCGCCGCCGTCATGCCAAGTTCCTTCACCCTGCTTACATATTCTTTTATCTTATTTGAACCGTCCAAAAGACTGTACTCTGTATGGACGTGCAAATGTACAAATGACATAATTACTACTCCTCATCCCACAATTCTAGAATATCGCAGATTCTGCAGCCTTCATAGGCGCTGTCACCAAAGTACATCATTTCTAAAAGTCCTGCCATCGGATACCGGCTTGTACGATAAATTCCACGCCGCCAGTTTCTCCTGCACTTCCTCCAATGCATTCTTTGGCATCCGTTTTAGTCCCTGCACTTCCTCAACTGACATATACGCCAGTTCTGCCACCATTACAGAAAATTCCATCCGCAGTCTCCTTATCGGTATGTCTCTCTTAAATACTGTTTCTGTACATCACATTTACTTTATCATACCACACTCCAATCAGTTCCTGCAAAGAAATTACGGAATCCTATATCAGGATTCTGCTCTCTGCATCCATAATCTCTCCGCACGCCTGCAGCACCTTTAATTTCTCCGCAACATGTACTGCGCCCTCTGCGATGGCACAATCCTCTATATCAGCACACTGATAGCAATCTTCCATAATCATTGCTCGCAGGCGTGATGACATATTTCTTGCAAGTATCTGACGCGTCTTCTGTCTCATTCCAATCAACGCCTGCACCAGATACATGTTGTCCACATCGCGAAGCAGGCGCTGGATTTCCCCATCCGACATGAAACTAAGCTCCCTCTCCAACCAATCTAATGTTTGTCTTACCTCAGGCACCTCACAATGTGAGAAATCTGTCTCAAAGTATGCTTTTGCTGCCTCCTCTTTCTTTTCTGACTTCTTCGCTTCATACTTCCTGCAGACCTCGATACACTTTTCCCGTATCGCTGCCGGAAGCATACTGCGCACAAGCTTCATCATAGCGTAAGGATTCACACCTTCCTGCACCAACAGTGCACTACGGATACCGATATATACCGCTGTTGCCACATACCCCTCCGGTGAGTTTATCCAGTAATAATTAGACAACGTCTCTGCCACACACTCAGGGCTGCATCCATCTACAATCAGCTCCACCGCCTCATAGAGAATCGCCTCTGCCTCGTTCTCTAGGTTTAAATGTGAGGCTTCATCCTCCACTGCCAGCAAACCGTAAGTACGTGCTGCCTCAGCGAAACTTTTGACAACATAAAGCATATGTCCTATCAATTCGATATCTGCTTCTGTCGGCGGTATCTGTCTTTGTTTAACAAACGCATCATGGCGCATCTCATTTAAATACCCCTGCCAGATATCTTTTTCTGTATTATTACCAAAATTCATATCATCCGTCCCCCTTTTATTCCACTTTTGTAAAGGTTCCGAGTTCTGCACTGTATGGCTCATTTCCGGCAAACTGCGTGTTATTCACATCCCCATTCGTAATATCAAAATAGTAAACCATCGATTCAGGAAGTGCTGTTTCAAATCCTCCTGTCGTAAGCTTATACACATGACCGAATACCGTCTCCCCATCATGCGGTGTCCAGTATACACTTCCTATCTCATCCATCTGACTGTCACTGTCCTGATAGATTTCTATGCAAAATTCATCGCCGTTTTCATTGCGAAATGTTCCGGTCAGCTTCTGCAATTCTTCAAACGGTGTATATCGATAACCGATAAATGCAAGCTGCTGTGTCTGATTATAGATGCCATAACACCGAAGTTCCTGTTCCACACCAAAGTCTCCATAACTCGTCCATGAAAGAAATCCCTCCGGTAAATCATCCCGCATCGCACCCGGAAGATACACCAGAAGTTCCCCCGCATCCGTCAGTTCCGACGCGCCACAGGTTACATAGCGCGTGCCGTCCTCATAATATTCCTGTCCGGCTTCCATCTCCAGTTCAATATATTCCACGGTCATAGAATATGTGTATTCATTTACTAGCCGCGGTTCTGAAAATTTTCCGGTGTAATTGCTGATATACACCGTTCCGTTCGGGTAATCTGCTCCGGTATATCCCAAATCCGAATCATGATACTTCCCGACAAATGTTCCGTCATCATTCAGATACAATTCCGTCGCCCATCCACCGGCACCACTGGAATATATAAATTTATCCGGCAGCTCCGCAAAAAGACTTAACGCTGTCTCTTCCTGCTGTACTGTCTCCTGTTCATCCGTTTCACTGTCTTCAACTAATACAACATCACTGCTTTTAGCCGCTTCATAGTCAATATCTGAATCTCCGCCGTTTGTCTCCGCTGTACCGGAACCACATCCCGTCAATACTAAACCACCTGTCAAAAAAACTGCTACTAATATTTTTTTCATATTTTTCCCTTTCATTCGTTTTGCTTTTCTCGTTCATTTATGCCTTGATTGTAGCAAAGCGAAAAGGTGCTTTTAGCAACCAAAGTTTCTTCTTATCCTGCATCATAAAAACATACGCTTATTCACTGTAATCGCAGCTCCTTTTCCCTCTTTGGCACCGACTTTTTCACATAAATTCTTTAACTTATCTGCGCTCTCTTCATCCGGCAAATAAATATAAGAAATCTCTGCATATTCGATTGTTTTCTCTACCACGCAGCGGGCAATCTGCCTTCCATAATCCGCGCTCTGCTCTTCCATCGCCTTCCAGTCAATCTTAGAAATACCCTCTTCATAACTGTATGTCTGTGCAGCTTCATCCTGCGGCTGTTTTAATAAAATCCGACCTCCCAATGCAGACGCATACTCTCTTGTAATACACAAATATGCATAGGCAGTATCCGGATTCTCCCGCTGCTCCTTTAACGCTGTCGGTTCATATGCATGAAAATCAAATTCCACATATTTTTTGTCACCAATGCACATATCCGGACTTAGTCCGTCCTTTAATATCTGCTCCATATCATCCAGTTTTACCAGATGATACAGCAGTTTTTTATCACCGATATTCGTTGTTCCGATTCGAGAAGACCGAAATGCCTGCTTTGCCGCCTCCTCACTTTCATAAGCACGGTAAATGGCATTGCTGTATCCTTTTACCTGCGCGGCACACTCGTCCCAGCTAGTATAGATACCCGGCTTTCTTCCATTGATTACCACATACCATTTATGAGGCTTCGTGCCAACCGCCTTAGAGGAAGCAGCTTTCTGTTCTCCTTCCTCTAAAATTGAGGTCAGATTTTCACCCTGTATATATGACTTATCCATAATCACGGAAACAACGCGGTCAATCACCTCTTGTCCCTCTTTTATCAGTGTAACGGCACGCTGTAACTGCTCTTCTAAAATCCGGTTCGCCTCTTCTAATACTTCCGCTCCCTTCGGAGAATCTAAAATCCGCTCCGGATTCAAAGACAACAGCCCCATACTTCCCATTCCAAAATGGCAAATCATCTGTATTGCATATTTTGTTGCTTTCTCCAAATCGCTACTGGCACCTGTATTCACTCCGCGCTCACCATAGTACACCACTTCAGCCGCACGTCCCGCCAAACATTGACAAATATAATTCAAGAAATCTTCTTTCGTCAGGTTATGCACATCCTCGCCGTCTCCGTAGGACACATATCCACCGAAATTTCCACGCGACACAATTGTGATAAACTTCGGCTCCCTGCCAGTCTTAAATCCCACATAGGCGTGACCTGCCTCATGACGCGCGACACTCAGCCGATATTCATCATCATTCTCGCGTTTTTCTCCGTAAAGCTGTGTCTCTAACGTATCTGTGAGCAAATCATCATTAATCTCTTTTTGCATATCAATTGCCACGTTTGTCATGTTAGATATTGCGCGCTTTAAAAATGCAAGACTCTTTCCTCCGGTATGTTCTGCCACATAATCAACTGCCACTTCTGAAATCTTATCTGTATAATTCTTCTGTTCAAGCAGACGCTGTATGTACATCTTACGTTCTTCACGGCTTGGCAATCCCACATAGACCGGATTGTCGAATCTTCTGACTAACGCCGGGTCTATCACCACCTCATATGGGTCACTGCGGCGCGTCACATTATAATTGGTTGCCGCCACGACAAATACAGGCTTAAACGGGTCTTTGTCATGAAATCCTTCCATCTCTGTCAGGAGTGTATTTACCATCATTTCAAGTCCCGTATTCTGCCCGGTTCTCTCCTTGGCAATCACATCAATCTCATCGATAAAAAGAATCGCCGGTGCATTGGCATACGCAATCTTAAACAAATCTTTGATTTCCTGCACCGGATTCTCCGCATTTAAAATGCCCGCACCCGTGGTATTTAAAAACAGCGCGTCACATTCCCCTGCAAGTGCTTTTGCAAGGCTTGTTTTTCCGGTTCCCGGCGGTCCATAAAGCAGAACTCCGCGCGGTATCTCCGCTCCCTCAAGCACGTATTTGTCGATATTGTGCATATAATTAATAAAATGCTTAAAATCCCGTTTTGCCTGTTCCGCTCCTATAATATCCGCAAATCGCATTTTCGGTCTTTCAAAATCAAACACTTTAGAACTCTTTGCTTTTCTGCGGAGCGCTGCATCGTTCATTCCCACATCACGCAGACTTAAGTCATAAAATTCAACAATGCCCTTACGCTCTCTTGTCAAATAGCGCGTCTTATAGTCAACATTCTGTCCTTTTTCTGACAAACGCTTTAAGCTGCTTTGAATGTGCAACTGCTGCACCAGCACTTCGATATTCGCCGCGCAAGCCTCTTTATCCGCTCCCTCAGCAAACATTCCGCGCACTCCGACGTTTAATATCTCCTTCTTATCCTCTGTGTGATAAGATTCCTGATTCACCACATAAAGCGGAATCTGCGGCGCTTTTTCCAACATCATATCCAGACATTTTCGTCCTACGGATTCCACACCAAGCGCATTAGATACCCCTGTATGCCCCTCTGCCATTTTATAAGTCAAATCAATGACTGCTAGCATAATCTTATGTTCACGGATAAGCTGTACTGCCTCCTGTTCATCCGCCGCAAAGAGCGTGCGGATACACGGATGCGAAAAATGCATATTTTCGCTGTCAGCGATGATAAGAACATTCGCCTCCTGCTCATTTATAAACAGCGGATAAATGTCTCTGTTATCCTTTTCCAGTTTAATTTCAACAGACACTTCGTCCACACATAGTGTTCCCTGCTTTTCCACGGCATCCTTTACATAGGAAACCATGCAATTCTTCAAAAGTTCTGCGCCGCGGCTTGACGCAACACGCGCATCTACGCCGCCTCCGATATGAAATAAAAACAGTTCCGGCAATAGCTTATCGTACTTCATCTGCAGATGATGGTGCTCCGTGATGTCCTCTGACACCTCGTCCATCTTACTTCGCACGATATCACACAAATTGTGCTGCTGCAGATGATTAAATACAATAATGTTTCCTGCTGCAAAGCGTGAACACAATTCACTCGGAAAGTCCTCATCCTCACGCAATGCATCCAACACTTCACTTTCCGCCAATGTTGACAAATCCGTATCTTCATTGTCCTGATACAGACTTTTTCCGCAGTTCGTTGTAAATATAACAATCACATTCTCAAAGCTAACATATTTTTTATATAATTTGTCGTACAGGCGGGCACCTTCCAAAATCTGAAGAAGCAGCATCTTTACCGTGATATGAGCCTTTTCGATTTCATCAAACAGAATCATCGAGGTCGGATGCTCGGCAGCAAATGTCGTCAATACTCCTGGCACCGAGTTGCTCCAGGTCTTCTCAAAACCAACCAGACCATCCGCAGCATTATGTCCCGCATACTCGCTCATATCAAAAATCCGAAATGGTATTCCAAGTGTTTCCGCAGCAAGACGGGCAAGATACGTTTTTCCTACTCCCGGAGGTCCTGCAAATAAGTAGGATGCCGCCGGTTTATCCTTTCTGTCTGCCCCTGCTAACTTTGCGTTGACATAGCCCTGCACGAATTTTTGAACGGTCACATCCTGACCGATTACTTTTTGTGTCAGCGTCTCATACAGACTGCTTGACTGTGCGGCGATATCCTCAAGCTTCTCCTCTGCCGATGTCTCTTTTTTCGTCTCCAGCATAAACTTATCATTGTGCTTAAGATACGCGTTATTCAGTCCATTCGCGTTATATTCTTTTGTGTCAAGCAGCAGCTCATACAACACTTTGTATGCAATCGCTTCTGCCGGATATTCCTTCCACATCCGACTGTCATTCATATATTTTACTGCTTTTTTGTAGTCCTCTGCTGCATACGAATCGTTTTCAAACAAATCGATGTATTTCACAATCATGCGCTTTACATTTGCCGGATCCATTCTTACTTTCAACTCATCACTTGAAAATATATAGTTAATCTGTCCCTGCAGATATGAAATTGATTCAAAAGCTTCCTCTCCCACTTCCAATTCCTTACAGATATCCTTCACAGGCATCATACTGATACATGCATATGCATAAATCAAATGAAACGATGTCATCTGTTTTTTCTTGATACTGTTCGCATATTTTAAAATAACATCAATAATTGTTTTGTCTGATTTCTGCTTGCCAGTCATGTTTTCCTCCTCGCTCACTTCTTCCTCCTCCACAGCAAAATTGTCTCTCGGCGTATCCAGCACAATCGGTTTCCGACATGCCGCCTCATGTATCAGTAATGTCAAATCCACATCAGAGTCCTCGCCCTCGCTCAATACATCCTTGTCTGCCATTTTCTGCGTGAGTGTCAAAAATACTTCTATCGTGTCCAGTTCTCGCAGCCATTTTAAATCCTGATACCATTGAAGCGCATTCAACAGTCTGCGACTGTCTATTTCCTGTATATGTCCCCTGTACAGGCACGCATCAATTTTACCGGATTCCGTTTCAAAGCAGATTCGCTTCATATTTTCTCCGGTTTTCTGTACTTCCGTCTGCCCATAGACCTCTCCTCTATCCGCAAATATCTCCTCATCCAGCTCATAAACAATGTCCACACTTTTTATCTTGTGCTGCCTGCAATATTCAATAGCTGCGCTCTCCACTGCACATTCCATCGCTTTCACCGATGTCAGATTGGCAGTGTCCATCTGATGTCTCACTGCGTGTACATCCACTTCGCCCGCATAAAAAATGGTAGTCATATTTCTTAAATATTCTCTTCCCGTGACGGACTGTTTCATGGCATATGCCACAAATATTAATGCCTCCGCATCAGTATGTAATCCATCTGACCTCTGTATCAGTCTTTTCCTCATAGTAACCCTCCATCTATTTTATATCCTGTTGCAGTCTCTGAAGTGCTATCTCTCCTAATTTGTCCCCATGCTCCGCCGCCATTTTATACCAGGCAATCGCTTCTGTCATATATACATTTGCTTCTATCATGTCCGAACCGGATGTTTCCGCCATTCTCTCATTTTGGCTTCCGATATCAAACATTGCTCTCGCATTTCCCTGTTTTGCCGACTTTAGCAGCCATCTTAATCCTTCTTCGGGATTCTTTCCTACTCCCAGAAGACCATTTCTATAAATTTCACCCAGAACAAGCTGCGCTTTATCATTTCCCTGCTCTGCTGACAGTGAAATCCATTTCATCGCCTGCGCATCATCCCGGGATACTGACTTTTCCCCTTTCAGATAGCATTCTCCGACCTGATACTGCGCTTTCGCATCTCCCTGTTCTGCTAACAGCAAAAGTGCTTCAAACTCCTGCCGCTCTTTTATAATTTCACTCTGTGGACGGATAGAAAACAAATTACAGTACGCAGCATAATCCTCTTCAGCAGCTTCATTTAATGCATTTTTAAGTTCCACGATTCTCTCTTCCAAACAGAGTGTTTCGTAAAACTGCTCTGCATCTTCATAGCGTTCGTCCGGATGATAACAGCACGCCGTCAAAATTGCATCCGCCAGCGATTCATGTACTCCGTTAAGTGATGGAAATTCCTCTCCACCTATTCGCCGTCTTACATCTTCCTCCTGCGCCCGGATTTCCTCTGCAAATGGCAGACGATTTCCATTCGCCATTTCATACATTACCAATCCCAAGCTGTAAATATCCGCACGAAAATCATATGCTTCCCCTTTATACTGTTCCGGCGCCGCATAAGCTCCTGTTCCCATACTTATTTTGCCGCTGCCTTGCTGCGCTGCATCTAAAATACGCGCGATTCCAAAATCTCCAAGCTTATAACTACCGTTTTCATTTCGGTAAATATTGTCCGGCTTGATATCACGGTGCAGAATATTTTGACTATGACATAGCATAAGAGCCTTGCAAATATCCTTTCCCAGTCGAATAATCTCTAAGTCCGTAAACTGCTTTTCATTTCGCTGTTCCATAGCCAGATTTTCCAACTTTTCCATACGAATCAACAGAGAAGTTCCATAGCTTTCGTCTGCTTCATCCTCCCAGTCGTACACATCAAAATCAAGATAGTCAACGATGTTCGTACTTCCCCGAAGCCGCTGCATCAAAGCGACTTCCTTCCCCGCTTTTGCCACTTCCCGCTCTATCCGCGCCTTCATATCTTTGCTGTATTCCTCCGGCAGTTCTGACCTTTTCCCATACCAGTCATACAGTTCAATGACCTTCAGCACTGATGTGTCTGTGATTCCGTAGGCACTTTTTTCCAGACGATATACAACGCTGTATGTTCCTCTTCCAAGTTCCTCTTTCACCTTCCAGTTATCAAATACTTTTGTGTCTTTTCTGATTCTTTCCGCCATCGTCCCTCTCCTGCCGATTTACTATATGAGGTCATCCAATATGTACTCCGCGTCCTCCATCTGCAACTGTGCAAAAATATCCTTCACATAATTGCACAAAACATCCATCCCGTCACAACAGATTGCATCATTCAGTCTGGCATCCTCCAATGCAAAAATGAGCACTGCCTCCTCCGGATTTTTGGTACAGAGCTTCTCCATCTGCGCCAATTCCAACATCTGATTGACCTCCTCCAAATCCATGTTCAGATGCACGCCCAACGAAATAAGCTTGCGCCGCGTCGGAAACCAGCGTCCGCTCCGAATCTCCGAAATACAATGTCGCAGAGAGGATGACCAATTCTGCTGTTCCGCCAGTTCCTGAATACTCATCTGTGTCTCGTCCACACTACTCATCCGGTTCCGGTTCAAATAGGTCTGAATATATTTATATAATTTATCGTATGCGCTTCGATACTCTCCAACATGTTCCTGCACAAACTGACGCATCAACTCTTCATCCTGAATGCGCGTAATGTACGCCTCCATCTCCGTAGTGGCATAAACGGTCTGTGCATCCGGCTTTCTTCCACTGATATCTGCCTGCATTGACTCTAACAGTCTGCGATAACACTGATACGTGTGTGGCAGACTCTTTGAAGAAAGAATAAATATACATATGCTGTCTTCCAGCGACTTTGCATACAACTGCGGATATCGACCATATCTTTGCAAAAAACGGTTCATTTCTGCAAGGTCATAATGTGCTGCGAAGCCAATCCGAATAAACATCTCGCGACTCTGTGGAAGCGAGCCTTTACACCATTTGCGGACAGATGGTGCACTTACCTCGCATAACTTTGCCATCTCTGTGACAGAATACTCATTTTCGCGCAGAATCTGTTCTATCTTCCACTGCCACGCGATACGCTGTTCCTGTAACCTCGGCAATATCTCTTCCTTTAGGTCGTCAAGATTATCGCACTGTAATAGTTCCTCCTCCAAATCATTCGTACTATAAATATCCATGAAAGATTGTCTCCCCTTAAGCCATGATTTTCCATTACTTTTATCCTATTTTTCTTTGTTTATTATACTTAATATCTTTACATGGGTCAACAATCCACACAACCGCTCTGTTCTCTGATTCCTGCTTCGCTTACTATAATGTTTACATACTTTGCAAACCCTTCACTTTCATCGACGCCCCTGCATGAGCCATTCCATATAAATTTCATCGAGATATGCGCTGATAACGGATGCACAAGCTGTCGCCATATTGACTTCAGCCGCTTTGTGCCTTAGAAAAATCCGCTTTTTCTCCATGCCAAGCATCTCGTAAAAGTTTTCCTGCGCCTTTTTGTCTGCCTCCATAAAATTATCCACCACAACATAATCCGGCTTGCACATCTCAATCATTGGACTTAAGACTTCCACATGGAACGCGCTGAGCAACTCGTTTTTCTCCCTCTCATTTTCAGCACGCCAGATGTCCTCACACTCCGTTTTTGTAATGATTCTACTCCGAAATTTGACAAACGAACTCTCTGAAACAATATTTTTCTCTCCAGATTCAAACATTTTCCATGCATCCTGTGTCGAAATTCCCGTCAGATATTTTCCTACCTGTCTGATATGTGCCGCTTGCATCTGTCTAGCATCCGTCACATTCATCCCAATCAGTTCCTCCATATGCCAAGGTGCCATGACTGCCGCAGTCACAATCATCCGCTTCTCACTACCATCTGATACAACTTTATCACTTCCGACCACCATGTAATTAAAATTGAGTTCGCCGCATGTCGGTGTGGCTTTGTCCCATGCTGTAATATGCTCTTCATCATTTTGCATATCTGTCTTGCGGAACAGTGCGCCTATCTCACTTTTTCCTACAAAGCAAATATCATTCTCATAAATTACAATATGTCTGGATGAGTCATTTTTTTGCACCACAGCATAAACTGCCGACGGCGGACTTTTTACCTCCGTCCATCCTCCGATATTCATACAATACTCCTGAATCTCTCTTGCCGTGTATGGATTTCTCGGAATAAACTTGTAATCAGAAAGGTTTATTTTTTCATGCATATTCTCACCGCTCTTTCTTTTTCTGTTGTAATTTATGTCTTAATTGTAACAGAAAAAAAAATCAGTTTGGCAGATAAAGTTTGCCATAAAAAAACTGAGACACTTTATTTCGTGTCTCAGCCAGTCTTATCTTGCACAAATACTATTTACAAAAACAATATAACAAGCAAAATCACCGATACGCTTACGGTTGCACGGATGCTCTGCTTCATCCCCAAGCACTTCACGCCACGCAGCTTTTTTATCCTGCATCTTCAAATAGCGGGCAAGCTTATTAAACTTCACAATCATGGAATCATGACATGCGGTGCGGCTCGCATCCTTCTCCATCTTTTCTTCCCTGCTCCATACGCACCATGCCGCGCGAAACGCACTATACTTGTTCGCCGCCACAATCAATTCCTCATACAGTGCCAATGCGTCCTCATCATTGCCGATTTCAGCAATCATTTCACTGTGAAGCTTTTGCATCTCCTCAATCGAAAGACTCTTCTCCATCGGTGCATACTCTTCATAAACAGAATATTTCATAATTATATACCTCGTTTTATATTGATAAATTCATTATACAAAATCAAATCCTGTTTTTAGCAGTCAAAGTTTCGCAATCTCTGCATTGATATTCTGTATTAATGGTTCTGCCTGCTCCATCATATTGGAAATATCTTCGTAAATAAATCCTTTCTCAGTCATCAGATTCTTCAAGTCATCAATATTCGTCTGCACTTGTACATAACCTCTTCCATGAGACTCCATATCCCGCTGTAGCTGTTCTATCTTTGCCGTACAGTGTTCAACCGCTTCATTGATACCTTCCTGCACATGTTCTACGCCGGAAACCGACTGATGGATTTCTGTAAAGACACCCTCGGTATTTTCCATCTGTGTTCTTGATAAATCGAGCGCTTCCTTTGCATCGTTCAGGGATGTTGTAAGTTTCTCCGAACTTATTTCCAAGCCCTCCATGCTCTTATTGACATCACCTACCAAATCTTTAATTCCTACGGAAAGCTTTGTCACCTCGTCTGCTACAACTGCAAATCCCTTGCCATGCTCTCCTGCTCTTGCCGCCTCGATGGAAGCATTCAATGCAAGCAGATTCGTCTGATTCGCAATTGCCACAATGTTCTGCAATGCCTTGCGGATTTCCGCAAATCCATCCTGAAATTCATCATATACTTTGTTAATCTCTTCAAAGTGGTTCTCTACTTTTTTCGAGCTTTCCTTTAATTCTCCGATATCTGCCATCGCGCTATCAGATACCTTTGTTACGCCAAGGATAACCTCCTGAAACTGACTTGAAATATCATCAATCTTTTTAAACTCATCCTGAAATGCATCTACCGCCCTGCTGACTTCTGCATTTTGTTCAATAACCTCTGCATAGGAATCCTTTACTTTGTCTATCTCACGAATAGTCTTAAGTTCTTCCTCCACCAGTGCCTCTTTTTTATCTATTACAAAATTGCTGAGGAAAGACATCGACTCTAAGTATTCTCCAACTTTTCCCGTCTGCTTCTCCCGTATTCTTCCTGCATCCACTGTTGCATTTTCGTTTTTCCTTCCAAACATAGCCTCATCTCCTATTCAAATGCCACGCAAACCATCGTCTGATTCACATGCTGATTATTATACTGTTCACCGCCGCCGACGATTCCAATATGCGGACCTAATGCTGCCATATCCTTCGCATAAGTCGTCGTATAATTCTCCTGCCCGTATAATAAATAACGGTAAACGCAGTCAACTGATAAGACAAGTGAGATTCCCCGCATGTCTCGTTTGATTTGCTCTCTCATATTACGCTCTATCTCTCTGTAATCACCCAGGCTAAGGAAATAAATACAGTCATTTTTATTGATTCGTTTATAATTAACCAGCGTTCCATTTGCTTCCAGTGACATCATAGAAGAAATAAATACCTGTTCTCCCACCGCACGTCCCATCGGGTTTACCAAAACATTATCGATAATCTTATCTCGCGGAATTCCAACCTCCCTGCTGTACACATCTGCAGCCGGTTTTCCATCCAACTCAATCAATGCCTTTCTCGCCACATCTACTTTGGTTGCAAAATGCGGCTGACAGGCTTTCTTTTCATATATATTTTCCTTGTAAACTTTGACTTTTCCCGTAAGATTCTTTACAAACGCGTAAACACACGCATCTTCATACACCTTTCCGTTGTAGGCAACAATCGGCTGTTTTCCGTCCGGAACTCCAAAAACAGTTCCTCCAATCAGTGGAATCTCCTTTGCTCCAAGACTGGATATAAACGTTGTTACCAGTTTTTCTTCTGAACCGGTACAATACTCGATACAGACCGTATTATCACGGTTGGCAGAAACCTCAGACATTTTCTTCTTAATTTCACCAACAAAAGCAACCGGACACTTACTGATATCCGTAATGACACCGCAGGATGCCTTGACATCCTCAAAGAATGCCAGCACCGCCAGATTGTCATCCCCAACCTGTCCGTTTACAAACTTCGTTCCAATCGTTCCGATTGTCGGCACATCCGGATATGCCTCAAGGAGCAGTCCTGCCGCTTCCTCCACCATATTGTACGGTGCCATAAAAAGAATCATTGACGGAAATTTCAGTCCCTGCGTCGCCTTTTTAACTGCCTCCTTCGGATTGCCCTGTCCTGTCCCAATAAATGTCCTCATATGTAAGTCCTCCCCTACATAAAGTATTCTTTCGTATTTTATTTATCATACCACATATCCACTGAATTCTCCATCTTAAATGTGCATAAAAAAACCTCAGTCAATTTCTCTACTGAGGTTTTAAAACATAGTCACAAAAATTTCTACATCTCTTCTACATATTGAAAAGACTGAGGTGCACTAGATACTCCATACTCTTTCAACTCTTTCGGCTCTGCATATTTCACAACATTCTTTAACTTATATGCAACAGCCTGCTCTCTGTCCTCAAAATACTGGTCAAAAAAGCCTTTATCTATTCCAGATTTTTTTTCTGTCTTCCTCCATATTATTTCTGGATTGTCAATAAGAACATCTTCTACTTCCGCTTCTCCAACCACTTTCATAATTGGATTTGTAGAATAAATCAAAATTTTATCTACATGCTTCTTACATGCCCTTTTTCTAAATTCATATCGTTTTGTTCCGTTCAGGATATTTTCTACATGTTTTGGATTAATCGACAGTAATATTGCACACATTATTTTCACTCCATTTCAGTTTTACGCACATGATATATTGTACTCTGAACGACGCCTTTTTTCAAGCCATCTTAAACATCAGTTCAGATTCATCAATAACTTGCTAACCTCTCCCCATTGTGCAATCTTATGAAATTGTGCATCTGTCAATTCCAAAAAGCCCCAATACTGATTTCTAGCCAACCCTACTTCTTCAATTAAGTCATGACGTACTATCCTTTTCTTTAGTGCTGCATTATAGGTCATTTTGATAGCTTTACATCCACCCCTATTATACCAATAATGCAAGTCATCTTTTTGAAACACGCTATATTTACTTGCATAATTATAAAAATCATCGAATGATTCAAATTCATCCTGATTTTTTATGTCCTCAACAACGCAAATAGACGTAGCAACAGCAGAATACTCTGCGCTTTTTCCACATTCTGCTGTTCTATAAAGAACCACTATATCTCCATAATTCATTTTTTCTACCTGCTCCATCGTACATACATATATCTTATGGATAGAATTTGTATAAGATACATCTGTAATAATATCTCTGTTCTCCGTTGTCAAAATAGAATCAGGGAACATTATTGAATGATATTTAGGATATATGCTTAGCAGATACTTCTTTGCAGCACCCACATTGACATACGGAAAATCTTTATTGATATCTCCGATAACTCTTTTCATTTCTTTCAGATAAACATTTTCCTTATAATTTCCTTCGCCTTTTGTGCCATATAATTTAAAGCCAAACTGCTGCACCAAATCAATCAGTGAATCATGTTTTTCATAAATCGTAACATAACATACATCTGCGTTCTCATTGACAGCATAATCCATGATAACTTTAATAAATTGCTCCCCCATCTTCGTACCATGTGCCTCAATTTTAAACGTTCCTACTTTCAAAATTTTGTTTGCAAGAATATTAGGTACTACATCCTCTACCATCCGTTCTTCTATTTTCAAATACAAGAACCCCATTATTTTACTATTATCATCATACTGTACAAAAACCTCCTGATTACTTTTTCCTCTAAACCAATCATCAAATTTCGGATAATCCTCTCGCAATGACTGAAAAAAAGGATCCTGCAAATCTACATCCGCAAAAGTTTTATACTCTATATTATTCAACCTTCCCACCTCCAAATTTATTTAATTTCTGTTGTATAAAATATGCAACTCCCCTTCTTCTTTGTTATTTTACCACAGTTCCTTAGACAAATCTAGTTTAAACTACTTCCATCCTTCTCATCCGAACTCACCAATTAAAGGCTTGAAACGTAAAAAGGCATCTGTGCAGTGAATTTGTTGTTTTCACTGCCAGATGCCTTCATTTATTACCTTATATAATTAATCAGATTTTCAGATTGTCAATGCGCATACTCTGAACCTTCTGCATTTCTGACACAAGCTCCTCCGACACATCCACCACTCTGGCAGTAGCATCTTTACAGTTTATCACGACATTCTCCATCTGCTTCATATCCTGCTCTACATTCTTACTGTAGTCTGCATTCTGTTCTGCAAACGTGGTAAGATTGTCTACGCCATCCGCAATAACATTCTTATTCTGCTCCAAATCTGCAATTTCTGCATCTATACCCTCAATTGCCGTGCTTACCTGACGGATTTCATTGTTCAGCGTTGCGAATATCTCCTCTGTATCACGCATTTTCTCATCCTGTCTGCCAAATGCTTCTGACACTTTATTGGTAACATCCACGCTGATGTCCGAATTCTGAATCAGTTCGTTTACAATCTGATTAATATGCTCTGTCGATTCCTTCGACTGGTCTGCAAGTGCACGGATTTCATCTGCAACAACCGCAAATCCCTTGCCGTGTTCACCCGCTCTTGCTGCTTCAATACTGGCATTTAATGCAAGAAGATTCGTCTGGCTTGAGATTCCTGCGATAATCTCCGTAACTGCACGAATCTCCTGAACAGACTGGTTTGTTTTTCTGGTCTGCTCCCGCACCGCTTCAATAGATTCGCCATTTTCCGTACTGATAACAATTAACTCATCTATAATATCCGCTGCTCTCTGATTACATGCACTGACTGATTCTGCGCTTGCAGTCAACGCACTCACATTCTGCATAATATGATCAATTGCAACTGCTATAGAATCCGTTTTCTTCTTAATATCCAAGGTATAGTCCGCCTGAACAGAGGTATTGGAAATAATCGTTCCTACAGCAGTACTTGTATGTTCCATGGCACTTCCCATAGAATCAAACATCTGCGAAAACTCTTCTGAAACTGCAGACAATTCCTCTGTCGCTGTTCTAATCGCGCTAACAGTGCCTGCAAATCCCGCAAAAGTATCCTGAACCGTCCGCACCATTTCTCCTAACTCATCCTGCCGCGCAGCAATTTTTTGCGCACGCTGGGACAATCTGTTATCAGTCTGCGCTACACTTTCTCCCGTCATAGCGGCTTTGATAGGTGTTATCGTCTGAATAATGAGAACAAGTATCACAGCCAAGCAAGACATCGTCATCGCAGTCGTCAAAAGCAAGGCGGCTAGCGTATTTATCACACCCAGTTCCAAAAGCTTTAAAATGATAATCTGAGAAATTAAAATAGGTGCACTTGCGCCTAAACCAACAAGTATCAGTTTCCGAACCAAATCCTGTTTCTTTTCATCCTTCATCTTTCGTGCCACCTTCCGTATATAACTACTGTTATCTTAATCTCTGTCAAAAAAATGTCAAGATGGCATGTCCTCGCGTTCATTCACATTCCGCTAAACAATCAGTTTGTTGGTGATTTATAATATGTCTGCGTGTCCAAATCCAAAGTAAGTGTTGCAGAACCATTTTTTACGCCGGTCACATCATAAGCTCCCCACACATCACTTCTCGTGTAGCTCTCTGTATGTGCTGCTACAACACCCCATCCATAGCCTCCGTTCTCTCGGTTGAGTCCTGCTACCTGACGAATAATCGCTCCCGTAACGCTCATATACGGAACGACGTCCGAGGTATCACCAAGGCGCTTTACCACGCCCTCTCTCGAGCCGGCACTGATAACCGGAGAGCCAAATGTCACTGTATTTAGCACATTGTAATTACGCTTAATATCAGAATTAGCTGCCACCTGCTGCGCCACCATTCCACCAAGGCTGTGTCCCGCCAGCACCAGATTACTGCCATATGGGACATTGGCTTTAATAACCGCAACAACATTTCTCAAATATGCATTATCCTGATTAAATCCCACCTTAATATCTGTCCAATATCCGGTTGACTGGTTCTGCACCAGTTCCGTACCCGACAACGTTATCAGATAGACATCCTTATTGCTTCTTCCCTTAATAAGATTTCCCTGCGTTACCACGATTGGTCCATATACCCCTTCATTGTACCCCTGGTAACAAATCTCCGCGATTTGATTCGCCTGTGTGCACTGTCTTGTCTGCGCTGCCATTACCGGCGTGCCCTCGACCAGAACCAGCGCCATCACAAATGTAATAAACCCCAAAATACATTTTTTCATGAGCATCCTCCTTCATTCATTTAAAATATGTGTCTTTTTACATATTTTAAGCAGGAGTATAGGACATGTAAATAGTTTCAAGTCAGTTTCCATTCCATTTATGCATTTTCGTGATTACTACCTTCTTAGTGCCTATAAATGCTCATATATTGCCAACGCATGGCTTGTTTTTTGCCTATTTTTACCATATTTTCTACTTTTGTAAACTCTTTCTCTAAAACGAGTTTCCGTCTGCTTTGTGGCACTACATTGCGTCTACTTTACCCGTGCTGTCAGCTTATCTTCATCCACATCAATCAGAATCGTATCGCCTGCCCGTACCTCGTCTGCAAGAATCAATTTTGCAGACAGCGTCTCCACATGTTTCTGCAGGAATCGCTTTAACGGTCTTGCACCATAAATCGGGTCATAGCCATGTTCTACAATGTATTGTTTCGCCTTATCCGTAAGTTCTACGGTCACTTCTCTGTCCACGAGACGCTTGTTCAAATCCTTCATCAAAAGTGTGATGATATTTCCAATATTATCTTTTGTCAACGGTTTGAACATGATAATCTCGTCCAGACGGTTTAAAAACTCCGGTCTGAAATTGCCGCGAAGTTCTTGCATGACCGCTTCCTCACAAGCCGGATTGATATCACCATTTTCCTCAATACCATCGAGCAGATGTGCAGAGCCAAGGTTAGATGTCATGATAATAATTGTATTCTTAAAGTCTACCGTGCGCCCCTGGGAATCTGTGATTCGTCCGTCATCCAACACCTGAAGCAGTACGTTAAATACATCCGGATGTGCTTTCTCTACCTCGTCGAACAATACCACGGAGTATGGTTTTCTGCGGACTGCCTCGGTCAACTGACCGCCTTCGTCATAGCCGACGTATCCCGGAGGCGCTCCGATTAATCTGGACACGGAGTACTTCTCCATGTACTCACTCATATCGAGACGCACCATATTGGCTTCATCATCAAAAAGACTTGCCGCAAGTGCTTTTGCAAGTTCGGTCTTTCCGACACCGGTTGGTCCTAAGAAAAGGAAGGAACCGATTGGCTTACTCGGGTCTTTGATACCCGCCTTAGAGCGGATGATTGCCTCGGTGACCTTTGTCACACCCTCATCCTGACCGACTACACGTTTGTGCAGTTCATCATCCAGATGCAATGTCTTGTTTCTTTCACTCTCTGTCAGCTTCGCAACCGGAATTCCTGTCCAGCGGGAAATGATTCTTGCAATCTCCTCCTCACTGACATTCTCATGTACGAGAGATAAATCCTTTTCTTTGACTGCTTCCTCTTCTATCTCAAGCTGTTTTTCCAGCTGCGGAAGCTTTCCATACTGCAATTCCGCCGCTTTCTCAAGGTCATAATTCTGCTGCGCCATCTTAATTTCACTCTTGACAGCTTCCATCTCCTCACGCAGCTTCTGCACTTTTTCTACGAAGTTTTTCTCATTCTCCCACTGTGCTTTCTTCGTATTAAACTCATCTCGCAGCTCCGCCAAATCCTTCTGAAGATTTGCAAGTCGGTCCTGACTCAGTCGGTCTGTTTCCTTCTTAAGTGCTGTCTCCTCAATCTCCATCTGCATCACACGGCGGTTTAACTCATCAAGCTCCGTCGGCATGGAATCAAGCTCTGTCTTAATCAGGGCACAAGCCTCATCCACAAGGTCAATCGCCTTATCCGGTAAGAATCTGTCCGAAATATAGCGATTCGATAAAACTGCTGCAGACACAAGCGCAGAGTCTGTAATCTTCACGCCATGGAATACCTCGTAGCGTTCCTTTAAACCACGCAGAATCGAAATCGTATCTTCTACAGTCGGTTCATCCACCATAACCGGCTGGAAACGGCGCTCCAATGCCGCATCCTTCTCGATGTACTCGCGGTACTCATCTAAGGTTGTCGCACCAATACAGTGAAGTTCACCACGCGCAAGCATTGGCTTTAGAAGCTGTCCGGCATCCATCGCTCCGTCTGTCTTACCGGCACCCACGATGGTGTGAAGTTCATCGATAAACAGAATAATCTGTCCTTCCGAACTTTTTACCTCATCAAGAACTGCCTTTAATCGTTCCTCAAATTCACCGCGGTACTTCGCCCCTGCAATAAGTGCTCCCATATCCAATGCGAAAAGCCGCTTATCCTTAAGTCCTTCCGGCACATCACCCTTTACAATTCGCTGTGCTAATCCCTCAACAACAGCAGTCTTACCGACACCCGGTTCACCGATAAGAACCGGATTATTTTTCGTCTTTCTCGAAAGAATCCGAACCACATTACGAATCTCATCATCACGTCCGATAACCGGATCAAGCTTTTGATTTCTCGCCCGCTCTACCATGTCATAGCCATACTTCTCCAACGTGTCGTAGGTCACTTCCGGATTGTCCGAAGTCACACGCTGATTACCGCGCACTGTCGAAAGTGCCTGCAGGAAACGTTCTCTGGTGATGCCGTACTCCTTAAAAAGCTCCTTCATCGCCTTGTTAGGATATTTTATCAATGTCAAAAACAGATGCTCCACAGAGACATATTCGTCTCCCATCTGCTTTGCCTCATCCTCCGCATGAATCAAGACTTTGTTCAAATCCTGTCCGACAAAAACCTGTCCGCCGGACACCTTAACACGTGCAGAGAGCTTGCGTTCGGCGTTATCCATAAAATGTTCTTTCTGTATCTCCATCTTCTCAATCAGCTTTGGAATGAGCCCATCCTGCTGTCTGAGTAGTGCAACCAGAAGATGCTCCTGTTCAATCTCCTGATTACCATATTCATAGGCAAGCTTTTCACAATCGTTAATGGCTTCCACTGACTTCTGTGTAAATTTCTGAATGTTCATAGCGTTACCTCTCTTTCTGAACTATCAATACCGCATCTCTTAACAGTTTGCCATATTTTCTGCTTCCTCATACAGCTTACAGTCGATACGGTTTCTCAACTCCTCGTTACAATTTGAGTTATAGCACACGAATTAGCACTCGTCAAGTGAGAGTGCTAATAATTATCAAAAAATTTATATTTTGCATGTTAGATGATGCAAAAAGTGCGTTGTTTCCTATCGGAACAACGCACTTCCTTCTTCGTAATCCATCTCCTCACATGCAGTTTTTGCACGTTCCAGCAAATCCAGTTCTTCTGCGGTAAGTACCGCTTCCTCTAATAGCTTTATGCAGCGTTCAATTTCTGCAAGCTGATAGTTATCAAATCCTGTCTTCAGCTGACTAAATACTTCTTTTTTATCAACTGTTCCATCGTAGTGCTCTTCCGGTATTGCCGGCATCGCCTTTAATTCTTCCTGCGCTTCCTTGAGCGTCTCACGAATTTTCTCACAAAAATCTTCTATATGTTCACGAATAAACTTCAGATTATTTGTCTTCGCAGCCATTTCCATAATTTCTGCCCACTCGCCAAGTGTCACTTTTCCAATTCCATGGCTTACGCCCTTAATGCCATGAACCTTGATTCTAAAGAGCTGCATATTTTTCTCCAGATAGGCTGGCAGTTTCTCCGCAAGCGGCTCTACTTCACGGATAAATGTCTCCAATGTCCGCTTATTTGCCATTTCCCTGCTTCTCTCGTCGGCGAAAGTACCTCGCGCTTCCGCAAATGATGGGTCATTGCGATACTCTTTTGGCATATGCAATTCAATCGTTCGCTGTAATGATGAAATTTCAATCGGCTTTGGTATAAAATCAACAAATCCCTGCTTCCGATATGTATGTCGCATCTCATCCGAAACATTCGCAGTCATCATCACAAGCGGTGCATCTGAAAATTCGCGAATCTTAACTGCCGCATCATCACCCATCATTTCCGGCATCATCTGGTCTAAGAAAATCATCTGATAATTTTCTTTTTGCGCCATCTCAACTGCTTCCCTGCCTGTTGAGGCAAAAGCAACCTCAAATTTCCACGGAACTACAAGTTCTCTAAAGATTTCCTGATTGATGCGCATATCTTCCGCTAAGAGAACCTTTGCTTTCGGGTATGTAAACGCCGGTTTTACACTGCGATTATACGCTGTCGTCTGACGTAGCAGTGTTTCCCTGTCAAGTTCAAATGGCTCGCAAAACTCCTCTCCGGCATATTCCTGATAAAAAGATGCGGTTACCGTGGAACCTGTTGTGCCATCACTTGTCGCTGTAACGGTTCCTCCCATCAGTTCCGACAACTGCTTTACTATACAAAGTCCTAAGCCCGAGCCATGCTCCATTCTTCCACTGGAATATGATACATATTCCTCAAATATCTGTGCAAGCTGCTTCTCATTCATCCCTGCTCCGGTGTCTGTCACGCTACACGTGATAAACGCCCGCTTTGTCGAAGTGGACGGTATACAGCTAATCTCACAGCGAATCGAGCCCTCTTGCGTATACTTTGTCGCATTTGCAAGAAGGTTCTGGATAATCTCTCTCACACGCATCTCATCGCCCATGAATTGTCTCGGATGCATATCTTTCACACAAATGGAAAATTGTACCGGTTTGGACTGTAGATTGATTGCACTTATATGCGCCAGTTCTTCCACAATACTGTCAAGATTATAGCCTTGTCTTGCAAGTGTTAATTTCCCCACTTCCAGCTTGGAATAGTCTAAAATTGCATCCACCTGGGTCA
Organism: uncultured Roseburia sp.; assembly: GCA_964484605.1. Classification (GTDB taxonomy): domain Bacteria; phylum Bacillota; class Clostridia; order Lachnospirales; family Lachnospiraceae; genus Roseburia. The sequence goes on along the minus strand of CAZAGJ010000002.1, from coordinate 91,910 downwards.
GCAGAGTCTCTCCTGCACTTTTTATATGCAGAAGCATCGAACGGTTATTTCCCGAAATATCTCTCTGCGCCACCATAATATCACTGATTCCGATAATCGCATGCAAAGGGCTTCGCAAATCGTGACTCATTGTCGCAAGAAACAGACTTTTAGATGCGGTCTTATCATCTGCCTCATCCTTAAGAACTGCCATCAGCTTTGTCTCATTTTTCTGCTCTGTAATATCAATGATACAAAGGTTGTAACCTCTCAGCTTCTCATGATAATACACTGCATTTAATTTACACTTGTAATAGTGCCCATCCAGCTCTATGATTTTAGGTTTTTCCGGATTACGCGCCATCTGTTTGATATCTGCCAGATACTTCTCCGGCACAGAATTCCGTTCAGAGACGCTTAATTCCTTCGGGAATATCTGCTTCGCCGCCTGATTTGCTCCCTTGTAGTAACAATCTGCATCAAAAGACACCACCGCGATATCCGCCGTGGCATACTGTTGTTCCTGTAATATTCCCAGTGTATCTGTCAGCTGATCCTTATCCAGCAGCTGATATATAACCGTGCAGGTAAATGCTAGCGTTGCCGGCAGCAGTACTTCTGATGATGTTACCCCTGTTCTCTGGAGGCAGAGTGCCACTGCAGGTACTAAAAATGCTATATATACCCACGTTGCGATACGATTCTCGCGCTTACTGAAAGACTGCACGATATACGCATATGTCACTGCACTAAGTATCAGCACCATATATAAAATCGTAAATCCAAGAACTGCCCGGTCATATCCCTTTCCATACTTGTACTGCATGCAGACACCGATATCCATAACCAGTATCAGAATAACCAGCACACTCTGCAACAATTCTGATGTCGAGACCAGTAAAAAGTCCAACACATAGAACATCAGCAGATGAAGCATCTGAAGTAAAAGCATATCTTTTAAAACCGCAAATGTTTCCGGTGCCGGAACTATCAAAGAGGCAATCTGAAAAAAGTTATACACACCAATCAGTCCCAGAATCAAAGGCAAAAGCCTGTGTTTTCTGGAATATGTGCCGGTTGTAATATATTTTTGCAATGCAAATAATGTAATACACAGGCATGTCAGCTGAAATAACAGTATCATTCTATCTCACTCCGTCCGGTCAGAATTCTCTTAATCTCTGACTTGATATAAACCGGTTTATATGGTCTTACAATGTATCCCGCCACATCCAGTTCGCGGCACATCATAACCGTCTCTCTATCGCAGAGTGCCGTAACAAAAAGTATCGGCACTTTTTTGCCTGTCATATCCTGAATCTTTCTGGCTGCTTCGATTCCGTTCATCTCCGGCATATCTATATCCATCAGCACTAAGTCAGGCCACTGGTTCTTTTTCATATACATAAGTGCCTGTCTTCCTGACTTTACCAGCGACACATCATAGCTGCATTCTAAAATACCGCGCAGCATCTGCAGATTGGTTTTCATATCATCTACCGCCAATATTTTATACTTCTTGAGTGGCTTAATCATCTCTCTGCGTTCCCGTTCGGCTTTCTCAGGAGAATCCTCACAATCCTCTGACGGTACAGTCAGTGTCAAATGCAGATTCTCAGGTTTTATCAAATCCAGCATTCCGCCATCCAGCAAACGCACAACAGGTCTTAGATTGTGCATGCCGGAATTCTCATAGATAATTCCGGAACGTCCGTCCGACAGCCTGACCTCTGTTCCCTTCGGATACAATGGCACATACTTCAACAATGTATCAACCACTTTATGGTCAAACATAATGCCGCATCCCCCCATCAAATACTCACTTGCCTCGTACGGAGAATATGACTTCTTATATGGACGCGTAGAAACCAATGCATCATAAACATCTGCCACATGCAGAATCTTCGTAAACAAAGTCTGTTCCGAGCCTTCCAGCCCCTGCGGGTATCCACTGCCGTCTACATTCTCATGATGGAAAAGAACCGCCGTCTTAATCTGTGCAGACAAATCCCACCTCTCACTGATAAATTCATACGACAAGGTTGCATGTGACTTCATAATCTGATACTCTTCCTGCGTCAGTCTGCCCGGTTTGTTTAATATCTCTTCCGGAATCTGCAATTTGCCTAAATCGTGCAAAAGTGCCGCAGTCACCAGATTCGTAAGCTCCTCCGTATTCATCTCCATGCCAATTCCGATTACGCAGCAGACTGTCGCCACATTTACAGAGTGTGCATAGGTATAGTCATCATAGCAACGAAGGTCCATCATATCCAAAGAGAGTATTCCTCTGTCTAAGACATCCTCTACCATGTGCTTTGCGACGTCCTTGCACCCGTCAATATTCCCCGCCCGGACACAGGTCAGTCCTTCCGTTCTAAGCCGTGGAGAAATCACACTCTCCACATTGATATCCTTGGATATTTCGTCTTCAATGTAGATTCCATCGAAACCATATTCGTATAATTTTTCTATATAATTTGCAGTCAATTCGCAGTTGCAGCCCACAAGCGTTCTGCCAAACGAATCATAAAGGTCATATGCCAGACGCATTCCCGGCTTTGCCTCACGTAAAGTAATATATCTCATAGATATCCTCCCGTATATTCAATTTACCAAGTTAAAAAACGGAAGTCAACTGTACTTTCGACACAGATATACAAATTACGCCCTTTTTTGCTTATTCTACGGAAAGAACTTTATAATCCTGCGCTTCCACTGTTTCTTTCAATGTAACATCAGATACCTCTGCGCTTAATGTTACAACCGCAGTTCCGTTTTCATGACTTACAACCGCCTCTGCTACTTCCGGAAGTGCCTCTAAGCATTTTTTCACTCGCGCTTCACAGTGTCCACACATCATACCTTCGATTTTCATTGTCTTTGTCATTGTTTTATTCTCCTTTTCATCTATATCAGATAAGAGTTCTTCACTCTTTAACTGTCCATTTTCTTCTGTGCTTGCCGCACCTACATTTTTACGCACTTTATCACGGCGCGCATCATGTATGTTTAGCAGGTTCAGTCTCAGTGCATTTGTCACCACGCAAAAGCTTGACAAACTCATTGCAGCCGCGCCAAACATCGGATTTAACTGCCATCCGAACAGTGGAATCCACACTCCTGCTGCCAGCGGGATACCTATAATATTATAGATAAATGCCCAGAATAGGTTTTCATGAATATTCTTAAGTGTCGCACGGCTTAAACGGATTGCCGCCGGCACATCCGAAAGGCGGCTTTTCATCAGCACGACATCTGCTGCATCAATCGCGATGTCTGTTCCGGCGCCGATTGCGATTCCCATGTCCGCTCTGGTAAGCGCCGGTGCGTCATTAATGCCGTCACCAACCATCGCCACCTTGCCTTTTTGCTGAAGCTCGCGAATCACGCGCTCCTTTCCGTCAGGAAGCACGCCAGCGATAACTTCATCCACTCCCGCCTGTCTGCCGATGGCTCGTGCCGTCTTTTCATTATCCCCCGTCAGCATCACTACACGAATTCCCATATTTTGAAGCTCTCTTATTGCCCGCGGACTGTCCTCCTTGATGACATCTGCCACTGCGACAATTCCCAACAGTACCTCATCCTTCGCAAAGAAAAGAGGTGTTTTTCCTTCCTCTGCCAGCATCTCTGCCCGTTTTCCCATCTCCGGCGGCACTGCCGTCCGGGTACGGATGAATGCAAGATTGCCGCCGCATAGCCTTGTCTGCCCGTAAATTGCCGTCAGTCCGTTTCCGGGCAGTGCTGTAAATTCTGTAACCTCCGCCGGAGCACACAGTTCTCCGGCATATTGCAGTATCGCTTTTGCCAGCGGATGCTCGCTCTTTTCCTCTAACAGTTTCGCATAAAAAAGTAATTCCTCTGCCGTGTATCCCTCTGTCGGAAGCACATCTGTCACGTTCGGTTCTCCCTGCGTAATCGTTCCTGTCTTGTCAAGCGCTACAATCTGCATCTTGCCTGTTTCTTCCAGAGACACCGCTGTTTTAAACATAATTCCATTTTTCGCACCCATACCGTTTCCGACCATAATTGCAACCGGAGTTGCGAGTCCCAGGGCGCACGGACAGCTGATAACCAGCACCGATATTCCTCGTGCAAGAGCGAATCCGACTGTCTGCCCGGCAAGCAGCCACGCAAAGATTGTAATCAGCGCAATCGTAATAACTGCCGGTACAAATACTCCGGACACTCTATCTGCCACTTTGGCAATCGGCGCTTTTGTTGCCGCGGCATCGCTTACCATCTGAATAATCTGCGATAATGTGGTATCCTCGCCAACTCTCGTCGCCTCACATTTCAGAAAACCGGACTGATTGAGCGTCGCCGCTGAAACCACATCACCGACGGTCTTATCCGCCGGAATACTCTCCCCCGTCAGTGCTGCCTCATTCACCGCGCTGCTTCCTTCTAGCACGATACCATCCACAGGTATATTCTCTCCCGGGCGAACGACAAAGATATCCCCCTTCTTCACCTGTGCTGCCGGAACCTCCTGCTCCCGTCCATCGATAAGCAGTGTCGCAGTTTTAGGTGCAAGCTTCATCAGACTTTTCAAGGCATCGGTTGTCTTGCCCTTTGAACGCGCCTCAAGCATTTTCCCAACTGTAATCAATGTCAGAATCATCGCAGCCGACTCAAAATAGAACTCGTGCATATAGGACATAACTGCATTCATGTCGCCTTGTACCTGTGCATCCGTCATTGCAAAAAGTGCGTAGGTACTATATACAAATGATGCACCGGAGCCAAGCGCTACGAGCGTATCCATATTCGGTGCTCCATGCATGAGGCTCTTAAACCCACTGATAAAAAACTTCTGGTTAATCACCATGATAATAATCGTGAGAAGCATCTGCAAAAGCCCCATTGCCACATGATTATTTGCAAAGAACGCCGGAACACGCCAGCCCCACATCATGTGTCCCATGGAAAAATACATAAGTACTATTAAAAATCCAAGTGATGCAAACAGCCGCTTTTTCATAACCGGTGTTTCACGGTCAACCAGCACATCTGCCGCCCCGTTTGCAACAGTCTCATTTTCTCCGGCATTATTCTTTTTCTCAGCACCATATCCGGCTGCCTCCACTGCCTGTATAATGGCAGACATATCTGCCGTTCCCTCAACCCCCATGGAGTTTGTCAGCAGACTGACCGAACAGGACTCCACTCCGGGAACCTTGGCGACTGCTTTTTCCACCCTGGCACTGCACGCCGCGCAGCTCATTCCTGTCACAGTATATTGTTCCATATCGATTCTCCTCACTTACAGTTTTTCAACTATTCTGCATCTTACTCTATTTTCTGCATCTTACTCTATTTCATGTGTCTTCTAAGTATATCTTAACATCTTACTTCATCAGCTTCTGTAACGTAGTCACCAATTCATCCACAGTCTCCTCTTTACCGTCTAAGATATCCTGTGTCACACATGTCTTGATATGATTGGCAAGCAGCACCTTATTAAAACTGTTAAGTGCTGCATTCACTGCTGCCACCTGTGTTAATATATCTGTACAGTAAGCGTCATTCTCTACCATGCCTTTAATTCCACGCACCTGTCCTTCGATACGATTTAAGCGATTGATTAAATCCTTGTATTCCTTTTCCGAACGTTCTTTTGTCTTGTGACAACAGCACGCTTTTTCTTCACTCATCGGATTGCCCTCTTTCCTGTAATCTTTTTTCCTGCAAATATTCTTTCTCCAAAACAGCACTTTATTTACTGCCTTCATTCTATACCCCATGGGGGTATATTGCAATCTTTATTTTTCTCAATAAAAAATGAGAGACACCAACTATTTTGCAGGTTTCTCTCATTTTTTTCTAACAGCAAGCCTTTTCTAAAATTTCCGTCAGTGCGCTGCCGCTGCTTGTATGACTGCGCACCACATCCGCGTTACATTTTTCAGCTTCTGCCACCGCTGTGCGCACCATCTTGTGTGACACTGTATTGGTAAAGAGAATAATTAAATCCGGCGAACCTATCTGATTTCCCAGCTTAGCCGGCATCTGTGTAAAAACCTTCGCCTTACAGTTATACTCCTTACATATTTTCTTATATTGACTGACCATACGGTCATGTCCCCCGACGATTACAACGCTCATGCTTTCTCTCCTTGTATGTAATTGAATTTACAATGCAACTGTCCTCAGCATAATCCGCTTGAGTATTCATTTTGACTTTATGGTTAGTTGCATCTAACTTCAAATTTATACTACAAGATATGCTCGTATCTCGTCAAGTCTCACAAACGATAGTTTTTCTCAAGAATTCATTTTCTATTTCGCCTTTAACGTTCTCATGGAATTTAAAATTGCAAGCACTGCCACCCCAACATCTGCAAACACGCCGCCCCACATTCCTACAATATGGAACGTAGACAGAATCAAAATCAATACTTTTACACCGAGTGCAAAAACAATGTTCTGCTTCACAATTGTCATTGTTTTTCTCGCAATGCACACAACAGATGCAATTTTTCTCACATCATCATCCATAAGCACAATGTCTGCTGCTTCAATCGCCGCATCAGAGCCCATGCTTCCCATCGCGATTCCGACATCTGCACGGGTAAGTACCGGTGCATCATTAATGCCGTCGCCCACGAAAGCAAGACGTTCTTTTTCGCCTTGCGATGCAAGCAGTTTCTCCACCTCAGCAACCTTATCACCCGGTAAAAGTTCTGCGTGAATCTCATCAATGCCAAGTTCTGCTGCCACATGCTGTGCAGCCGCGGTACGATCCCCTGTCAGCATAACCGTCTTCTGTACGCCGACACGCTTCATTGCTGCAATTGCTTCCTTTGCGCCGTCCTTGACGCTGTCTGCAATCACAATGCTTCCCATATATGTGCCCTCACATGCCACATACACAACCGTTCCTACACTCTCACATGGAGTGTATACAATCTGCTCTGCCTGCATTAATTTTTCGTTGCCAATAAGAACTGCTTTCCCATCGATGTTTACACGAATTCCATGTCCGGCAGCTTCTGTCGCATCTGTCACACGACTCATATCAATCGCTTTGCCATATGCTTCGCGAATCGAATTTGCGATTGGGTGATTTGAATAGCCCTCGCCCATTGCCGCAATCTCCAGCAATTCATCTTCACTTCCCTGATTTGCGTGGAGTTCTGTTACCTTGAACTCACCTTTCGTCAGCGTACCTGTTTTATCAAATACAATTGTTGTCATCTCAGCAACTGATTCTAAATAATTACTTCCTTTTACAAGGACACCCTGCTTGGATGCTGCACCGATTCCTCCAAAAAAGCCAAGCGGTACAGATATAACAAGTGCACACGGACAGGAAATAACTAAAAACGTACAGGCTGTCACAATCCACTCTCTCCACTCACCGCCAAAGAGCAGTGGTGGAACAATCGCAAGAATCACTGCCCCAATCGTAACCACCGGTGTGTAATATTTTGCAAAACGTGTGATGAAGTTTTCCACACGCGCCTTCTTGCTGCTGGCATTTTCCACAAGCTCTAATATTTTTGCAACCGTAGAATCATCAAATTCTTTGGTTGTCTGAACTTTCAACGTACCGCTTCCATTTACACAGCCACTGATAATCGTATCTCCGACCACTGCCTTGCGTGGAACAGACTCGCCGGTAAGTGCTGCTGTATCAATCAGGGACTCGCCCTCTACAACCACACCATCAAGTGGAATGCGCTCACCCGGTTTAATAACGATGATACTTCCGACTTCCACATCATCCGGGTCTACCTGAGTCAGTTCGCCATTTTCTTCTATATTTGCATATTCCGGACAGATGTCCATCATCGCTGTAATGGATTCTCTGGACTTGCCAACTGCATAACCCTGAAACAATTCGCCCACCTGGTAAAACAGCATGACTGCGACTGCTTCACTGTACTCCTGCACGCCAAATGCACCAAAAGTTGCAACCATCATCAAGAAATTTTCGTCAAAAATCTGTCCATTACGAATGTTCTTTGCTGCCTTTAGGATAATGTCGTATCCAATCACCAGATACGGAATCAGGTAAATGAGAAACTTCATCCACCACTGTGTCAAACCTTCCATCATCCCCATATGTTCCATTACAAAAAGTGGTACAAACAGTACGAATGCAATGATTATGCGGTATAACATTTTTTTCTGCTTCTTTGTCATAACTGTTCTCCTATACTTTGTTCTTTTATATCTCTTGCTTATATCATAATATAAACGAAACTCAACTTCCATATCTGCACTGCCGGGGTATCAATTTCAAGAAAAGCTATTATATACCCCCCCATTTTTTCATAAAAACATGAACACTTATTCATATGTTTGTTTTTTTGTAAGCCTGACTACTATTATACAAATATAGCCAGGCTTGCAACATACACAATTCTTCCTGTAATGCATGTCAAAAAACTCTACACTTTTCTGACATGCGGACATTTACCCTGTCATACCATGCGCAAAAGCTACATATGGTCAACATTCGTTATTCACTACTTGCACGAGCGCATTGGATTACTTGCATTCATCACATCACAATCTTACAATCAGGCTCTATCTTGGCGCAGACATCCACGACTTCCTTCATGACATCATCAAACTTATCATCATCTGCATCCACGGTCAGTTTTAATGTCATAAAACTGACACTTGCATCATTCACTCCCGGAATCTTCTTGATTCCTTCTTCCATCTTTGCTGCGCAATGTGCACAATCTAAATCTTCTAATTTAAACTTCTTCTTCATGACAAATCTCCTTTTCATCTGATGTTATTGTTTCCGGCTTTTCACTTCCAAATTTACTTTGCAAACTGCTTATCTGCCATTATTGTTTCCGGCTTCTCACTCCTCGATGTGCTCTTTTCCCTGTGCAATAATCGTTCGCACATGTCCATCAGCCAGAGAATAGAATATTGACTTTCCTTCTCTGCGATTCTTAACCAGCTTCGCCTGTTTCAAGATGCGAAGCTGATGGGAAATCGCCGGTTGTGTCATCTGAAGTGCCTCCGCAATATCACACACACACAGTTCTGCCTCAAACAATACATATAAAATACGGATTCTCGTGGAATCTCCAAATACTTTAAAAAGTTCTGCCAAATCATACAATTCTTCCTCATCCGGCATATGCTCCGATGCTGTCTTCAGCAAATCCTCATGTACCTCTGTGCTCTCACAGCACTCCAATTCCTTTTCCGACAAGTTCTCACCTCTGTTCTTTAACATATGAATAACTGTTTATATGTTTATAGTATTACCTATTCAAAAATTTGTCAATACCTTTTTGCAATTCTGCCATGAACTATTATAATTTGTTGCCTTTCACTCCCTATGGTCGTTCTAGCAACACATAACTAAGCAGAAGGTCTTAAGTCTGCATATGAACAATATCTATATTTTTTGCAAACGGCTCATCACTAGTCTACTATAAGCATCCACCCAGCCGGACTCCTCTTCTGTCAGCTGAACCTGCGCTTTACAATATACCTGAAACTGTCTGTATACTTCCCTCGTTTTTACAAAATTATTCTCATAAAAATAATTGTCCGCAATCTCAAAAAATGCTTTAAACCGCAATGGATGTGTCGGACTTTCTAAAAGAAACTTCTTGTAATATTTTCTGGATAACTGATAATCGCCTGCCCGCTGCATATCATTTGCAAAAACTAGTTCCTGCGGAACATTGTTTTCTCTCATCGCATTTCCTTTTTCATTCATTTCATCGGGGCTTTAGCTTTGAATACACCGACTTATTCATCCTTCGGGCTCATTTCGTATGGTTTTTTGTTCCTATCAATCCCCGGCTTCATCGCATCACCCTTGCGACCCACAAGCTTTTCGCATGCGTTTCTAAGAATGGCAACACCTATCACACCAAAAATTCCTGTTCCCATGAGCATTAGCCATGTATGAGCAGCTATCGGCAAAACAAATCCTATAACGATCAGCAACAATCCGGTAATTATGTGAATTACTGATTCGCTAACTCCAGACTTTGCCAACATAAATAGCGCCCCTGCCAATCCAAAAAATATGCCAATCACCACTAATACCGCGCCAATGTGCCCATCAAGAGTCATCCTCGCCTCCTCTGGATTGTCCGTGTCATAGTACACCACGCCCGTCTCCCCAAACTCCGGTTTAGAATAGGCAAAATCATCATCCTTGACAGTGTACATAATGCCATCTACATAATACTCGTATATCGCATAGTAAATATCTTCATTGTCCTCATCCTTAGACCGTTGATAGTCCACGATAGTTCCCACGGTCTCTATGGCTCGCTCTGTAAAATCATTCGTTTTTATAATATCCAATATGCCCCATATCACCATAGCAATCCCAAGCACTGTAATAAGTATAATCAAACCAACTCCGCCCCGGGTATTGTGTGCTTCCGTTCGTCCTTCGTTCCTGACACTCATGTTCTTCTCCTGTACGCGAGCTTTCATATATTATGTTCCAAACACCGAAATTTCAAATCCCGCGCACTGCAAAGCTAATTCTTCTTCGCTTCCGCTCTCGCCATGAATTTCTCGTTCTCAATAATAAAGCGCTCATGTGTACCCTCGCCGATAATACCTGCGGCATCATAAGCCTTCACTTCAAATACCAGACGCTTTCTGTCTACTTCGACAAGCTTGGTCTCGCAGGTTACTTCCATATCAACCGGCGTGGCCGCCACATGCTTTACATCTATCAACGTGCCAACCGTACCCTTTCCTTCCTCCAGTTCGCCCGCAACACTATTGCTCGCCGTATTCTCCATCAGTGCAATCATCGCAGGAGTGGCAAATACCGGAAGTGTACCGCTTCCCATCACCGCTGCGGTCTTGTCTTCTGTCACTATAATCGTCTGTTTTCCTGTAATTCCTATCTGCATTTCCCACTTTCTCCTAAATCAAACTATTATCCAGCCAGATATGCCACTTGATTACGTCCTGCACGCTTTGCTTCATAAAGTGCCGCATCTGCTTCTGTAAGCAATTCTTCATAACGCTGGTTCTCTTCACCAAGCTTTTTCATCGCAATACCTATGCTGACAGTCACGTAATCTGCCACATCCTTCGTTGGAGCCTCCAAGCGCTTCTCATAGACAGCTCCGCGGAGTTTTTCTGCCCATCTTCGCAATTCTTCTTCATTAGTATCGAAAAGAATCACTGCGAATTCCTCTCCGCCATGCCGAATCATAATCTGTGTGCGCTCAGAGAATGTCTCTCGTATCGTCTGCCCTACCATCCGAAGGCACGCATCTCCCGCATCATGTCCAAATGTGTCATTATACCGTTTGAAGTAGTCGATATCAAACATAATAACCCCCACCTCTGTTCCCGGTTCCTGCTCACATAACGCCTGCGACAGCATTGCATTTCCGCCACGCCGGTTCAGAAGTTCGGTCAACGGGTCAATAAACGCTTCCATATACAGGTACTCTCGCGCATGCCAAAGCATTAGCTGCATCCGCTGCACTAAATACCCAAGCACCTGCATCGCTGTAAAGTATGTAATCTCCATCTTCGTGCTGATAAGCATTCCGTCACTCGCATCATGGTATGCAACCAATAATATTATCGAAACGCTCACAACAAGATTCACCAAAAACTCTGCCAGATTATACAGCGGAACCAGATTGGCAACCAGGCAGACCGCCAACAGTTCCACTCCCATATATCCGTTTTTCATCTGAAGGCAGGACAATACCGCCATGCAGATAAACCATACCGGCCAAAATGTACGGTAAATCATTTTGAACTTCCATGCTTCCTTCTCATTGTCGATTTTATTAAAAAACATGACCCAGCCTATAATCCCGACTATCACACAGGTAAATACAGTCATAATAATGGTCAGTGCCACTCCAAGCTCAAAGTTCCCCATCTCCCTGTTTTTGATAAACGGCATGATATTTCCTGCATACATCACAAAAAACAGCGGGCTTACCGCCACAATTCTGCGGCAGTTTGTCTCTGCAAGCTTCTTATTCACAAGCGGTTCCACCGTTGTGAGTTCTTTTCTCAGCTGATTTCGTACAGGAATAAATGCTTTTCGGTAGTTTTTAAAAAAACGACGCAGCTTTTCTCTCATAACTATGCTAACTTCTCCTCTGTATCTGTCTGTTTTATTGACACGACAGCTGTCGCAACTTGATAGTTTTCAATCTCCACATTGTATATATGTAAGTTTAGCACATCTATTTCTATCTTTAAACCCTCCTGCGGAATACTTCCTATCTCATGTATGACAAAACCGCTAAAGGTATCAAAGTCGTCACTTTCTAATGTAATTCCCAGTTTTTCTGACACTTCATCCAACGTGGCATTACCGGAAATCTGCCATGTATTCTCCCCTATTTTTCTAATAGGTGCCGTCTCATCACTCTCGGCTTCATCTTCCAATTCCCCTACCAGCTGCTCTATCAGGTCATTAATTGTAATAATTCCGCTCATACCGCCATATTCGTCCATAACAATCGCAAGTACATGATGTTCTCGCTTCATATTCCGAAACAGCGTGTCTGCTTTTACCGTATCTGGCACAAAATACGGTGCGCGCACCGCTTTTTCCATAACGTTTTCCCTGTTTTTGTTTGAAAGACGGAAGTACTCTTTGGCATCAAGGACACCAATAATTTTGTCCGCAGTTCCGTCACAGACCGGATATAACGTATGTCTGCCATCCGCAATCGTCTGCTCCCACTGTTCCATAGAATCTTCCATATCAAGCATCTGCACCTCTGTCCGGTGTGTAAGAATCTCGTCCGCAGAAATGTCGTCAAATTCAAATACATTCTGGATAAAATCCCGTTCCTCACAATCTATTGTACCCTTTTTACTTCCGGCATCCACCATCATGCGGATTTCTTCCTCGCTTACCTCGTCTTCCTCCATGTTCGGGTCAATTCCAAACAATCCAAGCACTGCATTTGTGGAAATCGTAAGAAGGCTGACCAATGGGGCAAATATCTTCGCCACCACGGTAAGCAGTCCCGACAATCCCAGTGCCAGTTGCTCGGATTTACGCATAGCAATCTGCTTCGGCACAAGTTCACCAAACACAAGCGTAACATATGACAAAATAATCGTAATTAAAACAACTGACGCAGAATCCAAAATATTAACCGGGATGTTTACCCCTGCATCTACCAGCGCACTAACTATCACTCCTGAGAAATTATCTGCTGCAAACGCACTACCCAAAAAACCGGACAATGTTATCGCAACCTGTATCGTGGCAAGAAAACGTGCCGGCTGGTTTGTCAGCTTTACCAATCTTACCGCCCGCTTGTCACCTTCCTCCGACAACATCAAAAGCCTGTTCTCATTCATAGAAATAACTGCGATTTCCGCACACGCAAACACCGCATTTAACATAATTAAAACTAACTGAAATAGTATCATCAACACAATTGAATTCTCCATTGTAATCTCTCCTTAAAATTAATCCTAAAATAAACACAAAAAGACACAGTCTATCCTCACTCCTGCAAGAACAGACTATGCCTAATCCATCTTAAGATATATGATAATAAGGTATATGATAACGGAGGTACATCTTCGTTTGTACTGTCGCCTTCGTCCATGTCTAAGTCATAACCCCTTTCTTTCATGATAGATGGTATTATAGCAGATTCCCCTTTATCTGACAATCATCTCCACTATTTTTTATAGTTTTTTAACATTATCTTAACCTGCTACTTCAGCTGCTGCATCCACTTCTTTCTTCTAAATACTACAAACGATATGACAAGCCGGATGCACTCCTCCGTCGAGAGAATAAAGTATACATACGGAATCGGAAGCTTACATACGAAAGCCGCAATCAATCCAAACGGCACACCAAACATCCATGTACCAAGTAAATCTATCACCATCACATACTTTGTCTTGCCGCCACTCCTTAAAATACCGCCGCCAAGAATCATATTCTGTACCTTTACCGGTGCAATAATGGCATATGCTATCAAAATCTGCTGTGTCAGCAGTTTTACGCTTTCCTCCACCCGGTAAACCTCCACATACCATCCTCTGGTAATTACAATTAAAAGTGAAAGCACAAGCGAGCTCCACAAGCCATACTGCATAAGTTTCTTAGAGTCTGCATATGCCTCATTGTATTCTCCATTTCCAAGCTTTTTGCCCACAATAACACCGGCTGCCTGCGAAATACCACAAAGTGCTCCCGTCATCATTCCCTGAATCGGATTTATCAGTGTCATTGCTGCACAGCTTTCTGTACCAAGCTGCCCGTAAATCGCCGCATATACATTTTCTCCGAGGCTCCATGCAAATTCACAGATAAAAATCGGCAAGAGCATCCCCATATACTGTTTCCACGCAAACGGCAACTGTTCATTCTCCTCTGCTCCTGCATAATTTTCATGCAGTTTCGTTTTATTTTTCAGATACAAAAGAATCATCAGTAAAAGATTTGCAATCTGCGATACAAGCGTAGCCACTGCTGCACCCTCCGCTCCCATTGCAGGCGCACCAAGCTTTCCGAAAATCAGAATATAATTTAATCCCGTATTCAAAAGGGCAGCTACAATGCTCGCATAAAGCGGCAGTGATGCCATCTCCACACAGCGGAAAAATGTAGCCAGCAACGTGGCTCCCGCTATCGGCAGATAGGTTCCCGCCATAATCATCAGATAATGAACCGCCACCGTTTTCGTCTCCGCCTCCTGTGTGTAGATTCCCATAATCTGCGCCGGCAGTACTGCACTTAATATCGTAAACAAAACCGCCAGCCACACTGTCACTCCCAAATTTACGCAAAAGCTTCTCCGAACCTCTCTACCGTTTTTCTGACCCATGTACTGTGATATCATAATTCCGGCAACTGTACCGACTGCAGCCACCAGCACAGAGAAAATTGACGAAAACTTTCCTGCCAGCCCTACACCTGCCACGCTGTCACTTCCCAGCTGTCCTATCATAATCTGGTCTACAATGCCAAATGAAGACTGCAGCATTGACTGCAGCGCCACCGGAATTGCCAGTTTCCATACTGTTTGGAAAAAAGTCTTTTCCTGCTTCATAATGTATTCCCTCCTTATTCTTTCTACAGCTTTATTGTAGTCCCGATACTCACATTTCTCAAAGGTTAAACGCGTAACCTGTTACAAAAATAAAGGGGCAGATTTGTGACTTATATACAAATCTGCTCCTTTACCCTATACTTTCCGATGCATTTTTCTCACACGCTACTACACTCTTTGTGATACGTTTCTACACATTCTTTGGTTTTTCCTCACACCGCCAGGCACTTTCTCTTTCTATCAGTGTCACCGGGAGGCGTATGGTTCTCTCTATCGCTTCACCCTCTTTGAGTGCCCGCAATTTTTCCAATGCAATCTCAGCACGCATAGATACATCCTGCCGCACAGAAGTCAGCATTGGAGAAATCTGTTCACATATCGGTGTATCATCAAAGCCTATCACAGAAATCTCCTCCGGCACTCTCACGCCCTGCCCCTGCAAAAAATGCATCAATTCTGCCGCATAATAATCAGACACTGCAAAAACCGCTGTGTATCCGCGAAGTTTTTCAAGTTTCTTCTTGTAAAACGAAATGCGCTCCTCCTTCTGCATCGGAATCAGCATAAGCTCCACAGTTTCTTTGCCAAATCCTGCCCGAAATCCTTCATAGCGCTCTTTATCCATGCACACTTCATTATCCGAAATGCAAAGTGCCCTCTCATGCCCCAGCTTCTTTAAATAGGTTCCCGCCTGGCAGCCGCCATCATAGTTGTCAAGAGTAATATTGCAGATGCGCTCTGCCTGATTGCAGTAACCATCATATATGACAAACGGAATTCTCATATGGCTGCGCAGATATACATAATCTTCGTCGCAGAATCCCAGCAGCACCAGACCATCCACATTCCACATGGACGCAAACCGGATAATCTCCTCCGTGCTTGTCGTCTTTTTTACCATCATAAACTGCCCGCACTTCTCTATCTCCGTTGACAGGGCATTCAGTGAAGAGGCCACAAACGCATCTTCTAAGACATGTCCCTCATACTTCTCGTGGTCGTTCACTACGACTCCGATAATTTTGGAATTGTTCTGTGCGAGCAGAATTCCCGCCATGCTGGGAATATACTGCCGCTCCTCTAAGAGCGCCTGCACACGCTTTACGGTTTCGTCCGACACTTTCTTTGTCTTTCCATGCAGTACATTTGACACCGTGGCAGTGCTAAGTCCCAATTCCTCGGCGATGTCACTGATTTTCACACGTTTTTCGTCCATTATTTGCCCTCTTTCTTAATGAAAGTATACTTTCATAAAAAAAAGAAGTCAACAAACGAAACGGAATCCCTGACGAGATTCCGCTTCGTTGATTTACACTCTATTTTATGATTTATAAATACACTGTTTTTGTTCCGTACTGCAGGTACATGCACCGCACTTTCCACAGGTTGCGGCATGTGGACACCCTATACATGTAACGCCCTTTTTCTTCTCTTTTCGTATGTATAAGACTGCTGTTCCAACCACTATGCCAAGAACTGCTATCACAATAAAATCTACCATGCAAATACTCCTTTCTGCACCATGAAGAAAATCGGCAGACACATAAACCGAGCGAATTATTTACTCTGTTTTAACGCATACTCCGCTTCCATGTTCTGATTTGTTCTGCGGATTAAGTACGCTACGACTCCAACGATGACTGCAACTACGATAAGTCCCGGAACAAAGCCTGTTCCAAGGCTTCCTGTTGTAATCAGTGTTCCAATCTGATATACCAGATATGCCACCACATAACCTGTTCCAAACTGGAGTGCCACGCCGCCCCAGAACCATTTCTTATCCTGCATCTCAGAATTCATCGCACCGAGAGCCGCGAAACAAGGCGGTGTGAAAAGGTTAAACATCAAGTATGCCAAAGCTGCCACTTTTGTCAATCCCATGATGGATGCCACTTCACTTGCTCCACCGATTAAAGCCAATTCCTCTGTATCAATAAAGCTTGTTACACCATAAACAACTGCCAATGTACCAACGACATTCTCTTTTGCGATAAATCCGGTAATTGCTGCTGCTGCAAGCTGCCATGCACCGAATCCCAACGGAATCAAGAGTACTGCGATTGGAGATGCAACGGATGCAAGGATGGAAGTGCTCTCCATGCCTTCTTCGACAAGCTCTAAATGCCAGTTAAAGGACTGCATAATCTGTACGACGGTGTTACATACAAGAATGATAGTACCAGCTTTTACAATGTATGCTTTACCACGGGACAGCATAGACATAAATGCTCTCTTTAAGCTTGGAATCTTGTATTCCGGAAGCTCCATGATAAAAAATGATTTTCTGTATTTATATCCTGTTACTTTATTTACCAGCATAGCGCCAAAGAAAATCAACAGAATTCCGACAAAGTACATCAATGTTCCAACCCAGGATGCATCTGCAAAGAATGCACCTGCAAACAACGCGATAACCGGAAGCTTTGCTCCACAAGGCATGAATGGTGTCAGCATTGCGGTTGCTCTACGCTCTCTCTCATTACGGATGGTACGGCATGCCATAATACCCGGAATTGCACATCCGGTTCCGATAACCATCGGGATAACGGATTTTCCGGAAAGACCGACACGCTTGAAAATCGGGTCCATAACCACACTTACACGTGCCATATAGCCGCAGTCTTCCAGTAATGCGATAAGGAAGTACATTACCATTACAAGCGGAAGGAAACCTACAACGGCACCCACACCACCAATAATACCATCTACCAGAAGCGCCTGTAAGAACGGAGATGCTCCTTCAACCAAGCCTGCAACCCACTCCTGGAATGTTTCAATCCAGCCGACTAATATATCTGCCAAAAACGGTCCGAAAGTTGACTGTGAAATATCAAATACGAGGAACATAACCACTGCAAAGATTGGAATACCGAGCCACTTATTTGTGAGCACATTATCAATCTTATCCTGGAAATTAGTCTCTTTTGTTAAGACCTTACGAGTCTCAACTTCAGCAACAATCTGATTTACAAATGCAAAACGCTTTCTGTCTGCGGCTTCTACCTCTGCCTTATTCTTTAAATCAATATTGCCTTCATCATATGGTGCACTCTGTCCTTTTCCCTTCAGAGAAACTGCGGTCTTAACAACCTCAGCCAATCCTCTGTCACCTGCAGACGTTGATACCGTCTTAACAACAGGACAGCCTAACTTCTCAGACAAGGCAGCAACATCAATCACTGTTTCCTTTTTTGCATTGATATCGCTCTTATTTAAGGCTACAACAACCGGAATTCCTAATTCCAACAACTGTGTCGTGAAGAATAAGCTTCGGCTTAAGTTGGTCGCATCCACGATATTAATAATCACATCCGGCTTTTCATTCTTTACATATGCGCTTGTGATGCTCTCCTCAGAAGTAAACGGAGACATAGAATATGCTCCCGGAAGGTCAACTGCAATCAGCTCCTCCCCGCCTTCGTAAAAGCTTTTCTTAATTGGGCTTTCCTTCTTGTCTACCGTAACACCTGCCCAGTTACCAACGCGCTCATTTCTGCCTGTGAGTGCATTGTACATCGTGGTTTTACCACTGTTTGGATTACCTGAAAAAGCAATTCTCATCATAATAACTTCTTCCTCCTCAATGAAAGTAAATATATAGAATATTATTTCTAACTAATTTAAAACACCTCTTGCAGTAAGTCCGAACTAACCCCATATCAAAAATATAGGTGGTGAAATCTCACCACTTATACTAAAATCGCCGATGCCAGCTGATTATCAATATTGTATCTGCCATCCTTAATTGAAACCACGCATCCCCCCTTCAGATGCGAAATCACAGTAATCGGCTCGCCACTGTAACATCCCAACGAAAAAAGGAATGCATTTAACTCTTCATCATCAGTTTCAATATTACGAATAATGTATTCTTCTCCTGCCTGTGCCCCTGTTAAATTCATACGAATCCTCCTAACCCGTGTTTATTGATTAGTTTTCCCTAACCACGATAGAGTTTAGCACTGCAAAACAATCCTGTCAATACTTGTTGATATATTTTTTCAAATTTTTCCAATTTTTCTTTATCCCTTGTTTTTTCTAGCTTGCACGCGGCTGTGTAATGATCTTTCGCACATGTTTCTCCCCGGCATATCCACACGCCATCAATCCCGCCTGTACAATTTCGTCCCACATACAGGTAGAAACCTCTAACTCCGTGTTATCATCAAACTCAATCAAATACACATTCTCCGCGCCACATCCGTGGCCGCATTCTATCCTGTATATATTGCGTCTGCTGATAGCTCCGATTTCTTCAAGAACGTTTACCATCCGGTAAACAGTTGCTGTCCCGATATTTTTATCTATTTTAGATGCTTTATAATATATTTCCTTACAGCAGGAACATTCCTCCTTCAATATAATATCAAGAAGCATTAAGCGCTGCTTCGTAATACGGCATCCCCGTTCTCTAAGCTTTTGGATAATACCTTCCTTCTGCATCTCCGTCCGTCTGTAACGTCTGTTCTCTTCCTCCACCATCAATCGCCTCCCTACCATATCTTTATATAAGTTAGTTTATGCTAACTCTCGTTAGTTGTCAATAACAAATAAAGAACAAAACGTGCACTCTGTACCATGTTTGCATTTTCCAAAGCAAATCAAAAAGCCGCAAGACTATCTCGTCCTGCGACTTTTGCACAATCCCTCTCTATCAGCAGCTATACTTCCTCGTCCACCTTGATTCCCTTCAAATCTGCCTCCAGCACTTTCATGTTATACTTTATCTCTTCCAGGCTCTGCGATACATCATTTCCAGGACCATCTTTCTGTGTGATAATGGTCATCTCTGTTGCATCCATATCCGGTGCATCCATCTGGCGCTCTATCGATTTCGCCTTTTCTACCGCTTCCTTCGTACCTTCAATCATCGCTTCCTGTATTGCGCGGTTTAACTTCTGCTCTTCTAACTGTTCCTCGCGTTCTTCCTGTTCCTTAGCATTTTCCTCTGCCTTTTCCTGTGCCTCTTCCATCTTCTCATCAATATGTTCTTTGGCTTCCTGCACAGCCATACCGATAATCTCCTGATTCGCAGCCTCCATGATTTCGTCTGCCGCATTCTTTGCATCCAGCACCGGATTTTCTTTCAAGCGCTCCAGCTTCATTGCATTTATAGCAGAAGTATCCTCAACCATCTGCTTAGATGCATCCGCAATCTGCTTTTTTAATTCAACTGCACGGTCATGCAGTTCCAGTGCACGGCTCTGGTATTCTGTACGTTCGCTCTGATACAGTTCTCCAAGGTGTTTTCGCTCCTCATCCGTCAGCTCTGCTGTACTCACACCGGCATGAATCTCTTTCGCTTTTTCTAAGAGCTCCAAATCCTTCTGTTCCTGTGAATCCGCATCTATGCCATACAATTCCTGCAAAGCTTCCTTATCATCCGCTATGTCAGAAAGTTCTGCTGTCGCCTTCTCCCGGAGCGCAGACATTTCCGCATAATGGTTTCGACGCGACTGCATCATATCATCCACGGATTTGTCACTGTCCCATGCCTTTTTTACCACATTCCACGCCGCTTCCTGTGCTTCCTTTCGCTTCTGTGCAATCGGATTGTCTGCAAGATTGGAATTTCCCATATAAATGCTCTGTCTTGCACTCTTCTCCCCTGATTTTCCCGCATTCTGTTCCGATGTTCTTATCATACTATCTGCGCCAAATGCATTTATGCTCAAATTCATAGCGTGTGCCTCCTTTGTAAAAAGCTTATATGTTACGTAAAAATTTCTCGTGAAGACATCATTTTCAACTTTATAAATCTATTATCGGCATAAAAACCCGCTCGCTTTATAACTTTTCTCGCTTCATTTCCAAAATTTCAATTTCCATGTTCTACACCATCCGTTCGCGCAGGCGCAGAAGAATCCGCTTCTCCGCACGGCTTACCTGAACCTGACTCATCCCAAGTTTCCCTGCCACAACGCTCTGTGTACAATTATCAAAATAACGCAGTTCAATCAATCTGCGTTCCTGCTCAGTCAATATATCTAACAACTGCTCTATTACCATTTTGTTTAAAACCGCCTCCTTTTCCGGTTCTTCGCAGATGTATGCACTCCCTGCCCCTGTAATCCGGTCAATCAATAGCATTTCATCTCCATCCTTCTCATACACCGGCTGATAAATAGATTCCACATCCTTATTTGCTTCCATGGAAAGAACGATGTCTTCCACCTGCATATCCAGCATGTCCGCAAGTTCCGCGAGACTTGGTTCCCGCCCAAGTTTCAGTGAGAGTCTTTCTCTCGCCTTGCTTATTTTGTATCCGTTTTCCTTTAAGGTTCGACTTACCTTTACCATCCCATCATCTCGCAGAAAGCGGCGAATTTCCCCCATAATCATAGGCACCGCATAAGTAGAAAATGCCAATCCCAATGTTACATCAAATTTATCTATCGCCTTCATCAGCCCTATACAGCCAATTTGAAATATTTCCTCCCTGTCATGCCCCCGGTTATCAAAACGCCTCGCAACTGCATGTACCAAGCCAAGATTTTCCGACACCAGCACATCTCTGGCGTTTTTATCCCCTCCGTGTGCCCGTTCCATCAACTCAGCGAAATGTTCCATATGTATCAACCTTCCTGCATGCCAATCTTTTTGCACATCCACACGCGAGTTCCCTCTCCCACTACAGATTCCACACGCACCTCATCCATAAATGTCTCCATAAAAGCAAATCCCATGCCGGAGCGCTCCAGTTCCGGCTTTGTCGTATAAAAAGGTTCCATAGCCAGTGCCACATCCGCAATTCCTTTTCCGGTGTCTGTAATCTCAATTTCTACACGCTCTTCTGCAAGTCTGCACGCGAGTTCTACCTGCTGTTCCGGGCTGTCATACGCATGAATAATCGCGTTTGTCACAGCTTCGGAAACCGCGGTTTTAATATCTGCAAGTTCATCTAATGTCGGATTCAAATCAGCAATAAATGCAGCCACTGCAACTCTGGCAAATCCCTCATTTACAGAACGCGCATCAAAGCATACTTTCATCTCATTTTTTCTCTGCATCATAAACTTCCTCTTTCCCTTCTATTAATTTCTATCTCACATCTCATCCACTTGAATCAATGTATGCAGTCCGGACACCCGAAAAATCTTTTTAATTCTATCGTTTAGATTCTGTGCTGTGACGCTTCCGCCGTAGTAGCCAATAGTTCTGCATCGTCCTATAACAACACCGATTCCGGAACTGTCCATGAATTCCGTCTCTGCGAAATCAAATACGAGACACTTCACCTGATATGCCTCAATCAGCATGTCCGCCTCTGCTTTCAGCCGATTCGCTTCGTGGTGGTCTAATTCTCTGGGTACATGAATTTTTAGTTTTCCGTCCTGCAGTTCACAATATTTTTTCATAAATGCTCCTTTCCAATGTGTAATTTCCTATTGTATGAACAAAGAGTTTGCTTGCGAACTCTTCGCGCCCGAGCGGTATTGCTTGGCAATTAATTGCTTCTCCGCGAGGTGCGCATCCTTGCGGAGCATTTTTGATTCATAGAAAAACATATACTTTCATGTTTTAAACAAACACAGGCTTTCCCATGAATCAAAAAAGACATCAGAGAAATACCACTACTTCTCTTGATGTCTTTTGTACAATTCTTTATTTGATTTTATTACAAATTACTCTTCAATATCCAGATAGTTTTGCGCCGTAGCCGCGCGCTCCGTATTCGGATATAAATCTACAACTTTCTGATAATAAGTCTTTGCCGCAGCAAGGTCATCATTCCGGCGGTAAGACTGTGCCAGATAATACAGTGCATTACCGTTCTCATAAGTCTCATTCATCTCAATAACCTTGGTCAGACTCTCAATTGCTTCCTCATACTCCTGCGCAGAATATGCACTGGTGCCATCTTTATAAAGACTGCTGATATACTCTGCATTTACTTCTGTATTGATTGTATTGTATATCTGCTTCGGTTCCTCTCCCAGATACTCAGGATTAACATTTCCAAGTGCTTCGCCCGCTGCCGCCGTGTCATCTTCTGTATATGAAATATACGCCTGCAACAACTGTTCATAGCTGTTAATGCGGCTCTCATATCCTTCTTCATTGGTCTTGGCATCCGTTATCTGACTTGTCATGTCATCAATCTGCGCCTCCAAGGTGTTGATTGTCTGATTCTTAGAAGCAATCGTATTGTTTGCCTCCAATACCTCTGCCTTCGCCTCATTCTGCACAGTGCGCTTCACTCCCGGCACCACAAGAAATCCGGTAATTGCAACACCGATTACAATGCCGATGACCATATTGATAATGGTTCCAACCGCCGAATTGTCCTTTAGATAACGCGGCTGTATAATAGTCTCATTGCCACTCTGATAGGAAACAAGTTCATCACTGTTCTTCTGCTTCTTGTTCGGGTTATTCTCTCTGATTCCCGCATTTGCCTCTTTCAGATAACGCAGAGTAGTCGTATTGTTAGCATCGATTTTACCTGCATTGCGCAGCGACTTCTTCGCCAAGTCATACTTGCGCTCCTGAATATATAATAACGCCAGCAGCTGATGCCCCCTCACGAGCTTTGGATTCAACGAGAGCACCTTTTTTAACTGAATAATCGCCAAATCCCTGCTGTCCTGTCTGCAATACATCAACGCCTGATTATATTTCTTAATCGTCTGGTTAATGGTATCTAAACGTGACGTATTATTCTGAATCTCATTCAGATAGCGGCTGGCAATATTATCTTTGGGCTGATAGTTCTTACTGATAACCCACTCCGTCAATGCCGCAACCACTTCACCCATCTCAAAATAGACTAATCCCAGTAAGTTTCTCGCATCGATATTGAGTTTATTAAAACGCAGACTCGTTTTCAAACTCTCTATCGCACCGGAAAGGTCGCGCACACCTGCCTTTTTAAGTGCATCATTGTAATGTGCATTTGACGCCATCAGAATTTTTCTATATATCTTTACATCTGCCCCACAATTCGGACATACATCCGCCCTGCCGATTGCAGCTCCACAATTATAACATTCCATCTATAACCTCACTTCATGAATTAGAATATACGGATATATCGCGAAATGCTACATCCTCTTCATCTCACGCATCATCTCCTGCAAAACATCGGTCATATCCGTCAACTCATGATTGTATATCGCCTGCTCAGCCTCTTCCACTTCGAGACTTGGAGTAAAATTCTTTAACTCTTCTTCAAAATTTATCATAATCGCTTCACCTCTGCAAAAAAGCACCACTATATTATTTCCTTATACATTATAATATAGTGGTGACGATAATCAAGTTTTTTTGTATTAAGTTTTTCTTATCTTTTTGAAAAAGGAACGCCTTATCGCACTATTTTCCGCTATTCGACACCATAATAGCACGGTCTGGTTGCAATCTTATCCGGCATCTTGAAGAACTCGATTCCTTTTCCGACATTTTTAAGTGTAAACTTCATCTCATCAATGTTGATGATTACCCCAGGATATACCTCTTTAATCACAGATACACAGGCACCTCTTGAGGCTTCTGCCAGAACGCGGAGTTTTTTTGCTTCCTCATTATCGCTTGCCAGAATCGCCGTGTCTTTAATCTTTGCCCGGAGCAAAGCTGTGCGGCGCGGGTCTGTCGCATAATTGCCTCCCCGCTCCTGAAGTATCTCAAACTGCTGTAAACCATTCTCAATCTTATTCAGTTCTTCCTGCGTCACTTCTATCTTCTTCTCGAGAACACGCAACCGACTATATACCTCAATGCCGGCTCCGACAAATATCTCCGTGCGCTTCTCTGCATCGTTTCCAAGCGTAGATACCACCACGCCCTGAATCGCGCGGACTTTGCCGCCGATAACGCTTCCACGGCTTCCGTTCAAGAGAACCTTTCCATGGCATTCCACATCGCAATCCATCAATACATCCGCTTGAAGGTCGCCCTGACATTCAATACGCGTAAACTCAAAGAACTTTGCCGTAATTCCACCCTTAGTCTTAACGGAAGCTTTATTGCCTCCAAGCATACCGCTTCTTAAAATAATGTCCTTGCCCGCTTCAAGTGTACAGGCTTCCACTATGCCATCAATCGTAATCGAGCCTGTTGCGCGAATTGCCACACCGCTCTCAACGTTACCGTGAATTACGATATCTCCGCGGAAATCAATATTACCTCCCGCAACCTCCGCATTACCATAAACCTCATGCACCGGAAGGATCACTATTCTGTCATTCTGCATCTCAATCTTACCATCCATAGACGCTGTATATGTAAGATTGTCATCCATGCGTTCAAAGCCTTTGCCCTTAATCGGCATCTGCTCTCTTCCATGCTTCGCAGTGAGGACTCTGTTCTTAACGGTCACGCCGTCGCGTCCCTCAATCGCAGGGTGATAGATTGCAATTACCTGTCCCGCCACAACTGCCTCAATCGAGTGTACCGACCAGTAATCCACAGAGCCATCCGGCAGCATCTTAGGCTTATTATCTAAATCTGCATTAAAATTATAGTCATAGTGACCATCTACACCGTCCACCGGCCGAATTCCCCTGGCAACTAAAACTTCACTATTATATATCTTATTGTCAACAAGCTCTTTTAACCTCTCCTCGATAATACCTGCACTCACGCCGCCTTCCAACAAGGCTGTCTTCAACTGCGCAACATCATATATCTCACCCTCTGACGGCTCCGGAAGCAACATATACGCTTCCATCTCATCATAAGTGACACGTACCATCGGTTTTTGTTCTGTAAGTGTTGGCATAGTGTCCCGCTCCCCAATCTTTGTTGCTCAATAATTGCATCGTAGCTTTCTACTTTCTATTATATTAGTCCTATGGTACTTTTTCAAGAAAATCTTTTGACAGAACCTTAACATTTTCATTAACTTATTTACAATTCAACAAAAAAGTGGCTGCTTGTCGGAAATTTCGCACAAAAAAAGACCATTCGAGAAGTTGTCAACAAAAGTGACAACCTCTATAGGAACAGTCTCTAACATTCTTTATTTCTGCATCTGAGCCAAACGCTCCTCAACCTGCGCCATCATCTGCTCATATCCTGCAAGCTTATCCTTTTCTTCCTGCACTTTCGCCTCCGGTGCTTTGCTCAAAAACTTCTCATTGGAAAGCATACCCTTAGAACGTGCAAGTTCTTTTGTCAGGCGTTCTTTTTCCTTCAAAAGACGCTCTTTTTCTTTTTCAAAGTCAACCAAGTCCTCAAGCGGCAGATAAAGTGTCGCTCCCGGAATCACTACGGATACCGCGTCCTCACCAATTCCCGCTTTATCAGCCTGTACGGCAACTTCACTGGCTCCGGCTAAGTTCTGATATGCCTCTTTTGTAACCGCAAATACATCACGAAGCGCACCATCTTCCGATACGATAAACACTTTTGCTTTTCTGGATGGCGGAACATCCATATCTGTACGCACATTGCGGATTCCTTTTACCAAATCCTTGCAGTGCTCTAACATCTCTTCCTCTGCCGGGAAGCTCCACTCAGTTTTAAATTCCGGCCACTGTGCAAGCATGATGGTACCCTCTTGCGGATGCAGCGTACAGAAGATTTCTTCTGTAATAAACGGCATAAACGGATGCAGAAGCTTTAACGCCTCCGTCAGCACTGTCTTAAGTGTCCAGAATGCTGCGTTTGCAGATGTCTTATCGTTCTCCTTGTTGTAAGTACGAACCTTGGCAATCTCAATGTACCAGTCACAGAACTCATCCCAGATAAAGTCGTAAACCTTCTGTACGGCGATACCCAACTCGTACTTATCCATATTCTCTGTCACATCTTTTGCAAGTGTATTTACTTTTGATAAAATCCACTTATCCGCAGGCTTTAACTCGTCATAAGAAGGTGTGGTAATCTCTGCCCCCTCCAAATTCATCATGATGAAACGGGAAGCATTCCAAACCTTGTTTGCAAAGTTTCTGGACGCTTCTACACGCTCCCAGTAGAAACGCATATCATTTCCCGGTGCATTTCCTGTGATAAGAGTCAGACGAAGTGCATCTGCGCCGTATTTATCAATAACCTCTAATGGGTCAATACCATTGCCGAGAGATTTACTCATCTTACGTCCCTGCGAATCACGAACTAAGCCGTGGAAAAGTACTGTATGGAACGGAGCCTTGCCCATCTGCTCATATCCTGAGAAAATCATACGGATTACCCAGAAGAAAATGATATCATATCCTGTTACAAGCACATCTGTCGGGAAGAAGTAATCCAAATCCTCTGTCTTTTCCGGCCAGCCAAGTGTAGAGAACGGCCACAGCGCAGAGGAGAACCATGTATCCAATGTATCCGGATCCTGCTCCATATGGTCGCAGCCACATTTCGGGCACTTATCCGGTGCCGTTTTAGCAACTACCATCTCGCCGCAATCCGGGCAGTAATACGCCGGTATTCTGTGTCCCCACCAGAGTTGGCGGCTGATACACCAGTCACGGATATTGTCAGTCCAGTTGAAATATGTCTTCTCCATGCGTTTTGGAAGAAGCTGAATCTCACCATTCTTTACTGCCTCTACCGCCGGTTTGATAAGTTCGTCCATCTTAACGAACCACTGCTGTTTTACCATAGGCTCTACGGTTGTACCGCAGCGGTCATGTGTTCCGACATTATGAGAATGCGGCACTGTCTTAACAAGAAGTCCCATCTCCTCCAAGTCCTTCAGCATTGCCTTACGACATTCATAACGATCCATTCCCTCATACTTGCCTGCCAGGCGGTTCATGGTTGCATCGTCATTAATAACCGTAATCTCTTCTAAATCATGGCGTTTTCCAACCTCAAAATCATTCGGGTCGTGTGCCGGTGTAATCTTCACACATCCGGTTCCAAATTCTTTATCTACATATGAATCTGCAATCACCGGAATCTCGCGGTCTGTAAGTGGCAGTTTCAGCATCTTACCAATGATATCTTTGTAACGCTCATCCTCCGGATTTACTGCAACTGCAGTATCTCCAAACAATGTCTCCGGTCTGGTTGTCGCAATCTCAACAAATCTTCCTTCCTCTCCGACTACCGGGTAGTTGATATGCCAGAAGAATCCATCCTGCTCCTCATGTTCAACCTCTGCATCAGAGATAGATGTCTTACATACCGGACACCAGTTTACGATACGGCTTCCCTTGTAGATTAAGCCTTTTTCATACAATTTTACAAACACTTCAAGCACTGCATCAGAACAGCCTTTATCCATGGTAAAACGTTCTCTCTCCCAGTCGGCAGAAGAACCCATTTTCTTGAGCTGATTGATGATACGATTGCCGTACTCATCCTTCCACTCATAACATTTCTCCAGAAATCCTTCACGTCCCAAATCATGCTTATCAATGCCCTGCTTCTTAAGATTTTCAATAACCTTAACCTCTGTCGCAATAGACGCATGATCGGTTCCCGGCTGCCAGAGTGC
Organism: uncultured Roseburia sp.; assembly: GCA_964484605.1. Lineage (GTDB taxonomy): Bacteria > Bacillota > Clostridia > Lachnospirales > Lachnospiraceae > Roseburia. Next base: position 63,521 of record CAZAGJ010000002.1, on the reverse strand, counting down.
GTTGTACCCCTGCATTCTCTTATAGCGGATTAAGATATCCTGCATGGTATTATCCAGCGCATGTCCCATGTGAAGCTGTCCGGTAATATTGGGCGGAGGCATCACAATCGTGAATGGCTTTTTGCTGCGGTCTACTTCCGCATGAAAATAACCGTTATCTTCCCATTTTTTGTAAAGACGTTCTTCAATACCCTTCGGGTCATAGGTCTTTGCAAGTTCTTTGCTGCAATTCTGACACATAATTTTCTCTCCTTCTTATTTTTAAAACAATTTACTGAACCCGTCAAATCGCATGTCATTGCATTGACATGTGTGCAAAAAATCGCCCTTTATATCCATTCGGATATAAAGGGCGAATATATCGCGGTACCACCTTTATTCACCAACATATGCTGTCGGTCTTCGTTCAGTCGACATCTATAATCAGAGCCTCGCACTTCCCGATGGTTCTCGTGCTTACAGACGCTTAACCGATGGTTCGCTAACGGGAACCACGCGTGAGTGCTTACTGCAGGCAAACTGATTTCTCGGCACTCCGGTTCAAAAGCTACCTTCCACATATCTCATTCCAAGGAATCTCACAGCCAAAGGACTCCTCTCTCTGCGGCGAGCATATATGTACTCCTCTTTCTCACAACCTTTTTGTATCTTTTACCTATGATACTTGCAGAAACTTGTTTTGTCAAGGCTGTTTTGTAACTCTAACCAGAAACCTCTTAACCCTTCACACTGCCAAGCGCTACTCCGGCAACAATGTGCTTTGACAAAATCAAGTACACGATGATAACCGGGAAAATGGAAAATGCAATCATTACATACACCTGACCCATATCAAACTTCAGCCAGTCTGCCGCACGCAACTGTGCAATCAAAATCGGCAATGTCTTTTTATTGTTGTCATGCAAAATCAATGCCGGCGTAAAGTAGTTGTTCCAGCTGCTTACAAATGTGAAAATTGCCTGTACTGCAATCGCCGGTTTCATCAGCGGTAATACAATATTGTTAAATGTACGGAACTCCCCGGAGCCATCAATACGCGCCGCTTCAATCAAGGACAACGGCAATGCGCTTTCCATATACTGTTTCATATAGAAGAATGTAACCGGAGCCGCAATTGTCGGCACAATCAACGGAATAAACGAATCATTCAGATGCATCTTATCCACCAACTGCACGAAACCAAGCGCCGTTACCTGTGTCGGAATCATCATGATCATCAGGATAAATGGATAGATAATCTTCTTCATACGGAAATCATACGCATGAATCGCATAAGCAGTCATCGTGGAGAAATACACACACAATGCTGCACTGCATGTTGCAACAATCAAACTATTTACAAGACCTGACCATACCGGCAGTGTACCATTTAACAAATTACTCCAGTTTACCCCCAGATTCCCGCTCGGAAGCACTGAAAATCCTGACTGCAACTCACCATTTGAACGTGTTGCATTAACAAACAATACATAAAACCAGAACAGACAAAAGAACGAAATTATGGTCAGTACCACATAAGCAAGTGCTCTTCTGGCATGGATATTCATTCCTTTTTTCATGTCAATCACCCCTTCCTCTTATCATTTCCGGTAACCTTAAATACAATCAGGCTTAAGATACCGGTAATGATGAACAAGATAACAGAGAGTGCTCCTGCCATACCATAATTCTTGCTGTACAAATGCTTGTTCAGGAACATAATAAGCGTCATAGTATTTCTCATTGGATCTCCCGTGCCATTTGTCAAAATCTGCGGAACATCGAAAAGCTGTAAACCACCAATCAATGATGTAATCATAACATAGACTAAAATCGGTCTAAGCAACGGTAATGTAATTCTGAAAAATACCTGTGTAGAAGTTGCACCGTCTACTTCTGCCGCCTCAAACAGCGCCGTGTCAATTCCCATCATACCTGCCATCAGAAGGATAGTCGTATTTCCAAACCACATCAGGCAGTTCATAAATGCAATCAAGCCTCTCGCACTTCCCGTGTTGCTCAGGAACTTATATGGCACATCAATAAATCCAATCTGCATGAGCAATGAGTTAATCGGGCCGCCATCTGCAAACAGTGTAAAGAACAGCATAGAAAACGCAGATGCCATAATCAGGTTCGGCAAATATATTACCGTTTTAAAGAATCGTGAACCTTTCAGTTTCAAACGCACATCCGAAAACCATGCGCCCAATATCAACGACAGTAAAATCTGTGGTATGAAACACATAATCCACAACACCATCGTGTTTTTGGCATAGAGCCAGATATCTCCCTGTTCAAAAAGGGCTTTGTAATTATCCAGTCCAACAAAATTCGGTCCAATCTGTGTAAGTCCCGACATGTAGTTTTCAAAAAAACTGTTATAGATTGTAGTTGCCAATGGTACTAACTGGAATACTACATACACCACAAGAAACGGTATTAAAAAAATGTAACCCCATTTGTTGTAGCGGACTGCCTTTGAATTTCTTTTCATTTGCCTCCGTCCCCCTTCATAGTGCACCCGGCACTGTTATTTTGACATTTCTATCATGCGAGTGCGCACCCTTATGGCACGCTTTATATCCCCAGAATCCTTCTGATGATATAAAGCGTGCCATGCCTTCCTTTCGGTCAGACAGGCATGGCACTACTATTCCTACCTATTCAAATCTAGTTCTGATGATTAGTATGTCAACTCAGGATATTTCTCAACAACTGATGTATAGAACAAATCTAATGCTTCATCTAATGTTGCATTTCCTTCAAAGTAGTTCTTCATTGCATTCTGGAACTCTTCGTTACATCCCTGATCGTACGCTGACTGGTTGCTAAGGTCAATCTTCTCAGCACCTGCGCAGTACATAGCGAGCGGATTCTGTCCACCTAAAATCTTGCTGGTGTATCCTGTATCCTCTGCCATAGCTTCCATAGCAGGTTTGTTATTTACGAAATCATCATCATCAACCACGATTTCTTTCATGATATCCTCATTTGTGGTCATCTGAAGCATAATGTCCTTAACTAACTCTGTATTGTCTGTACCTGTTGCTGCACAAATCCATGTACCGCCCCAGAAGAATCCCTGTGGTCCTTCAACAGCACCCCAGCCGCCATTGTATCCGATACTGCCTTCTGTGTCTGCTGCCATACTGAAGTTAATAAACCAAGCCGGTCCAAAGTAGCAGAATACTTTTCCTTCCGGATAGAAGCCCTTGCTCCAGTCATCACTCCAGAGTTCATGTGTTCCTGTCTCAGCTGCGTCATAAAGTTCCTTAGAATCTTCAACCCAGTTCATGAGGTTATTGTCGATATTAATCTTGCCATCTACTACCCACTTCGTAGTTACGTTGTTGGAGTATACACGGTAAGTATCATTTACGGAAGAAGTCATGTTGTAACCAGCTTCCTTCATTGTATCTGCTGTCTCATTGAATGTTCCCCAGTCGCACACTGCCTTCTGAACTTCTGCAGGATCATCTGTTCCGAGAACTTCCTTAGCCACCTCACGGTTATAGAACAATGCACCCGGGCATCCCTGCCATGATACACCCTTTAAGTTGCCATTGGAATCTGTAACAACATCCTTCGTGTACTGATACTGGTTGGCAACGTCTGCATCTGTGATTCCAAGATCTGCAACAGCCATTGCGTACTCTGTATCGACATATTTCAATGCATAGTCAGCTTCTACTAAGAAAATATCAATCTTATCGTCTGCTGCTGCATCTGCCTGCTTTAACAATGTAGCATCAAGATTGTTCTGGTATGCGTTGTCATCACTCGGTGTAATGTTCCATACAACAGATACATCTCCGATAGTACCATGTGTTGCATCCACTTCTTCATATCCCGGATAGTGGTCTGTAATACGTGACTTAAACTCTTCATTCCAGCAGTAGATGTTAAGAACTTTACCCTGCTCTGTAGCAACCGCATCTGTCTTCTCTGCCGTGCCACTCTCCGCTGCTCCGCTCTCGGTAGATGCTGCTGCATTTCCTGTGTCGGCTGTCTCGGAGCTTCCGCATCCTGTCATCATTGTTGCTACCATGGTTGCACATAATAATGCGCTAATGATTTTCTTCTTCATAGAAAACCCTCCTCCTTAAAATTTGGCTTGCTGCCATTTGTTTACAAAGGAACTCCTCCCCTTTTCCGCAGACACTTCTGCAAAAATGTAGGTTATTCTTTGGGTATAACCTTTCCTACGGATTGTCCGGGTACTAAGCTTCCCTCTATAACGACTCTTTCAACAAGAGTTGTTCGCGGTTTCTCGATTGTATCAATCAATCGTTTTGCTGCTTCCATTCCAATCAGTTCTGTATTCTGGCGAATGGTAGTAAGCTTCGGATAAAGCATCTGCGACATTCTGGTTCCATCATATCCCGCTACGGAAATGTCCTTCGGAATCCGAAGTCCCATCTCAATGATGACATTCCTTCCTCCAATCAGTGCCGTATCGTCCGGATATATGATGCAGGTCGGTGGTTCTTGTAAATTCAAAAGTGCTTTCGTCTGCTTCTCCGCTTTCTTTGTCTCTAAATAATCTGCTGTACGAATGTATTCATCCGGAACCGTCAATCCCAGTTCATCCATCGTGCGTAAGAAACTTGCAAGCCGCTCCTTCGTAACATAGGAACCTTCCTGTCCATGAATGTATGCAATTTTACGGTGTCCCTGCTCGTATATGTACTTTACAAGGTCTTCCATGCCCTGAACGTTGTTAGAACTCACCGCTGTGCAATTATGATGTACATAATCGATAGTCACAACCGGCAAATCACGATTCATCAGTTCCATGACATCCGGATCATTGAAATCGTTGGCACAGACAATTGCAACTCCTGAAAAATTGCGATATCTGCAATGCTCATAATAGGACATCTTACGGTTTTCAAAATAAGTGTTGATAAAGGTAATATCATACCCCTGCTTCTCCGCCTGTATTTTAAAACCGTTCAGCACACCGGAAAAATATTCGTGTGTAAGACCGCTTCCCGCTTCTTCCTCGAAAAGCACTCCTATATTATAAGAACGATTTGTCTTTAAGGCTCTCGCCGCAGCATTCGGGAAATACCCCAGTGCTTCTGCCGTCGCCCTAATCCGCTTCTTTGTCTCTTCGCTGATATCTTTCTGGTCATTCAACGCCTTGCTCACTGTCGCAGTGGAAACACCACATTTCTCTGCAATCGTTTTTAAAGATACCATGAATCCTCCGCTCGTTTCGCTTCACTTAATCGTTTTCGCACTTTTACTATATTCCATTTCTGGTCTAAATGCAACCCTTTTTCGTCATTTCGTCATGTTTGACACTTTTTGGAATTAGTTTTTGTACATATTGCACATTATCTTTTGTTCTTTCGTATACGTTTTCGATTTTCAAATAACGAAACGTTGTTTTCATCCCATATACACTTTCTTCTATATTTTACATCTGTTTTTGTCTATTATGCCAGTTTTCGCCATTTCAAGCGTTTTTCTATTGCTTTTTTCGTTTTTCTTCTATATACTTTATCTTAAGAATCCGCAACTTAATCGTTTTCGGCTATCACGTATAGTATTACGTTCACAATCTTATAATGATGGAGGATTTTCATATGAAGTTCGGTTATTTTGACGACACCCACAAGGAATATGTCATCACTTCACCTCGTACACCACTTCCGTGGATTAACTATCTTGGTTCGAAGGATTTCTTTTCCTTAATCTCTAACACCTGCGGCGGCTACAGCTTTTATAAAGATGCCAAGCTGCTTCGCCTGACCAGATACCGTTACAACAATGTTCCATACGACAGCAACGGTCATTACTACTATATTAAGGAAAATAGTGCTGTCTGGAATCCGGGCTGGATGCCAAGCAAGACAGAATTGGACTCCTATGAATGTCATCACGGCATGGGATATTCCACTTTCTGCAGTAGTAAGGATCAGCTTTCAGCAGAGCTGACAGCATTTGTTCCCGTAAATGATACCTGTGAAATCAACAAATTGACTCTTACCAATACATCGGATAAAGAAAAGAATTTTTCTGTCTTCTCTTATGTAGAATTCTGTCTCTGGAACGCCATGGATGACATGACAAACTTCCAGCGTAATTTTTCTACCGGCGAGGTTGAAGTTCATGGTTCAGCAATTTATCACAAAACAGAATACCGCGAACGCCGCAATCATTATGCGCTCTATGCTGTAAATGCTCCGATTGACGGCTTTGATACAGACCGTGATGCATTCTTAGGTGCTTACGGTGAAAATCGTGCGCCGGAAGTTGTCACAGCCGGCTCTTCTAAGAATTCTCTTGCAAGCGGCTGGGCACCTGTAGGCTCCCACCACCTTGAAGTATCGCTTGCACCGGGTGAGTCTAAGACTTTCGTCTTTATACTCGCTTATATCGAGAATCCGGCGGAAGAGAAATGGGTCGGACGCCCGGAGGATGGCGTAATCAACCGCGCTCCTGCCGAAGCTCTTATGGCAAAATATGACACCACAGAAAAGGCAGATGCCGCACTTGATGCATTAAAGACCTACTGGAATGATTTGCTTTCTCATTTTACGGTGTCCTCCTCCGAGGAGAAGTTAGACCGCATGGTAAATGTATGGCATCAGTATCAGTGCATGGTAACCTTTAACATGAGCCGTTCCGCTTCCTATTTTGAATCAGGCATCGGACGTGGCATGGGCTTCCGTGATTCCTGCCAGGATTTACTCGGATTTGTACATCTGATTCCTGACCGCGCGAGAGAGCGTATCTTGGATATTGCCGCGACACAGTTTGAGGACGGAAGTGCATATCATCAGTACCAACCTCTCACCAAAAAAGGAAATTCCGACATCGGAAGCGGCTTTAATGATGATCCGCTCTGGCTGATTGCAGGCACCGCCGCCTACATCAAGGAAACCGGAGATTACAGTATTTTAGATGAAATGACACCATACGACAGCGACCCTTCCAAGGCGACTGACTTTATGGAACACCTAAGACGTTCCTTCCACTATACGATGGAGCATCTCGGCCCGCACAATCTGCCGTTAATCGGACGCGCGGACTGGAACGATTGTCTGAATTTAAACTGCTTCTCAACAGAACCGGGTGAATCTTTCCAGACATTCGGTCCTTCTGAAGGGCCAAATGCCGAATCCGTATTCATCGCCGGTATGTTTGTTCGCTACGGAAAGGATTATGTAGAAATTTGTCGTCACAGAGGTCTTGATGAAGAAGCTGCCCTTGCCGAGAATGCCATCGCAGATATGGAAAAAGCAGTGCTTGATGCCGGATGGGATGGTGAATGGTTCCTGCGCGCTTACGATCATTACAAGAATAAAATTGGTTCCAAAGAATGTGAAGAAGGCAAAATCTTTATCGAGCCACAGGGCTTCTGCGTCATGGCGGGCATCGGCTTAGAAGAAGGGAACTGCTTAAAGGCTATGGAATCTGTCGAAAAGCACTTAGACACGCAGTACGGTATCGTACTTTTACAGCCTCCATACCGCAGATATCACGTAGAGCTTGGAGAGATTTCTTCTTATCCACCGGGATACAAGGAGAACGCCGGTATCTTCTGCCACAACAATCCTTGGATTTCCATTGCCGAGACAGTTGTTGGACGTGGTGACCGCGCATGGCAGGTATATACCAGAACCTGTCCTGCCTTTATTGAAGATATCAGCGAAGTACACCGCACCGAACCATATGTGTACTCACAGATGATTGCCGGAAAAGATGCCAAGAATTTTGGAGAAGCAAAAAACAGCTGGCTGACCGGAACCGCTGCATGGACATTCCTTGATGTCTCCCAGTATATCTTAGGAATCCGTCCGGATTATGATGGTCTTATCATCGACCCGTGTATTCCGGCTTCCATGGACGGCTTTACAGCCAGAAGAGATTTCAGAGGTGTGACTTACCACATCACAGTAAAGAATCCAAATCATACAGAAAAAGGTGTCGCAAGTCTGACAGTCGATGGTACTTCCATTGATATCAGCAAAGTCAACCACCTCGGTATTGGTATGATTCCAGCATCTTTCGCCGAAGGGAAGAAAGAACTTACCGTCGAAGTTGTGATGGGATAATTTAAAAGAGGGCGTACACAATTACGTGTACGCCCTCTTTTGGTATATTTTAATTTGCACTTACCAGCCCATTCTCACAATCAAGCTCCACATAAGCACTGGATTTCAACACATCAAGCGCATTCTCTGCTCCAATCAAAACCGGGATATCTAGACTGAGTCCTGCGATTGCTGCATGGCAACTCTCACTGTCAGCCTCTACGATAAGACCGGACGCTGTACGCATCTGCTCCATCATCCGATTATTGGTATCTGAAGCGACAATAATGTCGCCTTCTTTAAAATTTGCAAGGTCATCCTCACTGTGACATACACAGAGATTTGCAGACACTTTTTTACCTGTAATACCCTTTCCTTTGACAAGGATATGTCCTGCCACCTGCACTTTTATCAAATTGGTTGTGCCGGATACACCAAGCGGAACACCTGCAGAGATGACAACAACATCGCCTTTCTCAATAAGGCCTGCCTCTTCTGCGGTATCAACTGCATACTCAAACAATTCCTCTGCCTCTTCCTTCTGCTCTAAGAGAAGCGGTACAACGCCCCATGACAGTCCAAGCTGACGATATACCTTTTCTGTCAGACAGGCACCGATAATCGGTGATGCCGGGCGGTACTTAGAAACCATGCGTGCTGTACGTCCTGACTTACTTACTGCGATAATAACCGCAGCATTAAGGTCTGCCGCCATCATGCATGTCGCATGTGAAATAGCATTTGTCACATCCGGATTACTCATAACCTTAGCTTGTCTGAATCTCTGCAAGTAATTGATGTCCTGCTCTGTACGAACTGCGATTCGAACCATGGTCTTTAACGCTTCCACAGGATATTTACCTGCTGCGGTCTCTCCGGAAAGCATAATCGCACTTGTACCATCATAAATAGCATTTGCTACATCAGTTGACTCTGCACGTGTCGGTCTAGGGTTCTTCATCATAGAATCCAGCATCTGTGTAGCAGTAATAACTACCTTGCCGGCACCGCTTACCTTCTTGATAATCATCTTCTGGATTACCGGTACATCCTCAAGCGGAATCTCAACCCCCATATCTCCACGGGCAACCATGATACCATCTGCCACGCGGATAATCTCATCAATATTCTGCACACCCTGCATATTTTCAATCTTTGCAATAATGTGGATTCCCTCGCCACCCTTTTCCTCTAAAATCTTACGGATTGCAAGCACATCATCCGCTGTACGGACAAAGGATGCTGCGATAAAATCATAATCATTCTCAACACCGAATACGATATCACTATAATCTTTTTCACTGATATATGGCATAGTAAGTTCTACGTTTGGTACATTTACCCCCTTCTTATTAGAAACCATACCTCCATTTAACACCGTACACACAATATCCATCGGCTTACTGCCATCCGCATTTTCCTTGGCACCGGATACCGGCTGGATTTTCTTTACTTCCAGACCAATCAATCCGTCATCAATCAAAATCGTATCACCAGCTTTTACGTCCTGTGGAAGATTCTTATAAGTAATAGATACTCTTGTCGCATCACCGATAACATCTTCTGTTGTCAGGGTAAAGGTCTGTCCGTTTTTAAGTTCTACTTTTCCATCTGCAAACTCCATCAAACGAATTTCCGGTCCCTTGGTATCTAAAAGTGTCGCTACCGGGCGATTTAACTCTCCGCACAATTTACGAAGCATTTTAAGTCGTCCCATCTGCTCATCATGCAGTCCGTGTGAAAAATTAAAACGCGCAACGTTCATTCCCTCTTCAATTAAGTTCTTCAGTACTTTTTCATCATCTGTGGACGGTCCAAGTGTACATACAATTTTTGTTTTTCTAAGCATTCTTTTCCTCTTTCTATATCATGTTACTTCATTATCATTGTTCCCATGCCCTCTGCCACATGCTCTGCATCTTTGTTCAGCTTTGTAATGAGCACAGAACGGATTGCGGAATCGCCGATGAAGTCAATAGCTGCCTGAATCTTCGGCAGCATATCTCCCTCACCAAACTGTCCTTCTTCCATATATTGTTTTGCTTCTGCCACAGTCATTGTGCTAAGTGGTTTCTCATTGTCAGTTCCAAAGTTAAGGCAGACATTATCCACACTTGTCAAAATCACAAGCATATCTGCATCCAGAAGTTCTGCAAGCTTTCCCGCCGCAAGATCTTTTTCAATAACTGCACTGGCACCTTTTAAATTATTCTCCTGCATAAGCACCGGAATCCCACCGCCGCCGCAAGCTACCACAATCTGATCTGCATCAATAAGTGCCCGGATTGCATCAATCTCCACAATATCCACCGGCTTCGGTGCTGCGACAATACGCCTCCAGCCATCTGCTACCTTTACAACGTGATTGCCCTTCTTCTCCTCTGCTTCTGCTTCTTCCTCGGTCAGTATACGTCCTACAATCTTACTTGGTTTATAAAACGCTTCATCATATGGATCGACAACCATCTGTGTCAAAACAGTAGATACTGTCTTATAAATTCCTTTATTCAGAAGTTCTGCACGAATTGCATTCTGCAAATCGTAACCAATGTATCCCTGGCTCATCGCCGAGCAGACAGACATCGGCGTTGCTGTATATTCCGGATATAAACGGCAGAACTCATTCATCGCCGTATGAATCATCCCTACCTGTGGTCCATTGCTGTGCGTAATTACAACCTGATAATCCTCACGAATGAAATCTGCCACAGCTTTTGCAGTACGTCTGGTCGCTTCCTTCTGTTCCGGCAGCGTAGTTCCTAATGCCTCATGTCCTAAAGCGATGACGATTTTCTTTTTCTTCATAATTCTCGTCCTCCATTTGCTTGCGTTACAGTGCATGTCAAAAAAGCCTTGCTTTCCCTGACAAATATTGTATCACGAAGACTGTTTCTGCGCAATAATGCCCTCTATGATTCTGCAGTCGCATCCATTATTTTTCTTCCTCCAGCTCATCCGTTTCCTGTGGAAGAACAAGCGAATCAACCAACTCCCAGATCTCGTCTCTTCCCTGCTTCGTCTCCGCGGAGAAAGGAATGATGATAGTGCCCGGCTGGACTCCCAAACCTTCACGAATCGCTTTTACCTGCTTTTGTATCTGACTGCGCTTAATCTTGTCCAGCTTTGTCGCAATAATAATCGGAGCAAAGCCCTGTGCCAGCATCCATTCATACATCATCTTATCATTTGCAGATGGGTCGTGACGAATATCAATCAATAGGAATACCGCCTTAAGCTGCTTGGATGTATGCAGATACTTCTCAATCATTTTCCCCCATTTTGCCTTGATTTCGGCAGACGCTTTTGCATAGCCATAGCCCGGCAGGTCTACCAGATACATAGCATCATTGATATTGTAAAAATTGATTGTCTGTGTCTTGCCCGGCTGTGCTGAAGTACGCGCCAGTGCTTTGCGATTCATAAGGGCATTAATCAAAGATGATTTTCCAACGTTAGACTTTCCTGCAAATGCCACTTCCGGATACGGAGTATCCGGAATCTTACTTGTAATTCCACAGACAATTTCCAGATTTACATTTTTTATAACCATACGAATCCTCATTTCAATGTGCTTTACACACTCAACTCATTTTTTACAAATGCAACATCTAACACCTGCTGCAATTTTTCCACAAATATGATTTCCATGCCTTTTTTAATTTCCGGTGAAATTTCCTCGACATCTTTCTCATTCTTTTGCGGAACACAGACCGTTTTAATTCCGGCATTCTTTGCCGCAAGCAGTTTTTCTTTGAGTCCGCCGATTGGCAGCACACGCCCGCGAAGAGTAATCTCTCCCGTCATTGCAACATCTGCGCGCACCGGAGTTTTGGTAATGGCCGAGAGCATTGCTGTCGCCATTGTGATACCGGCAGATGGTCCATCCTTCGGCACCGCTCCTTCCGGAATATGAATATGAATATCATTCTCCTGAAAGAACTTTTTCGGTATCTGATACGCTTCGCTGACGGAACGGATATAGCTGATTCCTGCCTGCGCAGATTCCTTCATTACATCGCCAAGCTGTCCGGTAAGCTGAAACTCTCCCTTGCCCGGCATAATGTTTACTTCAATCTCCAAGGTGTCTCCGCCAACACTCGTCCACGCCAGACCACGGACAATGCCAATTTCATCCGTATCATTTTTCCGGTCTGCGCGATACTTTTCCTTACCCAGATATTTCTCCAGATTCTGTCCGGTTACTTTTATCTCCGAGCGCTCATTTTCATATACCTCACGCGCTGCTTTTCGCGCAATCTCGCCAAGCTTGCGCTCTAATCCACGCACACCCGCTTCTCTTGTATATCCGCTGATAATTTTCTGCATCGCACCATCACTGATGGTAAGCTGTTCCGCTTTTAAACCGTTGCGCTCTATCTGCTTCTGCAGCAGATGTTCTCTAGCAATATGAAGTTTCTCATTTTCTGTATAACTCGTAACCTCAATAAGCTCCATGCGGTCAAGCAACGGTCTTGGAATATCCTGCACCGAATTGGCAGTCGCAATAAAAAGTACCTCCGACAAATCAATCGGAACTTCAACATAATGGTCACGGAATTTATTATTCTGCTCAGAATCTAAAACCTCTAGCAGCGCTGAGGCAGTATCTCCCCGATAGTCACTGCTCATCTTGTCAATCTCATCTAAAAGCATCAGAGGATTTTTCACTCCTGCGCTGCGCAACCCATTGACAATGCGTCCCGGCATCGCACCCACATATGTTTTTCTGTGTCCGCGAATCTCCGCTTCATCGCGCACACCTCCCAGACAGATACGCACATACTTTTTGTCAAGCGCGCGCGCCACCGAGCGCGCAATACTCGTCTTACCGGTTCCCGGAGGTCCCACCAGACAGATAATCGGGCTCTCGCCCTTGCTCGTCAGGTTACGCACTGCAAGAAATTCCAACATACGCTCTTTGACTTTTTCCAGACCATAATGGTCTTCGTTCAGAATCTCCTCCGCATTCTTAATGCTCTTGTTATCCTTAGAAGCCACATTCCACGGCAATTCCAGCATTGTCTCAATATAACCGCGAGTCACTGCGCTCTCAGAAGAATTCACACTAATGCTCTTAAAGCGATTAATTTCCTTCTTGATGCGCTCCTTTACTTCCTTATCTGCTTTCAGCTTAGAGAGCGCCTTCATGTACTCATCCGCATCGGACTCTGTATTATCCTCACCCAGTTCCTCACGTATCAGCTTCATCTGTTCACGCAGGATATACTCCTTCTGGTTGCGGTCCACCCGCTCTTTCACTTTGGTCTGAAACTTATTCTTGATTGCCGTAATTTCGATTTCCTTTAACAAAAGCGCCATCAATACTTCATAGCGTTCCGTAAGCGAAATCGCCTCCAGAATTTTCTGTTTATCCTGATAAGAAACCGGAAGATTGTTTGCAATCTGATCCATGAGTTTCTCCAGGTCAGTAATCATATTTGTCTGCTTCAGAAGTTCCTTGCCTGCGCGAGGATTTACCGACTGGTACCTTGCATACGTTTCCTGAATACTGCGCACCATCGCCGTCTTTGTATCCTCATAGAGTTCTTCTTCTGCTGCTGTATCATAGCGCATAATTTCCGCCAGAAGGAATTCCTCAGTTTCCACAAAGGAGGAGAACTCTGCGCGTTCCTCCCCCTCTACTAAGACACGTATAATGTTATTCTGTAATTTTATTACCTGTTTGACCTCCGCAATCACACCGATGCGGTACAAATCCTCCGTATCCGGATTCTCCTGCTCCACATCACGCTGTGTCGCAAGGAAAATTCGCTGTGTCTCCATCATCGCATGTTCCACAGCCTTGATGGATTTTTCGCGACTAATGTCAAAATGAGCAATCATCCCCGGCAAAATTACCATGCCACGGAGTGCCACTGTCGGCATTTTTAAAATCATTGTATCCAAATTCATCCTCTGTTATCTTTCTAATGCAGTCTTAACTTGCCTCTAATCTTTTTAACTCCTGTGCCTCGATTGCCAGACTGTCATCCACCAGTTCCTTGGTAATCCGGCAGTTTCTGATACTCTCATCAGAAGGGATGTGATACATCATATCAAGCGTTACAGCTTCCATAATCGCACGAAGTCCTCTGGCTCCAGTCTTACGCTCAAGCGCTTTATCTGCAATCGCCTCAAGAGCTTCCTTATCAAACTCCAAGTCAACGCCATCTAACTCAAACAATTTCTGATACTGCTTGGTCAGGGCATTCTTCGGCTCCTGTAAAATCCGTATCAGTGCATTGCGGTCTAACATATCCAAGGATACAGTTACCGGAACACGTCCAATGAACTCCGGAATCAGACCGAACTTCACAAAATCCTGTGGAAGTGCATGCTTTAACACATCTCCGAGGTTGTATTCGCTCTTTGACTTAATGTCTGCGTTAAAACCGATTGCCTTCTGGTCTAAACGAGTTTCAATAATCTTCTCGAGTCCGTCAAATGCTCCACCACAGATAAACAGGATATTTGTCGTATCTATCTGAATCAGCTCCTGCTGCGGGTGCTTTCTGCCGCCCTGCGGTGGTACCGATGCAACCGTTCCCTCTAAAATCTTAAGCAATGCCTGCTGTACGCCCTCACCGGATACATCTCTGGTAATCGAAACGTTCTCAGACTTCTTAGAGATTTTATCAATCTCATCAATATAGATAATGCCGTGCTGTGCCCGCTCAATGTTATAATCTGCCGCCTGAATAATCTTAAGCAGAATATTCTCTACATCCTCACCCACGTATCCGGCTTCCGTAAGCGTCGTCGCATCCGCAATTGCAAATGGTACGTTGAGTACTCTCGCAAGTGTCTGCGCCAAAAGAGTCTTACCGGAACCTGTCGGTCCTAACATCAGGATGTTGCTTTTCTGCAATTCCACGCCCAAATCTGCGCCCGCCATAATTCTCTTATAATGATTATATACCGCAACAGACAAAACCTTTTTGGCCTGCTCCTGTCCGATGACATATTCATCCAAGAATGCTTTCATCTCTTCCGGTTTTAACAGATTAATCTGCTCCGTCTCATCATATGCGGCAACATCTTCGTCTTCAAGCTCTTCCTCAATGATTTCTGCGCAAATATCCACACACTCATCACAGATATAAGCTCCACCCGGCCCTGCAATCAATTTGCGTACCTGTTCCTGTGGCTTTCCACAAAAGGAACAGCGAAATTTATCATCACTTCTTCCTGCCATTTTCACTATTCTCCATTATTTATTACATTTTAAAGCAGAGTTTCTTATTCCTCTGTCTTAGTCTCTTTTCTCACGATAACTTCATCAATAAGACCATATTCTTTGGCCTCTTCTGCCGACATATAGTAGTCTCTCTCTGTATCTGCTGCAACCACATCATATGGTTTGCCCGTATTTGCTGCGAGCATTTCATTTAACTTCTTCTTGGTCTTTAAGATATTCTCAGCCGCAATCTGAATCTCTGTTGCCTGCCCCTTTGCTCCGCCGGAAGGCTGATGAATCATAACCTCTGCGTTTGGAAGTGCATAGCGCTTACCCTTTGTTCCACCTGCCAGAAGAAATGCTCCCATACTTGCCGCAAGTCCGATACAGATTGTAGAAACATCGCATTTGATGTACTGCATAGTATCATAGATTGCCATTCCTGCGGTTACCATACCACCCGGAGAATTAATGTATAACTGGATATCCTTATTCGGGTCCTCAGATTCCAAGAAAAGAAGCTGCGCCACAACAAGGCTTGCAGTTGTCTCATTTACCTCTTCTCCAAGGAAAATAATTCTATCTTTTAACAAACGGGAGTAAATGTCATAATTACGCTCTCCTCTGCTGGTCTGTTCTACGACATAAGGTACTAAACTCATATTCTTATCCTCCATTTCCGCATGTCAAACATTATTTTGACATACTACACTGACATTTTAATACTTTTTTTATAAATACTTATAAGCTTAAACAGACCGGCCCATAAGAGCCAGTCTGTCTATTTGCAATATGCGATAGGGGATTACTCCTCTGTTGCCTTTTCCTCTGCTTCTTTTTCTTTCTTGGATTTCGCTTTCGCTCTCTCCTTAACATTCTCCATGATGAGGTCTACTGCCTTAGTAACAGCAAGGTCTCTCTTCATAGACTCTTTCTCAGCATCTCCCATGTACTCTTTCAGCTTATCAGCTTCCATACCATAGGCTGCTGCCATCTTCTCAACCTCTGCATCAATCTCTGCATCTGTCACTTCGATATTCTCATCCTTAGCAATCTGCTCTAACACAAGGCTGCTCTTGATACGTGTCTCAGCCTCCGGACGAACCTGCTCTTTTAATTTCTCGATTGTCAAACCGGAGAACTGCATGTACTGCTCCATAGAAAGACCACTCTGTGCAATTCTCTGCGCGAAATCATTAACCATGTTCTCACACTGAGTCTCTAACATAGCCTCCGGAATCTCCATAGAAGACTTGTCGATAATCTTCTGAATTGCTTCGTCTTCCTTTGTACGCTTAGCTTCGTTCTCTTTCTGCTCTGTGAGCTGCTTCTTAAGGTCTTCCTTGTACTCAGCTAATGTATCAAACTCAGATACATCCTGTGCGAACTCATCATCTAACTCCGGAAGTTCTTTTGCCTTAATCTCGTTAATCTTAACTTTGAATACTGCCGGCTTTCCGGCTAAATCTGCTGCATGATACTCCTCCGGGAATGTAACGTTTACTTCTACTTCGTCGCCAACGTTCTTTCCTACTAACTGCTCCTCGAATGTATCAATGAAAGAATGGGAACCAATCTCTAATGGATGATTCTCGCCCTTGCCGCCTTCAAATGCAACACCGTCTACAAATCCTTCAAAGTCGATAACTGCTGTATCGCCATTTGCAACTGCTCTGTCTGTTACAGATACTGTTCTTGCATTGTTGTTGCGCTCTTTCTCTAATGCTTCCTCTACTTCTGCATCAGATACTGTTGTATCAATCTTAGTTACCTGTACTCCTAAGTACTTGCCAAGCTTCACTTCCGGTCTCAGTGCAACCTCTGCTGTGAAGATGAAAGGCTTACCTGACTCAATCTGAGTAACCTCAATCGTCGGTCTTGAAACGATATCCTCGCCACACTCATCTACTGCTGTCGCATAGTTTTCCTGAATCAATGTGTTTGCTGCATCTTCGTAGAAGATTCCTGCGCCATACATTTTTTCAATCATGTTTCTAGGTACTTTACCCTTACGGAAACCAGGAACACTAATCTTACCTCTCTCTTTTAAGTAAGCTGCCTGGATTGCTTTCTCTAATTCTTCGGCAGAAACTTCAATCGTAAGCTTCGCCATATTTTTTTCTAACTTTTCTACCTGTACACTCATTACAACGTTTCCTCCTTAATTATATATGAAATATCATGTACATTTTCGTTACTGTTCACCCGGTAACACATTTTCCGTTTATTACAAGTCGCTACACTCCCCTGATTCCACCGGGGTTCATTGCTGTATCCCGAAAAATAAGCGTACTACGACTATCACAGTCATTTTAGGATTATAACATATGGATTTCAAAAATACTAGCTTTTTTTCCGCTTTTCTTTGCTGTCTAATATTCTTCCAGCTTCGTCTCCACCAGATTTTCACCCTCATAGCGCAGTTTCAGAGAAAAAAAGCCTGCATTTTTCTGTAACAGACGCAAGAAAATCTTGTCTCCTTCCCAGATTTTCAGGTTTTCTATCTTTGACTTTTTCACCCACACAAGCTCGCCCTCACTGCACTCCCCA
The DNA here is from genome assembly GCA_964484605.1 of uncultured Roseburia sp. Classification (GTDB taxonomy): domain Bacteria; phylum Bacillota; class Clostridia; order Lachnospirales; family Lachnospiraceae; genus Roseburia. The sequence goes on along the minus strand of CAZAGJ010000002.1, from coordinate 45,764 downwards.
AGCGTGCCCTCATACTCATCCGCCGTAAATAAATGCATATACTCTGTGCCCCATTCATCCGAAACAAATGTCACAAGTCCGCGGAAACTGTATTTTGTAAGTGTAAGCCCTGTTTCCTCTTTTACTTCACGGAGCAGACACTCCTCCGGCGACTCTCCCGCCTCAAACTTGCCACCCACACCAATCCACTTGTCATGATTTTCGTCCTTCTCTTTTTTTACGCGGTGCAGCATGAGGTAGCTGTCGTCTTTTTCGATATAGCATAAAGTTGTAAGTTTCATGATTGTATTCCTTTATAAATGTGTTGTACTTTGATCACCAGGTTCTTCATATTGCTCTGCAAATCGCGTGCCGGCTCCTCATCTCACTTAATATCCTGCCTCATATGTTGCCGTGCTATTGCCTCGGGAAGGGTATGACAAGTTCAAAAGCTATAATTCATACCCCTTGGGTCTATATAAACATTCATTTTTGTAATCATTTATCGTCTAAAAGGGTATGTATCAGGGAAAATATTCTCTCATACCCCGTTTTTTCTGATTTTCGGGGTATGAATACTAAAAAACCCCTTCTCATACCCAAAACTCCCTTCGAATCAGTTATTATTCTACCAAAAACAGGAATTTCGGGGTATGGCAGGTTCAAAAGCTATAATTCATACCCCAAAGCCAAAAATCTCAATGTTTTCCTAATTACACCCCTTGTAACTCCATATTAATGGATTTCTCCGTAAAGCCATAGCTTTCATACATCTTTTTTGCAAGCGTATTTCTTGCATTTACCTGAAGTTCGATTCCGTCCAAATCTTTCTCCTTTACAAGCTCCTTCACAAAATCGAAAAGCCGATGTCCGATGCCTTTTCCACGATAGTTTTCATCTACCGCCATTACATCAATAAAAATCGTATCTTTCGTCACCCTTCCATTTGCTTCCACATGCCTATACACATAGGAAAGCACTCCTACCACCGCTCCATCTGCCTCAGCAACCACAAACACACCCTTGTCTAAGGCATCAAGAAACTCTTCCTGTGGCAGTACCGGATTACTCTCCTTATAAATATCCGGTCTCCACGCAATATGCAAATCATGTACCTGCCGCATAATGTTTTCTACACTCGAATAATCCTCCGGCTTTGCGTAACGAATTTGACAATTGTTCATCTGTATCTTTCCTCCGTATCTCTCATTCCTCAAGCCGCTTTATTATCAGCACAAACTTTTCTATATTTTCTTCTATAATAACTACACAAGTATTCTACGCATCCCTCTTCGCCATCTTCTTCAGATATGTATTCTTAAGTTCATTTTCCTCTTTCAACTTTTCATTCTTATCCTTAAGATACTGCATGTATTCCCTGCACAGCTTTACTCCGCCGCGTACCGCGACATCCTCATGATGTTCCATTTCCTCTAACCACTGCAAAAGCGATTTCTCGCGGATATCATTGTAGGTATTATCTTCTTTTATAAACATATGTGTCTCC
>CAZAGJ010000002.1:0-44178 GCA_964484605.1 uncultured Roseburia sp. | reverse complement strand
TTTCTCGCGGATATCATTGTAGGTATTATCTTCTTTTATAAACATATGTGTCTCCTCTTTTTTCTCCATGCATAAACTATCGTTTCTCGTTTTTATCTGCGAATTTCTCTTCAATTTTTCCATCTATATAATACAAACTATAAAATAAGCTGCCAAAGCCTATTACTCCTCCTACGAGCAATGATTTTTCAATAGAAACTCTCATAAAAAATAATAGAATACTTACAATAATTTCTGCCACAAACAGATATTTCCCAAAAGTGATACATATATCAGGCGCAATCTGCTGCGCATAATCTCAGTGTTCCTGCGATTTTCTCTCGTCCGGTTCTTGCAAAACCATGTTTTTCATAAAAGTTTTGCGCTTTTGCATTATTATTTAAAACCCATAGGGCAGGTGTTCCCATGCATTTACTTATCGCGTATCCAAGCAGTTCACTGCCGCCGCCCTCGCACTGGCGTTTCGGCAGCACATATAGATTTTCAATCAGATTCTCCTTTACAGACACAATCCCTACCGGAATATCTCTTATCAGCAGATAGATTTGCTTACCGGCGCGCATTTCATTTTCCAGATATGTGCGCTGACGCTCTATTGTGTGCGACTCCACAAATTCTTCACTGCCAAAAGAGCGGTGCTACTCCTTCCACGATTCCGCATGAATATACGCCGCATCTATGATATTATCGTAATTTACTTCTACAATCATGAACTCTCTCCTACAACTCCCGCTCTAATATAACAATCGTGTAATCCTTTGTATCCGATTCTTCTCCGGTCGGCGTAAATCCATTCTTCAGCCAGAAATGTTTCGCCTGCCGATTATCTTTTATGTACGCCAATCTCACTTTTTGTAACTTCAGATTTTTCATACATGCAAGGGTTTCCTGCACAATTTCAGAACCGATACCGTTACCCTGTCTGCTCTGGTTCACCATAAACCACCCGATAAAACCTATGTTTTCATTCGGATATCCAATAATCAAATCCAAAATTGCAACCAGATTATCGCCTTCCCAAAATCCAACAAAATATTTATCATTCAACGTTTTTCCCGGCGGGAGTTCTGTCATTGTCTCCGTCAGATTTTCAATCGTTGGCCGCATTTTCATGCATTCATAATAGTACGGATTATCTTTGGCAAGTGCATACACCGTCGGAATATCTTTTTTTGTAATCTGTTTTACTTCATAATGCTTTGATAAATTTTGTATTTGAAGTATCATTGCTCCACCTTTTCTACATTATCATGCGCCAATACAATCATGTCAAATCTTTGCAGGCGGAACTCAGTATATTGCAAAACCACTAGCTTTTACAGCTTTTTCATCATCATATACTCATCCGCGTAGCTTCCATCTTTGTACTTCATACTGTGCATCTGTTCTCCATAGATTACAAATCCCAGGCTTTGATACAGATGAATTGCCGCAGTATTCGTCGTCACAACCTCAAGTTCCGCTTGTTCATAGCCACATTCCTTCGCCATATCCAACACAGTAGTCAGCATTTGCTTTCCAATTCCAAGTCCACAATACTCCTGATATAGTGCAATCGCCAACAAGCAACGATGCTTATACCGCTGATAACTTCCAAGCGAAGATATCGAACAGTTACCCACATGTACGCCATCCACTTCCGCTATCAACAGAAGTTCACGCTCTGCTTGCTCTTTTCCACGCAAAAATGCTTCCTCCTGTTCTAAGGTAAGTGTAATCTCCTCCGGTTCACGCATAAGAAACGTTGTTTCCGCCGCAGTCTGTTTTAGATATGTAAGCAACGCTGACGCGTCACTTCCGCTTGCACTTCTCAAAACTGCTATACGACCATTGTGCATCTGTATTTCTCTTGGTTCATAAATCATCTGCATTTTCTCCTATTTGCAAAGTTTCACTATCGCAACACAACATCCGGCTCTTAACGTCTCCTTGTCTCTCCAATTTCAATTATGTGTCTATCCGGGTCATACATACGAATCACACGCTGTCCCCAATCGTATTCCGTCAGCTCATTTACATAAGCAATCGGCTCTTCATATTTTTGCAGACGTTCCAAGAAAAAGTCCAAATCATTCTCTTCAAAATAAAGTTCTGCATCACAGCCACCATAAGAAACCCTTTTCCCGGTAAAACGTTCCCATGTCTTTCGCTCCTGCAAAACAAGACCTTCCGTCATAATTACATTCTCGCCAAAATCTGTCACTACCTCTAAGCCAAACAATTCTCGATAAAACTTCTTGGATTTTTCAATATCTTCCACCACAATTAAGCTGTTTTTTAATCTCATAAGATTCCACCTCGTTTAAACACAATGCTTACGCACGCAGTATCTTTCACTTATGTGCACTCCGGCTCATATAATATCTCACGATATTATAATCTCAAGTCCGGTATACATCTGTGTCACGCACTCGCCCAGTTCTTCCTGCAAAATTGCATATGCCCGCTTTCCGGTACAATGTCCGGTAAGCACCTTCTGTATACCGGTTGCGCGAACACGCTCGGCAAGCGCCCGCACATCAGCTTCCGATGATGCAAATAAATGAAAGCCACCAATCAATGCATAAATAGACTCTCCCGGAAAAGTTTCTGCCACCTCTTTTATAATATTATCTGCCCCGCCATGAGAACAGCTGTTAAAAATAACCAGTCCCTTTTCGGTACGCAGCACAAGGCTCTGTTCATGACTGAACGCATCCGGGCACCATGTGCGCCCATTTTTCACATACATATTTGCCTTCGCTCCAATTTTTTCAAGCCCCGGTGTCTTGTGCGGAATCAGATACGCCCCCGGAAACAGTTCATAATCGTCCTTTGCATAAACAATACGGTTCTGATATTTCTGCAGCGTACCTTTTTTTATACCTAAATACTTATGAAAAATCCACTTCTTTCCATAGCAGTTCTCCGCAGCGCTTTCCCGCAGATAAAAAGATGCTGTTGCATTTTGTTCAAAAAATACCGCCAGACCGTCCGCGTGATCACAATGCGCGTGGGACAAAACACCATACTCAACTTCTTCCAGCGGAATACCAAGCATCTTCGCATTTTCTGCAAATTTTCCACTGCCTCCCGTATCAAGCAAAATCTTATGTCCCTCATGCTCGATGTAGATACAAAGCCCCCATTCAGGAATCAATTCATTCTTTGAAATATTATCAATAAGTATTTTGGCAATCATAACTATCTCCTTTTCCGCTGTTTGCTGACAAATTCGCAACCGTCTTTACGTAGACCTGACACGGATTCCATTCATCCCACAATGTCTTAAAACACTCCAGTTCACGAAACCCCATGCGCTCATAAAAAGCGTTCGTTCGGTCATATTCCTCATACCGCCCTTTCTGCACGGTTTTAACCTGCAAGAATTCATAACCTGACTGTGCCGCATATGTCTCACATTCACGCAAAAGCATTGTACCTGCTCCGCTCCTGTGATACTCTTTTACAACACCCATTACATAAACTTCGGCCGTATACGGACTTGTCTCTTTCAGTGCCAAAAATCCTATCGGCTTTCCCTTCACAAAATATGCCCAAAACGGCATTTCTCGGCTGTCGTCTATGTAGGTCTTAGTGCTCTCCGGAAGACCAAACCACTCCGGAAGCTGATATAAAATATCCGATGCAATCTGCACCTTTTCATCCTTATTCTCTACAAAATAAACTGCATTCTGTCTATCATCATCCTGGTTCATTCCATTTTCCATATACTATACCACCTGCGCCATATAAAGTTTGTAATAAGCACCTTTTTTCGCCATAAGTTCTGCCGGACTTCCCTGTTCCAAGATACCTCCCTGGTCAATCACAAAAATGCGGTCCGCATTCTGAATGGTGGAAAGTCGGTGTGCAATAACGAAGCTGGTACGTCCGGCAAGCAGCGCCTCAATTCCCTTCTGCACCAAAATCTCCGTGTGCGTATCAATACTGGAAGTCGCCTCATCCAAAATCAATATCTTCGGCATTGATACCATAGTGCGCGCGAATGCAATGAGCTGTCGCTGTCCAATGGAAAGTCCTGCCCCCTGTTCCTTTAGCTCCGTATCATAGCCTTTCTCCATCTTCATAATAAAATCATGCGCATTCACTGCTTTCGCCGCTGCAATCATTTCCTCCTCCGTCGCATCTAACTTTCCATACAAAATATTTTCACGAACAGTTCCATGGAAGATAAAATTGTCCTGCGTCATAACACCCATCTGCTGTCTTAAGCTGTGAATCGATACCTTCGTCAAATCATAACCATCCACCGAAATGACACCTTCCTCAATGTCATAGAAGCGGCTGATTAAGTTCACGATAGTAGTCTTTCCTGCACCTGTCGGACCCACGAGCGCTATCGTCTCCCCCGGCTTTACCATAAAGCTGACATCTTCAAGCACCTTTGTCTCCGCCGGAGTTCCCTTATCGTAAGTGAAACTCACATGAGAAAATTCCACCTCGCCCTTCACTTCCGGCAGTTCCACAACATCTGCGGCATCCGCAATATCCGCCTCGGTATCCAGAATGTCAAAAATACGCTCTGCTGCCGTCAGATTTGTTACCAGATTATTATAAAAATTACTAAGATTCATAATCGGATTCCAAAACATATTGATATATGTACCGAATGCTACCAGAAGACCGACCGAAATATTAGTAATTCCCAGAACTCGAATACCAACAAAATACAGCATCATTGCTCCGATTCCCCAGCAGAAATCTATAACCGGACCAAACAAATCTGCAAATCGCACCGCATCCACAAACGATTTCTGATGCTCATCCGTCAGATTGCCAAAAATTTCTCTGGTTTCATCCTCCGCCCCAAAGCTCTGTACCACGTTCATTCCTGCAATATCCTCATGTACATATGCGTTCAGATTCGAGGATTTCTTTCTAAAAATCTGCCAGCGCTTGTGAGACGCCGACTGCACAAACCAGATTCCTGCAATCATAAGCGGTATCGTGCTGAGCGAAGCCAATGCCAATCGCCAGTCCTTTACCACCATAATAACCACAACTCCAAGAACCGTTATCAGTTCCGGCACCAACGTCGTCACCACATTTACCAATACATCTTTAAGCGAGTTGACATCGCCGATGATGCGTGCCAATATTTTTCCTGTCGGTCTGCTGTCAAAAAAGGAAAACGACAGCGTCTGGATATGCTCATACAAATCCTGTCGGATTTTCAACAGAATTTTATTTGACACAACCGCCATCACATACATTCTGACTTTTACCAATAGAATTAAAATAATATTTAAAGCCAGTGCCGCAATTCCAAGCTTCATCAAGCCTTCAAAATCTGAATCTGCAATATAGTGGTCGATTGCCTCCTCTATCAGAAGCGGATTAATCAGCGATATAACCACGGTCACTCCCATACAAAAGAGCACACCAAGCAATACCCACTTATATTCCAGCAAGTAGGAAAACAACCGACGCAAAATCTTCTTTTTGTCCGTGTTTTCCATAAATTCATCTTCTCTATAAGAATTAACTGCCACGACAAATCTCCTCTCTTTCTCTTTCTCTTTACCTTCACCCTTCTTTTTGCACAGCGCCACTCGAGAACCTTCGGTTCTCTCGTTGCTTACGCACCAGTCTGCAAGCGGTACGTCTCGTAATATAAGCCCTTCTGCGCAAGCAGCTCCTCATGTGTTCCTCGCTCAACAATTTTACCGTCTTCCAGATAAATAATTTCATCTGCATGACGAACTGCCGAAATGCGATGACCGATGATAATTTTCGTCGTATCACGCAACTCATCCAACATCTTTTGAATCTCATGCTCCGTCTCCATGTCAAGCGCAGATGTTGAATCATCCAAAACCAAAATCGGGCTGTGCTTTGCCAATGCACGCGCGATGCTGATACGCTGCTTCTGACCTCCGGAAAGTCCTACTCCTCGCTCACCGACTACCGTCTGATACTGTTCCTCCATCTTCTCTATGAAATTACGCGCTTGTGCATCTTCTGCCGCCAGACGCACCTCCTCCATCGGTAGTTTTTTTCTCTGTCCCATCTTAATGTTTTCCTCAATGGTATCTGAAAAAAGAAATACGTCCTGAAGCACGACAGCAATATTACTGCGAAGCTGTTTTAAACCAAGTTCGCGCACATCCACGCCATCTACTTTTACCACACCGTCCGTCACATCATAAAATCGCTGCAACAAGTTGATAATTGATGATTTTCCCGAACCGGTTGCACCCATGATACCAAGTGTTTTCCCTGCCGGGACACAAAAATCTATTTCCTTTAGAATTTCCTTATCTGCCAGAGAAAAAGAAACATTTTCAAAACAGATATCACCATTTACTTTCTCAAGCTGCACTGCATCGTTCTCTTCCTTAATCTCTGCCTCTACCGCATAAATCTTGCGTATCTTCTTGTAGGAGGCAACTGCTGCAGACACAGCATTTGTCAGCCATCCCATCATCTCCATCGGCCATGTACAATTTCGGCTGTACTCCACGAATGCCACGAGCGCACCTAATGTCATCTCTCCCTTCATTACCGCTACGCCGCCCAAAATCGTTGTACATACCGGAAGTACTTTTCCTACAAACTGAAACATTGGATAATATTTCACCAGCATCTTGGACTGGCTGATATTCAACTCATAATAACGATTGTTGTGCGACAGGAATTTTTCTATCTCATGCTGTTCTCTGGCAAATGCTTTAACCGTGCGCACACCCGCCAGATTCTCCTCAGCAACGGTTGTAAGCACCGCATTTTCCTCGCTGATTTCCTCATAAATCTTGTCAAGCTTCTGCTCCATAATCACTGCCACGACACCGCAGATAATCATTGTCACAAGTGGCAGAAACGCCAGCTTCCGGTTTAGCGTAAACATGCAGTAGAGCACCATGCTGACATGGATGACAACCTCTATCACAAGCATACCCACGTAACCCACGGCATCCCAGATTTTATCAATATCATCCTTCACACGCGCCATGAGTTCTCCCGTATTCGTCTCCTGAAAATAGTTCATTGATAAAGACTGTATGTGGTCAAACAAATCTTTTCGCATCTGTGAGCCTATCTTTGATGCCAGTTTATCGAATGTAAACTCTTTGCAATATCCAAAAATACTTCTTCCGACTCCACAGATAACAATCCCAATCAGCAGCTTCGTCAGCAAAGAAAGTTCGCCGCCAATAATGACATCATCCACAATTTTCTGTGTAAGCTTCGGGTACAGCATATCCAGTACGATTGCCGCCACCATCGAACTAAGTGCGAACAGATATCCATACCAGTAACGTCCCACATATGTATATAACTTTTTCACTTCTTACTCCTCCTTCTCATCTACTCCTCGGTGTCTGATTCCTGAAACAAAAAGAGCCCGCATTCATTTCGCGGACTCTCTCTTCTTAACCTCTTACCCACTGTTAAGTGCATAGAATACATTCATTTTCTATTGCATAAAAAATCCGTGGTAATCTTATTGATTACCACGGCAACTGTCTGTCAGAAATCTTATGTCTGTATGTGTCAGGTATGCTCCGAACACTTTACCAACACGATTAATCATCAAATTCCACCGAGGTAATCTTATGATTCATATGATTGTTCACGACTGTAATTCTAAATTTAATCATGTTTTTACCTCTCTTTCCTCAAAATTTTAGATTACATATTATCTTACAAAAGATAGTATACGCAGATGTTTTTTTAATTGTCAAGAGAATTCTCAGAATTTTCCAACATAATATTTTATCTGCTGTAAATAATAGAATTAGGACATACAGTAATAATTATTGTACGCCTAAAGAAAACTCGCGGATAACCGCAGAAAATTACAGTTATGTATGGAGGTAAAGTAATGAGCGGAACAAACAGTTCAGGTTCTAACACAAACCAGATGGCAGTGCCACAGGCAAAGGAAGCAATGAATCGTTTTAAGCAGGAGGTCGCAAGTGAACTTGGCGTGCCTTTAAAAGAAGGCTACAACGGCGACTTAACTTCTGCACAGGCGGGAAGCATCGGTGGTGAAATGGTCAAAAAGATGATTATGAAGCAGGAAGAGCAGATGTCAAACAAATAGTATTTGTTGCAAATAACTTTTGTTGCAAATAACTTTGCTCTAACCAGCATCAAAAAACGTGTCCCGCCAGCAGTCACTCTGCTGATGGGACACGTTTCTTTTATGCCAGATGGTACACAAGACCTTTACATATCTGTTCCACCGCCTCATCATCCTTGAAATAACGAACAATCGCAAGTGCAAACAAGATTGCAGTTCCCATGCCACGGCTGGTGATGATATTGCCATCAACTACCACTGCATCCTCACAGGTCGTGGCACCGATTAACTTCTCCTCAAACCCCGGATGACAGGTCGCTTTTTTCCCTGCGAGAAGCCCTGCTGCTCCAAGCACACTCGGTGCTGCACAGATGGCGCCCACCATTTTACCTGCTGCGGCAAATTCCTTTATCACTTTATTCACAGTCTCATCCGCTCCCAAGTTCAATGTTCCCGGCATACCGCCCGGAAGAATGATTCCATCCAATTCCTCATAATCTACTTCAGTCGCAAGCGCATCTGCGAGGAAAGTCACATGGTGAGAACTTGTGACTTCACGCTTTCCTGTAATGGAAATCGTCACAATCTCAATATCAGCCCGGCGTGCAATATCCACCACCGTAAGTCCTTCTATCTCTTCGCATCCGTCTGCCATAAAAATTCCCAGTTTACTCATAAGTCCCTCCTGCTTCTTTTTTACCATTTTACCACATCTGTTGCTTTTAGATATAAATTTTTTACCATTCCGGATTGCACGCAACATTTTCTTGTTTTTCCCATAGTCCAATGGCATAATATAGAAAAACATTTTCGGAAAGGACGTACAATGGAAATCGAACGCAAATATCTCGTCAAAAAACTGCCGGACAACTTAGAACAATACCCTTGTAAACATATCGCACAGGGCTACTTAAGTACAGACCCTGTTGTACGCATCCGGCGCAGCAATGATTCCTACACACTGACCTATAAAGGAAAAGGCCTCATGGTTCGCGAAGAGTACAATCTTCCGCTAAACGCAGAGTCCTTTGAGCATCTGAAAAGTAAAATCGACGGCATTCTCATCGAAAAACGCCGCTATCTGATTCCTTTTGCAGAGAAATATACCATTGAGCTTGATATCTTTGGCGGCGAACTTGCACCATTACAACTTGCAGAAGTTGAATTTCAGACAGAGGAAGAGGCAAATGCTTTTGTTCCTCCGGCATGGTTCGGAGAGGATGTTACATTCTCCACTGACTACCACAATAGCACACTAAGCCAAAGGGGGCTGTCTCACTAAAATCTTAATGTGACAGCCTCCCCTGAGCATATTTTCATATTATGCAGATTTCTTTGTCTAATTTACCTCAACAGCCCCTCATCTGCCAACAGCTTATACAGCGTCGGCTTGAAATGGAACTCTTCCATCATACGCTCCACCTCTTCTAAATATCTGCGTTTCACGGAAGTCGGCACAATCGCCTTAGCACTTTTCGCTCCGGCTGTATTGCCCTTTTTTACTGCGCGGATAAGAATATTTTTCGGCGTATGTGCAAAATCAATGAACTCTAAAAGCTGTGTCTTATAGCCACAGTATTCCAACAGATTCGCACGAATCGCGTCTGTCGCAAGTGCCGAAAAGCGTTCCTTGATAATTCCGTAACGCGTCATCAGAGAAAAACTCTCCGTGTCAATCTGCTGATTCAGCTCATGCTGACAGCAAGGAACAGAGAAAATCATCTTCGCATTCCACTGAATAGCATTGAATAATGCAAAATCTGTCGCCGTATCACAGGCATGCAGTGTCACCACCATATCTACCGGAAAATCCGCCTGATAACCATTGATGTCACCTATCTCAAAATGCAGATTTTCATATCCGTACTTCTTTGCCGCAGCATTACAGTTTTTGATAACATCTGCCTTCAGATCAAGTCCCACAATATGCACCTTGCGCTTACGAATCTCCGTAAAATAGTAGTACAACACAAAAGTCAGGTACGATTTTCCACATCCAAAGTCAATAATGTTTAACTCATCAACAGGATAATCCCTGACTCCGTCATCGATAATCTCCAGAAAACGATTAATCTGGCGAAACTTATCATACATGGACTTGACCACTTTTCCCTCCGCCGTGAAAATACCCATATCCACAAGTGGAGCTACCACAGTTCCCTCTTCTATCAGATACTGCTTTTTACGATTATGCGCAGATGCCTTCTTTGCCATGTCGCCGGAAGCCCTCTTTGTCTTATAGCTTACTTTTCCCTTTTGAGAAATAAGAAGCATATGCTCCTTCTCGTCATCCCATGCATTTACCTGAAGATAGCTTCCCACAACCGTGTCAGCCAGATAGCTTTCCAGTTCATTATTCCAGATGTTCTGATGAAATACCTGCTTTTCCGTATAGGACGCCGCCTGATAGTACGATTCCTTTTTCTCAATAACGATTTTACGGTAAGCGGTTCCGCTACTTATCGGCTTACTGATAATAATTTTATAGGGACTTGCCGCCGCTATTTTCGATAATTTTTCAATCTGTTCTTCCATTTTCATCCTATATCTTTCTGTCGAATATCTTTCCCAACATTATCGTCTGCTTATCCTAACGCATACGCTCTATCTCATAACGCTGTTTGGTCTTGATACAATTCTTCAGCTGCTCATAACGCATCTGTACTTCTCCGTCCGGAATCACGACATCTAATGTCACTGCCATATTGTTAATCAACTGATTATCCACTTCTTCTCGCATTGAAAGAAGGATTTCATACTTCTCCTCCAAATCATCGGTATCCAAAAATGCCAGTAATTTCGGATTTACGCCGCCATCCGCCTGCATTTCTGACTGTCTTTCCTCCTTCATCGGTTCTTGCGCAAATTTTACTTCTGCTACCGCTTCTGCATGCTGCAGTCCCGTGCGTTCCACACGCTCAAAACGGTATCTCTGTGTTACCTCCGGATACTTTGCATGATCCACTTCACTGACAAACATCGCAAGCGGTCTTGCGTAAACCTGATAATCTCCATACAATGCCTGATAAACAACAAGCTTCTCCCCTGTCTCCGAATGTGTCGCCACCGCCACAATCTGGTACAGTTTATTTTTAAAATGGCGGTATAACTCCCCGCTTTGTGGTATTCTCTCCATATTTACTTCCTCGTCTTTCTGCCCTATACTTCTGCCATCCGCCTAAATCCCAGGCACTTCATAACTGTTGAGCATCTCAATGCCCTCCGCCAGGAAATCACGTTCAAAACTTATCTCTGCCTGATATCCCATCAACATCAAATCATCAAGTTCATCCATTAATGCACTCTTCTCCGGCACATCCTTTTCATACTCTTCTACACTCGCTACAGCCCGGCTAAAAATATCCTCCTGTCGCGGATTCTGCTGCACCGGACGCTGCTGCGGTTGCGGTGCTCTGTATTGCGGATTCTGCTGCACCGGACGCTGCTGCGGTTGCGTTGCTCTGTATTGCGGATTCTGCTGCACCGGACGCTGCTGCGGTTGCGGTGCTCTGTATTGTACATTCTGCCCAGCATACTTCTGCTGTAGTCTCTGCTTTAACTCCCGCTGCTTTGCCGCCATATCTACCTGTGGCTGCTGCCGATAATTCTGCTGTACCGGACTCTGCTGATTCTGACGATTCTTCTCTGCTTTCTTTTTATTTGCTGCATAAATGGCAAATATAATGATAGCCCAAATAATAAGTTCCAGCATATTTATCCCCTTCTCTTTTTATTTAAATTCCTCGCAGCTTCCCAAACTTCTCTGTCACTGCGAATAAAACTATGTCTCATGCATATGCACTTTTTTTACATACCATACCAATGCAATAATGCATGCCAAATCAATAAACACAACCGCCACAACGGAACTCATTCCATAAAAAATGCCGGCAGATTCTGCAATTTTTCCAATAATTGTCGGCATAATAATCGAGCCAACACTGGCAATCGTCAGCATAAAACTCCATCCAATCGGATATTTTTGAATGGTAAGCCCTGCAAAAGATAGTGTCGTAGGGTAAATTCCCGCCATACTATACCCGAATCCCATAATTCCAAATACAATAAGCGGTGTACTTTTTGCCTGCAACAGCAGAAGGAAAAACAATACAATGCCAATTCCCATCGCAAGCAGCAAATGCTCCTTTTTTACCTTCGCAGACAGCCATGCAGTTGTCAGGCGACCTGCAAGTATCATAATCCAAAGTATGCTCGCGGTTACCTGAGCAAGGGATGCAGACAACAGACCTGTATCCTGAAAATAAGTAATCATCCAGCCGATAACTCCCTGCTCTGCACACAGATAGAAAAACAGCGTCAGTGTGCACAAATAAAAGAATGGTTCACGGAAAAATCCAAAATTACCATCTGATTCTTTCTTTTTCAGCTTTTCATTCTCCACCGGAATCCGATAATATAAAATCCAGCTTATCACTCCCATAATTACCATGAAACCGCATGCATAAAGCCATCCGTCAGTATTTGAACTCGTAAGTCCCATCAATAATATCGGAAATAGAAATGCGCCTATCGAAAACATAGCATGCAAACCATTTAAAATTCCTGCTTTTCCGGGTGCCAAGTTATTAATGACTGCATTTCCAAAATTAGATGTCGCCCCACGCGCAAGTCCTGTCAGAAAGAACGCCAGTGCAATGAGCCAATCACTTTTTGCAAAAATAATCATCAGATAAGAAATTGCAAAAAATGCATTAAACAAAAGAATTGTCTTTTTCCGCCCTATAAAAACCGGTAATGTTCCGGACATGAAGCTGGAAAATAAATTTCCTACTGAATGCAGACTGACAATCAATCCGCATAGTGCATAATCAAGTCCTCTCGCATCTCTGACAAACGGCAGCAATGCACCAATTGACAGTGCAAGCATGCCATTCATAATAAATGTTCCGTAAGTGTACAACAACTGTTGTTTTTTCTTTCTGTCACTCATTAAATTCATGTTCTTCGTATCTTCCTATTTCTATTTTTATGCAAATGTCACAGCCACATTTTTCAACAGCTCACGAATCGGCAAATGCTGTGGACATTGCTTTTCACATTTACCACAGCGGATACATGCATCTGCCTTGCCATTCTCTGTCGTATGCTGTATATATCTCTTTTTCTTTGATTCATCCATACCAAACTGCACAGTCATATTGTAATCTTCAAACAAATCCGGTATCAGAATTTGCTGTGGACATCCTTCCACACAATAGCGGCACTTTGTACAGGCGATTGTCGGCATCTTCGCAAGTTCTTCAACGACTTTTCTGATTGTGACATTCTCATCGTCCGAAAGTGGCTGAAATTCTCTCATGTAGGCTGTGTTATCTAAAAGCTGTGTCTGGTCTGACATACCGCTTAAAACCAGCATGACATTGTCCAGAGAAGCCGCATAGCGAATTGCAAAAGATGCATACGAAGCCTCTGCATCCAGTTTTTTCAGCAAACGTGCCGGTTCGCCCACCATATTGGCGAGTGTACCTCCCTTGACAGGTTCCATGACAATCACCGGTTTGTTATGCTTTACAGCCACCTCATAACACTTGCGCGACTGTACATTTTCAGACTCCCAGTCATAATAGTTAATCTGTAACTGCACAAACTCCATCTCCGGGTGTTTTGTCAAAATCTCATCCAGCACTTCCGCTGTATCGTGGAAAGAAAAACCAATGTGCCGAATCTTCCCTTCCTCCTTCATCTTCTGTACAAATGAGTAGCCTCCCAGTGCCTCTGTATTGTCAAAACGTTCCTTGTTCATTGCGTGAAGCAGATAAAAATCAAAGTACTCTACGCCGCAGCGCGAAAGCTGTGTATCAAAGATTTTCGCATAATCCTCATATTCTTTCGGCAACCAGAGCGGCATCTTATCTGCCAGAAAAAACTTGTCTCTGTCGTAACGCTGCACAAGACAACGCTTTACCGCTTCCTCGGATTTTTGATTATGATACGGATATGCGGTATCAAAGTACATAAATCCCTGCTCCATATAAGAATCAATCATCTTACAAAATGCTTCGTCATCGATTCTATCCGTTTCACCATTTACAACCGGCAAACGCATACAGCCAAAACCTAATTTTTTCGGCATCATTTGTTTTAAATTGTTCATACAAATCTCCATTCCTGAAAACGACCTGCCAACCCGGTGTTTCCATATAATTCTGTACATCCATCTGTCTTACATCTCACAGAATGCATCAACCGTCTTTGCAATCTGCGCCAGACTCTCTTCCCAGAACGCCTTTTTCGTCAGGTCGATTCCCATCATTGCACCTGCTTCCTCAATCGTACAACACGGAGTTGCGGCAAGCATTGCCTTATACTTCTCCACGAAAGCATCTCCCTCTTTTAAGAACAAGCTGTACAATCCCATTGCAAACAGATTACCGAATGCATACGGGAAATTGTAGAAGCTCAATCCCTCGCTGTAATAATGACTCTTGCAAGCCCACATATACGGATGCATATGTGCTTCATCAAGACCATCCCCATATGCTTTTTTCTGTGCCTCAAGCATCAGTTCCTTCAAGTCACCTGCCATCAAAAACTTCTGCCGGCTCTGCTCAAATACGGCAGTCTCAAACAAATATCTGGAATAGATATCCACAATACACTGTGTCTGCTCTTTCAAGTCGTTCTCCAACAGATTCAAACGTTCCTCACCGGAAGCATTCTTTAATGCCGCCTGACCTAAATGTACCTCATTAAAAGTAGATGCCGTCTCTGCCACCGGCATCGGATAGTCCTGATTCAACGGGCGCTGATTCTCGATCTGTCTGTTGTGGAATGCATGACCCAACTCATGTGCAAGCGTTCCGATGGAGCCAAAATATCCATCATAATTTGTAAGAATGCGGCTCTGCTTTAAGCATGCCACGCCTGCACAAAACGCACCGCCCTCTTTGCCTTTTCTCGGATAAAAATCAATCCAATCCTGCTCGAAAGCATCTTTCATCAGCACTGCCATATCCGGTGAGAATTTGTCAAAAATATCTAACAGGCACTCTTTTGCTTCTTCGAGCGTATACTTCTTGTCTGCTTTGCCAAGAGGTGCGAACAAGTCATACCATGGCAGACCGTTCTCATGTCCTAACATCTGTGCCTTTTTGCGCAGATACTTCCGAAATACCGGCAAGTACTCTTCAATCGCTTCCATCATCGCATCTAGGGTTGCACGCTCCATGCGTGATTCTTCCAATGTCATCGCAAGCGGAGACTCATATCCACGCTTACCGCTTAACATGGTTACCTGATTCTTAATATGATTCAAAGAAAACGCCAGTGAATCCTCAATCTTCTCATATGCCGCAATCTCTGCTTCATATGCCGCTTTGCGCACTGCTGCATCCGGGCTGTATGCCAGATTGCGGATTTCAGAAAGCGTTACCTGTCCGCCATCGTAATCTACTTTCACCGTAGATGTCAGATAGGACTGGAGCTGGCTCCACGCTGCACCACCGCTCATATTCATGGAAGAAATCATCTCCTCCACATCATCAGACAGCAGATGTTTCGCTGCTTGCTTTACCTTTTTTAAATAAAACGCATTTTCACGTACAATCTCGCTCTCTGCTGCCAAAGCATCCACATCGGGAATCTCCGCCAAAACCTTCTGCGCAGCCGCTTCAAGCGGTGAAAGCTTGGCGTATATACGCATCACACGACTGTGCTGTGCCATAATGTCTCCATCCTCTGTATTCACAGACTGACGAAGTTCCAGATAGACTGCAGTCTTATAAATTAAAGTCGTCAGTTCCTCTAACAGCCCCAGTAGTCCTTCCGCCTTATCTATCCAGCTTTTATTCTCCAGATTGCTTAACAGCGCAGAAAGTTCTGCGATTTTCTGCTCAGCCGTCTGAATGTCTGCCTCATACGCCGGGTCATCTACCCCCTTATACATTTCATCTAAAGACCATTCTGTATTCATAAAATTCTCCTTCTCCGCTCTTTTTTGTGATTTCACACAACACATGAGACCATTATAACAGATTTCTCAATTATGTGCGAGCAAACAAGGGCTTTCCTGTAAATTTCCTATTGCAGAACAAAAGTGTGCTTCGCACACTCTCACGCTTTCACTTCTTACCCAGCACAACTTTTGTTCCGCGCGCGTGAGCTGCGCATCTGTACACGCAGTGCTTTTATGCAATAGGACGCAATTTCCTATTGCATAAAAAAGAGACTGCCGCAGTCAGAATGCGGCAGTCTCCAATCGGTCTATCACTATTTTTTATTCATAATTTTATCGCTTACAGTTATAATCTGGTTTGCATATTTTTTTCTGCGGGAAGACAGAATTTTCTTATAAACCGGATAGTTGATAATTGCCATAAGCATTCCCTCCACTCCAATGGCAATTCCTGTGCTCATCACATCTTCTACTCCGACAACCTTACCAATATCTGTCATGATAAGGCTCATACCGCTGCCCATGACAATTGCTCCAATAGTTCCAAAAACATATGCAAACACATTTGCCGGACGTTTTACCTTTGCATCAAGCTTCTTCAATTCATCAAGCTGTGTATGTCCTTTTTCTGTATACTGTGTACGAATTTTCTGTACCAAAAATTCTTCATCATTTCTATTCATATCGTTTCTGCTCATATCATTTCTTCCTCTTTCTTTTTAAAATTTATTCTATCAGTTTAGTTATTGCCTGAGAGTCTTTTTCTGGCTTCCTCAACAGTTTCTCCTTCTCTGGCAAAAAGCTTCTCCACACATTTGTCTGTCACTTTGTTAAATCCGTCCACAGCACCCTTCTCAATTTTCTTGTAGCCGCCTACAACTCCATTTTCAATTTTCTTGTAGCCATCTACAACAACCTCTGCAATTTTTTCGTTTGTTTCTACTAATTTTGACATATTCGTTATCTCCTTTGTTAATTTATGCCTTGATTATACGGACGGATTGTTTGTAAGTTTTTAAAAAGATGTTTCTGAAATATTAATTATTCAGTCAAAAAGGGCAGATGCCATCGCATCTGCCCTCTTGCCCGATTTTCTTCTGTCTTCTACTGATTCATATCCGGTTTCTGATAAATCTGAATAAAATTCTCCACCACTTCTGTCAGCTTTTCATAACTCATGGATGTCGTATCGAGACAGAAGTCATAGTTTCTCGCGTCATTCCAATCTCTGCCTGTGTAGTAGCGGTAGTAGTCTGCGCGATATTTATCGATTTTCTCAATCTTTTTGACTGCTTCCTTCTCATTTAATCCATTCTGGTTCATCACACGAGTCACACAGTCCTGAAGCGGCGCGTAAAAATATAAACGCAGCACATCCGGGTTATCTTTCAGTACATAGTCTGCACATCTTCCAATAATTATACAGGATTCCTGCTCTGCCAGTTCACGGATGACCTTCGCCTGATAGTTAAATAAGTTGTCATCTGACACAAAATCAGAACTTTCCGGTGGAAGCACACCGCCCTTATACGGATTTTTCTTTAAAATTGTAAGCAGTGGAGATTTCTTCAATTTCTCGTCCGCCTGTCCGAAAAGAGCCTCGCTGATACCGCTTTCATCCGATGCCATGCGCAGAATCTCCCTGTCATAGCAGTTTATTCCCAGCTTCTCTGCCAGAAGCTTTCCTAATGTACGACCTCCGCTGCCGTAGCTGCGTGCAATGGTAATAACTGTTTTTTGCATTTAAACATCTCTCCTATCTATCTCATCCGCAGTGCCCGTGGCACTGCTCATCACTCACCCAGGTATGCTTTTTTTATCTCATCATTATTCATCATTTCCTTCGCATCACCCGAAAGAACAATGTTTCCTGTCTCAAGCACATACGCACGGTCTGCAATCGACAACGCCTTCTTCGCATTCTGCTCCACAATCAATACTGTCGTTCCGCTCGCTGAAATCTCCCGTACAATATTAAAAATCTCCTCCACGAAAATCGGAGAAAGACCCATGGACGGCTCATCCATCAGAATAAGCTTCGGCTTAGACATCAGTGCCCTGCCCATTGCAAGCATCTGCTGCTCACCACCGCTTAATGTACCTGCCATCTGATTCTTGCGTTCTTTCAGACGAGGGAAGCTCTTATACACACGTTCAAAAGACTCCGCGATCTCTGCCTTGTCTTTTCTCGTGTAGGCCCCCATTTTTAAGTTCTCATAAACAGATAATTCCGCAAACACACGCCTGCCTTCCGGCACATGCGCCATTCCCATAGAAACGATTTTGTGCCCCGGTACTTTTACAATGTCCGTTCCTTCAAATAAAATCTCACCTGCTGCAGGTTTTAACATTCCGCTGATAGTCTGAAGTGTCGTAGTCTTTCCGGCTCCGTTGGCACCTATCAGCGCAATGACCTCGCCCTCATTTACTTCAAAGGAAATACCCTTGATGGCCTGTATCATGCCATAGTATACTTCCAGATTTTTTACCTCTAACATTGCCATATCCTGTTTTCTCCCTTTTCACTGTCCGCACTGCTCATTACTCGCCTAAGTATGCCTTGATAACCTCCGGGTTATTAAGCACATCACTTGTTTTGCCCTCCGCTAAAACCTGACCGAAATTAAGCACTGTCAGTTCCTCGCAGATACCGGAAACCAGCTTCATATCATGTTCAATCAAAAGAATCGTCATATCAAATTCATCTCTCACGAAATGAATTGTCTCCATCAGTTCTTTTGTTTCATTCGGGTTCATTCCTGCCGCCGGCTCATCGAGCAGCAGCAGTTTCGGATTCGTTGCCAGTGCACGCGCAATCTCAAGCTTTCTCTGCTTGCCATATGGCAGATTGGATGCGAGATAATCCGCTTCTTTGTCAAGGTCAAATACTTTCAGAAGAGACATCGCCTTTTCATCCATCTCCGCTTCTACCTTGCGGTACTTCGGCAGACGGAAAATTCCCGTCAGCGTTGAATACGGCATACCATTATGTAAACCTATCTTCACATTATCCAAAACACTCTGTTCATTAAACAGACGAATATTCTGGAATGTACGCGCAATTCCCGCTTTGTTAATATCAATCGTCTTCTTTCCGGCGATATCCTCACCATCCAGCTTAATGACACCCTCATCCGGTGTATATACACCAGTCAGCATATTAAAAACTGTTGTTTTTCCTGCTCCGTTCGGTCCAATCAGACCATAGAGCTGTCCTTTTTCAATCGAGATGTGGAACCCATCTACGGCACGAAGTCCACCGAACGAAATTCCAAGATTTTTCACTTCTAACAATGCCATAGCTATGCTGCTCCTTTCCCGGTATTTTTCTTAAACTTTGCCACTACTTTTTCCCGCCACTCGATACACTTCGGTGCCCAGTTAAAGAGCATCATTGCAATCAGGACAATCGCATAGATTAACATACGATAATCGGAAAGTCCACGCAACACTTCCGGCAATAAAATAAGCAGAACTGCTGCAATGATAGAGCCACGGAAATTACTCATTCCACCAAGCACTACATATACCAGAATCATGATGGACATATTGTAGCCAAAGTTCGCCGGTGTCGCGGTAACCGTAGAAAGATTATGCGCATAAAGCACGCCGCCTGCGCCTGCGATTGCCGCAGAAATTGTAAATGCAAGCAATTTGAACTTTGTAATATCGATTCCAACTGACTCCGCCGCAATGCGGTTATCACGAATCGCCATAATCGCACGTCCGCTTCTGGAATTTACCAGATTATACACCACGAATAAAGAAATAAGAATTAAAATCACACCCGCTGTAAAGCTTGCGAGATGTGGGATTCTTGTAATTCCTTTCGCTCCATTAATCAGCCATACTCCCTCGTCCGAAAGCTTGATTGCATTACCGTCTGAAATTGCAAAATGATAACCGTCTGTATCCTTTGCTATGTAAAGAACATTGACAATATTCTTGATAATCTCACCAAATGCCAGTGTCACAATCGCAAGGTAATCTCCCTTTAATCGAAGCACCGGAATTCCAATCAAAAATCCAAACAGTGCAGCCATCAATGTTCCTACTGCCAGCGCTATTATAAGGAGCATAATCTCATTCTCAACCGCACCCTCTAACAACTTTGTGCAGAGCGCACCGGAAAATGCACCGACACACATAAATCCCGCATGTCCTAGGCTGAGTTCTCCGAGATAACCCACACATAGATTCAATCCGATTGCAACAATGGAATAGATACACATCGGTACGAGAAGTCCCTGCATCAGTGAAGACATCGAGCCCGCTGCAATCAACACCTGCACTATCACATATACCACAGCCACCAGAGCCATTGTGATAATCTGGTCACGCGTCTGTTTTTTCATAGATTTTATACTAAACTTTGCCATATCAACTCTTCCTTCCGCCTTAGACTTTCTCCTGAATCTGCTTGCCCAAAATACCTGTTGGTTTTACCAAAAGTACGATAATCAGCACTGCAAATACAATCGCATCCGATAGCTGGGAAGAGATATATGCCCTGCCAAGGATTTCTATAATGCCAAGCAGAATTCCACCGATAAGCGCTCCCGGTATAGAGCCGATACCGCCAAACACCGCCGCTGTAAAAGCCTTAATACCCGGCATTGAGCCTGTGTATGGAGTCAGTGTCGGATACGCAGAACAGAAAAGTACACCTGCAATCGCTGCAAGTCCTGAACCGATTGCAAACGTGAGCGATATTGTCGCATTGACATTTATTCCCATCAGCTGTGCCGCATCCTTATCCTCTGAAACCGCAAGCATTGCCTGACCTGCTTTGGTCTTTTTAATAAATAAAGTAAGTCCCACCATAATAATCACACACGCTGCAACCGTCACGATTGTTGTTCCGGAAATCGTAAGTGCTCCACCTGCCAACTTCAGTGCCGGAAGCGTCACTACGGATGTGAACGACTTTGTATCTGCGCCAAAAATCAGCATCGCTGCATTCTGTAAAAAGTAGCTGACACCGATTGCAGTAATGAGTACCGCAAGTGGAATCGCTCTTCGAAGCGGTTTATAAGCAATTTTCTCAATCACAATGCCTAATGTCGTACAAACCACAACAGATAAAAGAACTGCAGCCACCGGATGCCATCCCTGCCTGCTCATTGTAAGAAATGTCACGTAACAGCCAATCATGATAACATCACCATGTGCAAAGTTCAGCATCTTTGCAATACCGTACACCATGGTATATCCCAGTGCGATAATTGCATACACACTTCCCAGGCTGATTCCGTTAATCAGATAGGATAAGAAACTCATAACTATACCTCTGTCTTTCATTCTTTAATACGTTAAATCACAACGAAATTAGTATATCACATTTTATACCTGTATACAATTTCAAATTATAAAAATGAGGTCAGGCATCGGTGGCGAAGCCCACCGGTGCACCAACCTCTACATTGGAAAGATGATTCTTCAATTACATTGCTACATATGCACCATCTTTGATAACAACTGCCTTAGGTGCCTTACTTACCTCTCCGCTTGCACTCCATGTCATACCCTCACCGGTAAGACCATCTACTGTGATTTTAGTCATTGCTTCACTAAGTAAGCTTCCCATATCAGCGGCGCTCATATCAGGTGTTACACCAGCTTCTTCCATAGCTGCTGCAATGATATACATCGCATCATATGCATCTGCTGCAAACTGATTTGGAACATCTTCGTAAAGTTCCTGATACTTAGAAACAAATGCCTGTGTTGCCTCATCATCTGCATCTGCTGCAAATGGTGTCAATAACATAACGCCCTCTGCAAGAGATGTATCAAAATTCTCAACTGTCAGGATTCCATCCATACCATCCACTCCGAAGAATGTCGGTGCATATCCCATGTTACTTGCCTGTGTCAGAATAATGGATGCCTCTGTGTAGTAGATTGGCAAAAATACCAAATCAGCCCCTGAACTCTGTGCCTTCTGTAACTGTGTAGAAAAGTCTGTCTTAGAATCTGCTGTAAATGCCTCTGTTGCTACCACTTCGATTCCCTGTGCCTCTGCTTCCTCCACAAAAGTCGCCTCAATACCGGAAGAATATACATTGGAACTGTCATATATAACTGCAACTTTGGATGCAAGATTATTCTCTGCAATGTACTGTGCAGATGCTGTACCCTGATTCGGGTCAGTAAAACATGCCTGGAACACATTGTCTCCTACGATAACATCTGTGGAAGATGCCGTCGGTGTCAACTGGAACATTCCGTCCTGTGCTGTCTTGTCTGCTACTGCCACACAAGGAGTAGTTGTCACAGTACCCATCAATACCTGCATACCCCAGTCTTTCAAAGAGTTGTATGCATTGACAGATTTCTCTGCATCACTCTGGTCATCCTCATACTTAAACTCAATCTGATAACCATTTACGCCACCTGCTGCATTAATTTCATCTGCCGCAATCTGTGCTGCATTCATAACTGCCTGACCATAAATCGCAGCATCTCCTGTTGTAGGTCCAATACTTCCGATTTTAAATACTGTTCCATCTGCAGCTCCATCCTCAGCAGCATCGCTCTCCGTTCCTGCTGCGCTGCTTCCACTGGCACTTCCGCCACATCCTGTCATGCATGAAGCAGTCATCGCTGCTGCCAAAATTACACTCAATACTTTCTTTTTCATAATAGTTTCCTCCTAGAAGTTCGTTCATCTAATCTAGTTAAAATGATAGCAAATAATTTCCGTTATCACAATATTCATAATCCACTAACTTCTTGATGTATTTTATCTATTAATTATGCAAATTGTTATGCTCGATAACTTCTGATTATATTCTTTATTCTCCAAACAGACCGTGGCTTTCGCACGTTAATGCAGTAAGTTGTTTTTTCAAAAAAAGAAAGCATATCAGCCACGATATGCCTTCTTCCATATCCGTTATCCATAAATATACTCTTTGATGAGTGTACGAAGAGGCATCTCTTTGCCGGCACGGTAAAACTGCCCCATCAAATCATCCATAAATTCATCTTTGAAATATTTTAGTACATATTGGTTACGCTGTTCATTCTCCATATCGCGCAGTGCATCCTTGTCCGCATGAAGATAAAAATATGCCAGTGCCAAAAAATCCGGTGCCGTCCACTCTGCCGCATCATCCAGTACCGCTTTCACATTCTCCAACTCGCTTCGCAGCATAATTGCCTGCATATCCGGTATATTCTCAGAATACTGCTCCACCATCTGTTTTAAATTGCGAAGTGTCGCCTGATAATCCGTATCATCACTCCGAATAGAGCAGTCATGATAAACTCCTTCTAAATGTGCAACAAGTTCTTTTAATCCTGCCTTGCGTGCTGCCTGCTGCATTACACTCATCTCTTCCAAAAGACTTCCAAGCAGTTTTCTGGCCTGCATTAAATGTTCTCTCGCTGTTGCATAGTCTGCATACAATTCCGCACCAAGTTCCATCGACTCCTGAAATACTTTCAAGTCACTTGTCAACTGCGTCTTGTCTCCCCCATTTGTATGTAAAATATGCTGTCGCATTTCTTTTAATTCATTCTTTAAATCCTTTGACTTTCTGCGCGCTGCCGCGCGTTCTGCAAATCCCATATCTATTAACCCCTATCACATCTGACTTCAGAAAATGCCAACAAATGCTAACACGAAAAGTATATCATAGCTTCTTTGCGAGGGCAATGAAAGGATATGTATACATAGCAAAAGGAGAACACCTCAACGGCATTCCCCTCATTCCTTTTAATGCATAAGTAAAAAATATCCAACCAGTACGATTCCCCCCAGCACTACAAGTGCTACCGGAATAATCGTAATCAGCGCCGCAATTACCATAGCCAGAAAATCATTTTTTTCTAATTCCGGCATTTCCGGAATCTCGTTCATTCCCTGTTCTCTGTCACGCTCTGCCTGACCGGCATCACTTTCATCATGGAGTTTTTTTAACGCTCTGTCTATTTTACTTTGAAAAATCATTATTCCTCTACTCCCAGTTTGTGGTGACATGCAACAAAGTGTCCCGGTTCTACTTCCTCGAAGTGCGGTTCTACTTCCTTACAAATCTCCGTACAGTAACGGCATCTCGTATGGAACTTGCATCCCTTCGGTGGATTAATAGGGCTAGGAATATCTCCCTCTAAGATGATAGATTCCTTTTTCGCATCCACATCCGTGGTTGGAATCGCGGATAACAATGCCTCTGTGTATGGGTGATACGGGTGAGCAAACAAATGCTCTGTATCACTGAGTTCCATCATATTTCCAAGATACATGACACCGATTCTGTCACTGATGTACTTGATAACGCTAAGGTCATGGGAGATAAACAAATACGTCAGGTTATTCTGTTCCTTCAAATCCAGAAGCAGATTAATAATCTGAGACTGGATAGAAACATCCAATGCGGATACCGCTTCATCGCAGACTACAAACTTTGGATTTACAGCAAGGGAACGTGCAATACCGATACGCTGTCTCTGTCCACCTGAGAACTGATGCGGATATCGGTGAATGAAGTAAGAAGCAAGTCCACACTTTTCCATAACTTCCATGATATAGTCCTGCATCTTCGGGTCACCCTTCTTAAACATACCATGTGCCTGAAGTCCCTCTCCAATAATCTGACCTACAGTCATTCTTGGATTCAGGGAAGAATATGGATCCTGGAAAATAAGCTGAAGGTCACGTCTCAAATAACGCATCTCGGCATCTGTCAAATTCGCCAGATTAATACCATTGTCCTTCTGTGCCTCATACTCGTCAAACTTCTCATTGCCCCTGCAGTTCTCTCGAACTTTGGCAATCTCAGCAAGTTCAGTCTCTACTTTCTTCTCGAGTTCAGGGATCTTTTTCTTCAGTTCTTCTGCCTTTTCAGCTTTTCCTTCCAGTTCAAGCTTCTCCGCATTTGCATTGATATGGCGAATTTCCTTCATTGCAAGATACTCAGCCAGATAATGCTTTCCAACTGCATCTAATTCACTGCCGGAGAGTGTATATATTCCACCTATCAAAGCCGTAATATCTAAAAGTTCGTTTTTAGCCTCACTCTCAAGTCCGGCCAGATGCTGTGCAGCCGCCTTTTTCTTTAACTCTGCATCTGCATTGTCTTCCGCCATCTTCTCATATTCTTCGCGTGCAGCCTTTACCTTTGCCCACGACTCTTCACATTTCTTTTTCTTTGCGGAAAGATTTTTAAAAATATTTTCAACATATTCCAAATCAAAATCTTCCACCGTACGTCCATAATACATGGAGCGGCCACCTGTCTGGCGGTATAACTGCAACAGGGTACGTCCAAATGTCGACTTACCACATCCGCTTTCTCCTACAAGTCCAAAGGTCTCACCCTCGTAAATATCCAGCGTAATACCATCATTGGCCTTTACATAAGCCTGTGGTTTTCCCATCTGCTTTTTTCCGATTGGGAAATACTGTTTTAAGTTCGAAACTTTTAGCAATACTTTCTTTTCGTCACTCATTAATTTCTTTCCCCTTTCTTCGGATAATGGCAGCGCACCTTATGCCCACACTCAACCTCAACTAATTCCGGTTCAATCTCGCGGCACTTATCCGTTGCATACTTACAACGCGGAGCAAACTTACATCCCTTTGGCAAATCAAGTGGATGCGGTACTGCTCCCGGAATTGCATCAAGGCGTACACCTGTCGGCGTATCCAGTCTCGGGATAGAATACAGCAATCCTTCTGTATACGGATGCAGATATGTGTTTTCTCCGAAAATAGAACGCACCGGAGCCATCTCTACCACCTGACCACAATACATAACCGCAACATCATCTGCCATCTCGTTGATAACACCCAGGTCATGTGTAATGAAAAGAATGGATGTTCCTTTTTCTTTCTTCAACTCATTCATCAATTTCAAAATCTGTGCCTGAATCGTTACATCCAGCGCAGTTGTCGGCTCATCAGCTATCAGTAGCTTCGGCTGACATGCAAGTGCCATAGCAATCATAACACGCTGACGCATACCACCGGAAAGCTGATGCGGATACTGCTTTGCAACCGCCTCCGGGTTCGGAATACGCACATCTTTTAACATCTCAATACACTTTTGGGCAGCTTCCTTTTTATTCATTCCCTGATGAATGATAAACGGCTCAGAAAGCTGACGCTCAATCGTAAAAATTGGATTAAGGCTGGTCATCGGCTCCTGAAAGATAACAGAAATCTCGTTACCACGAATCTCACACATATCCTTTGCCGATACATCTGCAAGATTCTTTCCATCAAAAATAATCTCGCCGCTGTCTATATAGCCATTGCCATCTAACAATTTCAGGATACTCATGGCAGATACACTCTTACCACTGCCACTCTCTCCTACAACTCCAAGTGTTTTTCCCGGTTCGACAGAATAGGAAACACCGTTTACAGCCTTTACGATACCCTTTTTGGTACTAAAAAAGGTATGAAGGTCATTTATCTCTAATAAAGCCACTCTCGTCTCCTCCTTCTATCTTTATCTTTCATTTGATTTCGGGTCAATTGCATCACGCAAGCCATCGCCTACAAGGTTGATACAAATTACACAGATACTAAGCATAATTGCCGGGAATACCCATCTCCACCAGTAGTTCTGGATAACAACCGAGTTTACACAGCCATTTAACATATTTCCCCATGTAGGACGCGGAAGCTTAACACCAAATCCAAGGAAGGATAAGGTAGACTCTGTCAACATACAGCTTGCAAAATCTAAGGTTGCGGACACGATGATAACAGAAACAACATTCGGAATAATGTGTCTGAACACAATAGAAAGCCGCTTTACACCCATGGCATTTGCCGCCGTAACGAACTCCTGCTCACGCTCGGCCAGCACCTGCGCACGCACAAGTCTTGCCAGGCTCGGCCAGCTTAGCACACCAAGTACAACCATGATAAGTGCAATTCGCGCATCCTCTGACAAACTATTTCCAATAATAGATGTCAAAATCATCGCCATCGGAAGGAACGGAAGCGAAGATACAATCTCCGTCAATCGCTGCAACACAATATCAATCCAGCCGCCAAAGAAACCGGATATACCACCGATAATAATACCAATAATTGTAGAAATAATAACGGAAATCGCACCGATTGTCATCGTCATACGTCCACCGTTCAAAATACGCGTGAACACATCACGACCAAGTTCATCTGTTCCAAGCAGATATCCCTTCAAGCCCCATGTCACAATATCACCGGACTCTGTCACTGCGTAGTTCTGATAAGAGCCACCATAAATAGCGGCAACATTCGTTGCTTTTGAGGAAATATTTATCTGTCCTTTATTATTATTTCCCCATGAATATACATTTCCGGTATCTGTTAATGCTGTCAGGTGTGTTCTACCGCCATAGATAGACACAACACTGCCATCCATCTCAGGAATTTCGCGCTCACCCTTGTTGGCTTTTCCCCAGATACGAAGAGAACCATCTTCTAAAACTGCCACACAGGCATCGGATGTTGTCGCAATATCAACAACCTTTCCAAGGTCTTCCGGCACTTTTGAAATATCCGAAGTCTGGCTTCCCATATGCTGCACTTTGCCATCCTTTGTCAATGCCATCAAAGTTGTGTTCGCCACAGAAATCTTCGCAATATTACTATTGCCATTTCTTCTTGTCAAGCGGATATCATTCAGGTTTTCATTTCCCCAGCCGATAATCTCTCCGGATTCTGTCAACGCATAAGAAATCTGATATCCTGCTGCAATCTGTTTGAAATTCTTCTGTCCGGACACATCCATAGGAATCTGACACTGTCCCATACGGTCACTTCCCCAACAGATAATCTCACCCTCATCATTTAACGCCATAACATGGTCATATCCTGCAGAAACAGACACGACATTTCCAAGTTCGTCCTTAGAAGGCATCATCTCAGCAAGGTCAATCTTGTTCGTAATCTTTGTGTAACCCCAGATGTAAACATTTCCGTCATTGTCTACACCTACGCTGAACGTAGAACCTGTAGAGATTTCTTTTACATTTCCCTGCAATTCCTTCGGCACATCCAGCATCTTCATACCCGGTGCAACATTGGTCTGTGTCTCTTCTTTATCACTCAAATCTATCGGATTAAACAGCGGTCCAATCAATACAATCAAGAAGATAATAATAAATATAATCAATCCACCCATTGCAAGCTTATTTTCCATAAAGTTCTTTATAATGGTACGCATTGGGCTCTGTAAAGCCTCTTCCTGCATGATATCAACTTCCGCGTCTCTCTTTCCAAAAAGACGTTTTAACATACTCATGTGTCTTATTCCTCCTACTTATTGATGCGGACTCTCGGATCAACGATACCGTAGCTCAAGTCAGTAATCAAGTTACTAATCAGCGTAATGATACAGTAGAGCATCTGAATCGCTAATGCCAAATCATAGTCCTGATTCATCAGTCCTACATAATACATCTTACCGATACCATTCAGCTGGAACATCTGCTCGATGATAATAGAACCCATAAAAATGCT
The DNA here is from genome assembly GCA_964484605.1 of uncultured Roseburia sp. Classification (GTDB taxonomy): domain Bacteria; phylum Bacillota; class Clostridia; order Lachnospirales; family Lachnospiraceae; genus Roseburia. The sequence goes on along the minus strand of CAZAGJ010000002.1, from coordinate 15,765 downwards.
CATGAACCATCCAATAATCAGAGTAATTACAGACAATAAAGCATTTCTCCATGCATGTGAATAAATGACAACTTTTTCTTTTAAGCCTTTTGCTCTTGCTGTACGGATATAATCCATGCGAAGTGCATCAATCATTGCCGCACGGACATAACGTGTCATACCGCCGAGAGAACCAACTGTCATAACCATGACCGGCAGAGCAAGATAATAGATACGGTCTAAGACAGCAGCCATCCCTGTTCCCTGAAAGTTCGGTGAATTCATACCACTGAGCGGGAACCAACCAAGCTTTACCGCAAATATATACATAAATACCAGCGCAATTATGAATGGAGGCACGCTGTAGCCAACAATTGTCAGCGCCTGTACCGCAGTGTCAAATTTAGAAAACTTCTTTACCGCGCAGTGGATTCCCAACGGGATCGTAATTCCCAGCGCGAGAATCGTCGCAAATATATTAATTCCTATTGTATTCACTAAAGGCTGTCCAATAACTTCCTTTACATCTTTCTTATAAAAAGTAGAATATCCCAAATCTCCGCTCAACAGATTTCTCATCCACTTTACATAGCGAACCGGAATCGGGTCATCTAATCCTAACTTCTCTCGCGCCGCCTCATAGCGCTCCTGAAAGACTTCATCCGAAACCTTTCCTCTTAAATTCTGCACCTGGTTTAACGCTCTGTCGCCCGGTACATTATTAAATAATACGAACATAATAATGGACACTACAAAGAACACACCCACCATATATACGAGTCTTTTGCCAACGTACTTTAACATAATTCAACCAACTTTCTATGATTTTTCATCATTTCCTTGGGAACAAAATCCTGACATGCTCCCCTGATCGCGTTCCCAAAGAAATGATCAAAGCATTACAGGCATTTTTTACCTAGGAAAAGAATGGCGCATAACCCCATTCTTCTCCCGGAAAAAAATATTAATTTGGATTACTCAACATTTGCATATAATACTGCAACTGTCTCATCTCTGTTATATCCATCCTCGTTCCAATCATGAACTCTTGAAGAGAAGAAGTCATGATACTGGTTAGAGTACAGAGGGATCTCCGGCAACAGTTCATTCCAGCATGAGATGAAGTTGAACCAGTTCTCAGCATATGTCATGTCGTCACCCTCTTCGGTCTGATTCATAGCAAGTGCTAAATCATATAACTTCTGTCCATCCTCGCCCAATACAGCATTTGTGTTATTGGAAGAACCTGGCTCATAAGAGTAAGCAACATCATATGGGTTGCCGAATCCAGATGCAAGGTTGAACATCTGATACGGGTTCTCCTCAGAACTGTCATAGTAGTATGTTAATAAGTCAGTAAATGTACCAACTGTCTGATTAATCTGCATACCTGCTGCTGCAACATCCGGGTTCTGCTGTAAAGAAGTTACAAGCAAATCGGATACTGAGTTATTCTCAGAAGAGAACCACTCAATTACTAATGGCATATAAGTACCATCATCTAACTTCTTATAACGGATACCCTCGCCTGAGTAGTCAGAACCATCCTCGTTGTATACCCAGCCGCCTTCTTCAAGAACTGCGATTGCGGAATCAAGGCTGTATGCATATGCATTTAATCCATCTACTTCCTCAGCATACTCGTCAACCATCCACTGCTGTGTACCATAAGGTCCGTTTACAACAGTACCATGTCCGCCTGTAAATGTCTGAGCAAATGTTACACGGTCAAGTAAGTAAGCAACTGCCTGACGTACCTCTGTGAACTGTGTAGGTCCCTGATTACACTTGAAGGAAATCATACCGTAACCTGCACGTGGGAAGCTGATGTAGTCAAATCCACCCTCTTCAACCATGTCAAGACCTGCTTCGATTTCTTCACCGTCTGCGCACTGTGTCAGAACATCAACTGCGCCTGTCTTAAGCTGATCCATCATAGTATCCTGCTGTACATACTTCACAAGACATGTCTCAATGTTTGCTGTCTGTCCCTCGAAGTTACCAACATAGTAAGGATTCTTTGTTACTGTATATACATATGCGTTCTCATCATATGATGTAAACATATAAGCACCAGCACTGATGTTATAGTTGTATCTTGCCTCATTTACCTTGTCAGCGATGTACTCAGTTGTGAAGTTATCAGAGAATTTCACACCATTCTCTGTCTCCTCAAGAGTTACATCCTCTGGAAGCCATAAGTCCATAGACTCCGGAGCATTGGCGATTAAAGCCTGTCCATAGTAGTATGGCATCATAGATGCATCAATAGTTACAGAGTATGTCTTGTCATCAATTAAGTGAAGACCTTCGAATACATCGCTCTCACCTGCTGAGTAAGCATCATATCCAAGAACATACTGTGTTGTACTGTCTGTTAAGTTTGTTGCCTCTAAGCCTTCAATCATCTCATCACATCTTAACATGTAATAAAGAAGATAGTCATCTGCATTAATGTCAGAACCATCACAGAACTTCAAGCCATCTTTGATTGTTACAATATAAGTCTTGCTTCCATCTTCATTGTCTGTTGCTTCAATCTTCTCAACAACATTCGGGTTCTCTACCCACTTACCGGCTGCATCAACTTCAACCGGAGATGTACCTGTAACCAGCTTGTATGCTGTATAGTCACCGGCACCATTTGCCCATGATGGAGTGATGTCACCGCTTGTCTCAGAAGTAACAGCAAGGATAATCTGGTCGTTCGCATATGTAACTTCACCAGCATCTCCGGCTTCAGCAGCCTCTGTACCTTCAGAAACAGCATTGTTTCCTTCTCCGTTGTCGCTGTTGCCACAACCAGCTGCCATGCTGACTGTCATAGCTCCAACTAAGAAAAGAGAAATAAGTTTCTTTTTCATAATATTTCCTCCTATTGAAATAATTATTTATATATAAACGCCATTACGGCATCTATATCGTTTTTACGCTGTCGTGTTTTCAAGGCAATGTTGCAACGCGTTATCACACTAAAATATTTTTTTATAACGAAAAAAAGTGCCAACGCACGCTCTCATGCATTGCACTCCTCGAAAACAGTTGTATGTTGCAGACGCACAACATGTTTCTTATTATACAGCGTATGCGAAAATTGTCAATAGTTTTGGGTAAAAAAAGCATACCAGACAACTGGTAAAATCTGTCCAAGGCGCGGAACAAACTCACATGAATTATTCGTTCAAGCTTTGTCGTTATGCTTCTCTACCTCTATACCTCTTTATCGTTATAGCACTTTATCTCACTAAATTTTTACATATTTCGATTATACTACCTGTTTCGCATTTGTCAACCAAAAATTGTATACAAAAATACATGGATATACGCCTACAATTCTATGCTTTCCCGAAAATGTAAGCTTTTTATACTATATTTTTGGAAGAGAGTCTGATATACTTTTTATGCATAACAACTATAACCAAGGAATGAGGCTATATTTATGATTACAAGCGACGATATCTTGAACATGAATTTCTATAAGAAGGAAAAGTTTACCGGCAGCTATCTAGGGATGCGCTACCTTATTAAGAAGGAAGATGACAATTTCCATGCCTTCATCTGGCCGGGTCCTTATAATTATGAAACAACACCGGATAAAAAAAAGACTGATGCCACCTTCCCGTTCACGCCGGAAGGCAAGCAGCAGGTTGTTGACTGGCTGAACGAGCAGTGGGAAAGCCGGCAGGTGGAGTGGCCGGAGAGGTAGATGTACCGGAAAAAAAGAGTTCCAAGACTACAAAGCCTTGAAACTCCTTTTCCCAGTACGGGTGACAGGACTTGAACCTGCACGGTCTCCCACCAGAACCTAAATCTGGCGCGTCTGCCAATTCCGCCACACCCGCATATGCATATTATATGCTTTGCACTTTCGCAAAATCACTTGGTTATTATATCCCAGCCATCCGCAAAATGCAACCATTTCTTATTTTTCCTATATTTTCTTGTACTTTACACTTACCACAATTTTTTATATACTAAATTTCAACAGTATTTTATAGAAAGAGGAGTTTTTACCTATGAAAAACAAAATAACCGCTTTTTTTCTCTGGTTCTTCCTCATAGGCATCTTCCTGCTCCCGTTTCTCCTTGCAGGTTCTTTATTATTCGAGGACATCAGTCTCAATCCAAATGACTATGCCAGAATAACGGATGTGGAATACAAAGCCGTGGTTGTAGATGAACCGGGAAGTGAGGGCAAAGTTGTCATCACTGAGAGGCTTACCTTCGATGTGCATGCTGCTTCCGAAGACAATCCATTCTGGGAATTGTGGCGTGATTTGCCGGAAGACTATGTCGATGGCGTGAAAGTGGATTACAAGGTAAATTCCGTCAAGCAGATTCTTCCTGATGGTACGGAAGTTATCTACACGGAAAGCCCGAGACTATACTGGGATGATTTCGATTATATCGACACCTACTATGGTTATGGACCGGGCAGATGGTATCACAGCAAGGGACCTTACGATGAATCTGCCGCACGATACGAAGCCGTTTTCTTTTACATTGACGGTGTCTACCGCGAAGAAATGGTTTTTGAAATCGAATATGAGATGTACAATGCCGCACTGCGCTACAACGATTGTTCAGACCTGTATCTGGCAATGTACTCCGAAGACAGCATCAAGTATCTGGATTCCTACAAGGCAGAAATTCTGTTTCCAAATGCAGATATGCCAAGTCCGGGCAATTATGAAGTTTACACCTACGGCACCAACGCCAACGACTTTCCGGTGCATGAGTCTGCGACCATGAATCCGGGCTACTACACCTTTTACTTTGCATTGGACGAGGACGACCTGCAGTTTAAGCCATATAACGAATACATAGAATTTGATTTGGTTTCTTACGGCGAAGACCGTCACATATTTACAGAATATGCACCATCAAACTATTACTCCTCGGACGATGTGTTAGATGAAATCCGGGATGAACAGCGTGCTTATGCCGACACACCTGAGTTTTATCGCGTAGCGAAGCTTATGGTTTCCTATATATTCTTAGCTCTGACGGCTTTCGTTCTGGCATACTCATTTACTGCCGGCCCGCGAGCCAGATCAAAGCATACCTTTTACCAGCCATCGGTTGACAGCAGTTGTTACAGAGGCATTCCAAGCAGCCTTGACCTGAATTTTGCCGCTGCACTGGTTTTCGCTAAGCACGAAGCTCCCAAAGATGATTCCGGTGTTTATTCGGCGCTCCTGCTCAGTTTGGCTCGAAAACGATACATTACCATTCGTCAGCTTAGCGACGATAATATAGAAATTATTATGAATCGGCAGAATGTACTCAGTAGCTATGAACCGCTTACAACCTGTGAGCGATATTACTTTGACTTGCTTGTCCGTCATTCCGCAGGCAACTCCATCACAATGAAAACACTGCAGGAGCGCATATCCTCCGACTACGAGAACAGTGCCGCTTTTGCAAAAAACATGGAAAACTCCATTGTCAACATTGGCGTAAAAGAAGGTTATTTCCAAAAAGCAGACTACACACAGCCCAAACGGCAGATGCGTTCTTTTGCAAGCTTCCTAAAAGTAATCGGAATTTTGTTTATCACTCTGGTAAATATCATTTCCTACCACACACGTTTGGATTTTGCATTTGGAGCATTCTTCATTTTCGGCATTTCCTGTTTGGCAGGCTCCTCATATCTAAAAAAAGAATCCGGAAAATATATTCTGCTTACACAGTTTGGTGAAAACGAATATGCCAAATGGAGAGGTCTGTACAATTTCCTGAGCACAGATGCTCTCATGCGTGAACGCACCGTTGCAGATTTGCCTTTATACGAGCAATATTTTATCTATGCAACTGCTTTCGGAATTTCCGAAAAAGTCATTGAAGCTATCAGTATCAAGTGTCCGGAAACAGCTTCCAGTCCGGTACTCGGCAACAATTATTACCGTTCTCCAAGGTTCCGGCACCACGGACGTTCCTTCCGCTCAGCGGTATACTCCGGTGCACATGGCGGGTACAGTGGCGGCGGCGGTGGCGGTGGATTCGGCTACGGCGGCGGTGGTCGCGGCGGCGGCGGTGGCGGCGGCGGTCACTAAACAGGAAAAGATTCCTATGGCGTAATTGCCAGGGAATCTTTTTCTATTCCACGAAAATATCCTTCGTCTGCAAATCTTTATAATCAAGCCCCATTGCCGTCTCCAGTTCTTCTTTGGTAAAAGTCTGGTATATGGTTTTTGAAATATATTTTTCTGCCCTTTTTATAATCTCTCGGTAATCAGGTATATCATCCGGAAAATATATGCCGCCTTTCTCCTGATTCTTCAGCATCCAGCAGACCGCCGCAAGTGCCGACATGGCAACCGGTGTGATTGTCGGTGTCTGCCAGTACGAATCCTTTTTGCTCTTGTATAAAAAAGAAGGTTCGATACGGTTCCCCACCCAGACCGGATTGAAATGTTCTCCGACAAAAAGCACACCGACATACTCCGTTCCGGCAGCTATTTTTTCCCGATACAAAATTTCATACTCAGGCGGATAGACATAGCCGCGAATGATTGTTGTTCCATCCTGCCCCTCACAGTCCATCGGTTTTGCAGCATCCGGTTTCGGATATTCGTTTACCTTTGCATGACTCAAATAAGTTCTTGCATATTCGCACGGCGAATACAAAAACATCACTGTTGGTCGGTAAATTACTTTCCCATCTTCCTTCACTTCGAGATTTTTCGCTATGCTGACCGTCTCCTCATGCGGAACCAGATATCCTTCAAACGCTCCGCCCGGATAATAGGTACGACACTTTTTCTCGGCTGCGATTTTCTCAAATTGCAGATATCCCTTCTCATCCTCCACAAAATTACACTCATTCGCATAATCTATCTTTTCGTGTGTGCCGATATTTATGGTTGCTTCACTGAGCATCTCAAACCAAAAAGAATCCACACACCAGGTATTGTACAATTTATGCTCGCTGTACGCCTCCTTTACCTGCTGGAGATCAATATCATTCACATGAATCGTCCGAACTCCAAGCTTCTGCGCCAGCTCATTGAACTTTCCATTTCTCACCAGTTCTTTCATGCGCCTGTCCCGTTTGAACTGTGTGGCTACAATATATTCCAACGCTGCTTTTACAAAATGGGACACCAGCCCCGGATTATTGCCATGGTGCAGAACAATCGGATGCCGATTTACCGTCCTGCTGCCCGCATACTGCTCCTTTAATGCATTTTTCCACTCATTCTCTTCAAAAATGCAATACCACTTATCCGGCCAATCCGCTTCTCCGGTATTGATATACATAATGTTTCTCTCTGCGCACCATGTGAGAATATCTCTCGTTCCAACCGTATCCGCAAAGTCTATCAGCAAATCTCCCTCTCTTAAATACGGTTCAAATACCTCTTTAAAATTGTCTCTTGTCACTTCGCTGACAATAAAATTAGATACCAGACCACCCAGATTTACAAATGCTTCAAATTCATAATCGTCTCTTGTTATCACAAAATACTTGTTCTCATCAAATTTGATTTCTTTTGCAGCCTTTTCATAAAAGCTTTTCCCAACTGCACCAAATCCAAACTGTACAATGTGACCATCAAACCTTATCAAATTCCCATACCTCTTTAATTCTTATAAAACGTCTTGTGAATCCTGACCTTTTTTATCATGTCATATCTTCTCGTCAGGTAAATGTCTATTTTCTTCTTCTGAAATTCATACAGAATTTTCTTCAAGTCCTTTGAAATATCATCTGACACAACTATGATTTTGTGAATTCCCTCATTCAAAAAATATTCTGCTGTCGGCAAATCCTGTGCATACACATCCCAACTGTTATCAAACAACTCGGCCTCCATTTTAAAACGATTCATGCGGTTACTGTCCGTCAGAAACGCCGGGAGTGCATCATTACTTATTTCCATCTCACGTAATTTTTCTGCTCCGCGACATAATGCCACACCGACAGAATGATTGTCCACCGTTGCTCTCGCTCCCGCCTGCTCTATCGTTCCGTTGTAAATCGGGATTGGTCTGTAACCGATACCTGCCAAAGCGATTCCCTCTTCCACGCTCTCATCCCCCGGTAAGTCCACGATGATTGCCGCATCAGCATACGCCTGTGGCAATGGATTTATTCGGGGAATCGTCAGTTCCAAAAAGCTGTATTGTCTGGAATGCTCTCCTAACATAGCAAACGACACCGGACGTACCCAGTCCACCCATTTCCTGCCTGAAGGTGCCCATATCCGATATATTTCCTTTACAGTCATATTACTTCTCATTCCTCTCAATCAAAACCGGTATATCTGCCGCATTCGAGTCAATGCGTGGCAGGTCACTGATTCGTGCATAGTATCCGGCATGTCTGCCATTCACTGTATATGAGCCGAGACATACATGAAATTCTTCTCCATTCTCTCCCATTAACGGCTTGCTGCAGAATCTTTGCTGTGCCAGATACTTCTTCGGATGTAATTTGACATCAGCAAGAATTTTCTGATACTCATCCCCTCTGCAGGCTTCTTTTATCGAAATCTTTTCTCCTACTCTGCCACACGCGGGCTTATAGATAAATCCTTCTCTGCCCCTGGCATCCTTCACTTCCACCGTCTCCGGCAACAGTTCTCTCCACATGGACATACGGATTCCATGCTGTTCTAAATCGTCCCATACCAAAGGGAAACGTTTTGTCTGCGCAAAAATGGCAATCGGATGATTACAGGATACCGTCGTCGTGTCAAAATATCCCTGCCAACGCTTCGGCTTCATTTCCGTCAGCCATTCCAACGGCGTAAACCGAACAATGGCATCTATCTCCCCTTCATTGCCATCTAAGATACTGTACGCTCTTTGATTTACAAATTTCAGGTGGTCTGCAGCCGCATAAATCACCTCATAGCCCTCTCTTTTTAACGCATCTCCCAGGAACTGCATCACCTGCCTGTCATCGCTATAACAGGTGCAGTGCACCAGCATAATCCTGCCTCCTGTCGGTATCTTTGCTGCGAGCGCACTTGTCAGCACATCGCCAAAATTAATGTGATAATACGGGTTCTTATCGCCGCTTTGCTCGCTCAAAACTTCCATCGCCGTCATTGGCATCAGGGATGCCTCTGCAAATCCTCCCGGCACATCACTGTTCACTTCACTTACCGCCCATTTCCCAGCGATAGTCGGATGAAAATCATAACGCATAAGGCGTATATGCTTATCCGGCTCATAGTTCTTCATTTTTCTGATTTCGCGCTTTACACTTTTCGGCAGTGCCAGCGGTTTCTCCAGTTTAAGATTCTGATTTAAGAATTCTTCCGCCATCCTCGTTTCTCTATCCAATGCTTCCGTCATGGTCTCTAGCTGCTCATGTTCTTCCTGCGTCAGTACCAATGCGTACTTTGCAATCGTGTTGTTATCCAAAAACTGCGGGTCCCACTTGTAGCAGTCAAACATCAGCTTTAATCGATACGCTTCGTATTTATCCTCTGGGATGGGTACTAATTTCATAGGTAACTCCTGCTTTGAATTTTCTTTTCCTAATGATTATACACTATTCGCTACAATTTAACAGGCAAAAATAAAGAATCAGCTCTGCTGATTCTTCGCGCCCGAGCGGTATCGCTCCGCGATTAATTTCTTCTCCGCGAGGTGCGCATCTAATGTCAGCTTGCTGACTATGCGGAGCATTTTTAATTCATGGGAAATCATACACTTTCACGCTTTAAATAAACACGGTCTTTCCTATGAATTAAAAATGCGGCTGGAATAATACCAGCCGCCATACTTCCCTATTAAATTATTCTGCATCCGCAAGCTTCTCGTAACGCTGCCATATTTTATCGGCTCCGCAGACATGCTTTCCACCATCTTCGTCGATAATAATGTAATCACCATTTCCGATAAACTCGCGTCCACGACGATTCAAAATGTACGGACACACAATCGAACCGTCCTCTTTTGTAATCTTTACCAGAAAATCCGTGACAATCCATCCCTTCGTCACAACCTCCGACCAGAGCTCCACTCCGTCTTCCATACCTTTCCCGACTTCATATTCCAATACATCTGCTGTCAAAGGTATTCTTCTACTCTTCATCACATTACCTCCGCCTCTATGATTTCGTTCACTGTTTCAAACAATCCACCACTCAGTGCACATCCAAAAAAATCTGCGCTGTTCGTTTCTTATATATTATATCATAGATTCATAAATGAAGTAAACTTTTATATCTATTCCATTGGCGTTTGCGTTATGAATGTTCTTTCACATATTGCAGGAATTCCGGTGTCTTTGACCAGTATTTAATCCCCCAGTTTTCAAAATTCCATTCTTCCATGTAGTCATTACACTCAAAATCCACATAATAAATTTTGTCGTCATGCACCACAAAATTTGTCGGGAAATAATCAATATTCAGATGGGCGGCATACAGCACCGTACACATTTCCTGCAATTGTCCCACATAAGCAGGCTTCACTTTATCCTGCAAAATGAGTTCATAGATGGTATCACCATCAATATACTCTTTTAAGATACGCTCGTTTTCTATATCAACCTGTAACATAGCAGGCATTCTGATTCCAACTGTCTTCAACCGTTCGTAGTCCTTTATTTCGGCTTCCATCTTGTTGCCAAACTGGTAATAGTCACAAGGCTCATGGTGTATCTGCTTCAAAACATAGTGGTTCATCCCATCGTCTGCCAGATAGGAATATCCGCCTTTTCCTTTCCCCAGCAGTTTTATAATTGTGTATTTCTGACCATTTACAGCTAACTCTTTTTCCATAATCATTTCTCCTGCAAGGCGGGCTCTCCGCTGTTTCTTGTTGCAATGTCTCCAGACAATTCATTGCATAACCTGCGCTGTTTCTCTTACACCGAAGTCACGTTAGGCTTCCTATTAAACAATCCGATATTTTCCAGCACCTTAGATATAGAATAAAAAATCATAGAATCAATCGGCCACATAATCAGGTTCTTTAATGCGCGCAGCCCAATCAATGACATAAATGCATCTCCGTACAATACGGAAAGGCACATCGTGTTTAAGATAACATTGCAGACCAGCATCACAATAAACTTCGTTACAAACACGCGAGGCAGAGTAATCGGCTTCTTGTAATACATACAGCCCTGCATCACGCCTGCTAATATCGTTACCAATGTCAACGGTGGGAAAAATGCGCCTGTCGGTTTTGCTATAAATTTCAGCACATCAAGCACACCTGCAAAAATGCCGCCTACAACTGGACCAAACAAATACGCAATAATTCCATTCGGAATAGATGCAAAAGAAATTCGTATAAAATTGCCAACTTCAATGGAATACATTCCCAGAATGATGGCAATTGCCGCGAACATTGCCATAAGCGTGATGGTTCTTACAGACCTCAGTTCCTTGTAAGAATCGGTAAACAAAGTGACAAATTTTCTCATAAAAAATTACCTCCTTTGCAGACCTCTTACTACAACGGGAGATAATATAGCTATCTTCTGATGCAGCGGGATGCGACTCATGTACCGCAAGATAATCTTTTCGTCCGTCTGACAACTCCCTGTTCAGCCGGCACTTAACGCACATGGGTCTACTCTGCGAAACTTATTTTATTTTTATACAACGAAATCAGTATAGCATATATTAGATAGAATGCAATGTTTTTTTCATTCCCGTAACCTGATACATGCTCTCATCAGAAATCTTCACTATCACTTGCAAGTCCTTAGCAAAAATATCTGCCAGTTCATCTTCATGCATCAGTCCCATGGAAACCTTGCTTGCAACACCCTCGTGATGCGCATCAATCTTCGCACGGCTCATGCCATGAGCCACGGTTAGCGTTCCGCCCGGCTTTAAATGTCCTGCCAGTGTATGGATAAGCTCCGCAGGATTAGGGAAGTGTGGAAATGCGTTATAAATTACAATACAGTCATACTGTTGCACAAACGGCATCTCTGCCACATCTGCACATACAAAACTGAGTTCGGTTTTCACTCCTCCGCTGCTTATCTGCACCGCATCGTTTCCATCCAGAAATTTCTCCCGTGCAATCCGAATCATCTCAGGTGAAATATCCACGCCGGTCACTGCTGCCACATCACGCTTTAAATAATCCGGAATAAGTACACCAGTTCCACAGGCTACATCAAGCACGGTCTTTCCCGCTTCCACTCTTGCACCATCCAAAATTTCCCCTATAATCTCATCGCTTCGAATCATGTCTGCATCCCACTGCGGTGCGTAGCGGTCAAAAAATTCAATAATGTCTCTTTTATCCATCTTATTTCTCCATCACCCTGTCGCATCCTTACTGCTCCTGTGGGTATTTGAGTCCCCACTTTTTGCGGATGTTATCCATAACCTCCATCACATAGATACTGTCGGAAAGCGGCATGGAATCACTCTCCGTCTTATGATTTCTGATTGCCTCCATGCTCTCAAGAATCTGATATTCGTAACCACTAATCTGCTCCGGTACATCAATTCTTTTTACCAGATTGTCATCTGTATCAAACACGGAAATCGATTGTGGATTGTTAATATTTTCTACCACAATATATCCTTTATCACCATAGATGATTCCCTTGCGGTCAGAACGTGCATAGATACCGTGTGTCAGCACTGCCATTCGTCCATCCTTATAAAAGAGTGTAATCGTCTCCTGTCCATCTACACCTGTATCTGTAAACTGCACCGATGTCTCAATGCGCTCTATCTCTGTTCCAAAATGCATAAATGCAAAATTAAGTCCATACACACCGACATCCAGCAAAGCACCTCCCGCAAGCTCTGGTGTCACAATGCGCGGTTTATGCGCTATCACATAGGACAGATTTGCCGTCAATGTAGATGGCTTTCCAATTATACCGCTTGCAATCACATCATTTATCAGCTTTCGTGATGGCATATAGCGTGTCCAGATTGCTTCCGTCACAAATACGCCCTTTGATTTTGCAAGCTCTGCGATTTCCTTTGCCTGCCCGCTGTTCATCGTAAACGCCTTCTCACAGAGCACCGCCTTGCCATGCTCAACGCAAAGCTTCATATCCTCATAATGTCTGGAATGCGGTGTTGCTATATAGACGAGTTCCACTTCTGCATCCTCTGCCAGTTCTGCATAGCTGCCATACGCCTTTGCAAATCCATACTCTTTTGCAAAATCTTTTGCTTTATCTAATGAACGGGATGCCGCTGCATACAACTCTATCCCATCAATCTGTGCAAATGTTTCCGCCAATGTCACTGCAATTCTGCCTGTCCCCAAGAATCCTACCTTCATAGTAAACGCTCCTTATTTTTTACTCACTCTGTTCCTTTTCCTCTGCAATTTTGCGCAGAGTATCTTCTCTCATTTCCCGTCTTAATTCCTTTAGATACGGTGAGAAAGCAACCTTATCCTCCCCATAGGTCACATTTAACTCATATTCCTTCGGAATCCATGTAGACAAATCGGATTCATTGTGCTGTATCACTGCCTCAAGGTTATCGATTGCCTTATATATTTTTGCCTCGAGAGTTTCACGCGCCGCCATCTCCTCATACAATGCCAGCATCTCCTCAGACAATTCCTTCGGCAGAGAGCGTACCCATTGATACAACAACGCTTCCTCCTTATCCTCATCTCCTGCAGTCTTATCAAATGATGGAATATCTCCGGTAAATGCCTCTCCCAAATCATGTATCAGGCACATGCGAATCACCTTGTCCATATCTGCCTCCGGAAATTCGTCCTTCATGAAATATGCCATCAATGCAGCGCGCCAACTGTGCTCCCCGACACTTTCGTGTCTGCCTCCTGATGTATAGCAGTGTCTGGTTGTGTCTTTTAAACGCTCTGCTACATGTAATGCATCTAATAATTCTCTTGGTTTCATGATTATCTTTCTCCCCTGCTCGCAATGATGTTCTTCCTGCTAATTCCAGTATCGCAGAAAGTACATTTTTTGCCTAGTCCCCAAAAATAAAATGTAATATGCTTCAAAAAGAATACCGCCTGCGCAATATTCTTTTTCCTACACTTCCGTATAACGAGAAAAAAAGTCCTGTGCCTTCATAATCGCGATGTCACGTTCCTCATCTCCCAGAACCAGCAGTTGATCCCCGGAATTAATATCAAAAACTTTTCTCGCCTTTGCCGGAATCACAATCTGACCTTTTTCTCCTACACTTACAAGACCAAACGCATGCTTTCCTTTCGGTGGTACGCCAAGCCCCCGCACAGGGCTTTCATAATTTACCATATCATCTAATGTCACTTCAAAGATTTCCGCCAATAGCTTACACTTTTCAATATCAGGAAGAGACTCCCCTGTTTCCCACTTAGACAATGTCTGCCGTGACACCCCCAGTTTCTCTGCCAAGTCCTCCTGTGACATGCGCTTCATTTTTCTTAATTGCATGATATTATCACTAAACACACTTTTTCTCCTTCTTTATGCCAAGTACACACCAACGCAAAATCGGAATTCTAGCTACAACTTCATATAAAAGAAATCCCCCTGCATAAGCTGCCACACCTGTTATCAAATAAGATGGCAATGCTCCAAGCTGTGTGTATTTTTTCAAATAATACGCCACTGCCGCCAGAGGCAGATAATGAAAGACATATAAGCCAAAACTTTTTTTCGTCATGCGCGCAGCAAATGCAGATGTTTCATCCGCCCATTTTTTCATCACAGCAAATATTGCAAGAACAGCTATCCAGCCATAAGCAACAGAATACGGACTGTTCACAACCGGCCCCACCGCATAGTTTTCTCCAAAATAGCAATATACATAACTAATTCCCAACACAACTGCTGCTGCAGTAAGTATATGCCAATATCTGCTCAGTTTTTCTACCACGTTCTCATGTGCAAACACAAAATATCCCAGCAAAAAGCAAATGCCATAGATGCCAAACCGGTACACCGCAACAATAGGAGTATTCAATATCTGTGCTGCTCCCCAAACCGGAATCCCAAGCAAAACCAACATGATTGGGTTGACCCTTTCGCATACATGATATAGCTTTCCTGTTTCAAACTTACGCACCAGCGCAAGTCCCATTGAAAAAATCCAAAGCATCTGAATGTACCAGAGCACGCCTATACCGGACACCACCATCATCACATATAGAACTATCTCGGGAATCTCGTCCGGAATTGTCTCAAATGCCCCACTAATTTGCATATTAAAATATCCCAATATCCACTGAAATACAAAAAGTCCTACCGTAGACGGCACAAGCAGTTTGCGTGTCCTGACCGCAATAAATTCTTTTATGGTATGCTTTTCCAAATAGTATCTGGAACTCATGCCCGACACAACAAACAAAATTACCATAAACCACGGATATAATATGTACTGTAAAGCATCCTGATACTGCGTCGCATGAAACGGACCGATGACTCCGGCTTCTGTCACCCCATTGTATATATATATCACATGGTAAAGCACCACCAGCAAAACAGTTATCCAGCGAATATTATCTACATAATACTTTCTCATACATTTCCCACCTTTGCAATTATTTTTAACATATTATATGGCATAGAGAAATGTATTTCCACCAACTTTCCTTAACATAATTTGGCAGATTTGGTTAAAATAAGTGGCCACTCACTGCAATTTCTATAATGAGACATCGGGGATTCGGTCTTCGCTCCGCTTCGGTCCGCGCAAAGCCGAGGTCCACCGGACCTCGTGCGCCCCGGACAACTACGTTGTCCGAGGTTCCTGCTGTCTAATACTTATTAAGCAAAAAGGATATCACTTGCGTGATATCCTTTTTGCTTAATGAGACATCGGGGATTCGAACCCCGGACAACTTGATTAAAAGTCAAGTGCT
>CAZAGJ010000001.1:0-135319 GCA_964484605.1 uncultured Roseburia sp. | reverse complement strand
GCGAAAGAGACACGGCACATGATTTCAACCGCGGATTCTAAAATTCTCGCATTTTTTGCGAAATCATGATGAGATTTGCTTTCCGGTAAAGTGTATCGAATTAGCTTGCAATAATAAAAATTATAAACATAAAATTGCATCAGTTCTGATTTATTTCCCTGCTAACACGGCAGGGATTACCCACGGCAACACAGTTCGGCGGGATATCTTTTGTGACAACGCTGCCTGCACCGATTACAGCTCCGTCACCGATGGTTACGCCGGGAAGGATAATGACACCGCCGCCTATCCAGCATCCATTTCCGATTCTTACTGGTAATGCATAGGTTCGGCAGAAGTATTCTTCGCTTTCCGGAGTCCAATCCGGAGTAAGACGCTCAGAGAGTTCAACCGGATGAGTCGCAGTATAAATCTGCACATTAGATGCGATTAATACATTATCTCCGATATCAATTCTGTTACAATCCACAAATGTACAGTTCATATTGATGGATACGTTTGTACCAATATGAATATTTTTTCCATAATCACATAGAAATGGAAGTCCCACTGAGACATTCGTTCCCATGCTCCCAAAGAGTTGCTTTAAAATATGAGTCTTTTCTTCTTTTTGGTCATATGCCAATGAATTGTATTGTGCCAATAAGCTTCTTGCATTATTTTTATATTCTAAAAAAATCTTATCGTGGCAATCGTACCATTCGCCTGCCATACACTTTTCTAATTCGTTCATAACAACTCTTTTCTGTAAATTCCGATTGGTTTTTAAGTCTGCTCAGCACTCCATCTTCCAGAAAGCAGCCGAGTACGCAGGCAGTGTACTTCCACCACCGAAATCGTGGAGCGTGTCAGTCAGCAATTCCTGTGCAGTGCCGCAGCCGGCATCAAAATGTGCGTCAAATGGTTCGCTGTCTGCATTGATGGCAACAAGCATGCGCTCATTCTCGGTCTTGCGCTCGAAGATGCACTGCTTATTTGTCAGAAGGACAGAGCGGAAACTGCCGTAGTTTAAAGCCGGAGAAGCTTTTTTTATGGCAGACAGTCTGCTGATAAAATCTGTCAGTTCATTCCAGTCCGGACTGTCAAAGCAGGCGCGCAGCGCCGGGTCACCGTCTTCTTTGCGTGCCTGTGTGCCCCATTCGCTTCCATAGTAGACACATGGAATACCCGGCATACCGAACGCGAGGGCATAGATAAGCGGCAGATGACTGAGATTGTTTAAAATGCTTGCTACACGGGTAACATCATGGTTATCCACAAAGGAGAGCAGATGCTTACCCTTGTAGAGCGTCCAATCCTCTGGTCCGAACTGGCGGAGCAGAGAATGATTAATCTCAAACATATTCATGGAGTTGAAGCTGGAGTGAAGCCCTTTGTAGCACTCGTAGTTGGTAACTGAGTGGAGCATCGCATCGTTCATCCACTGATTGTAGTCGCCGTGAAGCGTCTCGCCTACCAGGAAAAACTCCGGCTTTAAACTGTCACAGTAGCTGCGAAGACGCCGTAAGAAGTCAGGGTCAAGACAATAGGCGACATCCAGACGAAGCCCGTCAATATCAAATTCGTCAATCCACCCCTTGATACATGAAAAAATATGTGCAATCACTTCTTCATTGCGGAGATTCAGCTTTACGAGGTCGTAGTTTCCCTCCCAGCCCTCATACCACAGTCCGTCATTGTAGTTGGAATCGCCGTCAAAATTCAAATAGAACCAGTCCTTGTAAGGGGAATCCCATCTTTTCTCAAGCACATCCCTAAATGCGAAAAATCCGCGTCCGACATGGTTGAATACACCATCTAAAATAACACGAATTCCGGCGTTGTGAAGATTGTTACAAACCTCTTTAAAATCCTCGTTTGTGCCGAGCCGCACATCAATCTGGCGGTAGTCTCTGGTATTATAGCCGTGAGTGTCAGCCTCGAATACCGGAGAAAAATAGATGGCGTTGGCGCCTAGTTTCTGAATATGCGGAATCCAGTCATTTACCTTCAAAATGCGGTGATTAAGTACACCGTCGTTTTCAAAGGGTGCCCCGCAAAAACCGAGGGGATATATCTGATAAAATACACTTTCATAAGCCCACATAGCAGTCCTCCTGTTATTAATTGTGTAACGATTCAAAGCCATTTGCAAATTATTCCCGTACAGTTTTATTTTATGCTCATATCATGTGATTTCTTGGAACATGCGCGCTGGGCGGTAATAATGGTGTCGCGCAGCCCGCCTTTTTCTAAAGCGGCAACTGCCTCAATGGTAGTTCCGCCCGGTGAGCAGACCGCATCCTTTAACTCACCCGGATGTCTGCCGGTTTCAAGAACCATCTTAGCTGCGCCGTATACAGACTGTGCTGCAAACTTGTATGCCTGTGCACGTGGCATGCCATCGGCGACAGCGGCATCTGCCATTGCTTCAATAAACATGTAGACATAGGCAGGGGAAGAGCCGGAGACACCGACAACCGCATCAATGAGCGATTCCGGTACAATCTCACATTTCCCGAAGGAATTAAAAATCAGTTCGATATCTGCTAATTCCTCTGCGGTTACATTTGCATTAGCACAGAGAGCACTCATGGCTTCGCCTACGAGAGCCGGAGTATTTGGCATGGCACGAACAAGCTTTATCTCATGTCCGAATGCATCTTCAATGGCATGAATTGTTTTGCCGGCAGCAATGGAGACGATGACACAGTGACTTTTTACGTGGGAGGCAATTTGCGGAATGACCTCATCAAATTTGTTTGGTTTTACAGCTAAAAACAAAATATCGCTGCGCTCTGCAACTGTCTCGTTGGAAGGAGTGGTTTCAATGCCCCACCGGGTACGCAGCTGCTCTAAGGTGGCGGCTGAGTGAGCACTTGCAATCACCTGACTGCTCGTTGCCAGAGAGGAACTTAAAATGCCGCCAATCATGGCGCTCCCCATATTTCCTGCGCCAATAAAACCGATAATTTTGTCAAACATAATAAAACCTGCCTTTCTTTCTGTATAACATTAATGGTAGCTGTTTTGAACGGATGCGTCAACAGGATTTCCCGAAAATGCCGGATACTACAAAAGGGTGGCAGTGACCATGGGAAATGGTACACTGTACACCCTTTTAGTTACTGTGTAAGTATTGCTACTAAAACCATAATAGAAAACCTTAGAAATCGGTCAGATTTGCAGCTCTCTTCTCTAAGAAGGCTGTCATACCTTCTTTCTTATCGTTGGTTGCGCAGGTAACGCCGAACAGGTTTGCTTCCATCTCAACGGCATTCTTGATATCCATGTCGTAACCATTGTTGATAGCAGCCTTTGCAATAGATACAGCATAGCTTCCCTTAGAGATAATCTTAGCAGCCATAGCTTTTGCTGTCGGCATTAACTCTTCCGGTGCAACTACCTTGTTGACAAGACCGATGCGGTATGCTTCCTCAGCATTGATATTGTCACATGTGAAAATCATCTCTTTTGCACGACCCATACCAACTAAACGGGCAAGTCTCTGTGTGCCGCCGAATCCAGGAATAATACCAAGACCTGTCTCAGGCTGTCCGAAAATAGCGTTGTCAGATGCGATACGGATATCACATGCCATAGAAATCTCACATCCGCCGCCCAGAGCGAAGCCGTTTACGGCTGCGATGGTAACCTGACGCATATTCTGTAATTTGAAGAAAGGAACAGAAGCCTTCATACCGAATGCTCTTGCTTCGGCAGCAGTAAAGTTCACCATCTCAGAAATGTCAGCGCCTGCTACGAAGGACTTGAATTCGTTGCCCTTCTTGTCCGCACCGCCGGTTAAGATGAGTACCTTTACATCATCCATAGCCTCAATCTCAGTGAGAGCTGTATTAAGCTCGTCTAAAGTCTCGCTGTTTAAAGCGTTCAATGCTGCCGGTCTTGCAATTTTAAGAACGGCAATCTCGTCTGCAATCTCAAGAATCAAATTGTTAAATTCGCTCATGGATAACCCTCCTAAAAAATGATTGATAAAAAATTAACAATATCCAATAATATTAGATTACAGCTTTTGGAGAGATTTGTCAATAGAAGAAAAAGGAAAAGTGTGCTATTCTGAATCCATAAAAAGCAAATGCGGAAAGTGAAAGTTCATGTTAAGAGATATAGAGTTAGAAAAATTAGTAGAGCCGCTGTTAGAATGGTTCTGTGAGCATGCGCGGGTGCTGCCATGGAGGGAGGAACCGACGCCGTATCGTGTCTGGGTTTCGGAGATTATGCTTCAGCAGACGAGGGTAGAAGCGGTAAAGCCGTATTTTGAACGCTTTATGAGGGAATTGCCAGATGTGGCAGCATTGGCGTCATGCCCGGAGGACAAGCTTTTAAAACTGTGGGAGGGACTTGGCTACTATAATCGTGTCCGCAATCTGCAAAAGGCGGCAATTCAGATAATGACAGACTATGGCGGAGTGATGCCGGAGGATTATGAGGAACTTCTAAGGCTGAAGGGAATCGGACACTACACGGCGGGAGCGGTCTCCTCCATCGCCTATGGGAGATATGTGCCGGCAGTGGATGGAAATGTCCTGCGCATCTTAACGCGTGTCACAGCGGACGACACAGATATCATGAAACAGTCCTTTCGCAGTGAGATGGAAAAAGAACTCTCTGTGATGATGGAAGGACTTGCCATACCGGACAATCTGAAAAAGAAGCTGCGGGATGAAAATGTGCCGGGAGCGCTGAATCAGGCGATGATGGAGCTGGGAGCGACGGTCTGTGTGCCAAACGGCGCACCGCTTTGCGGGGAGTGTCCTTGGAAGAATGTCTGTCAGGCGAGGGAGCAGGGGCGGACAGGGGAACTCCCTGTTAAGAGTAAGGCGAAAGCAAGAAGGCTTGAAAAGCGCACGGTCTTAATTCTGCGGGATGGAGAGAAGGTTGCGATTCGCAGACGACCGGATACCGGACTTCTGGCAGGACTTTATGAACTCCCAAATGTGGAGGGAGAACTTGACACCAATCAGGTGTTAGAATTGGTAAAACAGATGGATTACGCGCCGATTCGCATCCAAAAGCTTGAGAACGCCAGACATATTTTTTCACATATTGAGTGGCAGATGAGTGCATATGCGGTTCTGGTGGAGGAAGCGGACATGCGTAGGATAGAAGAAGCGGAGCAGAATACGGATGCGCGGATAGATGGCGTGAGAGCCGGAGAAGACAGCAGTCTCATCTTCGTGGATGCGGTGGATGCAAGTGAGCGTTATGCGATTCCTTCTGCGTTTGCGGCATATGCGAAGTATCTGAATATAAAACTTGGAAATGAAAAATTTGAAGAAAAGATTTAGGGAACAAAAAGAGGGAGCCGGTGCAATGCACCGGCTTTTCATATGAAAAAGATTGTGTGTATTGAAAGTGAAATAAATCACTGTCTTCTGGGAGGAACCTTGCTTATCGGCTAAGCAAGGTATCTTGGTATTGCACCAAGAATGAAAAAATCTATGAAAAAAATCTTGTTGTCTTATTGTTAAGTATACTATAAAAGTTAATTATGACCTGCGTATGCCGAGTTTATTAGAAAATTGTAAATAAAATATGAACAAAAATGCAAGAGTGCGGATGAATCAAACCAGTTTCCCTGTATTTTGGATATAATTCCGAAAAAACTAAGAAAAAATAAATTGGCGTATCATTAGAAAGCGTGTATAATAAAACAGGCTGTAGTTATTCAGGATATTGGCTCTGAATGACGATGAATATTGAAGTGTTACAGGAGTGCGGCAGACCTTGTACAGAAGTGAGGGGAACATGGGGGATGGCGCAGAACGGAGGAGAGATGTACGATTGTGTTGTTATCGGTGCCGGAATCGCCGGCGCGGTAGCTGCGAGAAAGCTTGCAGAGGAAAAAGGAAAGAAAGTCTTAGTAATCGAGCGGAGGGCTCATATTGGAGGAAACTGTTATGATGAGCAGGACGATTACGGAGTACTGATTCATAACTATGGGCCACATATTTTTCACACGGGAATTGAGGAAGTATATGCCTATCTGTCTCGTTTTACCGATTGGTATATGTTTGGACACGAGGTAGTTGCAAAGGTAGAAGATACACTGATTCCGATACCATTCAACTTAAATACATTACATATGGTATATGATGAGGATAAGGCGAATCGTCTGGAGAAGAAGCTGATTGAGGCTTACGGCGAGGGCAGCAGAGTTCCGATTATGAAGCTTCGTGAGAATGAGGATGCAGATATCCGGGAGATTGCACAGTATGTGTATGAGAATGTCTTTCTGCGCTACACGATGAAGCAGTGGGGGCAGACACCGGAGGAAATCAGCCCGGAGGTAACAGGGCGTGTGCCGGTACTCATATCCTATGACAACCGTTATTTTCAGGATAAGTATCAGGGCGTGCCGAAGGACGGATTTACCTCGATGTTTGAGAAAATGTTAGACCATGCGAATATCACAGTAAAGTGCGGCGTAGACTGCAGAGAACTTCTCCGCTTTGAGGGAGATGAGATTTATCTGGAGAACGAGCTTTTCACAGGGGATGTCATATACACAGGCGCGCTGGATGAACTGTTTGACTGTAAGTTCGGAAGACTGCCGTATCGTTCCCTGCGCTTTGACTTTGAACACTTGGATGAGGAGTCCTATCAGGGACACAGCGTGGTGAATTATACGGTGAGCGAGGACTTTACACGTATCACGGAGTTTAAGTACCTGACAGGGCAGCAGGACGCGGATGGAACGACTATCGTGAAGGAGTACCCGTTCGCATATACAGGCGCGGCAGGGGAGATTCCGTATTATGCGATATTAAATGATGAGAATCAGCAGTTATATGAGAAGTATCGTGCATTGACAGCGGGCATGAAGAACTTTCATCTGCTGGGTCGCCTTGCTGAGTACAAGTATTACAATATTGACGCGATGACGAAGAAGGCAATGGAACTGGCAGAAAGCCTGTAAGGATTGCTATATACAAAAAGAATGGAGATTAGTATGAAATTATTAACGTTTGCGATTCCGTGCTACAACTCGGAAGCATATATGGAAAACTGTATCAAGTCTCTGCTTCCGGGCGGGGATGATGTAGAGATTCTGGTGGTAAATGATGGCTCAAAAGACCGCACGGCAGAGATTGCGGATGAGTATGAGCACCGCTATCCGGGCATTGTCCGTGCCATTCACCAGGAGAATGGAGGACACGGAGAGGCGGTAAATGCTGGTATCCGCAATGCTACAGGTATGTACTTCAAGGTTGTGGACAGTGATGACTGGGTAGATTATGACGCATATATGAAGATTCTCGCAAAGCTGCGTGAACTCTCCGGCAGTGAGAAGACACTGGATATGTTTGTTGCTAACTATGTATATGAAAAAGAAGGGGCAAAGCACAAGAAAGTCATGCGCTGCAGTGCTCTGCCACAGGATGAACTCTTTACATGGGATGATGTAGGACACTTTTTAAAGGGACAGTATATCCTGATGCATTCGGTCATCTATCGCACGAAATTGCTGCGTGAGTGTGGATTAGAGCTGCCGAAGCACACCTTCTATGTGGATAACATTTATGTGTATACACCGCTTCCAAGCGTGAAGAATATGTACTATATGGATGTGGACTTCTACCGTTACTATATTGGCAGAGACGACCAGTCAGTCAATGAGAAGGTCATGATTTCCCGTATTGACCAGCAGATTACGGTCAACAAGATTATGGTGGATCAGTTTGACTTGTACAAGATTGCAAATCATAAGCTTCGCAAGTACATGTTTAACTATTTAGAGATTATCACGGTGATATCTACGGTTATGCTGATTCGCTCCGGCACGGAGGAGAACCTTGAGAAAAAGCGTGAACTGTGGAAATACATCAAGGATAAGGACATCCGCCTGTTCCACAAGCTGCGCAAGGGCATTATGGGCAGAACGATGAATCTGCCGGGCAAGGGCGGCAGAAAGATTTCTGTGGCGGCGTACAAGATTTCGCAGAAGGTAGTTGGATTTAACTAGAAAAGCGACAGATGTTTTCGGATAAGGAACGGTGAGACAGAAAGAGAGAGTTCCCTATGAAAAAGTTTAAAGAATGAGATTAATAAGGAGTTTTGTCAAATGAAGGGGTGGGATTCATAGAATCCCACCCCTTCATTTTGTTATTGAAGTCCTATGTGGGTTCAGTTGTGATATGAGCTATATATTATGAAAAAATAGTCAAATTAATAATCTGTTTACAAAATAGGAACGCTTTTGGAACGCATCGGTTTCATTAATGGAACGCCAGAACGATATAATGCATAAGAACAGGCAGCATAAAACTGCTTGAAAATTTATTTTGGAGGCATTTTATTATGTATTTTGACGCTATCGCAAAAATTGTTTCAGAACGTACAGGCTGTGATATTTCTACTGTAAAGCCGGAAAGCAAGTTTTCAGAGCTTGGTATTGATTCTCTTGATACGGTAGAACTTCTCATGAATCTTGAGGATGAAATCGGCATTGAAATTGAACTGGAACAGAAAGTGGAAACTATTGACGATTTGGATAAGTTCATCCAGAGCAAGGTGAATGCTTATGATTAAATCAGCAATTTGTGAAATGCTGGGTATTCAGTACCCAGTGTTTCAAGGTGGCATGGCTTGGATTGCGGATGGTAAACTGGCCGCTGCAGTGTCTAATGGCGGTGGCCTTGGTATTATTGCGGCAGGAAATGCTTCCGGAGAATATGTTAGGCAGCAGATTCAGGTTGCAAAGAGTCTCACCGATAAGCCCATTGGCGTAAATATTATGTTGCTGAGTCCGTTTGCGGATGAGGTGGCAAAGGTTGTTATAGAAGAAAAAATCGAGGTCGTAACTACAGGCGCAGGCAATCCATCTAAATACATTAAGGATTGGCTTGCCGCAGATATCAAAGTAATACCTGTTGTTGCCTCGGTTGCAATGGCAAAGTTAATGACCAGACTCGGCGCATCTGCTCTTATCGCCGAAGGTGGTGAAAGTGGCGGCCATGTGGGCGAGCTTACTACCATGGTTCTTGTTCCGCAGATTTGTGATGCGACTGATCTGCCCGTCATTGCGGCAGGTGGCATTGCAGACGGCAGAGGTGTTGCGGCGGCATTTATGCTCGGTGCGTGTGGTGTTCAGATGGGTACCCGTTTTTTAAGTGCTGATGAATGTACCATTCATCCTACATACAAGGAAAAGATTCTGAAAGCCACTGATCTTTGCACAATGGTAACAGGTAAGCGGCTGGGGCATCCCATCAGAAGTCTCAGAACACAGTTTGCAAGAAAGTATTCTAAGGCGGAGTATGGTGGTATGCCGGATGAAGAATTGGAAGCGCTGGGAAGAGGAGTATTAAGATTGGCTGTTCAAGAGGGTGATAATGAAAAAGGATGCTTCCTGTCCGGTCAGGTAGCCGCTATGGTTAAGAAAGAACAGCCTGCGGCAGAAATTGTTAGGGAAGTTGTAGAGGAAGCAGAGCCTATCCTCATGAGGGCGTCACAATGGGTAAAATAGCATTTGTTTTTTCAGGTCAGGGCGACCAGTATCCCGGAATGGGAAAAGAACTTACAGAAAAATATTCTGCTGCTGCATCGGTTTATTCAATGTGTGATTCCATTCGTCCCGGTACTTCGGCTCAATGCTTTGAAGGCACGGAAGAGGAATTACAGGAAACCAAGAATACACAGCCCTGCCTTTTTGCAATGGAACTTGCGTTAGCAAGTGTGCTGAATGATAAAAGAGTTGTTCCCGATATGGTGGCAGGATTTTCTTTGGGAGAAGTAGTTGCTGCTACTGTTAGCGGTATTTTTGACTATGAAACAGGTTTCCGTCTTGTTTGTAAGCGTGGAGAACTGATGCAGTGTGAAGCTGAAAAGTTTGATACCTCAATGGCGGCAGTTGTAAAGCTGACATCGGAACAGGTTCAAGAAGTTTGCAACAAATATTCGGCTATTTACCCGGTAAACTTCAACTGCCCCGGTCAGGTTACAGTTTCGGGTCTTTCACTTCAAATGACAGACTTTTTCTCAGATGTGAAGGCTGCGGGGGGCAGAGTCATCCCGCTTAAAGTTAAGGGAGCGTTCCATTCGCCATTTATGAACGAGGTAGCAAATGCGTTTGCTGAGGAATTAGCACATGCAAATATCGGGGAAAGAACGGTTACGCTCTATTCTAATATGACGGCAGAACCTTATACCGAGAATGTTGTAGAGTTACTTTCAAAGCAGATTTGCAACCCGGTGCAATGGGAAAAGATAATTCGCAATATGATTGCAGATGGTATAGATACTTTTATTGAAATTGGACCCGGAAAAACGCTAACCAATATGATTAAGAAAATTAACGCAGACGTCAAGGCAGTAAGCGTTATGGAGTATTTAGCGGAGGTGGAATAATGTTAAAAGGAAAAACAGCCGTTATAACGGGTGGTTCTCGTGGAATTGGCGAAGCTATTGTATACAAATTAGCGTCTATGGGGGCTGATATTGCTGTTATTTATGCTGGAAATATGCAGGCTGCAGAAAAAGTATGCCATAAATGTAAGCAGGAAAGCGGTGTGAAAGCCAAAGCATATCAGTGCAATGTAGCGGATTTTTCTGCGGCAAAGGAAACTGTAATAAAAATTAAAGAAGATTTTGGAAAGGTGCATATTCTTGTCAACAATGCAGGTATTACTCGTGACGGTCTGCTTGCTATGATGAAGGAAGAAGATTTTGATGCTGTAATGGATACCAACCTGAAAGGTGCATTTAATATGATTCGTCATTGTACCGGTATGTTTATTCGTAACCGTGAAGGCTGTATCATCAATATCGCCTCAGTTGCTGGTGTGATGGGTAATGCAGGACAGTGTAATTATTCCGCATCCAAGGCTGGGCTTATTGGCCTTACTAAATCGGTGGCTAAGGAACTGGCATCGAAAGGTATCCGCTGCAATGCGGTTGCTCCCGGTTTTATTGCAACGGACATGACGGGCAATCAAGTAGATAATCCGCTTTTGAAGATGATACCCCTTGGTAAAATGGGTGAAACAGTGGATGTGGCAGAGGCAGTTGCATATCTTACAACTGCAAAATATGTAACTGGCGAAATCCTTCGTGTTGACGGCGGTATCGCTATGTAAGGAGAAAAATTATGAGTGAAAACAGAAGAGTGGTTGTTACCGGTATTGGAGCAATTACCCCTTTGGGAAACAATGTCGCAGATACTTGGAAAGGTATGAAAAATGGCAAAAACGGCATTGCCCCAATTACACATTTTGATACAGAAAAATTTAAAGCAAAATTGGGTGCTGAGGTTAAAGGCTTTGATCCCAAAGAATATATGGACATCAATGATACTCTTCGTACCGACCGTTATACACAGTTTGCTGTTGCAGCTGCTCAGCAGGCGGTAGAAGAAAGCGAAATTGTGGGCAAAGTAGAGCCGGAACGTTTTGCAGTTCAGTTTGGTACAGGGATTGGTGGTATCGGCACTTTTGAAACCGAACACACGAAACTTATTGAAAAAGGTCCGCGCCGTGTATCTCCCTTATTTGTTCCGATGATGATTGCCAATATGGCAGCAGGCACGATTGCTATTCGTTATGATTGCCGTGGCTCTGCACAGCCGTCAGTTACCGCCTGTGCTTCCGGCTCTAGTGCTATTGGCGAAGCCATGCGTCTTGTACGTCATGGTTATGCAGATGCGGTGATTACTGGTGGCGCTGAAGCGGCAATTTGTCCGTCTGCTGTTGCGGGCTTTGTTAATATGCAGGCATTATCATCTTCAGAAGATCCCAATGAAGCATCTTTACCATTCGATAAACGCAGAGGCGGATTTGTTATTGGCGAAGGTGCGGTTGTATTAATTCTTGAAGAATATGAACATGCAAAGAAGCGTGGAGCAAAAATTTACGGCGAAGTATGTGGCTATGGTTCTACCTGCGATGCATACCATATCACCGCTCCTCACCCGGAAGCCCGTGGTGGTGCACAGGCAATGCTAGATGCTATGAAGGAAGCAAATTATTCAGAAAATGATGTTGTATATGTTAATGCGCATGGTACTGGTACACCTATGAATGATGTAGTTGAAACGGTTGCAATAAAAAAAGCTCTTGGTGAGAATAATGCCCAAAAGGCATATGTCAGTTCAACGAAGTCTATGACCGGACATATGCTTGGTGCAGCAGGTGCTATCGAAGCGATGGCTTGCCTTTTCGCACTGAATGAGGGGGTAATTCCTCCTACCATTAACTTAAAGGAGCAGGATGATGCTTGTGATCTGAACTGCGTACCGAACAAGGCAGTAAAAGCTGATATTACATTGGCTCTATCCAATTCTCTTGGCTTTGGTGGTCATAACGCTTGTCTTGCGTTCAGAAAGGTGTAATTTAATGAAAGAGACAGATATTCGAAAATATGCTGAATTGATGAAAGAACTTGGACTTACTGGTCTTGAAATTACAGAAGATGACAGCAAAGTTCGCATAGAACGTTCCGTAATAGTCCAGTCGAAAGAAACGGTATATTCTGCTCCCGACTCAGTTTCTACCGTACCACCTATCACAGAGAACAAGGATTATATCAGTGTGAAATCTCCGACTGTTGGTGTGTTTTATGCTGCTCCCGCTGAAAATGCAGCTCCATATGTTGTTGCCGGAGACAATGTAAAGAAAGATCAGACCCTTTGCATTGTGGAAGCAATGAAACTGATGAACGAGATCACCGCTGAAGAGGATGGTGTTATCTTGGAGGTCTGCGTTACGAATGGTCAGGTTGTGGAATATGGCACAGAGTTGTTTCGTATCAGGAGGTAAGAATATGGAAAAGCAAGAAATTATGACGATATTGCCTCACAGAGACAATATGCTGCTTTTGGACGATGTGGAGAATAGAGATGGTACTGCAGTTGGGCATTATACCGTTCGTGGGGATGAGTTTTTCTTAAAAGGTCATTTTCCGGACAATCCCATTGTTCCCGGCGTAATTCTCTGCGAGATTCTGGCTCAGTCCGCTTGCGTACTGATGCAGGATGAAATGAGCGAAGGAAAATTGCCGGTTTACACAGGACTTAATAATGTGAAGTTCCGTTCGCCTGTAAAGCCGGGTGATACTATTGAAACACGGTGTTATATAAAACAATCCAAGCATCCTTTTTATTTTGCAGAAGGCACTGTTACTGTAGAAGGAAGACGTTGTGTATCTGCTGAATTTTCCTTTGCGATTACAGGAGTGTAAACTATGTTTTCAAAAATATTGATTGCTAACCGTGGCGAGATTGCAGTCCGCATTATTAGGGCTTGTAAAGAAATGGGCGTGGCTACGGTGGCTGTTTATTCTGAGGCGGATAGAAACGCCTTACATGTGGCACTTGCCGACCAAAGCTATTGCATCGGTGGTCCCGAAGCTTCGGAAAGCTATCTAAATGAAAATCAAATAATAAGTACCGCTATTTTAGCAGGCGCTCAAGCGATACATCCCGGCTACGGATTTCTTTCAGAAAATGCACATTTTGCAAGCCTTTGCAGAAAGAACGGATTGGTATTTATCGGTCCCGATTCCGAAAGCATGGAACGACTTAGTGATAAAGCAATACTGAAAGAACTTATTCGTGATACTGGACTTTCAGTAATACCCGGAACAAAGACTGTGGAATCTGTGGAAGAAGCGAAAAAATCAGCCGAAAGAATTGGCTATCCTGTTATGTTAAAAGCCTGTTCAGGCGGAGGTGGTCGAGGCATACGTTTGATTCGCTCTGCAGATGAATTGGAGGATGCTTATTTACAAGCAACTGCGGAAGCTGCCAGTGCTTTTGGTGACGGAAGCGTATATCTTGAAAAATACATATTTCCGGCAAGACATGTGGAATTACAGATACTTGCCGATGAACATGGAAATGCAGTGTGCCTTGGAGACCGAGATTGTTCTCTCCAGCGAAGAAATCAAAAATTATTGGAAGAAACACCATCTCCTGCTGTCAACGATGAACAGCGCAAAACGATTATGCAGCTTGCAGTAGATGCTGTAAAAAAAATAGGATATGTCGGTGCAGGAACATTAGAATTCCTTCTTGATAAAGAAGGTAACTTTTGGTTTATGGAAATGAATGTCCGTTTGCAGGTAGAACATTGCGTGACGGAAATGCTGACAGGTTATGACCTTGTGAAATGGCAAATTCGTATTGCTGCTGGTATACCATTAGGGTTTACACAAAATGATGTCAAGATAAAAGGTTCTGCAATCGAATGCCGTATTAATGCGGGAAGTTGTGGAACTTTGAAAATGCTTCATGTTCCGGGCGGTCCGTCTGTGCGATTTGATACATGCCTGATTGAAGGCACAGTCGTGTCTCCGTATTATGATTCCTTGATTGGCAAGCTGATTGTTTATGCAAAGACAAGAGAAGAAACGCTTCGTAAAATGCGGGCATCACTTTGTGAATTAGTGATTGACGGTATACAAACCAATATTGATGAACAGCTACGGATTGTGGAAGATGAGCGTTTTACATCTGGAGTTTATGATTTGACGTTTATGGGAAACAGGTGAGGAAATGGCATTATTGAATTTTTTGAAACCAAAGAATAAATTAGAAGAAGGTGGGCGTACTTCCGCACCTATACAGCGTGATGAGGGTGAACCTGAAAAAAAATGCCCGAATTGTCATAAAAATATTCCGCTAAGCCGTCTTTGGGCTAATAATCTGGTTTGTTCATGCGGTTATCATTTCCGTATGAAAGCACGACAACGCATTCAAATGATTACAGATAAAGGTAGTTTCTGCGAATTGTATTCAAATATGAAAGCGGATAATCCGTTGAATTTTCCGGGATATAATGACAAGATTGAAACTGTTAGTGTGGCAAGTGGAGAGAAAGAAGCTGTTGTATGTGGAACGGCTGCAATTGGCAAGCAAAAATGTTGCTTATTTGTTATGGAACCTTACTTTATGATGGGCAGCATGGGCAGTGTTGTTGGCGAAAAAATCACTGCTCTTTTTGAATATGCCATACAGCATCACTTGCCTGTTGTCGGATTTACCGTATCTGGTGGTGCGCGTATGCAGGAGGGGTTGTTGTCACTGATGCAGATGGCAAAAACAAGTGCAGCGGTAAAACGCCATAGTGATGCGGGGTTATTATATATCACAGTTTTAACAGATCCTACAACAGGTGGAGTTACTGCAAGCTTTGCTATGGAAGGAGATATTATTTTGGCAGAACCGGGGGCAACAGTTGGTTTTGCGGGTGCAAGAGTAATTGAACAGACCACAAAGAAATCACTTCCTGAAGGATTTCAAAAATCTGAATTTATTCTGGCACACGGTTTTGTTGATAGTATCATTCCACGATCGAGTCAAAAGAAATATTTGACTGAAATACTTAAATTGCATAATAGGAGGGCGATTGTATGACCGAGGTTGCTTATGAACGTGTGAAACTTGCCCGTGACAGTAAAAGACCGACAGGGCGTGATTATATTAAAAATATCTTCACAGGATTTATAGAATTTCATGGTGATCGTCGATACGCAGATGATCCTGCCATTGTGGGTGGTATTGCAAAGCTGAACGATTGTCCGGTAACGGTAATTGCCATTGAGAAAGGTCATACGGTCAAAGAACGTAATTTTTGTAATTTTGGTATGCCGCAACCGGAAGGATATCGCAAGGCATTGCGTTTGATGAAGCAGGCGGAGAAATTTGGCAGACCGGTCATTTGTTTTGTTGATACGTCCGGTGCATACTGTGGAATAGGTGCGGAAGAACGAGGACAAGGGCAAGCTATTGCAGAAAATCTAATGGAAATGTCTACTCTTTGTGTTCCTATTATCACTATCTTGATTGGAGAGGGGGGCAGTGGGGGTGCACTTGCACTTTCGGTTGCAGATAGAGTTTGGATGTTGCAAAATTCTGTATATTCCGTCATTTCGCCCGAAGGCTGTGCAAGCATTCTTTGGAAAGATTCAACCAAAGCAGAAACTGCTGCTGCAAGTTTGAAAATAACGGCTGAAGATGCCAAAAGTCTTGGCGTGATCGAGCGTATCCTTTCTGAGAACGATATCGGAAAAAAAGAATTTTACGACCGTATTCGGACCCTTTTAGCGGAAGAACTTGAAGAGTTGTCAAAAGACATAGATTTGACACAGAATCGTTATGACAGATTCCGTAATATGGGTATAGGTGCAGTCATCAAGGAGTGATTATGAGTATATACAAACAGTATTGTAATGAAATTATTGATGAGAACGGTAAACTGAAAAAAATAACACTTGAATATCCCGACAACTTTAACTTTGGTTATGATGTTGTTGACAAAATTGCAGATGAAACACCGGAGAAGCATGCTCTTGTATGGTGCAATGTTGAGGGCGAGGAACATACTTTTTCATTTGCAGATATAAAAAAGTACAGCAATCAGATGGCGAATGTATTCCGCAGTGCAGGAATCGGTCATGGCGATCGTGTTATGCTAATTTTGAAACGCCACTATGAGTATTGGTTTGCGGCAGTTGCTTTGCATAAACTTGGAGCAGTAATGATTCCGGCAACACATATGCTAACAATCAGTGATTTGGTGTACCGTATCAAAGCGGCCAAGATAAAGGCACTTGTCTGTACCTCACAAAACGAAGTGCCTGAAAAAGTCATCACTGCGCTGAAAGAGACTGAAATGACAGTGAAACTCTGGTGCGTACAGGCAGACATTGATGGCTTTGAGAACCTCTCCATTGCTATGCAAACAGCAAGCGAAGAATGGGATCGTGTTTCCACAAAAGCAACTGATCCTATGATGATGTACTTTACATCTGGTACTACCGGTTATCCAAAAGGCGTTATTCATGAACACAGCTATCCACTCGCACATATCGTAACAGCAAAATATTGGCATCAGGCAGAAGATAATGGATTACATTTTACTGTCGCAGAGACAGGATGGGCAAAAGCATCCTGGGGCAAGATGTACGGTCAATGGCTTGTGGGAAGTGCCGTTATGGTCTATGACTTTGATAATTTCGATCCTAAGCAACTAACATCCGTCATCAACAAATATGGTGTGACTTCTTTTTGTGCTCCGCCTACCGTTTATCGCTATCTTGTGCGTAAGGGTATTCCTGATATGCCAACATTGAAACACGCATCTACGGCGGGTGAAACGTTGGCTCCGGAAGTGTTCCGCAAATTCGCCGAACGCACCGGGCTGGAACTTTGCGAAGGTTATGGTCAAACCGAAACAACTTTGCTGCTTGCGAATTTCAAAGGAACGACTGCTGTTGAAGGTTCTATGGGAACACCGTCTCCTTTCTACAACATTGAGCTTCGTAATAAGCAGGGTAAAGTGGTTGGTGTGAACGAAATCGGAGAGGTGGTCATTATCCCGGAACAGGGCGGCAAACAAACCGGTGTGTTCTCGGCTTATCTCGATAATGAAGAGCAGTATCGCTATGTTTGGCGTGATGGCGTGTACCATACAGGTGATGCAGCATATATGGATGAAAATGGTTGCTATTGGTTCCATGGCCGTTTTGATGATATTATCAAAACAGGCGGCTTCCGCGTTGGCCCCTATGAAGTGGAAAATGTTCTTATGGAACATCCTGCGGTTATGGAATGTAGCGTGATCGGCGTACCGGATTCACTCAGAGGTCAGGCAATCAAGGCCGTAATTGTTCTGGGGGCAGGATATATTCCGTCGCCGGAACTCAAATTGGAAATCAAAAATTTCTGCAATCAAAAACTTGCGGAATACAAATGGATTCGTTTAATTGAGTTTGTGACCGAAATGCCTAAGACAATCAGCGGCAAAATTCAAAAGACTGTTCTTCGCAGTCAGAAATAGGTGTGTCATGTGAGTAATTGTAGATGCAATGGGTAACGATAACGCTCCTGAAGAAATATGAAAATAAAACACAACAAAATCAGAGAATAAAAAACTTTACAATTTCATGATATAATATATTATTAATTTATATGCAATCCCATTAGCAGAGGCAAAAACTCGGTAAAAGGAGTTATTATGGATAACACACTCAACAATATAGAGGAAATTCTTAGTCATCAGATTTGTGGCTTTCATCAGTATGTATTGACGCCCCCTATTCATCTGAGCTACGTTAGTTACAATTTATGTGAATTGTTGGACGTTCATGAAAATGAACTGCTGAATGATGGAGAAGATCTGTATGCGCAGTTGGTGCATCCTGCGGACCGTGAAAAGTATTCTAATTTTATACATGAAATAACGCAGAAAGAACAGCCCCTTACGAGCGAATACCGTCTCGTAAAAAAAGATGGTACGGTTATCTATGTAAGAGATACTGTAACGCCTAAAAGACAGAAGGACGGAATACTTGTGGGATATTCTGTTTTGGCAGATATAACCGACATTAAAACCGAAAATAATAATCTATGCTTTCTGAATGAGACAATTCCTTGCGGATTTTTAAGATATACTTGCGAGAAACAACCCCAAATTACATACATTAGTCCCAAAATGATCGAACTTATGCGGTTTCCTGAAGGGAAAGCAGGAGAAATTGACTATCTGGAAATGTATAAAAATAATGTCTTTTTAATGGTTCCAATGGAGGAACGTCGTAGATTCTCAAAATATCTCAATCGTGTTTACTCTGCCGACGCTCCTATTGCAGGAGACATGACCTTGTTGCGATGTGATGGAACCCGCGCTCATATTTTTGGATGGGTTACAAAATCAATCAACGCACAAGGTGAAGAAGAATTTCAAAGTGTTTGTATGGATGTAACAGATCGATATCAAGCACGAAAGACGAGTGAAAACAAACGCTATCTCCAAGCACTTACAGAAGTTTATGACAAAATCTTTGAGTTTAATCTGGATGCGAACACTGTGAAGTGCTTGCATTGTGAGGAGATATCGTATTTTAAGCACTTCGAGAATATTACAGTGCAGATTGAGGAAGCGCTGGATAAGTGGTTGCTTACCGCTGTATCACCGGAGCATCAAGACAATATTCGTCGTTTTTTTAAGGATTATTGCCAAAAGAGGTTACACGAAGTTGATGATAAGCCACCACAAATCACCTACAAAGCCCGTTCTAATAATAATACTATTAAACAATATATGGGTGTGTTTATCAAAGTTGACGAATCTGTGAGCTTTTATTGTTGCCGTGAAACAAAGAATTTCGATAATGCCGCAGCTATAAAGTTGGAAAATACTCGGTTAAGGGAAAAAATGCGTGATTTGGTTATGCAGTTTTCTGATGGACTTGCAGCATTTGAAGTATCGTCGGACGGCTTGGTAAAGCCGTTATACGCAAGCGATAATGTATGTGAATTCTTTGGTTACACGAAAGAAGAATGGCTGCCTTTGACAGAATGTTTTACTCCATTGGAAAACTTTGTGGCATACAGTGAAGTTGCTTACGATGATTTTGTGGAACTTCTCAGAACAGGAGAAGCAGAGTTTACCTATTTCGACTACCAAACTGAAACAGAACGTAAAATTAAGGCAATTTGTTCTGAAAAAGAGCCGAATACCAACACATCTCGTTATGTTATGCTTTACGCCATGGATGGTAACGCAGCAGGTGTTCGACGAACCCTGCCAGAAAAACGCACAGTATCTATTCGCACCTTTG
The DNA here is from genome assembly GCA_964484605.1 of uncultured Roseburia sp. Lineage (GTDB taxonomy): Bacteria > Bacillota > Clostridia > Lachnospirales > Lachnospiraceae > Roseburia. The sequence goes on along the minus strand of CAZAGJ010000001.1, from coordinate 115,756 downwards.
GATATTTTGATGTATTTGTTGGTGATAATCCGATTGCGTTCCGCAACAAAAAGTCCAAGGAATTGTTCGCTTTGCTTGTTGACCGCAAAGGCGGATATGTTACTTCGGAGGAAGCTATCAGCTTTTTGTGGGAGGATGAGTCGGCTAACGCTTTGACTCTATCAAGATACCGTAAAGTTGCTCTGCGCTTAAAAAGCACATTGGAAGAATATGGTATTTCCGATATTATGGAATCTGTAGATGGAAAGCGCCGTATCGTACTGGATAAGGTAGAGTGTGATCTATATAATTATCTTTCCGGAAAAGAAAAATATGCACAACTTTTCAAAGGAAGTTATCTGACAAACTACAGTTGGGGTGAAATGACCTTGGGAGAGTTGTTTAATAGCCAGAAATGAGTTAAAATCAAAAGAATATTTGGACATAAAAGTACCGCCCCCAATGGTTAGACTTTTGGTATAACTTTTTGGGGGCGGTACATAGATTTAATATCTCTTTTAGATGTATGAATCCTATTCCTTACTCATCTTATTGAGCAGTTCCGTTTTCATATCATAAAGCTTCTGTGACAAATCTACATAGACCTCATGCGGATTTGCAAAACGCTTTGTCTCATCCCAGAGCGTATCTTTTTCACGGGTACAGATATCGCGAATTTCCATGACGCTTGGTGAATGGTAAATCGTTTTTCCGTTTTTGATAACCGGAATCAGCATCTCGCGGAGTTTATAGGTGCCACCGGAGAGGCGGGTTTTCTTCCAAGGAGCATTCGGGTCAAAAAGCTTTAAGTCGTCGGACTCGTCAAAGACTTCATCTGCGAGACAGATGAGGTCTGCCTTAATCTTGCCGTTTTCCTTTTCATAGACACGGTAGAAGGTCTTGTTGCCCGGATTTGTGACTTTCTCGATGTTCTCAGAAAGCTTAATCTTAGGCAGGAAGCTGCCATCTGCTGTCTGAACGGCAGCAAGCTTGTATACACCGCCAAAGGCAGGATTATCCTTGGCGGTAATCAGATTGGTGCCGACACCCCAGGAGGTAATGGTGGCACCCTGCTGCTTTAAGGTCTCAATCAGGTACTCATCAAGGTCATTGGATGCAGAGATGACAGCGTCCGGGAATCCGGCGGCATCCAGCATCTTGCGTACTTTTTTGGAGAGGTAGGCGAGATCCCCGCTGTCCATGCGGATACCATAGTAGGTCAGCGGAATACCGGCTTCGCGCATCTCCGAAAAGACGCGTATGGCGTTTGGAATGCCGGATTTTAAGGTGTCATAAGTATCGACCAGCAGAATACAGGCAGACGGATATAACTCCGCATATTTCTTGAAGGCGGTGTATTCGTCAGGAAAACTCATAATCCAGCTGTGTGCGTGTGTGCCAAGCACCGGCACATCAAAAAGCTGTCCGGCGAGAACATTAGATGTGCCCTTGCAACCACCGATGACAGCGGCTCTGGCACCGTAGGTGCCGGAGTCAGGCCCTTGCGCACGGCGGAGCCCGAACTCCATAACGCCGTCGCCCTGTGCAGCATAACAGACTCTGGCAGCCTTTGTGGCAATCAGGGACTGATGGTTGATAATATTTAAGATGGCAGTCTCAACAAGCTGTGCTTCCATAATTGGTGCAACCACTTTTATCAGCGGTTCGCGTGGGAAAATTACACTTCCCTCAGGAACGGCATAGATGTCCCCGGAGAACTTGAAATTGCTTAAGTATTCTAGGAAGTCGTCATCAAAGATACCTAAGCTTTTCAGATAGCGGATATCATCCGTATCAAAGTGCAGATTCTCAATATAATCAATCACCTGCTCAAGCCCGGCGCAGATGGCGTAGCCTCCGTCACATGGATTGGTGCGGTAGAAAGCATCAAAGACTACAATGTCGTGATTCCGGTTTTTGAAATAGCCCTGCATCATTGTGAGCTCGTACAGGTCTGTCAGTAGTGTCAGATTTAGTGTACTCATATTTTTATAGAACAGAAATTGTTCCGCTCCTTTCTGAAAGTATGATATGATTATAACATTATAAATAATCAAAAGCATTGTGAAAATACCACAAAAGTTATATATTTAATACAATCGTACCTGATAAGATGCAGTAAAATGGGATTCCAAGGAGAAAATGAAAAGTGAGAAGAGAAAAAGCGATGGCTTTGTTTGAAGAGGGATATAATTGTGCACAGTCCGTATTTTTGGCATTTGCGGATTTGCATGGAATAGATGAGCGGACAGCAGCGGCGCTAAGTTCTTCCTTTGGCGGTGGAATGGGGAGACTTCGGGAAGTCTGCGGGGCAGTTTCCGGCATGTTTCTAACACTCGGCGCGCTGTATGGTTATGATAATCCCAAGGCGCAGGAGGAAAAGGCAGAAGCCTATGCGAGAGTGCAGGAGCTTGCGGCGGAGTTCGAGAAAAAGAACGGCTCGATTGTCTGCCGTGAACTGTTAGGGCTTACGGTACAAAGGGAAGCACCGACACCGGAGGCACGCACGAAAGAGTATTATAGGAAGCGCCCATGCAGGGAACTTGTCGGGGATGCAGCAGAGATTTTAGAGCGATATATTGCAGAGCATCCGGTAAAGCGGTAAGGCAGGGAAATATACAAAAGTAAAGTACTATGAGGTGTGTAGGATGGTAATTAGAAGAACAAGACCCGAAGAATTAGATGAAGTGATGCGTATCTATGCGCGTGCGGCAGAATATATGGCACAGACCGGTAATCCCAATCAGTGGAGGAATGGATATCCATCGAGAGAGCTGATTGCGACAGATATTGCGAATGGTGTGAGCTATGTGGCAGATGTGAATGGCTGCATTGAAGCAGTATTTATGTATTTTGAAGGAGCTGAGCCGACATATACAAGGATTGATAAGGGGGCATGGAAGGTGTCCGGTGCCTATGCGGTGTTCCACCGGATTGCCTCTGCCGGCAGGATACGCGGAATCGGCAGACAGTGTTTTGCGTGGTGTGAAGCACAGGCGGCATCCCATGGATGCCGCAGTCTGCGTGCAGATACTCATGCGGACAACAAGGTTATGCAGCATGTGCTGTTGCAGAGCGGTTTTCTCTATTGCGGCGTGATTTATCTGGCAGATGGAGCATCACGGCTGGCATATGAGAAACCATTGTGGCAGAATCCGGGTCAGGGAAATACATATGCTACGATAAATAGCAGCTATTATGCAAATCAGCTTACGAAGCAGAAGGGGGATGGTATCGCCTTTGGCGTGGCATCCATGGTACTTGGAATTGTTTCCTTGCTGCTGTTTTGCACCTGCGGCAATTTCCTGACAGGAACACTAGCGATTATATTTGGAATTATTCAGCTTGTGAAGAACAGACAGAAGCCTTTTGCAATTACGGGAATTGTTACCGCAGCAATCTCTATGGTATTGGGAATGCTTTTGTGGCTGATGGCTATTATCGGCATCTCAGATATGCCGGTGAACAGTTATGATGATTTCTACGAGTACTATTATGGTGATGAATACTATGATGATTTCTATGACGGCGACTATCGTGATGATTATGATGATTACTTTGATTATGATGAGGAAGAGAGCGGTGCAGAGTTCTTGTAGGCGGCAGATGTGCATATACTTCTATTGACAGGAAGAGGAAGGGCGAAGACATTGCTGATATCCGCGAAGCTATATAGAACGAAGAAAGGACAGCATCAGACACCGGGTGTCCTGCTTTTGGCAGGTATTCTGTGCCTGATGCTGTTTGGCATATTTAAAAGTGAGACGGGGAGCGTGGAGACGATGGCTGATGTGAATGAGATAGAGAAAAAAGTTGCGATTACGTTTGATGACGGTCCGAATCCCGATTACACGGAGATGCTGCTTGCGGGCTTAAAAGAACGTGGCGTGAATGCGACATTTTTTTTGCTGGGCAGGGAGGTGGAGAAATATCCGGAGATCGTGGAGGATATTCACAAGGATGGACATCTGATAGGGACGCATTCTTATGAGCATGTGAATCTGAATAATTTGTGTGACGCAGCGGCAGTAGAGCAGGTGGATAAGGCAAATCAGGCAATTCATGAACTTACAGGGGAGTACCCGGAGTACATTCGCCCACCATTTGGCTCCTGGAAGTGTAATCTGGACTATGAGACGAAGATGATTGAGGTACTATGGGATGTAGACCCGCTGGACTGGAAGACGGACAACTCGGATGTGATAGCTAAGCGTGTTGTGGATAATGTACAGGAGAATGACATCATTTTGCTGCATGATGCGTCGGAATCCTCCGTAAATGCGGCATTTAAGATTATTGATGAACTGCAGAAGGCGGGATATACTTTCGTGACGGTGGATGAGATACTATTTGATTGAATATAGTAAAAATGATATGATTGGATTATTGAATTCTCACAGTAGAGCGTTCATATGATGCTCAAAATAGGGCAGAATGGCGAAAATCGATTCTATTACTTGTAAAATATGGACACTTCGGGTATAGTAAGAGAAATGAAATTTCAACAAGCGATTCTGTCAAAAATATTGCTGAAAATGCAGTACAACTTGAAAAAGATGGCATGAAATGCAGGATTTGAAACTCTAAAATTCAAAATAGCCAAATGTCCGCCGGTGAAAGACAACATAGCGTGAGAATTTTGGAACGACGGACTGCATTTTCTTGCAACTATCATTACAAAGGCAGGTTTTACCATGGATTTATTTGAGTACATGCGAGAACAGAACAAAGAGACAGAGTCGCCGCTGGCATCCAGACTTCGCCCGACCACCTTGGATGAGATGGTCGGTCAACAGCATATCATAGGAAAAGACAAGTTGCTTTACCGTGCCATTAAGGCAGATAAGCTGAGTTCTATCATTCTTTACGGACCGCCGGGTACCGGCAAGACGACACTTGCCAAGGTGATTGCCAATACCACCAGCGCAGAATTTTTGCAGATTAATGCGACTTCCGCGGGTAAGAAGGATATGGAGGAAGTGATTGCGCAAGCGAAGAATAATCAGGGAATGTATGGTAAGAAGACAATCCTGTTTATCGATGAGATTCATCGCTTTAATAAGGGGCAGCAGGACTATCTGCTTCCGTTTGTGGAGGATGGAACAGTCATTCTTATTGGTGCGACAACCGAGAATCCTTATTTTGAGGTAAACGGTGCTCTGCTATCCCGCTCCATTATCTTTGAACTTAAGAATCTGTCCAAGGAGGATATCAAGACATTGATTCTCCGGGCGGTGCAGGACAAGGAGAAGGGGTTAGGCGCATATGATGCGGTAATTGATGAGGATGCATTGGAGTTTCTTGCAGATGTCGCAAATGGTGATGCGAGAGCAGCACTCACGGCGATTGAGTTAGGTGTTCTTACCACGGAGCGAAGTGATGATGGGAAAATACATATCACACTTGCCGTAGCGGGTGAGTGCATCCAGAAGCGGGTCGTGAAATACGACAAATCCGGAGATAATCATTATGATACCATCTCCGCTTTTATAAAAAGCATGCGGGGCTCTGACCCGGATGCGGCAGTTTATTATCTGGCGAGAATGCTTTACGCAGGCGAGGATATCAAGTTTATTGCCCGCAGAATTATGATTTGTGCGGCGGAGGATGTCAGCAATGCTGACCCGATGGCGCTAGTGTTGGCAACATCCGCAGCGCAGGCGGTGGAGCGTATCGGTATGCCGGAAGCGCAGCTTATTTTAGCGCAGGCGGTGACATATGTAGCCAGTGCTCCAAAGAGCAATTCGGCATATAGTGCTATCAGTGATGCGATGGATGTAGTTAAAAATACGATGACAGCGCCGATACCGGTGCATTTGCAGGATGCGCACTATAAGGCATCCGAGAAGCTGGGACACGGTGTGGGATACAAGTACGCACACGCGTATCCGAATCACTATGTAGAACAGCAGTATCTGCCGGACGGATTGACGGATCGAAAGTTCTATAAGCCGTCAGACAATGGTTATGAGAAGAATATCCGGGAGTATTTCCATAAGATTAAGGGTATATATGAAGAGGAGGACTAAAAATGAAATCTTATCAGGAGATGAGCAAACAAGAGTTGCTTAAGGAAAAAGAAAGCTTAGAGGTAACTTACAAAAAGTACCAGAACCGCGGCTTACAGCTTGACATGTCCAGAGGAAAGCCATCACAGGAGCAGTTAGACCTCTCCATGGGAATGATGGATGTGCTGTCGCCTTATTCCGACCTTGCCTGCGAGGATGGAACAGACTGCCGTAATTACGGTGTTCTGGATGGAATCCACGAAGCGAAGGTGCTGATAGGAGACATGATTGAGTGTAATCCGGAGAATATCATTATCTATGGTAACTCGAGTTTGAATATCATGTATGATACGATTTCACGCTCTATGACACACGGTGTTATGGGTAATACGCCATGGTGTAAGTTAGACAAAGTAAAGTTCTTATGTCCGGTTCCGGGTTATGACAGACATTTTGCGATTACGGAGTATTTTGGAATAGAGATGATTAATGTGCCGATGCTTCCGACAGGACCGGATATGGATATGGTGGAGAAGCTGGTGAGCGAGGATGAGGCAATCAAGGGTATCTGGTGTGTGCCGAAGTATTCAAATCCACAGGGTATCACATATTCAGATGAGACTGTGCGTCGTTTTGCACGGCTGAAACCGGCAGCAAAAGATTTCCGCATTTACTGGGATAATGCGTACTGTGTACATCATTTATATGACATTGACCAGGATCATCTCATTGAGATTTTGGCAGAGTGTAAGCGTGCCGGCAATCCTGATCTGGTATATAAATTCTGTTCTACGAGCAAGATTAGTTTCCCGGGCTCCGGTGTGGCTGCCATTGCAACATCTGCCAACAACTTAGAGGATATCAAGAAACAGCTTAAGATTCAGACCATCGGCCATGATAAGGTAAATCAGCTTCGCCATGTGAGATTCTTTAAGGATGTGCATGGAATTACAGAGCATATGAGAAAGCATGCTGCGATTTTGCGTCCGAAGTTTGAGATGATTTCTGAGACATTTGACAGAGAGTTAAAGGGACTTGGAGTAGGTAGCTGGTATACTCCGAAGGGAGGATACTTTATCACATATGAGACGCTGGAGGGCTGCGCTAAGAGTGTCGTGAAAAAGGCGAAGAGTGCGGGTGTTGTAATGACTCCGGCAGGTGCGCCGTTCCCATACGGCAAGGACCCGAGTGATTCTGTTATCAGAATCTCTCCGTCTTTCCCGGAACTTGAGGATTTAACACTAGCAACAGAGATTTTCGTAATCTGTGTCAAGCTTGCAAGTATTGAGAAGATTTTAGCGGAGAAAGAAGCTGTGTCAGAAGAGACTGCAGAGAAGAAAAACAGCAAGACGAAATAGAATTTTTCTATTGCATAAAAAAGGAGTTGTCTACGGACAACTCCTTTTGTGTAATCAGCTTATGCCTGTGTCTGAGCCGTTTCGGCAACAGCGGTACCATTTTTCCATGCGTTAAACTTTTCGACTACAGCATCATAGGTGCGCTGTGAAATATCAGGAAGCTTATCGCCCCAGGACTTGGTAGCTTCTCCAAAGCCTTTCTTGAACGCATTCAAAAGCTCATCAGCTTTGTCCGGGTCATTGCCGGAAAGAGCCTTTGCAAAGTCTAAGATACGGTCAGAAGTCTGTGCTACACCCCAGTATCCGTCTTCTGCGATGTCAGCCTGTGCCTGAGCTTTGGTTGCGGCATCTACGGTGAAATCTCCCTTGGCAAGGAACTTCCACATATCATCCGCTTTTCCGATAGTCTGTCCCTGCTGGGCCATCATCTTCTCAACCAGACTTCTAAGCTGTGAAGTGCGCTGCTCGGCATCTGCTTTTAACTTTGCAACCAATGCGGAATTGGTTTTCTTTGTAACAGTATTCGTGTCGTTACTCTTTTCGTAAACAACGCCGCTTTCTGCCTTTGTGGTATCTTTTTCGGAAGCTGTCTTAGCAACTTCTGCTGTCTGTGAAGTGTAAGCAGTTGTCTGCTGTGTGTTTGTGTTGCTTATTGCGTTAATTCCCATCATTCATTCCTCCATTCCTTTGGACTTTGTTTAAGGTGTTTCATTGCATTTGTGCGCAATGATGGCATCCATGCCTTTTGTTTATCATATATATCGGCGCAGTGTAGAGGATTCTTTAGTGAAAATGAGAAAAAACAGCCGGTAAGAGAATTGACCTTTCAACGAAGAAATGATAAGATGCATATTGTATACAAAATACATCATAAATACATGAGGGAAGATATGAAAGAGATTTCGGTAAAGGCATTGGCAAAAATAAACCTGGGGCTGGATGTTGTGCGAAGAAGAGAGGACGGCTACCATGAGGTGCGCATGGTGATGCAGACGATACATTTGTTTGACCGTTTGCAGATTGCGCGTAATCGTTCGGGAGAGATTACGATGTCTACCAATCTGTCGTTTTTACCGACCAATGAGAATAATTTAGTCTATAAAGCAGCGAAGCTTTTGAAGGATGAATTTCAGATAAAAGATGGTATTGATGTGAAACTGTACAAGCACATTCCGGTGGCGGCAGGTATGGCAGGAGGTAGTACGGATGCGGCAGCAGTTTTGTATGGTATGAACCGTATTTTCGATTTGGGACTTTCGAGAGAGGAACTGATGAAAAGGGGCGTACATCTCGGAGCGGATGTTCCGTACTGCGTGATGCGTGGGACTGCGCTGGCAGAGGGAATCGGTGAGGAGCTTACAGCACTTCCGCCGATGGTAAAGTGTCCGGTGCTCATTGCAAAGCCGCAGATTAGTGTTTCCACAAAGTTTGTCTATGAAAATCTTAAACTAAACGAACAGACGGTGCACCCGGATATTGACCGTCTGGTAAAGGATATCAGAGCGAAGAATTTGCATGCAATTGCAGGAGATATGGGAAATGTCCTTGAGACGGTGACGATACCGAATTATCCGGTTATTGCAGAGATTAAGGAGCATATGATGGAGCATGGGGCGTTAAACTCCATGATGAGTGGCAGCGGGCCAACGGTATTTGGGTTATTTGAAAATGAGGATGTGGCAGCGGAGGCGTATGAAGCAATGCGGGCATCCGGTCTTGCAAAGCAGGTTTATCTGACGAGTATATATAACAATCAGCGATAGCAATTCGCCGGAGGAGGAGAATCGGAAGGCGTCTGAAGCCGGATAGGAGAGAAAACATGACAGATGATTTGACTTTAAATATGAATGCATATCTGCCGCTTCGAGATGTGGTGTTTAATACATTGCGAGAGGCGATACTGAAGGGAGAATTAAAGCCGGGTGAGCGTCTGATGGAATTGCAGCTGGCATCCAAGCTTGGGGTCAGCCGCACGCCAATCAGGGAGGCAATCCGTATGTTAGAGCAGGAAGGACTTGCAGTGACAATTCCGCGCAAGGGAGCAGAAGTTGCCAAGATGACGGAAAAGGATATGGAGGATGTTCTGCAGGTGCGTGATGCGTTGGACGAGCTTGCGGCATCTATTGCCTGTGAGCAGATTACTGCCGAGGAACTAGAGGAACTGAAACGCACCATGCGTGAGTTTGAGGAATCTACAAAGACGGGAGATGTGAAGCGCATTGCGGAAGTGGATGTGAAGTTTCATGATATTATCTACAAGGCGACCCGCAATCCGAAGCTGGAGAACATCTTAAATAATCTGCGCGAGCAAATGTACCGCTATCGCGTGGAGTACCTGAAGGATGAGAGAAGTTTTCCGACACTGATAAAGGAGCACAGTGAGATTGTAGAGGGGCTTGCGAAGAAGGACAAGGAAAAAGTAATTGCTGCGATGCATAAGCATGTGGAGAATCAGGCAAATGCGGTAAAAGAAGTGATTCGTGAGCAGATTTGATGAATATAATTCCATAATTGGAACAAAATAAAAGGGATGGCGTATGCCATTTCTTTTTTTGTGCAATTGGAGAGACATAATATGAAAGAAAAAACAGCAATTACAAAAAATCTGCAGGAGAATATCGCGCACATGGAAGTATACTTTCACACGTGCGATGACATCAAGAAGAAGCAGATGAATCTTGGGAAAAATAAAGATGTGCCATGTTACCTCACATATATCGAGGTGGCGGTGGACATGGGGAATTCTGCGCTGCTGGAAGTGCTGAAGTATTTGCGGGGATTGACGCGGGAAGAAATACAGGAGGCATTGCAGCAGAATGCGCTTGCAACCTCGGATGCCACATATTTTGAGACGATTGAGGATGCGGCAGATGGGCTTTTGACAGGGGACAGCATCCTTTTGGTGGAAGGTTTTGATAGGGCAGTGAAAATACCGGATAATGGTTATCCGGGGATGGGGGTCAATGAAGCAGATTCAGAGAAGGTGGTGCGAGGCTCGAATGAGGGATTTAGCGACTCCGTGAAACAGAATGCTGCACTTATCCGAAAGCGCATCCGCTCTCCTCGTGTCAAGGTCAAGGAGAAAAAGCTGGGTGTGCGCTCGAATACGGGCGTGTATCTGATATATATGGAGGGAGTGGTGCGTCCGGGACTGCTCGAAGAGATAGAGAGACGGTTAGATGGATTTGAGATAGATGGGGTATTAGACAGCGGAGTGATTGAACAGCTTGCGGAGGAGCGGTGGTATTCACCGTTTCCGCAGTTTCAGACAACAGAGCGCCCGGACCGCGCGGCTATGGCAGTCTTAGAAGGCAGGGCGGTACTGCTGTCGGACAATTCTCCGATGGGGCTTCTTCTGCCGACAGATTACAATTCGTTTATTAAGACGAGTGATGATTATTATAATCGCTGGGAGATAGCCAGCTTCGAGCGGCTGCTGCGCTATGCGGCATCTTTTTTTGCAATGACGCTGCCGGGGATTTATCTGGCTCTTACGAATTTTCATACACAGATACTGCCGACATCCTTGCTGCTGTCCTTTGCGGATGCCAGACGCGGCGTGCCGTTTCCGGCGGTTATTGAGGTACTGATTATGGAAATATCCTTTGAACTGCTACGAGAAGCAGGAGTGCGTCTTCCGGGAGCGATGGGGAATACCATCGGTATTGTAGGGGGACTGATTATCGGACAGGCAGCTGTGGAGGCAAATCTGGTAAGTCCGATTGTGGTAATTGTCATTTCATTTACAGCACTGTGTTCGTTTGCGATTCCGAATGAAGAGTTCGCAACAGCATTTCGACTGTTAAAGTTTGGATTTATTGCTGTCTGTGCGTGGCTGGGATTTTTCGGTCTGCTGGTGGGGCTGCTTGGTGTGCTGATACACTTATGTAAACTAAAAAGTTTTGGCATTCCGTATCTCATGCCGCTGGTGGGCGCGGATTTAAGTGATTACGAGGATGAGAGAGATTTTTTCTGGAGACAGCCACTGCATAAGCTTCGGATGCGTCCGATTTATGCGAGCAGAAAGAATCGGAAAAAACTGCGCGTGCGTGAGCAGGGAAAGGCGGAATAGTCATGTTTTCAGAGAATAATCGGATATCAGAGCGTCAGGCATTCCGTTTGCTGACCTATGATTTGCTTGGACTTAGCACATTGGTTGTACCTCCGATACTTGGACGGATGGCGGGAAGGGACGGAATATTTAGCATAGCACTGGGCGTAGTGGCAGGTGTACTCTACTTAAAACTGCTGTCTGCCGTGACGGTGGGATGTCCGGTGGCATTTCCGGTTTATCTGGAGCAAGTCTTTGGACGGGTATGCGGCAAACTGATACAGCTATTTTATCTGGCATATCTGTTTTTACTTGGCGGATTTACAGCATATCTGTTTTCAGATGTGGTCTTAGAAAGCCTATTGCGGGAGGAATCTTTTTATCTGGTACTGGTGCTGTTATTGCTGTTGGTCTGTTATGGACTGTGGGGCGGACTGGAGGTAAGGGCGCGTGTGTATGAGATTCTGTTCTGGTTTTTGATGATACCGCTGTTTTTGATGCTGTTTTTTGCATTGGATGAAGTACAGACGGATTATTGGAGTCCTGTATTTACAGCAGATGCGGGAGATGTGCTGGGCGGAGGCTATGCGGTCTTTGTATGTATGGCAATCATATTTTTGCTTCTGTTTCTAAGGAGTTATATGGAGCCACAGGCGAATCTGTACCGCTTCGGGAGAAAAGCAATTCTGTCTGCCGGAAGCATACACGCGGTGCTGTATCTGATTCTGCTGGGGATATTCGGTGCGAATGCGCTGGGAACAATGGAATATCCGGCGGTTACGCTGATGAGTGCGGTAAAAATATCCGGCGGTTTTTTGAAACGCACAGATGCATTTATGTTTGCAGTCTGGTTTTTCACGCTGTATGCGCTTTTGTCCGGCTGTACTTATTATGGGGGAGTTGTACTGGCACGATTGGCAGAATGCTGTCTGCCGCAATGGAGAGAAGTGAAAAGACAGCGTGCAGCAGCATTGGCACTGGTTGTGCCCGTGGCAGGGCTTGCCTGTGGTTTTTATCTCAGACAGGAGTGGATAGCGCGTTATCTGCGGTTTCTATGGTATGTGGGAACTCCGGCGTTGGTGGTGGTCCCACTCCTTATTTTTGCCTGTCAGCGCCGGAACAAGAAGGGAGGGGAATAAAATGAGACGGAGTGCGGGGAGATTTTTGCTGGCACTTTTTATGGGAAGTATGATGGCGGGATGTGGCACGGTGGAACTTGAGGACAGGAATTTCCCTATTGAACTGGCAGTGCAGGATACGGAGGATTTCACGCAGGGATTTCTGGACGCGGAGGGTGCAGGAAACCGCATGATTGATTACAGTCATTTGAAAGTCTTGATTTTAAGCCGGGCATTTGTGGAGGATGCGTCTGCGATGCAGGAGTTTTTAGAACTGATGGAGACAAAAAACGAGATACCTCGCAATACTTATGTGGTTGTGGCGGAGGATACCAGCGAAATCATGGATATGGAGCAGGTGGATGGCGAGTCAGTCGGAAATTATATCGAGCAGATGTTTGAAAATGTTTCAGAAGTGCGAAAACAGGCATATCCTACGATTGGCATGCTCTGTCAGGAGTACGGGAATCAGTGCGAGACACTTTTTATTCCCTGTGTAAAGCGGGATGTGGATAAGTTGTCGGTAGAAAATTACTATGTGTGGAAACGTGGCACGCCCGCGGGAATTATTGACAGTGAGACGGCAGTCTTATCGTTTTTTGTGCAGAATCAGATGGAAGAATACCGGCTGGCGCTTGCGGGCGGGGAAGTTGTGAGGCTGTTTGACGCACACAATGCGGTTACATTTGATGATGAGGATGATGCGAAGACTGTTACAGTGACGATTTGCTGCAGCGGCGAGGTCATAAACCGTAGAGGACAGTTGAGCGTAGAGGAGCAGCAGTCATTGGAGAGGGAGTTAGACATATATATGAATGGACTTGCCGCGCGCACACTGGCAGAGCAGGCAGTGGATGTGTCGAACAGTTTTCGGAAGCTTGGCGCGAAGCGGGACTGGTACTTTTATTATCAGGGGCAGGATGGTGCGTATGAGCAGGATATCAGAATTTGCTGCCGGATGGATATCGACTGGGTGAATCTGTGATATATTGCAAATTATCGTTCCGTCAGGTGAATAATCACATCTAAAATCGGGAATATTCTTTTCTGAAGAATGAAAAGGAGAAAATTGTCATGAGAAAAGAATATTCCGATAAAAAGAAAATGGTGTGGTACATATTAGCGGGCACCAGTATAGTGCTGCTGCTCGTACTGGGAATACAGTACGGAAAACAGTGCAGATTGCAGCAGGGCATAGCAGAAAAGGTGCTGCGTTTTCATGTGCTGGCAAACAGTGACAGTGACAGCGACCAGGCGTTAAAGCTGAAGGTGCGTGACGCGGTTGGAGCGCAGATGGCGGAGGTGCTGTCTGATGCGGAGAGTCTGGCGGAATGTGAGGAACTTGTGACTGCGAATATGGATGCGATTGAGCGGACGGCAGAGCGAGTCATTGCACAGGAGGGGTATGCCTATACGGTAGATGCCTTTTTGCAGGAAGTTTCTTTTCCGGTAAAGACATATGGGGACTATACATTCCCGGCGGGAGAGTATGAGGCATTAGAACTTGTCATTGGAGAGGGAGAAGGGCATAACTGGTGGTGCGTGATGTACCCGAATATGTGCTTCTCCGGCAGTGTCTATGAGGTTGTAGATGAAGATGCGAAGCGCGAACTACGAAGGGTATTGTCTGAGGAAGAATATGAGACGGTTCTGTCCTCAGGTAATTACGAGGTGGAATTCAAATATCTCACGTTTTTAAATGAATTGATGGAATAAATGCTTGATTATTCGGGGGAAAGCGGTTAATATGAGTTGATGTAAATGAAATAGTTCAATTCCTTCGGGTAGTGGAGAAATGTGATGACGAAAGAAGTATTGGTATCAATCAGCGGACTGCAGTTCGCGGAAGAGATGGAGCAGGAGCCGATGGAAGTGATTACTTCCGGTGATTATTATAAGAAGAATGGTAAACACTATATTATCTATGATGAGGTAATGGAAGGATTTGCCGAGACAACGAAGAATATCGTGAAGATTGGCGACGGATGTCTGGATATCACGAAGCGCGGTGTCACGAATGTACATATGATGTTCGAGAAGGACAAGAAGAATCTGACCTATTATTACACGCCGTATGGAAGTATTCTGATAGGAATTGAGGCGCGCAAAGTTGAGGTTGAGGAGACGGAGAATGACCTTTTTGTGACGGTTGATTATGCGTTAGAGGTCAACTATGAGCATCTGGCGGACTGCAAAATCAAGATGAATGTGAAATCAAAAAATGCAGGAGATTTTAAAATCTAAAATCTCCTGCATTTTTTGTATGGTTATTTCTTTTTGTTCTTCTTCTCAGCTTCAAGTTCAGCAGTTGCCTTGGCAGCTTTGTCCTGAAGACGTGCACGCCAGCTCTTCTTGCCTTCCGGCTGCTCTAACGGTCCTCTTAAACCGGTAACCTTTGTGATGTAGAGTCCGCTGACAGTCGCTTTGACTTCTTTCTTGACCGGAATCATATCAAAAACAGATTCGTCTGCAATCAGAGTCATTACCTTTGGCCCAACCTTTGCTTTTACGATTGGAAGCTTGGAACGACGCATCAGCTTAGGTGTCTGCTCGATAACCGCCTGTGGAAGACCGGAATCTTTGATACGCATTCGCTTCTTATCAATAATCAGCATACTGACAGTCTGTGCAACTGCAGCCATCTGCTCGTCCTGCTCAGCCTTTTTCGCCTGTGCTTTCTTGCCTGCAAAATATAAAGCAACCAGAGCAATAATTAAAACGACTAAAATAACCAATAACACAATGGTAACTGTGCTCATGATAAAATCCTCCCTAAAAAACAAGTTCGCAATAAATTGTAGCATTTATTACGAAAAAAAGCAATCGAGTATTTGAAACATTTGTGAAAGTTTGGACGCATGTCTTTTTTTTTGCATAAATCTGTGGTATGTTAATAAAGTTAGACAATAGAAGTCGACACTTAGAAAGGTAAAGAGGTAAATAATATGAAAAAGAAGTTAGTGGCACTGCTGCTTAGTGCTGTGATGGTATTGTCCGTCGCCGGCTGCGGTTCTGATGAGGGGGAAGCGGTTACCGAGGCAACCGAGACAACCGAGACAACGGAGGCAGCTTCAAGTGAGCCGTGTGCGAGCGGAGCATTTGATTTGAAAGCAA
This sequence comes from uncultured Roseburia sp., assembly GCA_964484605.1. Taxonomy (GTDB): domain Bacteria; phylum Bacillota; class Clostridia; order Lachnospirales; family Lachnospiraceae; genus Roseburia. The sequence goes on along the minus strand of CAZAGJ010000001.1, from coordinate 100,128 downwards.
GTGATTATGTCACACTGTGTGATTATGAGAATATTGCCGTTACGATTTCCGATGATTATGAGATGAGTGATGAGGCCCTTGAAACATACATTGCAAGCTGGATGGAGTATTCGGGACCGTTTTACAAAGAAGTGACAGACAGAACCGTGATTGAAGAGGGCGATGTTGTCAACCTTGACTATGTCGGAAAGCTGGATGGAGTAGCATTTGAGGGTGGTTCAGCAGAAGACCAGCTGATTGATGTATACAATAATGCTTCTGTGGATGGCAACACATATATTGACGGATTCACAGATGGTATTAAGGGTGCGTCTGTGGGAGATGTTGTTGACTGTGATGTGACATTCCCGGAGAATTACGGCAATGCAGACCTTGCAGGTCAGGAAGTTGTGTTTACATTTACCATTAATTCTATTCAGGAGCCGATGACATGGGATGATTTTGATGATGCATATGTATCGGAGAATCTGGGAGTAGAGACAGTTGAGGACTTGCATACACAGCTTCAGCAGGGACTGGCAGACCAGCTGGATTACTATAAATGGTATGAGATTTCTACGCAGACACAGGCATATTTGAAGGATAACTGTACGGTAGAGATTCCGGAGGATTATCTGGAAGCAAGAGTGGCAGATTACCAAAGACAGTTTGTAGAATACTACTGCGGCGGAGATGAGAGTCAGCTGGAATCAATTGTCAGCACATACTTCGGCAAAACCGTAGAGGAGATGGAAGAAAGCTGGAAAGAAGAGCAGGAGAGCAGTATCCGAATTGAACTCATCCTTTGCGCAATTGTAGATGAGATGGGACTTGAACTTGATGAGGAAGAGTATACAGCCTATGTGGAAGGTATGGTTTCAAGCGGCGGGTACGAGTCTGCGGAGGCGATGTATGCGCTTTATGGATATGGCGATGCGGCGTATGGCGAGAGCTATTTTAAGGATATTTATATGTGCAATCTGGCATTAGAGCAGCTTGTCAATAAAGCACAGGTCACAGTAGACCCGACTCTTGCAGAGAGCGAAGAGGCGGATGTGACAGAAGCAGAATAGAATAAGAAAGCATTGATTTTTCCGTAAAGGATAGATAGAATATCCTATATGAAGTGATAGACGCGAGGCAAACGCGGAATGGAGGAAAGTATGGATTTGGTAAATGTAAGAGATTTATTCCGTCGTCAGGAGGAATATATTGATCAGACGGTGACGATAGGCGGATGGGTAAGAAGTATTCGTAATTCTAAGAATTTTGGATTTATCGTAGTGAATGACGGTACTTTTTTTGAACCGGTACAGGTTGTATTCTCAGATGTGTTAGCCAATTTCGATGAGGTGGAGAAGCTTAATGTGGGTGCAGCAATCATCGTTACCGGTAAGCTGGTGGCAACACCGGAGATGAAGCAGCCGTTCGAGATTCAGGCAGAGATGATTGAGATTGAGGGAGCATCCACACCGGATTATCCGTTACAGAAAAAGAAGCACAGCTTTGAGTATTTAAGAACAATCTCACATTTAAGACCGAGAACGAATACTTTTGAGGCGGTATTCCGCGTGCGTTCTCTGTGTGCATATGCAATTCATAAGTTCTTTCAGGAGCGTGATTTCGTCTATGTGCACACACCACTTATCACAGGAAGTGACTGTGAGGGTGCAGGAGAAATGTTCCAGGTAACGACCATGGATCTTGCCAATGTGCCGAAGAATGACGATGGAAGTGTAGATTTCAGCAAGGATTTCTTTAACAAGCCTACCAATCTGACTGTAAGCGGACAGTTAAACGGCGAGACTTATGCGATGGCATTTAAGAACATTTACACATTTGGTCCGACTTTCCGTGCAGAGAATTCCAACACAACACGCCATGCGGCAGAGTTCTGGATGATTGAGCCGGAAATCGCATTTGCTGATTTGGAAGATGATATGATGCTTGCGGAGAGTATGCTCAAGTATGTTATCAGCTATGTGCTTGAGAATGCACCGGAGGAGATGGCATTCTTTAATAACTTTATCGACAAAGGCTTGTTAGACAGACTGAACAACGTTGTAAATTCCGACTTCGCGCGTGTGACATACACAGAGGCGATTGAGATTCTAGAGAAGCACAACGATAAGTTTGAATATAAGGTATCATGGGGCGCTGATTTGCAGACAGAGCATGAGCGCTATCTGACAGAGGAAGTGTTTAAGCGTCCGGTATTCGTAACAGATTACCCGAAGGAGATTAAGGCTTTCTACATGAAGCTGAATGAGGACGGCAAGACAGTTGCAGCCGTTGACTGTCTCGTACCGGGTATCGGTGAGATTATCGGCGGAAGCCAGAGAGAGGATGATTACGACAAGCTTCTTGCCAGAATTCAGGAGTTAGGACTGAATGAAGAGGATTATGGATTCTACATGGATCTTCGCAAATATGGTTCTGCAAGACATGCAGGTTTTGGACTTGGTTTTGAGCGCTGCGTGATGTATCTGACAGGTATGTCAAACATCCGTGATGTCATTCCGTTCCCAAGAACTGTAAACAACTGTGAGTTATAGAGTATTATGAAATAAAGGCGCTGTATTGCGATATCGTCTGTTTGAACAGATATGGCAGTACGGCGTCTTAATTTTGGTTTAAATGTGTGAAGGCAAATGATATACTTGAGAATAGGTATGTAAAATGATAGGGGGAGTTATGTTGCGGGGGACAAGAGATAAGACAATGCGAATGCACACTAAAATTTTGTGGGTGTGTATGTTTTGCACATTTACAGCGTTGATATTGCAGACGCTGTTGTTTCGGTATACTTCATCGGAAATTATTTATGACTGGTCAAAGGAAGAAAGTTTCAATTCGCTGGAGAATATGCAGGATGATGTATACAGTTTTGTCAAGGAAATTGAGAGTGGATTGATCTCGGTTTACAATGAAAGAGAGTTTATTCTTGATTTGCAGCATGAGACTGGCATTGAGGAGCTGCGGGAGGACTATTACCGCGAGGCGTATCATATTGCAACGGAAGGATTTGATACGCAGAGCGAAGTGGTTGCCATGTATTTGTATAATATGGATCATGAAATCATCAGTACCTATCGTCGGGCGACAACTCCGAAACATAACTATCCGGAAGATATTTATGAACAGGGCGTTGATGTCAATGCAGAGAAGGTAAGAGAGTATGTGGAATCGGATGAAGCCACCATGTTGATTTCCAGCTACTATAACATTTATCGTGAAAAAGATATTTTGCGGTTTGTTTTAAAGATATACGGTAACAATGGCAGGGAGCAGAAAATCGGTTATATCGTATGTGATATTGATACCAAAGTCTTACAGTACATGATGAAGAAATACATTATCAGCGATGATATGTTTTTGTGGCTGCAGCCACAGGGGGACCGACCGGTATTCTCGATAGGAAGTGATTCTGAGGATGTGCAGGAAAGCTATATGAGGTTATCGAATCAAATATGGAATGGAACAGAGGGGGAACCGGAATCTGATTTACGGGAGAACCAGATTTTGTTTCAGGTAAAGCAGGATAAATATAATCTGGTCGCCTGTTCCCTCTTGCCGCAGGTGATTTTGGAAGAAAACCAGAAGCAGTTGACTAGAAATCTGCTGTTGATATCAGCGATTATGTTTATTTTGACGACCGTGCTGTCATCTGTTGTATCAGGTACGCTGACAAAACCATTAGAGGCACTGACGGATATGACAAAGCGAATCAAGGGAGGAGAGACAGACCTTCGAATTGCAGATGTGCGCAAAGATGAAATAGGGGAATTGGGACAGAGCTTTAATGAGATGCTGGACCAGATTCAGGAACTGGTAAGTAAACAGTATGAAACGAAATTGCTGTTGAATAAGGCGAAATACAATGCGTTACAGGCGCAGATTAATCCGCATTTCCTGTATAACACATTGGATACTATGAGCAGTATTGCACAGATAAAGGGATGTCAGGAAGTCAGTGCACTATCGCAATCCTTGTCGAATGTTTTTCGTTATAGTCTGGATATGAAGAATCCGTTGTCTACGGTGGAAAAAGAGATTATACATCTGAAAAATTATATTTATGTAGTGAACGTGCGGATGAATGATGCAGTAAAATACGAATTTGATATTGCAGAAGATGCGCTGGAAGATTCTATTCCGAGAATTACACTTCAGCCAATTGTGGAGAATGCAGTCAACCATGGCTTGCGCAATTCACATCGCGAGAAGAGAGTAAAGATTGAAGCGTATCATGAAGATAAGAATCTGATTATTAAAGTGTGGGATAACGGAGTGGGGATGGCAGAGGAAGTATGTCAGGATTTGCTGGCAGACAAGAGCTCCGAAGCAGTGGAGCAGGAGAAGTCAACCTCTATTGGACTGCGCAATATCAATGCAAGAATGAAAATGTTATATGGAGAAGAATATGGACTTGGTATTGAAAGCCGCCAGGATGAGGGAACCTGTGTGACATTGACTATTCCGGGGATAAGTATTGAGGAGGTAAAAAATGGAGGCGTTCAGATATAAGGTTTTGTTTGCCGATGATGAGTATTGGACAAGAGAGAAGATGAAAACATTGATTCAGTGGGAAAAATACAATCTGGAATTTCTCCCACCGGCAGAGAATGGGGAGGATGTACTTGAAAAGATAGCAAAGCAGAAACCGGATATTTTAATTACGGACATCAATATGCCATATATCAATGGGGTGGAACTGTTGCAGAGGCTTCGAGAAAAATATTCAGATATCGTGACATTTGTGATAAGTGGATACGATGATTTTGAATATGTCAGAGAAAGCTTCTTATCTGGCTCCATCAATTATTTGATGAAACCGGTAAATAAAATAGACCTTGTGAATGCACTTTCAAAAGCGCTGGAAATCATTGGGCAGCGCAAACGTGATGAAATGGAGACTTTAAAGGCGGCATCGCTGATAGAGGACCGTGAGTTTAGTCGGTTGCTAGAGCGCGAAGAACTGCCGTTTACACCCAATATTACGATTAACAGCAGCGTTGGCTTCGCGGGGACGATGATGATTTTGATAAAAATTCATGATATGTCTGAGTTGTCTGCACGCTATAAATATGATATGAACCTGCTTTCCTACACATTAAAACAGGAAATTAAGAAAAAAATGAATCTGGAAAAGGCATTTGTGTTTAACCATATTTATCGTGCCAATGAATTTATTATTGTTACGGATAAAGATATGGAAGATATGAGCGTAGGGGCAAATTATTTTTTAAACGAACTGACCAGACTTGCCAATTCGCCGGTTACTATGGTGATGAGTCTGCATAGTTACTCCATGGAGAGCATTAGAAAGGCATATATACAGACGGTAAGTACACTGATGGTTCGCCCGTTTTCTAAAAAGAGTATTATCTTAAATTCTAAGGATGTGGCGGTTACGCAGGTAAGGAACCGGCTTAACGATGCAGAAAAAATCGAGCTGCAGAATCTTTTGAAATACGGAAAAGGAGAGGAAGTCAAGAAAGTTATATTTGAGAAGGTTGGGCTTAGAGACTGTGCGCAGCAGGGCTGGGATTATTTGGAGACAAAGCAGACTGTGAAGCGTATCATCAGCATTATGCAGGAGTATGCGGCGGAGAAAAAGGAATTGGCACAGCTCTTGGTACTGTTGGATAATTCGATGGAAATGCTGGATAAAACGTTAGAACTGCTGGATATAAGTTATGTATGCGAGTTTTTAGAGGATGTAATAGATAATATGCTTTTGGCCGAACAGGAGGAAAAGACAGGGGACAGTATGCAGCAGATTGTGTGGCAGGCAGTAGATTATATACAGAAGCATTATTTTGAGCCGCTGACATTGTCGACGCTTGCAGAAAAGTTTAATGTCGAGAGTACGTATTTTTCGCGTATGTTCCGTAAGGAGACCGGGGAAAACATTATGCAGTTTATTGCCAAGAAGAGAATCGAGAACGCGAAGGAGTATATGCATAGGGGAAATATGAATCTGACAGAGATTGCGTTTGTGGTCGGATATGATGATTATACATATTTCAACAAAGTATTCCGCAAGGTAGAAGGAATCAGTCCGCGTGAATATCGCAGTAAACTTGCAGAAAATGAACAAAAGGCATAAGAATTTCAAATTAGTCCAATTTTTTTTTCAAATTAGTCCTATTTATATTGTCTGAAAATTTCGTACAATGGGTGTATCAAAGAAAGGGAGGTTTTTATTTATGAAACAGAAATTAGTAAGTGTATTGTTGGTAGCAACGATGACTGCTACGATGTTTGCCGGATGTGGCGGTGGGGATGCTGCAGCGGCAGACGAGGGTACTGCACAGACAACAGAGAGTGCTGACAGTCAGGAAGCGTCAGACGACGAGGAGCCTGTTACACTGACAGTTCTTGCGGGACAGTCTACAACAGATGCCGGAATAGAGGATATGATTGATGAAGCGCTGGCAGAAAAATATCCGAATATCACATTGGAGTGGGAATGCGTAGATTGGGGTAACGATTTCCAGCCAAAGATGCAGCAGTACATTCAGTCAGGTCTGCCGGATATTATGATTGGTAAAGCACAGGACGTAGCTACTTATGCACCGCAGGGCTTATTGGCAGAGATAGATGAAACGTATCTTTCCGCAGGTTTGGATGCAGCCAGAGAGAATGTAACAATTGATGGAAAGACATATGGTCTTGTTTATAACGCATTGTATCAGGGTGTTTACTACAATAAGGATATGTTTGAAGAAAATGGCTGGGAAGTACCTAATACAATGGAAGAACTCAATGCGATTATTGCGGATTGTAATGCAAAGGGAATCACACCATTTGCAAGTCATATGGTAGATACATGGTCAATTGGTAACGTTACAATGCAGTTCATGATGAATGATGTATTTAATAATGACCCGACATGGGGAGATAAATTCCGTGAGGGTACCGTAAGTTTCGCAGACAGTGAGGCGGTGCAGACTGCATATTCTTACAATAAGCTTATTTTTGACAACACATTTGCAAACACATTCTCAACAGAGCAGACAGATTGTGATGCCAAGATGGTTATGGGTGAGGCAGCAATGAAGGTATCAGGTTCATGGTCTATCCAGAATTTCCTTGATATTGACTCCGAGTTTAACTTCGGTATTTTCCCATTCCCGAACCAGACTGGTGATTCTAAGCTGATTTTTGAGCCGAACATCACGATTATGACAAGTGCAACAACAGAGCATCAGGATGCAGTGAATAAGGTATTGGAAGTATTGACAACAGACAAAGAACTGGCAGTTGAAATCTATGATTATACAAAGACAGCTTCTATGCTGAAAGATGTAACTCCTACATTTGATAACCCAAGTCAGGTGGATATTGATAAATATGCGGCTGAGGGAAGAATTGTAGACGTAACACTTGGAAATAACCAGCTTGTATGGGGTGGATTCCAGGAAGAAAATGCCAAGGATATCGCTGCATGGCTGCAGGGGCAGGAGACATTTGAAGAGTGTCTGTCTGCTTCTGATGGCAGAGTAGAGTCAAGTAGCGCTAACTAAGTGTTGGTGTTTTAACAGGGGAAGAGCCATCTTCCCCTGTTTTTAAATCAGAACATAGTCAGAAAGTATAGCGATATGGCAAAATGGAGGAGGAGTACAGCGTGAGCAAGAGGACAAAAAAGCTTTCTGGAATGGAACAGAAAATGGTTAGGCAGTATCTTGCATTAGTATTGCCGGGATTTATTATTTTTACAATTGGATTGATTATACCGTTAATATTATCATTCCGTTATTCGCTTACGAGCTGGGACGGAATGTCAGTAGAAAAGGAATTTGTCGGATTACAGAATTATATTAAACTTTTTGGAGATAAAGAATTTTTGGACGCATGGTGGTTTACGATTCGATTCACCATAGGAAATACGATTATTCAGAATATTGCAGCATTGTTGTTTGCAGTTGCATTGGACAGTGGAATTAAGGCACAGAAATTTTATCGCACGGCGTTTTTTGTGCCGTGCCTGATAAGTGCAGTCATCGTAGGATTTGTATGGCTTAAAATGTTTTCTAATGTATTGCCGACAATTAATGACTTTTTGGGAACCAATATAGATTTTGCATTGTTTGGAAAAGCGGAGACAGTTCTGGGCGGATTGTTGATTGCTAATAACTGGCAGTGGATAGGATACTGGATGTTGATTTATCTGGCGGGACTGCAGTCTGTTCCGGCAGAGTTATACGAGGCGGCAAAGGTTGACGGAGCGGGTCCGATTAAGAGATTTTTCAATGTGACAATTCCGATGCTTGCTCCGGCAATCACAATTTGCGTGGTGGGTATTACGACAGGTTCATTGAAGGTGTATGATTTGTTGATTTCCTCGACAAAAGGTGGTCCGGGAAGAGCGTCCACCTCTGTTATCTATCAGACCTATGCAACTGCTATTAATGGGCGGCAGTATGGTTATGGTTCTGCCATGACAGTAACACTTGTGTTTGCGCTGTTACTTGTAGCACTGTTGCAGGTTAAAACATTGAAGAAGAGGGAGGTGCAGGCATAGTGGCTTTTGGAAAGAAAAAAGAACAGGAACAGGTTAGTACACAGCCATATACCAAGGGAACGTTTGTGACACAGATTATCATGACTCTGCTTGCAGTCCTTTTTATGGCACCGCTGTTTATTATTTTGAACTATTCCTTCAAGACAAAGAAAGAACTTTACTTAAACAGTCCTCTGGCGCTGCCGGAAAGTATTAATTTTGATAATTACGTGGCAGCATTTGACAAATTGAATATGAAAGAGACATTTGTAAACACATTGTTCTATACAGGTGTCAGTGTACTTATACTGGCATTCCTTTGTGGAACAACAGCATGGGCGATTGCAAGATGCCGCCACAAGTTTTTTAAGTTTGCATATGTTTACTTTATTGTGGGAATTTTAATCCCATATCAGGCATTGTTTTTGCCGATTTACACAATCGGATATAAGCTGGGCTTAACGAATACACGTTATGGAATAATTTTTATGTATGTAGCGACCGGAATATCTTTTGGTGTATTCTTGATGAACAGTTTTATGAGTACGGTGCCGATTGAATTGGAAGAGTCTGCAAGAATCGATGGCTGTTCTGTGTTTAAAACATATTTTTCGATAGTACTTCCGCTGTTGAAACCGGCGATGGCGACGTTGATTATTATGCAGTCTTTTCAGATTTGGAATGACTATCTGCTGGCAAGTTTGTATGTTAGCAAGAAACAGTTAAAGACTTTGACGGTTGCGATACAGTCACTTTTCTCTGCACAGACTAGCGATTATACAACGGCGATGGCTGCGATAGTAATATCCGTTCTGCCGATTGCGATTTTATTTATCAGTTTGCAGAAGTACTTTATTAAGGGTATGACGGTTGGCGCGGTGAAAGGATAGCGACAGGGCGATTAAGGAGAATAAAATGGGAACACTATTAAAAGAATATTATTTGGGAGATATGGTTCTGCGTTACGAGACAGATGAAGAGGCAAATGTGGGGCTGTTAATGTATCCGGCTGATTTGCCTCTGCCTGAAAAATGCGAGAAACATATGGAAATGGATAGTCTGGTGCAGGTGAAAATTGCGGGAGATATGTATCGTGGGGCATATGCGCCGGGAAACAGTATGCGGCAGAGCGTGAGCACAAAAAATCTAAAATATAAGAATCAGAGTGTGGAGAAGTCTGCGCAGACGGTTGTGATTCGCACGAATCTGGTGGATACGAGAGGCTATGAGGCAGTGCATACTGTGACATGGAAGCGAGAAAAGCCATATGTCCGTGTGACTACATATTTTTCAAATGCAAGTACAGACCTCGTGACGCTGGAGATGTTATCCAGTTTTTCCCTGCAGGGAATCACACCATATCTGGATGGAGATGCTCATGAGGATATGATTGTACATCGTCTGCGAAGCAGATGGAGTGAGGAAGGAAAATTAGAGAGCAGGAGCATGGAGGATTTACAACTGAATCCGTCCTGGAATTGGGCAGGGGTTCGCAATGAGCGGTTTGGCAGTATCGGTTCTATGCCGGTCAACCATTATTTCCCATTTGTTGCTGTGGAGGATAAAACGTCGCAGGTTTTCTGGGGAGCGCAGTTGGCGAGTCCATCTTCCTGGCAGATGGAAGTGTATCGTGAGGATGATAATATTGCAGTTAGCGGCGGAATTGCGGACCGTGAGTTTGGGCATTGGTTAAAACAGTTAAATCCGGGAGAAAGTATAGAGACACCGGAGGCGATTCTTTCGGTAGCGCATACGGATAATCTGGATATTTTTACCGGACGTCTGACGGCGGCGGGGAAAGAGTCGCGTGCGGAACGTCCGGAATCGGAGGCAGAATTGCCGATTATATTTAATGAGTACTGTACAACCTGGGGATGCCCTTCTGATGAGAATATTGCAGGAATTCTGGATGCAATCAGAGGGAAAGGATTTTCTTATTTTGTAATTGACTGTGGCTGGTATAAAGCGGATGGTGTTCCGTGGGATATCAGTATGGGTGACTATGAAGTTTCTAAAAGCTTGTTCCCGGAAGGGTTAGAAAAGACAGTAGAGCGTATTCGAGAGGATGGAATGGTGCCGGGTATCTGGTTTGAAATTGAGAATGTGGGACCGGCAGCGAAGGCTTATCATGAGGAGGAACATCTGCTAAGAAGAGATGGAATGCCGCTTACGACGACAAGACGCCGTTTCTGGAATATGTCAGACCCGTGGGTGCAGCAGTATCTGGATGAGCATGTCATCGGAACGTTGAAAAAGTATGGCTTCGGATACTTGAAAGTGGATTATAACGATGAGATAGGTATCGGTTTTGACGGAATGGAATCGCAGGGAGAAGCATTGCGCGTCAATATGTTGGAATCCTATAAATATTTTGAAAAGATTAAGCGGGAGATACCGGACATTATCATTGAGAATTGTGCGTCCGGCGGACACCGACTGGAACCGGGATACATGCAGCGCACCAGCATGGCGTCTTTTTCCGATGCGCATGAATGTAAAGAAATTCCGATTGTAGCTGCAAACCTGCATCGTGCAATTTTGCCGGAGCAGAGCCAGATTTGGGCAGTTATTCGCGAAGAGGATTCTCTTAAACGCATCGCATATTCGGTTATCAATACTTTCTTGGGACGTATGTGCATTTCCGGCGACGTGACGAACTTAACATCAGAACAGTGGCGTGTCATCGACCAGGGAATGGAGTTTTATCGGGAGATTGCGCCAATTATAAAAGATGGACAGTCGTACCTATATGCGGAAGGAATTGGATGTATGCATCATCCGAAAGGATGGCAGGCAGTGGTCCGTGTCGGAGAAAATCAGAAGACATATGTGACAATTCATGTATTTGGAGGAGAATTGCCGGAGAAAATCGAAATTAAGCTTCCGAAGGATACACCGCAGCAGATTGCAAAGATTTATTCAGATTGTGTGGAATCCGTAGAACTTTTGGATGATATATTGATTTATCGTCCGCATGAGAATGATAAGGCGCTTGCAATTTTATTGGAAAAATAGCTTTAAGAAAAATTTCAGAATATCCGCATTGACATCTGCACAGAATAATAGTATCATCAACTTTGACAAGTAGTATTCAAAACTACGTGATATAAGAAAGGAAACTATTATATGGACTTCGGAGTAAATATGGAGACGAAAAAGATGGGGTGCGGGGACAGCGTGGAACGTCATCCGATGCAGATTACAATACGAGAACCGGGAAGCGCCATCACTCATTTTATAGGTATGATGTTTGCGGTGTTTGCGTCTGTGCCGCTTTTGATAAAGGCAGGGCTGACACAGAACGTGTCAGATGTGGAAGCGATGACAGTATTTATGATAAGCATGATGCTTCTGTATGGTGCGAGTACGCTGTATCATTCTGTGGTGGTCCCGGACAGGATACTTAAAATATTTAGAAAACTGGATCATATGATGATATTTGTGCTGATAGCCGGTTCTTATACACCGGTATGCATGATAGTTTTAGGCGGCAGATTAGGGTACACGATGCTTACTGCTGTGTGGACGATTGCGGCTGTCGGTATGCTGGTAAAGGTGCTTTGGATTAACTGTCCGAAGTGGTTTTCGTCTGTCATTTACATTGCAATGGGCTGGGTATGCGTATTTGCGTTTGGGCAATTATTTGAAAATCTGGAACTGGCGGGATTTTTATGGCTTTTGGCGGGCGGCATTATCTATACCGTGGGCGGTATCATTTATGCGCTGAAGCTTCCGCTTTTTAATTCAAAGCATACGAATTTTGGAAGCCATGAGATTTTTCATCTGTTTGTCATGGCGGGAAGTGTCTGCCATTTCATCTTTATGTATTGTTACGTGATTTAATATGGATTCCATGCTATAATATGCGTAAACAGTGAGCAACGCGAAGAAGCAGGTTTTTCATGCGATGCGAGTACAATACTGTATGGAGGGCATATATGAGATATACATTAGAGAATGAAGTGTTAAGAGTGGAGATAGATTCTTTTGGGGCGGAGATACGCTCGGTCACGCGCAAGAGCGATGCAAGAGAGTTTATGTGGCAGGCAGACCCGAAGTATTGGGGAAGAACTTCGCCGGTACTTTTCCCGTTCGTGGGCGCACCGAAGAATAAGGAATACAGTTACGAGGGAAAGACATATGCCATGGGACAGCATGGATTTGCACGGGACAGAGAGTTCTCCTGCAAGGCGATTGATGGTGTGCAGTGCTTCGGGGAAAGTACCGGAGGCGAGAATACTATATGGTTTGGGCTTACCTCGGATGAGAAAACCTACGAGAATTATCCGTTTGCATTCCGCCTGTATATCGGGTACGAACTGTGTATCAATGAGGTTAAGGTGCATTGGCGGGTTGAGAATATGGATAATAAGCCAATGTATTTTTCTATCGGAGCGCATCCGGCATTTGTGTGTCCGGTGAATGGAGAGGCAGATAAGACAGGGTATGGTCTTCGCTTTCGCGGTTTGACAGATGAATTGCATCACCACGGCAATACGCCGGAAGGATTAGCCGTCATGGAGGATGAAGTGCTGGCGCTTACAGATGGATGTGTGAAGTTTACACCGGACTTTTTTGATAAATGTACTTATATGGTAGAGGGAAATCAGACACATGCGGTAGAACTGTTTGACAGAACCGGGAAAACTTATGTGACGATTGATTTTGAGGCACCATTGTTTGCAGTCTGGTCGCCGGAAGGAAAGAATGCACCATTTGTGTGCATTGAACCGTGGTATGGAAGATGCGATGCCGTTGATTTTTCGGGAAGCATAGCGGAGAGAGCCTATGAGAATGCGCTTGCTCCGGGTGGAGAATTTGAAGCAGAATATACCATGTGTTTTACATTGTAATGCGTATATATAGCCCCCTTGTTTCATATAATCAGATATATCATAACAGGTGGGTTATCATTATGAATTTTGAGCGCAGAGTAAAACCGAGAGATGCGAAAACAAAACCGACGACAGCTATATTTGCGTCGGTTTTTGTGATGTTTATTATAAGTGCACTGTTACTACTTATTTTGGCATTGCTTTTGTATAAGCTGGAATTGACGGAAGCAGTGGTAAAAATTGGCGTGGTTGTTATCTATGTGGTGTCAGGTCTGATAGGTGGTGTGCTTATGGGAAGGATGATGCGGGAACAGAAGTATCTGTGGGGTCTGGCAGCAGGAGTAATATATTTTCTGGTACTGTTTGCTGCCTCTGCACTGGTAAAAGGCGGGTTTGACATGGATATGGCAAAAACTGTCACTACGCTTATTTTATGTGCAGCATCAGGTATGGCGGGAGGCATGGTAAGCTAACACCGCATCTTTATGGGATGCGATGTTAGCTTACAAAAAACTCTTTTCTTGCAGGGGCGCGTATGGTATACTGTATAAGGTTTTGCAAGTGAATAATGACACTTACGAAAGACCGTCCGCATTGCGTACGGTCTTTGTGTGTTATAGATTTACGGAAGAGAGCGAGGAGACAAAAAATGAACATGAAAAAGAGTAAAGCGGCGGCTATTTTGATTCTGATTTTTGCTGCCTTAGCAGGATTGACCTATTATGCAGGTCTGATTCTTTCTTCAACGGGAGTGGGGGAAGAGATGAGCATACCGCTCGGACTTGACCTTTCCGGTGGTGTGTCAATCACCTATCAGGTTATGAATGAGAATCCAACCGCTGAGGAGATGAGTGATACCATCTATAAGCTGCAGCAGCGTCTGGAGGCTGAGACAGAGAATACAGAGACATCTGTATATCAGGTGGGTGATGATCGTATCACAGTTGAGATTCCGGGTGTGGATGATCCGAATGAGATTCTTGAAAAACTGGGAAATCCGGGTACGCTTGAATTCCAGCTTCCGGACGGCACGGTATATATGACCGGAGATCAGGTAGATAGTGCGAAGGCGGGAACACAGGGAGACCAGTATGGCAGTAAACAGTATGTGGTACAGCTGAACCTGACAGAAGAAGGTGCACAGCTTTTTGAAAAAGCAACCGCAGAGAATATCGGAAATTATCTGCCGATTGTATATGACGGTGAAGTTGCCAGCTATCCGCTGGTTCAGGAGGCAATTACCGGAGGCGTGGCATCTATTACGGGAATGAGTACCTATGAGGAAGCGGAGGAACTCGCGGCGAAGATTCGTATCGGTTCCCTGTCACTGGAGCTTCGTGAGTTGGAATCCAGTGTAGTAGGTGCACAGCTTGGAAGCGATGCGATTGCATCAAGCTTAAAGGCAGCTGCGATTGGTCTGGTGGTTGTCATGGTGTTCATGATTATTATGTATGCACTGCCGGGCGTTGCTGCATCCATTGCGCTTGCAATCTACACGACACTTGTCATTGCGATTTTGTACCTGTTTGATATTACATTAACATTGCCGGGTATTGCGGGTATTATCCTCGGCATCGGTATGGCGGTGGATGCCAATGTCATTATTTTTGCACGAATCCGTGAAGAGATTGCAACCGGTAAAACGGTGCAGTCTTCTATGAAAATTGGTTTCCAGAAAGCCACATCTGCTATTTTGGATGGTAATATCACGACACTGCTCGCGGCAGTGGTATTGATGAATCTTGGCTCCGGTACGGTAAAAGGATTCGCATATACATTGATGATTGGTATCTTGGTATCCATGTTTACGGCGCTGTTTGTAACAAGATGGATTCTGTATGCATTCTATGGTCTGGGCTTAAAGAGCGAAAAGCTTTATGGACGTGCCAAAGAGCGAAAGAGCATTAATTTTATCGGAAAGAGGGGATTGTTCTTCGCAATTTCAGGACTGCTTATCGCGGGAGGACTGATTGTAATGGGCGTTCATGCAATGAATGGAAACGGAGCGCTGAATTATGGACTTGATTTTGTGGGAGGAACATCGACCACAGCTGATTTCGGAACAGATTATACCATCGAGAAAATTGAGAGTGATATTGTGCCGCTGGTTGCAGAAATCACAGAGGACAGCAATATTATGACAAATAAGGTAGAAGGAACCACTCAGATTACGATTAAAACCCGTACGCTTTCTCTGGAAGAGAGAGATGAGATGAATGCTATGCTGGTAGAGAAGCTGGGAGTTGATGAAGCGTCGATTACTTCTCAGAGCATCAGTTCTACCATCAGTGGAGAGATGCGTTCGGATGCATTGATTGCAGTTGCGATATCTACGCTTTGCATGTTGATTTATATATGGTTCCGCTTTAGCGACATTCGCTTTGGTGCAAGTGCAATTATTGCGTTGTTGCATGATGTACTTGTTGTGCTGGGTGTATATGCGGTCATGCGTATCTCTGTCGGAAACACATTTATAGCATGTATGCTGACGATTATCGGATATTCTGTTAACGATACGATTGTCATATTTGACCGAATTCGTGAGAACTTTACGAAGCTTAAGGGCGAACCGTCGGAGGAACAGCTGGAAGAGATTGCGAATCGCAGCTTGACCCAGACGCTTTCACGAAGTATTAATACTTCTATCACTACATTTATTATGGTATTTATGCTGTTTGTGTTTGGCGTGGCAAGTATTCGTGAGTTTGCACTTCCACTCATGGCGGGCTTGATTTGCGGTGCATATTCATCTGTCTGCATTGCGACAGAACTCTGGTATGTGATGAAAATACATATTAAAAGAAGAAATGACAAATAAATGATAAAATAAGTATGAAAAACTGTTTGCGTATATTCGCCTGACACGATATAATGAAATATAGTACAAAAGAACTATCGGAATACGTTGAAGGGGGATAAAATGATGAAGAAACACATTGGAACCAAAGTGATATCCATGTTGGTAATTCTGACAGTCATATTTGTGATTGAATCCATTTCAAGTGGCTATGTTGGCGAGCAGGCAATGGGCGGACTGAGAACCATCAATGATACCTACATGAAAATGCAGCAGCAGCAGGTCATTGTGGTAAAGTCAGTAGATGACTGCGCAACGAACTGTAATCTGCTTGTCTGGATGCAGCAGCCGCAGAGCGAGCAGGCGATTGCAGCAAGTATACCGGGTACGATGGATGATATTGACGCGGCGTTTGCAGAAATGACCAGATTATGTGAGCAGGTAGATAATCCGGAACTTATGCAAGCCCTGATAGCATATCAGGAGTCGGTGGTACCTTTGCAGACACGAACAAGCAATGTGCTGGATAAGTGGGAGAATGACAGTAAGGAAGCTGCCGCAGAAGCAAACAACGGAATGCGGGCAGAACTTGAGGCAATTACTGCAGCAGAGGCAGCTTTTGAAGAGGCACTTAACAACAGTGGTGATGAGCTGGCAATGAGCCGTCTGGCAACTGCAGAGACTGTAGATGCGGTTGTGTCAAAGCTGTTTTTCGTATATGCAGCAGTTGTGATTCTGGCAGCCGTTGTTGTCAACAAATCAGTTGCAACACCGGCAAAGAATGCGAGCGGACATTTGAAACAGATTATTGATCGTATTGAGAACAACGAAGGCGATTTGACTGAGCGTATCGAGATTAAGACACAGGATGAGGTCGGACAGCTTGTGAGTGGTGTCAATAACTTCATTGGACAGCTTCAGGGAATTATGCAGAAGATTCAGAAGGAAGCAGTACATATGAACGAGCTGGTTGAGAATATCACCGTCGGCATTAACGATTCCAATGAAAATGCAAGCAGTGTTTCAGCTACGATGCAGGAACTTTCTGCAAGTATGGAAGAGGTGGCAGCGACACTTGACCAGATTACAGGTGGCGCGCAGGAGATTTTGAATGCCTCCAATGCCATGAGCAAACGTGCAGAGGATGGCGCAGTTACTGTGCAGGATATTAAAGATCGTGCAGAGAATGTGAAAGCAAACGTATATGAGAGCAAGGAAAGTGCAGTCAGCATGATTGGCGATAATCGTGCGATGCTGCAGAAAGCAATTGAGAACAGCCGCAGTGTTGAGCAGATTAATGAGTTGACAGGTGAGATTCTTAATATCTCAAGTCAGACAAACCTTCTGGCACTGAACGCATCGATTGAGGCGGCGCGTGCAGGAGAAGCAGGACGCGGATTTGCGGTAGTAGCAGATGAGATTGGAAAGCTGGCATCCAATTCAGCAGATACAGCCAATAATATTCAGCAGATTAGTGTGATGGTAACACAGGCTGTGGATGAACTGGCGAAGAATGCGAATGATATGCTGCAGTTTATGGATGCGACAGTCATTGCGGATTATGATAAGTTTGTAGATGTTGCCAATCAGTATTATGCAGATGCGGACAGCATGGGAAGTATTTTGCGTGAGTTTGAGATAAAGGCGCAGGAGTTGGCAGATACGATGTCCAATATGACAGAAGGTATCGATGGAATCAATATAGCTGTGGATGAGAGTGCACAGGGAGTTACTGTTGCGGCACAGAGCACAAGTCAGTTAGTAGAGGCACTTAGCTCCATCAAAGCTGAAGCGGATACGAACAAGGAGATTTCAAGACAGCTTCAGGGAGAGGTTAAGAGATTTAAGAATATTTAAGCATGAAAATCGCACTTATATATTGGATAATTATCAATATACTTGGCTTTTCTTTGATGGGAATTGACAAGCACAAAGCAATACACAGACAGTACCGCATACCGGAAAAGACTCTTTTTGCCGGCAGCCTTTTGGGAGGAAGCATTGGTACATGGGCGGGTATGTATGTGTTTCATCATAAGACGAAGCACTGGTATTTTGTCTGGGGAATGCCCCTTATCTTCTTTTTGCAGGTCGGATTATTTCTGATGACCTATGCAAAGGGCATCTTTTAAAACTTAATTATGTAAAACACGAGACACCCGATAAGTCCATCAGGATTTATCGGGTGTACTAATATATTTTATAAAAAAATGTAATAGATGAAATGGAGCTTTTCATTGATTAGCAAGTGGAAGTCAGATATAATGATACTCATAACAAAAACAAATGTCTTTTACAGAAAGACACTGCGAGGTAAGAGAGGAGAGTTCAGACTATGTACACAATGGAAGATATCCGGTCAGTGGATATGGAAGTGGCAGAAGCTATTGAAGGCGAATTTGAGAGACAGAACAGTCACATTGAATTGATTGCATCCGAGAACTGGGTAAGCCCGGCGGTGATGGCGGCAATGGGAAGTGTGATGACCAATAAATATGCAGAAGGGTATCCGGGAAAGCGGTATTATGGCGGGTGCGATCAGGTGGACATAGTGGAGGAACTGGCACGCGAGCGTGCAAAGCAGTTGTTTGGCTGTGACTATGTCAATGTGCAGCCTCATTCCGGCGCACAGGCGAATATGGCAGTGCAGTTTGCAATTTTAAAGCCAGGTGATACGGTTATGGGTATGAACTTAGACCATGGCGGACATTTGACACATGGAAGTCCTGTGAACTTTTCGGGTACATATTTCAATATTGTACCATATGGAGTTAATGATGATGGATTTATCGATTATGATAATGTGGAGAAGATTGCATTAGAGTGCAAGCCAAAGATGATTATTGCAGGAGCCTCCGCGTATGCGAGAACCATTGATTTTAAGAGATTCCGCGAGATTGCAGATGCGTGCGGTGCGGTTCTCATGGTGGATATGGCGCACATTGCAGGTCTTGTGGCAGCGGGACTGCATCCAAGCCCAATTCCGTATGCAGATGTAGTGACAACGACAACACATAAAACACTGCGCGGACCGCGTGGAGGTATGATTCTCTGCAATCAGGAGACTGCGGACAAGTATAACTTTAACAAGGCTATTTTCCCGGGTATTCAGGGCGGCCCATTGATGCATGTCATTGCGGCAAAAGCAGTGTGCTTTAAAGAGGCATTACAGCCGGAGTTTAAGGTGTATCAGCAGGGAATTATCGACAATGCACAGGCATTGTGCAAGGGACTTATGAATCGTGGAATTAAGATTGTCTCCGGTGGCACGGATAATCACCTCATGCTTGTGGATTTGACGAATTACGGGTTGAGCGGAAAAGAAGTCGAGCATCTCTTAGACGCAGTAAATATCACATGTAATAAGAATACGATTCCGAATGACCCGAAATCTCCGTTTGTTACAAGCGGTGTTCGTCTTGGAACACCGGCAGTGACATCCCGTGGTATGAATACAGAGGATATGGATCAGATTGCTGAGGCGATTGCCATGATGATAAAAGAGGGCGATGCGGCAGCAGAAAAGGCTCGGGCGATTGTGAAGAAGCTGACGGAGAAGTATCCGCTTAGATAATTGAAAATGTTAGCAGAGAGAAGAAGCAGCCTGTGTGCAGCTTCTTCTTTTTCTGTTTTTTTTCTCTTTTTTGCGTCTTTGTTCTTACACATTAGAGCGCGGAGGCTGCATCAGTGAGTGAACTTCGGGAAAAGTTGAAAAGTTAAGCAATATTTAAGAAAGAACCACTATATATTGTGGATAAGACATGATAGAATGGTAATATATGAGCAATGGCGTATCTAAGTGACACCGGTACAGTGTGTCGGATATCTGGGTATGGAGGGTTTAGATGAGCAGAAAAAAGATTGGCATTATCATTGGAGCTGTGGTGGTAGTTGCGGCATTAGGAGGAGCAGCATTTTATTTTCGGGAGGACATCGGTGAAATATTACCTTTGACACAGGATGGCAGTTCTGAGGACAGGGTATATGTAGAGAAGGTTTCCCGCATTATGAATCAATATACCGGGACTTCCAACCGTTATAATGGAACAGTGGAGTCACAGGATTCCTATGAAGTGCGAGTGGATTCTTCGCGGACGGTGAACAAGATTCAGGTTGAGGTCGGTGATGAGGTTGAAGAAGGGCAGACTCTTTTGACATATGATACCAGCGATTTGAAGATGCAGATTGAACAGGCAAATCTTGAAGTCGAGAGCATCAATAACGATATCGAGAATTATACCAAGCAGAAGGACAGACTTGCGCAGGAGCGTGAACAGGCACCGGAATCGGAAAAGTTTTCGTATTCGACAGAGATTCAGAATGTGGAGAATTCCATTGCACAGAAGCAGTTTGATTTAGAGAGCAAGCAGCTTGAGATTTCAAAGTATCAGACACAGATTAGCAATTCCACAGTGACTAGCAAAGTCAGTGGTATTGTGAAGGAAATCAACGAGAACGGCATGGATGCGAATGGCAATTCTGCGCCGTTTATGACGATTCTGCAGTCTGGCGATTATCGCATCAAGGGAAGTATTGATGAACAGAATATCTGGTCGCTGACAGAAGGACAGCCGGTGGTTATCCGCTCCAGGGTAGATGAGACTAAGACATGGAATGGCACCATTACATTGATTGATACGGAGAATCCGCAGCAGAACAGCAATGATTATTACTATTCGTCCAGTGAGACGGTGGGAGCTTCTAAGTATCCGTTCTATATAGAATTAGATTCTGCAGATGGATTGATTCTCGGACAGCATGTATATATAGAGTTGGATCAGGGACAGGAAGAGGAGAAGGAAGGACTCTGGCTGTATGGCTACTATATTATACAGGATGAGGACACTCCGTATGTGTGGGCTGCAAACAGCAGAAATCGTCTGGAAAAGCGCTATGTGGAACTGGGAGACTATGATGCAGACATGGATGAGTATGAGATTGTGGACGGCCTGACTGAGGAGGATTATATCACATGGCCAATGCAGGGCTTGTACGAGGGAGTGACGACAGTTACGAATGAGACAGAGGTAGATTATTCTTCACCGCTTTATAATCAGGATATGGAGAGTCCGGATGGCGAAGCTGTCTATGAGATGGATGAATTTGGCACAGAGATGATGCTTGAAACAGAGATGGTGGAATTTGAAGATGTCTCTTATGACACGGAGGAATAGAATGATACTGAACTTACAGCATATATATAAGGATTATCAGCAGGAAAAACTGGTGGTTCCGGTGCTTAAAGATGTGAGTCTGTCTGTGGAAGAAGGCGAGTATGTTGCAATTATGGGACCTTCCGGTTCAGGGAAGACGACGCTGATGAATATTATCGGGTGTTTGGATAAGCCGACGGATGGTACCTATGAACTCGCGGGTGAAGATGTGCTGAAGCTTAAGGATAAGGAACTTTCCGACCTGCGATTAAAGAGTATTGGCTTTGTGTTCCAGAGTTTTCATTTAATGCCGCGAGAGAGTGCGCTTGAAAATGTATCCCTTCCGCTCAGTTATGCCGGTGTGCGCAAAAAAGAGCGCAGAGAGCGTGCAGCGAAGGCATTGGAGCGAGTTGGCCTTGGGGAGCGTATGAATTTTAGACCGACACAGTTATCCGGTGGACAGAAGCAGCGTGTGGCGATTGCTCGTGCCATGGTAAACAATCCGAAAATTCTTTTGGCAGATGAACCGACAGGGGCATTGGATTCTAAGTCCGGCGAGCAGATTATGGAGCTTTTTGCAAAGCTGAACGAGGAGGGCGTGACAGTCGTTATGATTACGCATGACCCGAAGATTGCAGCAAATGCGAAGCGTATTGTGCGGATTATCGACGGAGAGATATATGAGGGGGAAGAAGGTGAAGCAATATCATGAAGATGAAGAAAGCCATTGCGGTCATTGTCGGTATTGCGGTGTCCTTCGGTGTAGTTGCAGGCGGAATTTTTGCATACAAGTCGTACCAGAATGAGAATCTGGTGGCAGAAGTGCAGCCTGTATCAAATATCAACTGGGGATACTGGGGAGATTCTGAGAGCAGCTATGGAATGGTTACGAACGATTCGGCGCAGGAGATATATCTGGATAGTTCTAAATCCATTAAGCAGATATTTGTGGAGGAAGGAGACGAGGTATCTGTCGGTGATCTGTTGATGGAGTACGATACGGCAGAACTGCAGATAGATATTCAGAGAAAAGAACTTGAGATTAGCACGATTGAGAACAATATTGCGATTGCAAGTCACAAGCTGGATAATCTGAAGGTGGCGAAAACGGTGGATAAGACACCGCCGAAGATAGATACGGCAGAACTGGAAAAGTATCAGCAGCAGGATGAACTTAACAATTCGATTCCGGAGACCGATGCGAAGGATTCACACATTTATAATTTTTTGACGGATACATCGATTCCTTCTAATGCGACTGTAAACACTGCAACAGGGGAGGTAGTCTACCCTGCGGGAACAGAGGACGATCCATATATTTATTACTGCAATGCCAATGCATATGCATACGGAAGCTTTTTTAATTCGATTCGTCCGACAAAGGACGGAAAGCCGGGGAAATATGTGGAATTCTATGTATGCAAGAAGGATGCCGATGGAAAGGCAATACTTGAGACGAATGCCGCAGGACAGGTAAGACCGATTCCTGACGAGAGCGTAAGCCCCAACAAGGTAGCAATAAACGGCAATTCGATTCCGGCAGACTATGACGAGAGCGGCATGTGGTACATTTTCACAGGAGAAGAATATGTGCCGACATCCTTGGCAGATAAGTACATGGAAGACTTTATGGAGAGTGCCACAGACTGGGAGGAGCCGGAGGGCTATACGGAAGAGGAACTGATAAAGGAAGTCGAAGTGACGGAAAATCAGCTCAAAAGCTTAGATATCCAGCGCAGACAGATGCTGTTGCAGCTTGAGACGATGAGAAAAACGGCATCGGATGGAATGATTTATGCAGAAGTTGATGGAGTAGTAAAGACGGTAGGAGACCCGGAGGAGTTTATAGAGGATGGCACGGCTTTTCTCGTTGTGATGGGAGACGAGGGACTGTATGTGAGCGGAACTATCAGTGAACTCCTTTTGAATGATGTTACGGTAGGAACGGTTGTGACAGCAAACGCATGGGAGAGTGGTATGACCTTTGATGCTACGATTACTGAGATATCCGATTATCCGGTATCAGGGAATTCTTGGGGAGACGGTAATCCGAATGTCTCTTATTATGCGTACACGGCATATATCGAAGACAGCTCTGCACTTAGAAATGGAGAGTATGTGGATCTTACGATTTCCACGAACCAGTCGGAAACCGGAGGACTTTTTATCGAGAAAGCATATGTCAGAGAAGAGGATGGCAAGTCTTACTGCATGATTGCTGACGAGAATGGACGCTTGAAAAAGCAGTATGTGACAACGGGAAGAACGGTATACGGTTCTGCGATTGAGATAAAAGCAGGGCTTACCGAGGAAGACCTCATTGCATTTCCTTATGGAAAAGAAGCAGTAGAGGGGGCGAATGTCACCGAGTCGTCCAATATGTATTATTAAGGGAGGAGAGAAGATGTTTGAGAATATAAGGTTATCTTTTCAAGGTATCTGGTCACATAAAATGCGCTCCTTCCTGACGATGCTGGGTATTATTATTGGTATTGCAGCAATTATTGCAATTGTTTCCACAATTCAGGGTACAAATGAGCAGATAAAGCAGAATCTGGTAGGCTCCGGTGAGAATACCGTGGAAGTATCTTTGTATCAGGGCGAGTGGGAATATGAGATGGAATACAATGGGATTCCGGATGGTGTTCCGTTGATTAGTGAAGAAGTGCTTGAGCAGCTGATGGAAATACCTCATGTGGAAAATGTATCCTGCTATTTGAGCAGACAGGATTACAACGGGGTATATCACTTGAATACAGGTCTGTCCGGCGGCTATGTGAAAGGTGTGGATGCGAACTACTTTGATACCTGCAATTATATTATGAAGCAGGGACGCAGTTTTACGGAGGATGATTTCGCAAGTTATCGCCGGGTGGCTGTCTTAGATGAAGATTCGGCAGATGCACTGTTTCAGGGTGAGAATGCAGTCGGCAGTACGATAGAGATTCAGCAGGAACCATATATTGTGGTCGGTATCGTGACAAAGGCGAAGCAGTTTGAACCGGTCATCAATTCAATTGAGGATTATTATACTTATGCGGACAGTTCGGCGGGAGCAATTTATATTCCTGATACTACATGGCCGATTGTTTATCAGTATGATGAACCGCAGAATATTGTTCTGCGTGTGGAGAGTACAGATGACATGACGAGTGCGGGCAAAGAGTGTGCCGACATTTTGAACTCTTATCTAAATGTTTCGGATGATACGATTCAGTATAAGGCAAAGGATTTGCTTGAGCAGGCGCAGCAGATTCAGGAGTTGAGCAGTTCAACCAATACAATGCTCATCTGGATTGCAGGAATTTCGCTGATAGTCGGAGGTATCGGTGTTATGAATATCATGCTGGTATCTGTCACGGAGCGTACACAGGAGATTGGCTTGAAAAAGGCGATTGGTGCCAGAAAATCCAGAATATTAGGACAGTTTTTGACGGAGGCGGCGGTGCTTACAAGCTTAGGCGGTGTGATTGGCGTGATTGTAGGTATTATATTGGCGGAAGTAATATCGTATCTTACCATGACACCGGTGGCAATCAGCATTCCGGCGGCGGTTGGCGCAGTTGCCTTTTCGATGGTCATTGGAATTGTATTTGGTGTATTTCCGTCCTATAAGGCGGCGAATCTGAATCCGATTGATGCGCTGCGGCATGAGTGATTGAGGATAAAGGCTGATAAGATGGAAATGCCATACAATGAAATTGCTATGAGGGATGAGTAATCATCAGGTAAGAGGAGAAAAGCAGGCTTATGAAGCGGATTGTGATGTTTGAGGGCGGTGTTGAGACACTGGGGTATTTTGCACATCAGATGGCGGAACAATTTCAGAAGATGGGGTATCTCGTGTTTTTCTATGACTTGAGAAATGAAGAGTTCAGTGCGAAAAAGCTGCGCAAGTTCATCCGAACAGGTGAGACGGTGTTGGTAACATTCAATTTTCAGGGTCTGGAAAAAGAGAAAGGGGTATATAAACCCGGTGTTGGCTATGTATGGGATACATATAAAATACCCTGCTATAACATTGCAGCGGACCACCCGTATTTCTACCACGACAGACTGGCAGAACTTCCGGCAGACTACCATCATATCAGTATTGACCGCTTGCATGAGACATATTTCAAAAGATTTTATCCGGAGTTTTTACATGAGGGATTTCTTCCACTGGCGGGAACAATGCTAAGCGAGAATATCATCGGTGGAAATACCGCGAATAAAAAAAACGGAAAAGAAAGTGAGATTCTGGCACAAAAGAAGAAGTATGACGTGATTTTGACGGGAAATTATACCAGGATTTCATTTTTTGAGCCATATATAAACTGGATTAATGATGAATATGCTGCATTTTACCGAGGAATTATTGACGACCTGCTTAAGCATCCTCACCGGACGGTAGAGGATGTGGCGCTGGAACATTGTGAGCGTGAGATGGGGAAAGAGCCCGACGACCAGCTTCGGATTGCGTTGTCCAAGATGATTTTTATTGACCTGTATGTGAGAAATTATTGGAGAGGCGAAGTTGTGCGCACACTGGTAAATGCGGGTATCAAGGTGGATGTTGTAGGCAAGGGCTGGGATGAGCTTGAGGATGTCGTGCATCCGGAGAATCTCTGTATTCATCCACAGACAGATTCGCTTACCTGCCTTCGGATGATACAGCAGTCTAAGGTATCTGTAAATGTGATGCCGTGGTTTAAGGACGGCGCGCATGACCGCGTGTTTAACTCCATTCTAAACGGTGCAGTCTGCCTGTCAGATACGAGCAGATACCTCTGTGAACAACTGAAAGAGGGAGATGGGATTTGTTACTACGATTTGGAGCATCTGGATGAATTGCCTGCTAAATTGAAGGATTTATTGCAGGATGAAACCAAAATGCAAGATATTGTGTCTTGTGGCAGGGAGAAAGTACTAGATATGCACACGTGGGCGAAAAGAGCCAAGCAGGTTGCGGAGTGGTTTGAACACATTTTTTAGAATCGGATAAAGCGGGATTTAATGAGGTAAGATTTTGAAAATCGAAATTAAGGATATATGAAAAGAAGATTATAAAAAGGCAATTCAGTTTGCAATTAAAGGTATGCATTTTGATTGGTACATGGATAATCAATTTCTGCTTAATGCCTATGGCAGATATTTCTGGTATCTTGAAATCAATCGTGCAACACAGATTTTTGCAGCATATGCAGACAATAAATCTGTTGGAGTCTTGTTGGCTGAGATTAAAGGAGAAGAGAAGAAATATTATGGAATTGCCTAAAGGAAAGGTTGCACTAAAAGTAAGATAATATAAGAGAAAAGAGCTGATTCAATTACGAGAGTTTGAATAGTTAGCTGTGAATGAATATCATTCATTGACACAAAAGGTGAATTGTGCTATGATTCGTCTTAAGGAGATTCGTATGAGATGAGAGTAGTTAAAGAACCAGAAGAAAGAAAACAAGAAATATTAGAAACTGCTATCGCGGTATTTGCACGTAAAGGGTATGATAAAACATCTATTTCTGATATTGCAAAAGAAATGAATATTTCACAAGGGCTATGTTATCGATATTTTAAATCAAAAGAAGAAATATATGACGTGGCATTAGATAGGTATGCAGATTATATTGTCAGGGAGCATATTCAAGAGTGGGATTTTCAGGAAAAGACAATAGAGGAAATTATTAAATCTTATTGCGGTGCAGTAGGTGATTTTGCTAAAGCTGAACAGGGGGAAGCGGAATTATATGCAATATTTCATCAGGGAGCTGGCAGTGATAAAATGCATAATGAACTTTCAATAGCAGTAGGTAGTAAGCTGGTTCCACATGTTGCAAGGTTTTTAGAAGAATCAAAGAAGCAGGATAAACTGGTAATAGACAATCCTCTTGGGATGGCGCATTTTATAGTATTTGGACAAATGGGAATCCTGATGAATGATAGTATTCCAAATGAATACAAGAATAAAATGATGCAGGAAACTCTATTGGAATTTATTAGAGGTATTAAAAAGTCCTAGTGATAAACTAGAACTTTTTAATACATTACAAATGAATGAAATTCATTCAAAGAAAGGAATAAATATATGAAAACAATTATTATTTATGAATCAACACATCATGGAAACATAAAGAAGTTCGTTGATGCCATTGCAGAAAAGCACGAAATAGTCACAGTTGACATCTCAATCCAAAAGGAAATTCATTTAGAAGAATATGATTTCATTGGTTTTGCATCAGGAAAATCCTTTAGTAGATTCTATGAGAGAATTACGGCTTGTGCACAAGAAAAATTACCGACTGGAAAACAAGTATTTTTCCTATATACCTGTGCAAATAACAGTAAGGATTTTTCGGAAAATATAAAGCAAATAGCAATAAAAAAAGGGTGCAATGTTATGGGAACATATGGATGCAAGGGGTTTAATACATATGGCCCATTTAAAATAATCGGAGGTATGAATAAGATGCATCCAAACCAGTCAGAAATAGAAGGTGCAATAGCGTTTTTTGAAAATTGCATAAAGAAAGCAGAGGTTAAAAATGATATTAGAAGATTCAATTAGAGTAAGGCGTTCTGCACGAAAGTAGATATAATAAGCAATTTAAAAAAATGCAACTTTTATTTATGTTATTACCCTATATAAGTGAAAGGAACAAATTCCTTACAATAGGATATCCTATTCTTTGGGCGTTATCATGAGAACGTTCAGGATTACTGGAGGTTAAGAGTGAATCAGGGAGAACTGGAAAGTTATATTCAACAATACGGAAAAGATTTGTATTCGTTCTGTCGTTCTATCACACATAATACGCAGGATGCAGATGATCTGTATCAGGACACTTTTGTGAAAGCCTATGAACTGCAAGATGATGTAGTAATAGAGAAAAATCCAAAGAGCTTTTTAATGTCAGTTGCAGTGAATCTGTATCGTAATTATAAACGTAAGCTGTCTGTCCGACAAAGAATCATCGGTATTGGAACTGTTTGGGATGAGGAAATAACAGAAGTTCCGTCTAAGGAGCAGATGACAGAGGAAATGATTCTTGCTAAGGAAGAATGTCAGATGGTACGACAGGCTGTGGAGATGCTTTCGGACAAATATAAAATTCCAATATTGCTTTTTTATATGGAAGATTTGGCAATAGCAGATATTTCAAAGATACTCAATCTGTCAGAAGGTACGATAAAGAGCAGAATACATAGAGCAAAAAAAATCTTAAAACAAAAATTGGAGGATATTCATTATGAAAAATAGTATGGATGAACTGTTAAAAACAGCACTGACTCCGATGGATGTGCCCGCTAAAAAATTGAATAATCAGATTCTCGCAAAAACAAAGGAGAAGAATTTTATGAGAAATAAGTATCAAAAGAAAAAGCTATCAGTAGCAGCGTGCTTTGCAGCGTGTGTGCTTGTAATGGGTTCCGTGACAGCAGTAGCGGCATACCGTTATCTGAGTCCCAAGGATGTAGCAGTAGAGTTAGCGGATAATAAGCTGGAACAGGCATTTTTGAGCGAGGCTGCAATCTATGTGAATGAAACACAAGAGGGAGGCGGTTATCGAGTTACCCTGTTAGGAAGTGTAGCAGGAGAAAATATAAGCAATTTCCTGTCATGTGATGAAAATAATGAGGTGGAGGCTGATAAAATATATACGGTGCTTGCCATAGAACATGCAGACGGAACACCAATGCCGGATACCAGTTCAGAGGAATATGGAAAAGAGACATTTTTGGCTTCCCACTATGTACAGGGCTTGAATCCCGTGAAATATAACATTATGAGCATGGGAGGCGGCTACAGCGAATTTGTAAGAGATGGTGTTCAGTATCGATTAATTGAAATGCATAATATAGAAATGTTTGCGGACAGGGAAATCTATGTTGGTATAAACTCCGGTACTTTTTATGACGTAAATGCATATGATTTTGACGAAGAAACAGGAAAAATAACACGTAATGAAGGATATGGGGGATTAAATGCACTCTTCAAACTTCCTCTTGATACGGACAAAGCAGATTCAGAGGCAGCAAAGGCATATCTGGAGAGTATGGATGAGCCGGATTCCTTCGAGGATAATAGTGTGGAAATGAATGCAGCTGCTTTGAGTGTAGATGAGTTTATATCAAAGCTGACATCCGAAAATATTAATGAATATGCCCGGTCAATTGAGTCGACAAGACAGATTTGTACTGCAAATGAAGATGGCACAATTCTTTTATCTTATGAGCTGGAAGACGGAACAGGGGGAGAAGGCAGCTTCAGTGTGGATGACGTATTTCCTGATATGTCAGCCGGTGCAATTAATATCATAGGCTATAGCTATTCGGATGGAATATCAGATTTGCGAATAGATACTCTGACGATAAATGGAGATGGAACGTATACCTTTGTGGTGTATACGCCGAAAATAAAATAATTACGAATAATACATGAAATAAAAGAACGCTATCGGAGAAACACTATCGGAGAAACAAGAAAATTCTTTACAAAAAAGAATAGACGGGGTAAAATGGGTATACATTATTAAGAAACACGACTATGACAAAAGCTACGATTCAAACACTGTTTCAGAGAGCCGGTGTGTGGTGCGAACCGGTACAGGATAGAGTCTTTCCACTTTTCGAGTCGGCGGTGAAAACCGCGAGGTTCGTATCCTTTATCATACGTTTTGAGAGGTCGCTTATGGCGGCAATATGGGTGGCAACGCGGAAGAGATAACCTTTCGTCCCAGTGCAGACATCAGGAAACTGATGAGATGGCACGGGACGAGAGGTTTTTTGTTTCTGGAAAAACTTATTGAGTTGCAGTGCCGTATGGGCGTTTAACGCTTTTTATGTATACCAAAATAATGTGTGGGAAGAGTCCCGCAGAAAGAGGAGAACATGCTTGATTTAAGATTTGTAAGAGAGAATCCGGATGTAGTCAAAGAGAACATCAAAAAGAAATTTCAGGACCACAAATTACCATTGGTTGACGAAGTTATCGAGCTTGATGCAGAAGCAAGAAAAACACAGCAGGAAGCAGACGACCTTCGTGCGAAGAGAAATCAGCTTTCTAAGGAAATCGGCAAGTTGATGGCACAGGGCAAGAAGGAAGAAGCTGAGGCAGTAAAGGCACAGGTTGCTGAGGGTGCAGCGCGTCTTGCTGAGTTAGAGGAGAAGGAAAAAGAGCTACAGGAAAAAGTAACCAAGATTATGATGACAATTCCAAACATCATTGACCCGTCTGTACCAATCGGTAAGGATGATTCCTGCAATGTGGAGATTGAAAAGTTTGGCGAGCCGGTTGTACCTGATTTTGAGATTCCATATCACACAGAGATTATGGAGCGCTTCAACGGAATTGACATGGAGGCTGCCGGAAAAGTTGCGGGAAATGGTTTCTACTACTTGATGGGAGATATTGCGAGACTTCATTCCGCAGTGATTTCCTATGCGAGAGATTTCATGATTGACAGAGGATTTACTTATGTTATTCCTCCATTTATGATTCGCAGCAATGTGGTAACAGGTGTTATGAGCTTTGATGAGATGGATGCCATGATGTATAAGATTGAGGGCGAAGACCTCTACTTAATCGGTACTTCTGAGCACTCCATGATTGGTAAGTTTATCGATACGATGAATGAGGAGGAGAGCCTTCCTTATACATTAACTTCTTATTCTCCATGCTTCCGTAAGGAAAAAGGTGCGCATGGAATCGAGGAGCGCGGTGTATACCGTATTCATCAGTTTGAGAAGCAGGAGATGATTGTAGTCTGCAAACCGGAAGAGTCTAAGATGTACTATGACAAACTGTGGCAGAATACCGTAGACTTATTCAGAAGCCTTGATATTCCGGTTCGTACCTTAGAGTGCTGTTCCGGCGATTTGGCAGATTTAAAGGTGAAGTCCTGCGATGTGGAGGCATGGTCTCCAAGACAGAAGAAGTATTTCGAGGTAGGAAGCTGTTCAAACTTAGGTGATGCACAGGCCAGAAGATTGAAAATCCGCGTGAAGAGCAAGGATGGCAATAAATACTTTGCACATACATTGAACAATACTGTAGTTGCTCCGCCTAGAATGTTGATTGCGTTCTTAGAGAACAATCTGAACGAAGACGGCAGTGTAAATGTTCCGGTTGCTCTTCGTCCATATATGGGTGGTAAAGAGAAATTAGTGCCGGTGAAATAAAGACGTTGTAAGATATGCACGAACATATGCTTTGACACATACACTAAAAATGAAAAACGCTTGTCACACTTTGATGTGGCAAGCGCTTTTTGTACAACAGGAAATAAATGCCTATTGCAGAATAATAGAATCTTGAATTAATTTTTGCTTGGTTCCGGATACTCTACACCGAATGTCTCAACTGTTACAGCTTTCATAACCTGTGGCACAACTGGTCTGTCACTGTAATCTGTGGTTGTCTCAGCAATCTTATTTACGATATCCATGCCCGCTGTAATCTTACCGAAAGCAGCATACTCACCATCTAAGTGTGGAGAGTTCTTGTGCATGATGAAGAACTGGCTTCCTGCTGAATCCGGATGCATAGCTCTTGCCATGGAGAGAACGCCCTCTGTGTGCTTTAAGTCATTCTGAAAGCCGTTGTGGGAGAACTCGCCGGGAATCTGGTAACCAGGACCACCCATACCGGTTCCGTCCGGGCATCCGCCCTGAATCATGAATCCGTTGATGACACGGTGGAAAATTAATCCGTTATAAAAGCCTTTGTTGATTAAAGAAATAAAGTTATTTACCGTATTTGGTGCGATTTCAGGATAAAGCTCTGCTTTCATGATATCGCCGTTTTCCATTTCAAATGTAACGATTGGATTTGCCATTTCATACCTCTTTCTGACCGTTTTCCGGCGGTCTTCTTATTTGCTCATGGAAATACAAGTGCTGAAAAGTGATTCCCATGAAATCTACGGTGCATAGGTATGCACAGCAAGTATTGTACCGAAAAAATCCATCTTCGTAAAGCAAAACGTGAAAAAACAAATATATGAAGGTATATCTCATGACAAAAAGTAAAATATATTTGACAAAAAGTAAACGGAGTACTACAATACAATTAACACATGTGCAGAAACATTAGTAAACGGAACAATAAGAAATAGGAAGAATGTGAGAAGATGAGGAGGATGACATTATGACAGAGGCAAGCGGATATATGATGGGTATTGGCTGCGGAATGGTTGTTGTGGGACTTGTATGGGCTAAGAAGAAGAAACAGGGAAAAAGCTGTGAATTTGATGAACGACAGGAACTTGAGCGAGGCAGGGGATTTAAGTATGGATTCTTTACGATTCTCTTATATAATCTGCTTTATGGAGCAACGGTTATAGACGGAGCATCAACATGGTGTGACCCGTTTGTCGGATATTTTATTGGTGCATGTTTAGGACTTGCGGTATTTGGCGTGTACTGTATCTGGAAGGAGGCATATGCCTCTCTCAGTCAGACCCCGATTGCAGTATATACGATTTTGGGATTTTCAGCGGCAACACAGATTCTGCTAGGACTAACCAACATGGAACAGGATAGGCTTATAGAAGATGGAAAACTGACGGTGAGAAGTGCAAACTTATTTTTGGGAGTGGTTTGCGCAGTACTTTTGATTACATATTTTATACGGAATCGTATGAACCGTGATGAAACTGAGGAGTGTGAATAAAGAGCACGAGTGTGTGTGCGTGTGAGTAAGTGTAAATTAATGAGCCGGAGTGAGAATGACAACAGAAATAGAGGTGACAGATGAAGAATTTACGTTTGAAATCAGCGCGTGCAGCGAAGGACATGTCGCAGCAGGCATTGGCGGAGGCAGTGGGAGTCTCCAGACAGACGATTAATGCGATAGAAAAAGGAGACTACAATCCAACGATTCGTTTGTGTATTGATATATGTAAAGTGCTGGATAAGACGTTGGATGAAATTTTCTGGGAGTAGAAAGCGAAATTTACAAAATTAAGGAAATGCTTGCATGAATGCGAAGAAAAATAGAAAATTAAAACTAAATTATATAATAATTGGAGAACTGCGCGGGCGCCAGAGAAGCTTTCTGGAAGAAAATCTGCTGGCAGATAAGACGGCGGAGAAAGGTGTGAATCTGATAAGCCTTGCGGATGCGGGCGAGCATCTGGAGACAGACGCATCTTTATTCCAATTTCCGGCAGAAGAAAGTCTGTTTATCTCCGGTGATTACGCACAATTACAGAAGGCAATCGACTGTAATATGGCGACATTGGGATATTTACAGAGCAGAGTTTGTGCACGTAATAATTGTTTGGATTGCACAGATAATGAAGAAGATTGCGAAATACCGATGTGTCCGAACACAGATATGTGGACAGAGGGATTTGAAGAGATAGATTTGGAATTTTTGACACATGTCTATGAACGCCATCACAATCTTCCATGGACAATTCTTACGACAGAACGATGTGTGGTGAAGGAATTTTCGATGGAGTATCTGGATGATTTGTTTGAACTATACGCAGGTGAAGGGATGACGGACTATATCGAGCCGCTTTATTCATATGAGGAGGAAAAGGAGTATCAGGCGGCGTATATCCGGAATATGTACGGCTTTTACGGATATGGTATGTGGATTGTGTGCGACAGGAAGACGGGGAAATTAATCGGGCGTGCAGGATTAGAGCATAGAGAGGAACTTGAGGGAGAGATGGAACTCGGTTATGCGATTGGGGTACCATATCAGCGGCAGGGTTATGCGACAGAGGTTTGCAGAGCAATCTTAAAGTATGCACATAAGGAGCTGGAGCAGACATCAGTTTGCTGTCTGATTGAAGAGGGGAATTGTGTGTCGGAGCAGTTTGCCCGAAAATTGGGATTTGTTTTGGAAAGCATAGTTGCAATAGGAGAAAGACATTTGAAAAAGTATGTTTGCAGATTTTAGCGTAAAAACACGCGTAAGACCGCGGAAATGCGGTCTTTTTTTATTGCATTTTATAAGGAAATAAAATATAATAGTGAAATATATAAAATATGATGGATAAAGTGGGTGACGCGCATGGCAGGTGTTTCTTCAGAGGAAAAAAGCTTGGAAGAGATTGAGAAAAAGGCAAGAGAAGATGAAAATGTAATCAAACAGACGAAGGACTTTGAAAGCCCGGAAAAACTGTATGAAGAGTTGATTGCCAGCGTGCGTAAATATCATCCGTCTACGGATATTTCACAGATTGAGAAAGCGTACCGGATTGCAGAAAAAGCACATGAGGGGCAGGTGCGTAAATCTGGTGAACCTTATATTATACATCCTCTTTGCGTTGCAATCATTCTTGCAGAATTAGAGCTTGATAAGGAGACAATTGTTGCAGGGCTGCTTCATGATGTATTAGAGGATACGATTATGACGGAGCAGGAGATTGCGGAGGAGTTCAGCGAAGAGGTACTTTTGCTTGTGGATGGCGTGACGAAGCTGCAGCATCTCCATTTGACGGATAATATTGCAAATGAAAAGGACAAGTCTGCAGAGCGTCTTGAAATGCAGGCAGAGAATCTGCGAAAGATGTTTCTTGCGATGGCAAAGGATATTCGCGTTATTATGATTAAGCTGGCTGACCGCCTTCACAATATGCGAACCTTGAAGTATCAGTCGCCGGAAGGACAGATTCGTATTGCACGTGAGACACAGGAGATTTATTGTCCGCTGGCACAGCGTCTGGGTATTTCCAAGATTAAGATTGAACTGGACGATTTGTCTTTAAAATATCTGCAGCCGGAAGCATACTATGATTTGGTAAGGCAGATTAATCAGCGCAAGAGTGTCCGTGAAAACTATATTCAGGGGCTGGTAGAAGAAGTGCGCGCCCATATCGATGAGGCGGAAATACCGGCACAGATTGACGGACGTGCAAAGCACTTTTTCAGCATTTATAAGAAAATGGTGAATCAGGATAAGACCTTGGATCAGATATATGATTTGTTTGCAATTCGTATCATTGTAGATTCGGTAAAAGACTGCTATGCGGCACTGGGCGTTATGCATGAGAAGTATACACCGATTCCGGGACGGTTTAAGGACTATATTGCGACACCGAAGCCGAATATGTATCAGTCGCTGCATACGACACTGATTGGAAGCACCGGACAGCCGTTTGAGATTCAGATTCGCACCTATGAGATGCATCGTACCGCGGAATATGGTATAGCGGCGCATTGGAAATATAAGGAAGTCAACAACAACGGTGGGTCGACGATGTCAATGACGGTGTCCGAGGAGGAAAAGTTAAGCTGGCTTCGTCAGATTCTTGAATGGCAGAGAGACATGTCTGATAACAAGGAATTCATGAGCCTGTTAAAGAGTGATTTGGATTTGTTTTCAGATGCAGTGTTCTGCTTTACACCGACAGGAGATGTTAAGAATCTGCCAAATGGCTCTACGCCGATTGATTTTGCATATTCGATACATTCGGCAGTCGGCAATAAGATGGTTGGCGCCAAGGTAAACGGCAAGCTGGTTCCGATTGATTACGTGATTCAGAATGGTGACCGTATTGAGATACTGACCTCGCAGAATTCCAGAGGGCCGAGCCGTGATTGGCTTAATGTGGTTAAGAGTGCGCAGGCGAAGAACAAGATTAACCAGTGGTTCCGCAGCGAGTTAAAAGAAGAGAATATCATCAAGGGCAAGGAGCTTCTGGTGGCATCTGCAAAGTCCAAAGGAATTAATTTCTCGGATATCAATAAGCCGGAGTACCAGAGCAAGATTATGCGCAAATACGGATTCCATGACTGGAATTCCTGTCTGGCGACAATTGGACATGGCGGACTTAAAGAAGGTCAGATTGTCAATCGTATGTACGAAGAGTACAAGAAAGACCATTTGACAAGAATTACCGATGAGGAAGTATTAGAGGCGATTACTTCTGACAACAAGGAAAAAGCTCCGGAGAAGCGTTCAAAGAGCGGTATCATAGTCAAGGGACTCTATGATGTGGCGGTACATTTTTCTAAATGCTGTAATCCGGTGCCGGGAGACGAGATTGTCGGCTTTGTCACTAGAGGACGAGGAGTATCGATTCACCGTACCGATTGTGTCAATATGATTAACCTTTCAGAGATGGAGCGTGAGCGTCTGATAGATGCGGAGTGGCAGCAGGATGGCGAACTGGAAGGAAACAGTTCCTACCGCGCGGCAGTCAAGATTTACGGCACGAACCGTACCGGTTTGCTGGTGGATATTACACGTGTATTTACGGAGCGTGAGATTGATATTAAGGCGATTAACTCTAAGACCAGTAAACAGGGCGTGGCAACCATTGATATTTCATTCAATACCAAGGGAAGAGAAGAATTAAACAGTTTGGTTGATAAGCTGCGGCTGATTGAGAGTGTAATTGATATAGAGAGAACGACAGGTTGATAAGAAGTACTGTGATTGTCAGGGGTCAGACAGGTGATTCCTGACAATCTGCTTGTAAATGAGGGAGGTAATTATGGCACCGTTAAAAGTGGAACAGTATGTAGTAGGTTCTGTTCAGACGAATTGCTATTTAGTGATAAATGAAGATACAAAAGAAACATTGATTGTTGATCCGGGCGGAGAGGCAGACAGAATCATCGCTGCGGTGAGTGGTGAAAAGTTAAATCCAGTTGCAATTTTGCTCACACATGGACACTTTGATCACGCATCTTGTGCGGATGAGGTGGCAGAGCAGTTTGGAATTGAGATATATGCAGAAGAACATGAGAAGGAGACACTTGAGAATATAGCGTTGAACTTAAGCCACTGGGAGGGCAGGAGCAGAATGCGTGCTTATCATGCTGACCATTACCTGAAGGATGAGCAGGAGATAGACCTTGCGGGATTTCATATCCGTGTGTTTCATATACCGGGACATACCGTAGGTGGCTGCTGCTACTACTTCCCGTATCATGATGCGGTTTTCTGCGGAGATACGTTGTTCTGTGGCTCAGTAGGACGTACCGATTTTGAAAAGGGAAGTGCCGCTGACCTGCTTCGTGGCATCACGGAAAAGCTGATGACTCTGCCGGATAATGTGACAGTATATCCGGGACATAACGAGATTACCAGTATTGGCACAGAACGCATGTACAACCCATTTTTGTAGAGAGAGATAATTATGATAATAATAGTAGATTTAAACGAACCGCAGTTTGAGTATGATATTCATTCTCTGATAAAGGCATTTTATCCAAAGCTGGATGTCAGCGTAACGGCGGAGAATAAAGCATATGTTGAGCGCTGTATCTGGAATATGAAGCTGGAGTATCTGGAGGATAGCATTCGCATTGCATGGTGGGAGTATGAATATGATGCGGCGGATGAGAAATCACTGATTCCTGCTCGGACGATGGAACTTCCGGGCAGAGAATTTGCGGTGGATTTCACAGACCGCGCCGAGGCGAAGAATCTTCTGAAAAAGAACTTATATGAAATGCTTGTCGAACATACCGGAAAAGAGCTTCCGTGGGGAACGCTTACCGGCATCCGTCCGACAAAGATACCGATGAAGTTTTTGGAAGAGGGCAAGAGCAGGGAAGAGATTGCCTCTTATATGAAAGAAACCTATTTTGCATCAGATGAGAAGATTCAACTGTCCATCGACATTGCAGAGAGGGAACTGGCGCTCTTATCCAAGATTAATTACGAGAATGGGTACAGCCTATACATTGGTATTCCATTCTGCCCGACCACGTGTCTGTATTGCTCCTTTACTTCCTATCCGCTTGCGACATGGAGAAAGCGTGTAGATGAGTATCTGGATGCACTCGAGAAAGAGATTGACTTTGTGGCTGTAAAGTTTGCAAAGAAGCATTTGAATTCCATATATATTGGTGGCGGTACACCGACGACATTAGAACCATACCAGTTGGATAGATTAATTCGTAAAATTAAATGCAGTTTTGATTTATCAGATTGCATAGAATTTACAGTGGAGGCAGGCAGACCGGACAGCATTACCCGAGAAAAGTTAGGAGTGTTGCGTAAGCATGACATTTCCCGTATCTCCATCAACCCACAGACGATGAAGGATGATACTTTGAAGTTGATTGGCCGTCATCATACAGTGGCGCAGACGATTGAAAGCTTTGAGATGGCAAGGGAACTTGGCTTTGACAACATCAACATGGACCTCATTATGGGACTTCCGGGAGAGGATATAGAGGATGTCCGTCAGACGATGGAACAGCTTGAAAAGTTAAATCCAGATAATATAACCGTACACTCGCTGGCGTTGAAGCGCGCAGCCCGCTTGAATATGTTCAAGGATGACTATAAGGATTATAAGATGGTCAACACACAGGAGCATATGGATTTGACAGCAGAATATGCAAAGAAGATGGGACTCACGCCTTATTATCTGTATCGCCAGAAGAGTATGGCGGGAAATCTTGAGAATGTCGGCTATGCGGCAAAGGAAAAAGCCGGAGTTTATAACATCTTGATTATGGAAGAAAAACAGACTATAATGGCACTTGGCGCAGGTGCGACAACGAAGTTTGTTATGCATGAGAAAGCGAATGCAGCAGAGACTTCCGCAGAGGCGTATCCGGTACGCATAGAGCGCGTCGAAAATGTAAAAGATGTAGAAAATTATCTGAAACGTATAGATGAGATGATTGAGAGAAAGATAAGAAAGATGGAGGAGATTTCATGGCATTAAGCAAGAAGCCGGTAAACGGCATGAAGGATATTTTACCGGAGGAGATGCAGATTCGTGATTATGTGCAGCAGGTAATCAGAGACACTTATCGCAGTTTTGGTTTTACTCCGATTGAGACACCTTGCATGGAGAATATTGCAAACCTGAGTAATAAGCAGGGTGGAGAGAATGAGAAGCTTATCTTCAAGGTGATGAAGCGAGGAGAGAAGCTTAAGATTGATGAGGCAAAAGAAGAGGCAGACTTGGTAGATTTTGGTATGCGTTATGACCTGACCGTGCCGCTGGTGCGTTATTACGCGAACAATGCCAATGAGTTGCCTTCTCCGTTTAAGGCAATTCAGATGGGAAATGTATGGCGCGCAGATCGTCCGCAGAGGGGACGTTATCGTCAGTTTATGCAGTGCGACATAGATATTATCGGTGAACCGAGCAATCTGGCAGAAATCGAGCTGATTCTTGCAACAACGACAACCATTGGCCGCCTTGGATTTAAAAACTTTGAGATTCGTATCAATGAGCGCCGTATCTTAAAGGCGATGGCGGCATACAGTGGCTTCGCGGAGGAAGAGTTTGACACAGTATTCATTATCTTAGATAAGATGGACAAGATTGGTTTGGACGGAGTGGCTGAGGAACTTGCCAAAGAGGGCTATGCTAAGGAGTCCATCGATAAGTACTTGGGACTTTTCAAAGGTGTAGAGAATGCTGACAATGGTATCAAATATCTCGCGTCAGAATTGCAGG
Source organism: uncultured Roseburia sp. (assembly GCA_964484605.1). Taxonomy (GTDB): domain Bacteria; phylum Bacillota; class Clostridia; order Lachnospirales; family Lachnospiraceae; genus Roseburia. Next base: position 60,484 of record CAZAGJ010000001.1, on the reverse strand, counting down.
GCTTCCTGGAACCTGAGGTGGAGCAGAACCTGCTTGAGATTATCGAGAGTGTGGATGCTGCCAAGAGTGCGGACTTTAAGCTTGTATTTGACCCGACATTAGTCCGTGGTATGAGTTATTACACAGGAACTATTTTTGAAATCGCAATGCCGGAGCTTGGCGCAGCCTGCGGCGGCGGTGGACGCTATGACAAGATGGTAGGCAAGTTTACGGGAAATGATGTTCCTGCCTGTGGGTTCTCTATCGGATTTGAAAGAATTATCCTTCTTCTGATGGAAAGTGGATTTACAGTTCCGATGCAGCGCGCAAAGGTAGCTTATCTGGTTGAGAAGAATTATCCGACAGATAAACTGGCAGAAGTGATTGTGAAAGCACAGGAAGAGCGTCAGGCAGGTAAGCAGGTGCTGGTTGTTCGCATGAACAAGAACAAGAAGTTCCAGAAGGAAAAACTGCTTGCAGAGGGATACAGAGACATCGTGGAATTCTTTAACAACTAGGGGTGAAAACTACTAGCCACGAAGTCTCCGACATTGTCGAGTTTTTTAACAACTAGGAGTGAAAACTACTGGCGACAAAGTCTCCGACATCGTGGAATTCTTTAATAATTAAGTGTATACAAAAGGAGTAGAAAAATGATTCAGTCAAGAACACACAACTGTGGTGAGTTACGACTTTCCGATGCAGGAAAAAAAGTAACCATCGTTGGATGGTATGAAAATATCCGTAAAGTCAGCAAAAATTTAGGATTTCTTATTCTGAGAGATTTTTACGGCACGACACAGATTGTCGTTGAGACAGAAGAGATGATGCAGCAGTTAGACGGTGTGAATAAGGAATCCACACTTTCTATTGAGGGTATCGTCAGAGAGCGTTCCAGCAAGAATGCAGAACTTCCAACCGGAGAGATTGAGGTTGTTCCGGAGAAAATCGAGATTCTCGGAAAGTGTATCTACAATGCACTTCCATTTGAGATTAACCAGTCCAAGGAGGCGGACGAGAACGCCAGACTCAAATACCGCTATCTGGATTTGAGAAATCCGGCTGTTAAGAGCAAGATTGTGCTGAGAAGCAAAATTGTTGCAGAGCTTCGCCAGAAGATGAACGAACTTGATTTCATGGAGATTACCACTCCGATTTTGACCTGTTCCTCACCGGAAGGAGCCAGAGACTACCTTGTTCCGGCGAGAAATCATCCGGGCAAATTCTATGCGCTGCCACAGGCACCACAGCAGTTTAAACAGATTTTGATGGCATCCGGATTTGACCGTTATTTCCAGATTGCACCTTGTTTCCGTGACGAGGATGCGAGAGCAGACCGTTCTCCGGGCGAGTTCTATCAGCTTGATATGGAGATGGCATTTGCATCTCAGGAAGATGTATTTGCGGTAGTAGAAGAAGTATTGCCTCCGGTATTTGAGAAGTATGGTGTATACAAGAATGCTTCTAAGGCTCCGTTTGTGAGAATTCCTTACCTTGAGGCGATGGATAAGTACGGCAGTGACAAGCCGGACCTTCGTATTGACTTAGTACTTTCAGATGCGACAGAGGTGATGGCAGACTGCGGATTTGGACCATTTGAGGGTCAGACAGTAAAAGCAATCGTTGTGGATGAATTTACTGCTACACGTAAGCAGATTGATGCTATCTGTGCAGAGGTTGAGATGACAACTGCCAACAAAGCATATTGGTTTAAGTTAGATGAAAACGGAGAACTTGTTGGAGGTATCTCTAAGTTCTTACAGGATAGAAAGGATGCAGTCATCGAGGCACTTGGCCTGAAAGCAGGTGATTTTGTCGGCTTGACCGCCGGTAAAAAGCTTACGGCGCAGAAGACCGCGGGTGTTCTTCGTAAGCTTCTCGGCGCGGCAAGTGAGAAGCATATGAAGCAGGACTGCTATGAGTTCTGTTGGATTGTAGACTTCCCGATGTACGAGATTGGTGAGGAGTCCGGCGAATTGGAATTCTGCCACAATCCATTCTCTATGCCACAGGGCGGTATGGAAGCGTTGAAGAATGAGGAGCCGTTATCGATTCTTGCATACCAGTATGACTTGGTATGTAACGGTGTAGAATTGTCTTCCGGTGCAGTGCGTAACCATGACCCGGAGATTATGATTAAGGCATTTGAACTGGTTGGACTTGGAGAGGAAGATGTGAAAGCCAAATTCCCTGCCATGTACAATGCATTCTGCTACGGAGCACCACCACATGCAGGTATTGCACCGGGCGTAGACCGTATGATTATGTTGATCTGCGGTGAGGAGAGCATCCGTGAGATTATTCCGTTCCCGATGAATAAGAATGCGATGGATGTTATGATGGGGGCACCTGCAACTGTTGAGCAGAAGCAGTTGGATGATGTTCATATCAGTCTCAACCTGCCAAAAGAAAGTGAATAGTTATTTAGGAGAATCAGATGAAAAAAAGAATAATTGCAACTATGACAGTGCTTGCACTTACAGTGACGATGTTTGCCGGATGCGGCAGCAATACAGAAGATAAAAGCGCGAGTTTAGAAGGCAGCTGCGAGGAGATTCTGACAAAGGTTTATGAAAACGCAGAATTGGAACCGGATCACCGGGAAGCGATGAACTACTATGAGACGGTAGCAATTGATGAGGCGAGTGAGGAATATATCCTTGGTACAACCGATGTAGAGTATACAGATTCTGTCTATTCCGCACCGATGATGACTTCTGTTGCGTATCAGTGTGTGCTGCTTCGCTTAGCCCCGGAACAGGATGTGGAGGAAGCAAAACAATTACTGTTAGATAATGCCAATCCAATCAAGTGGTTATGCGTGGAGGCAGAGAGCGTTGTTGTGGAAAACGTAGGCGATGTAGTGCTGTATGTTATGGCAGACGAGAAAGCTGCAAATGCAATTAAAACCGCATTTTTGGCATTAGGCGAATAAATAAATTCCCCTCAAGCAGATAAGGTAAATACCTGAAATCTGCCTGAGGGGGATTTTTTTGATCTTAATTCCAATAAACACCATATAACAGTTGACAACAGTTATAGACTGTTATATACTGTTTGCGAAAGGAACTCTGCATTATGCGCAAATGTGGAGGAAAGGTATAGCTATATTTATGAAGATTATTATTAACAACACATCCATGCAGCCGATTTATGAACAGTTGGTGGAGCAGATAAAGCACCAGATTGTAACAAAGGAACTGACAGAAGGTGCTCCGCTTCCGAGTGTGCGGGTACTGGCGAAAGAGTTAAAAATCAGCGCACTGACTGTGAAGAAAGCATATGATTTTCTGGAAGAAGAGGGACTGATTGCAACGGTGCATGGCAAGGGAAGCTTTATTTTGGGCGTGAATCCGGATTTGATGGAGGAGGAATGCCGCAAAGAGGTGGAAGTATGTATGGAGCAGGCAATCCGAAAGGGTAGAAGCGGAGGTATGAGTGATGCGCAGCTTCGGGAAGTGCTGGAACTGCTGCTGGAAGCCAAGTAGTAAGCGCCCTGGATTGGGAATGAGATTGAGAAAAGGAGAGCGTTATGCTGAAATTTGTAGATGTGAGAAAGCGGTACGGAACGTTTGAACTGGCGTGCAACATGGAAGTGAAGCCGGGCATGGTGACCGGACTGATTGGAGCAAACGGTGCAGGTAAAAGTACTGCATTTAAGGCGGCATTGGACCTGATATCGATTGATGGAGGAACCATAGAATTATTTGGAAAACCGCATAAGGAGATTACGGCGGAGGATAAGGAACGACTGGGAATTGTGCTGGCAGAATCCGGATTTAGCGAATATTTTACAATTTTGGATATTGCATCGATTTTAGACGGGATGTATCGCAAGTTTTCGAGAGAGAAATTTTTGAAAAAATGTGAGGAATTCGGACTGCCGCTGAAGAAGAAAGTGAAAGAGTTTTCGATGGGAATGAAGGCAAAATTAAAGCTTTTAGTGGCGATGTCCCATGAGGCGGAGCTGTTGATTTTAGATGAACCGACAGCGGGGCTGGATGTTACGGCGCGAGAGGAAGTATTGTCAATGTTGCAGGATTATCTGGCAGAGTCTGATAATCGTTCGGTGTTAATCAGCTCACACATTTCAACAGACTTAGAGAAATTCTGTGATGATATTTATATGATTCAGGCAGGAAAGATTATGCTGCATGAGGAAACCGGAACGCTTATGGACGCGTATGGAATTGCCAAGGTAAGTGAAAAGCAGTATGAAGAACTTGACAGATGCGCACTGCTGCGTCGGAAGAAGGAGGCGTTTGGGTACAGCCTACTTGTGAATGACAGACAGTTTTATGCGGAGAACTATCCGGAAATCGTGATGGAAAAATGCAGCATAGATGATGTGATTTTGATGATGACGAAGGGAGAAGAGATATGTTAGGGTTATTGAAGAAGGATTTGCGTCTGATACGTCTGCAGAAAGTGTTCTTTTTGCTCATTTTTGTGATGGCGGTATTATTTGTTTCGGCATGGGATAACTGCCTGTTCTCAGTAAGCTATTGTACGATGTTCTGCGCATTTTTTACAATTACGACACTCAGTTATGATGAGATGAATCATGGACTTTCCTTTTTGCTTACACTTCCTGTAAGCCGGAGGGTATATGTTGTCGAGAAATACGTGATAGGATTCCTCCTGGGTGTTGCAGGCTGGTTGTTTTCTTCGTTGGTGACAGGTATTTATATCGGAGTAACAGGTGCGGTGGATTTCTCAGGAGAATGGTTTGCAACACTGCTTATAATTTTGTTTGTGATGTGCGTATTTGTGTGTGTGGTGCTTCCGCTGCAGTTTAAATTTGGTGCAGAAAAAGGAAGATTGGCATTAGTTATTTTATTTTTATGCGTGTTTGGTATTGTGAAAATCATGGAAGGAGCAGAAGTGTTCAGGGGTTTTCGGATGGAAAATCTGCAGTGGCTGGCAAACTTATCAATTTGGGCTGTTGCAGCAATCGCAGCACTGCTGCTTGTATTGCTTGTTGCTGTGTCAATAAATGTCAGCATTCATGTGATGGAAAGGAAGCAATTTTAACAGAAAAGGCAGTTTTTTGCGAATTCCCTAGCATTTTACTCGGAATATGTACTTTACAAACGACTTTAAACATAGGATAATAGTATCATTAACAATGACAGATTAGATGATATGAGGATACCTATGGATATAAAGCGTATTGGAGAAAATAAAATCCGTTGTGCTTTGACGGAGGATGAGATTCATGAACTGGGATTCGATATTGACGAGATTATCTCGGACAGTGAGACGACACAGAAGTTCATGCGTGTGGTGATTGAATTGGTGGAGGAACAGGAGCATGTGAATATGGAGAATATTTCACCGATGGTAAAAGCAGAGCTTTTGCAGAATCACAGTATGGCAATCACATTTGGCGCGGATACGGAAGTATCGTTCAAGGATTTGATGGACACGATGTCCCACATTATGAGCCAGTTTGAACCGGAGCTTTTGGATGAGATAAAAAGAACCGCAGAGCAGGAAGTAAAAAAAGAACAGCAGATGGAAAGCGGACAGGCGGCTTCCGGGGGAAATGGCGCTAGAAGACGCAAAGCGGAGCCGATGGTATGCGCACTGCGATTTGCCACGCTTTCGGATATGATACATATGAGCCGGATTTGCTTCCCTGCGAAACTGCCGAAGAACAGTCTGTATAAAATGCAGGATAAGTATTATCTGATATTGGACTTTACAGGCTTTACCAAGGAAGAGATGCGACCATTTGCATTTGGGACAGTGGAGTATGATGAGGCGCATTATTCAGATTCCGGACAGATTGCACATATTATGGAGCAGGGTGAGTGTATTATGAAAAGTGGAGCGCTCGAAATGCTGATACAGTTGTAAAAAATAGATAAATATTATTTTGTAAATAGACAAAACTGTCAAAAGTGACAGAAAAATTTGTTGAAAATGCCGATGAACTTCTCGACACATTTTCTACTACATATGCTATGATGGAACAGGTATGAACACAAGATATATGTAGTCAAGGATGATTTGTGAAGATATGCAAAGCCCTCGGGCGCTGCATATTAAGAATGGAGAGGTTATGAGCAGAGAGCAGATATGGGAACTTGAAGAGAACAAACTTGCATTGTTAAAACAGGCATACCGTATGAAGCAGGAAAATCCGCATATGTCGCCGGTTGGAATCGAACGAGAGATGTATATGGCGATTATAACAGAACTTCAGGAGATTACGACTAGATTACAGATGGTTGCGGAAGTGTAATTAAGTGTTGAATAAGTCTTCTTAATCTAGTACAGTAAGTATTGGATTGAGGAGACTTTTTGTATGCTCAATTATGTGTTACGATAACGTACAGATTTTGAAAAAAGCATTTACATTTAGAAAAAGAGTACTAAAATGCAAAAGGAATGTTTGAGAGAGAAGGTGCTTGGCAATGAATGAGATTATTACAAAGCTAAATGAGATAGAAGAAAAAGCGGAGTGCATTTTGGCAGATGCCGGCTCCCGAAAAGACCAGATGATGCAGGAGCATGAAAAAGAAAAACGTGCGCTGGATGAAAAGTATGAGCGCTTGCAGGCAGAGGAACTGAAGGCGTTTGAAGAAGAACTTAGAAAGGATACCAGACAGCAGATAGAGTCCGCACAGACTGAAGCATGTGCACAGGCAGAACGCTTAGAGCAGGTTTTTTCCGAGAAAAAGGAAGCGTTAGCAGAGGATATACTAAAAAGGATTATACAGTAATACCTTAAGAGGATAGAGAGCAATGGCAGGTGAATTATTAAGTTATAGCGGTCTGGTGACCAAAACAAAGGCAATGCACAGTAGAATTTTGTCACGTGAGCAGCTTGAAGCTCTTTCGGAATGTGCAAGCGTGGAGGAAATAATTGGCTTTTTGCGTGAGTACGAGGGATATGCGGCGATATACCGGAGCCATGAAGAAATAGCGCATCGTGCTCAGGTGGAGGCGGTAATCGACGACTCTCTGTATTCAGATTATGGAAAGCTGTATCGTTTTGCGAATATGACGCAGCGTCAGGGATTGGAAATCATATTCCTTCGCTATGAGATAAGTGTTCTTAAGGAATGCTTAGAGAGTGTGTACTTAGGGAAAAAAGGAAAGAGCTTTGAGTACTTAAATCTTTTCTTTGCACAGCATGCGGGATTTGATACGAGAGCAGTCACGGAGACTGACAATATCAATAGTTTCGTGCAGGCACTTGCAGGAACCAGATATGAGGAACTGTTCCGAAGACTGTCAGAGACAAACAGGCTTACTTATGCGGATGCGGCAGTCGCGTTGGATGTGCTGTATTATCGTATGGCATGGAAGATGAAGGATAAGCTTGCCGATTCAAATACGAAGAGAATTTTAACGCAGATACTTGGAACAGAGATTGACTGGCAGAATATTATGTGGATGTATCGTTCCAAGAGCTTTTTTGACAGGACGAAAGCGGACACTTATGCAGATATGATACCGATTCATTATCGCCTGAAAAAGGAAGAGATAAAGGCGATGCTTGAGGCGGAGCGCATGGAGGAATTTGTGAAGCTGGTTTCAAAGACTGCTTATTTTACGGAAAAGGATGCAGTGGTAAGCATGGGGGATGAAGTGACATTCCGGTGTATCATGCAGAAAACTTACCGACAGATTTCAAGAAAGTATCCAATGTCGTTAGCGCCGAGTCTTTGCTACCTATATGAAAAAGAAAATGAGATTGACCGGTTGACGACCATATTAGAAGGAGTAAGATACCGTGTTCCGGCAAAAGAGATACAGGAATTAGTATTATTGACATAGATAAAACCGAGATTTAAGAGGATGGAGGATTAGTGCGGTGGTTGAAAAAATGGAGCTATTGCACATCACGGGACCGAGGGAAGATATTGACCGCGTTACGGATGCGTACCTTAGCAAATATGAAATTCATTTTGAAAATGCAACAACAAGCTTAAGCAGTCTTGCCAATGTAAGACCGTTTGTAGAGACGAACCTGTATAAAGAGGCGTTTCAGAAAGCAGAAAAGCTTTGGGAGTATATAAAGTGCGAGCCATGCGAAGAAGTAACGGAGCGTATGCAACCGTCACAGGCGAGCAGAGAAGTAGAGAGACTGTGGACACAGGCAGAGGAAATGCGCGCACGTCAGGCAAAGCTAAAAGAAGAAGAACGCGATTTGGAAGAACTGATGCACCAGATAGAGCCGTTCCGCGAGTTGGATTATGAGTTCCGCAGAATATTGCAGTTCCGTTTTATTGCATGTCGGTTCGGACGCATTTCCAGAGATTATTATCAGAAATTAGAGCGTTATATCTATGAAACAGACCATGTGCTGTTTTACGAATGCCACAGCGATGAAAACTTTGTGTGGGGTGCATATTTTGTACCGGAATTCTATAAGAGCGCAGTGGATGCCGTGTGTATGTCCTTCCATTTTGAACGGATTTATCTCCCAGATTCCTTTGAGGGAACACCGGAAACGGCATATCAGGAAGCAGAGGAGCATATCAGGCGCAACAAAGAAGAGCTGGAGAAGCTGTATCAGCAGCTGCATGAAGCTCTTGCAAAAGAGAAGAGAAACCTGATAGCGGCGTATCAGTCGCTGCGGAGCTATTGCGATAATTTTGATATCAGAAAATATGCAGTGTGTACGAAGACGCGGACATCCGGCGATGAGCCGTCAGATAAGGAATATTACATCCTGTATGGCTGGATGAGTAAAGCAGATGCGACGCGCTTTATCGATGAGACAAAGTCCGATGCAAAGATACAGGTACTTCTGGAAAATCCCGAAGATAACATTAGTGCTACGCCTCCGACGAAGCTGAAAAATCCGAAGATTTTTGCTCCGTTCCAGATGTTTGTGGAGATGTATGGACTGCCGTCCTATCATGAACTCGACCCGACGATATTTATTGCACTTACCTACACATTTATGTTTGGAGCAATGTTTGGAGATGTGGGACAGGGATTGTTCTTAACGATAGGTGGATTTGTGCTTTATAAGTTAAAGAAGATGAATCTTGCAGCAATTGTTTCGCTTGCAGGAGTATGGTCTACGTTCTTTGGATTTATGTACGGCAGTATTTTTGGATTTGAAGAATGGATAGAACCGGTGTGGATGCGTCCGATGGATAATATCATGACAACACTCTTTATAGCAGTGGCGTTTGGCATGGGACTCATCCTTGTAGCGATGGTGATTAATATTATAAATGCTGTCCGCGAAAAGGAACTGGGCAGAATGCTTTTTGACCAGAGCGGTCTGGCGGGTATCTTATGCTACGGTGGTGTGGTAGCATGTATCGCGCTGTATGTGACCGGACATCCGTTGCCGGCAACCGGAATACTTGCAGTTTTGGTGGGCTTGCCGATTCTTGCAATTTTCTTAAAGGAGCCGCTGTCTAATCTGGTAGAGCATAAATCACATATTTTCCCGGAGGGCAGCAAGGCAATGTTCTTCGTGGAAGCGTTTGTAGAACTTTTTGATGTGGTATTAAGCTATGCGACAAACAGTATTTCTTTCGTGCGTGTTGGTGCGTTTGCACTCAGTCATGCCGGTATGATGGGAGTAGTTCTTACACTTGCGGGATATGAGAGCGGAAGTCCGAATATGCTCGTTGTTGTGTTGGGAAATATATTGGTAACAGGACTTGAGGGATTGGTTGTAGGCATTCAGGTGCTGCGTCTGGAATATTACGAGATGTTCAGCCGATTCTATAAAGGCAGTGGTAAACCATTTATGACATTTTTTAAGAAAAAAGAAAACGGAGGAAAATAACAATGACAACAAAGATTATTTTAGTGGCAATTTTAGTGATGAGTATGGGGATTCCATTTGGCGGATATTTATTAGGCAAGAAAAAAGAAGGAAGCACGAAAGCAGCTCTTGCACTAGGCATTTTTCTGTTCTTTGGAACGGTTGTTGTAGCTGACATGCTTTTATTCAGCGGACACATCTATGCGGCAGATGCAGGCACAGCAGCGGTAGCTGTGGATGGATGGCGTTATATTGCAGCAGCACTTTCCACAGGTTTTTCCTGTATCGGTGCGGGTATTGCAGTAGCGAGCGCAGCAAGTGCTGCAATCGGAGCACTCAGTGAAGATGCAAGCATCATGGGTAAAGCATTGATTTTCGTAGCATTGGCAGAGTCTATCGCTCTTTATGGACTTTTGATTTCTTTCTCTATATTGGGATAAACTCACAGAAGAATGGAGTGGGGATTCGCATATGAAGATGTTTTTAATCAGCGATAATGTGGATACATACACAGGAATGCGCTTGGCAGGTGTCGAGGGAGTGGTTGTTCACGAACGAGAGGAACTGAAAGCTGAGCTTGATAAGGTGCTGGCGGATAAAGAGATAGGAATTGTTCTGCTGACAGAAAAGTTTGGCAGAGATTATCCGGAGCTTGTCAATGAAGTAAAGCTGGCACACAGAGTACCACTGTTTGTTGAAATACCGGATCGCCATGGCACCGGGCGAAGCAAAAATTTTATCACAGACTATGTCAATGAGGCAATAGGACTGAAATTGTGATAACGAAAGGCGTAAGGCATATGAAGATTAGTGAGAAAATGGATATCTTCTATCAGGCGACGATTGATGCGGCAAACGAGCAGGCAGAGAAGATGCTGCAGGAATATAAAGGAAGCTATGAAGAGAGCCTGGAAGAATATGAAAAGAAGCGACAGAATGCGATGGAAGCAGGAATACGGCTCGCAAAGGAGCGTCTCCGTAAGACAGTAAACAGGGAGGCTTCTGAGGAGATATTAAAAGCGAAAATGACATATCACGCCAAGCAGGAAGAGAAAAGGGAAGAACTCTTTGCGCTGGTGCAGGAAAAGTTGAATGATTATCGAAAGAGTGATGCATATCCTGCTTACTTAAAGGAAAAGGTTCAGAAAGCAGTTGCATTTGCAGATGGCAAAGCAGTCATTGTGTCGCTAGATAAGGATGATGAGAAATATCTGGATATGTTAAAAAATGAGTTTCACTGTGAATGGAAAATCAGCGATACCTCATTGGGTGGTGGTATCAAGGCTGTGATTCCGGAGAAAAATGTGCTGGTGGATGAGTCGTTAGATGCTAAATTTGCGACAGAGAAGGAGCATTTTTCTTTTTAATACACGGAAAGGAAATGAGAGCGCAGGATGGGTATATCAGGGAAAATTTATGGAATTAACGGGCCTATCATATCGGTAAAAGGAAATCTCGGTTATAAGATGAACGAGATGGTATATGTTGGTGAAAAGCGTCTGGTAGGTGAAGTAATCGGATTAACCTGTGAGATGACAACAATTCAGGTGTATGAGGAGACTTCGGAACTCAGACCGGGAGAGCCGGTGGAGGGCACTGGAAGCGCAATCAGTGTCACCTTGGCACCGGGTATTTTATATAATATTTTTGACGGAATTGAAAGACCGCTGCAGGAGATTGCAAAGGAACATGGCGTGTTTATACCAAAGGGAGCGCGTGTCGATGCATTGGACAGAGAGAAATTGTGGCAGACACATATCACGGTAAATGTGGGAGATATGGTATCGCAGGGCAGTATCATTGCGGAGGTGCCGGAGACGAAGTCTATTACACATAAGGTCATGCTGCCTCCGGGTGTGGCAGGAGAGGTTGTGAGTGTACAGCCGGATGGAGATTACACAATTGAGCAGGAGTTGGTAACGATTCGCAGAAAAGATGGTACACTCTGTCCGCTTTCCATGATACAGAAATGGCCGATTCGTACTCCGAGACCTGTGGCAAAGCGATATCCGGCGGATCGTCCACTTGTGACCGGACAGCGTATCTTAGATACATTGTTCCCGATTGCAAAGGGCGGTACGGCTGCACTTCCGGGCGGATTTGGAACAGGTAAGACGATGACACAGCATCAGCTTGCGAAATGGTGTGATGCGGATATCATTATTTACATCGGCTGTGGAGAGCGCGGCAATGAGATGACGAATGTTTTGGAAGAGTTTGGCGAACTGGTAGACCCTAAGACGGGCAACCTTTTGATGGATCGGACAACGCTGATTGCCAATACTTCCAATATGCCGGTGGCGGCGCGTGAGGCAAGCATTTATACCGGAATTACGCTTGCAGAATATTATCGTGATATGGGATATCATGTTGCGATTATGGCGGATTCTACATCCCGTTGGGCAGAGGCACTTAGAGAATTGTCGGGACGTCTGGAGGAGATGCCTGCGGAAGAAGGATTCCCGGCATATCTGGCATCCCGTTTGTCTGCATTCTATGAGCGTGCAGGATATGTGGAAAACTTAAATGGCACAGAGGGCAGTGTCACAATCATCGGTGCAGTATCACCGCAGGGCGGTGACTTCTCGGAGCCGGTAACACAGAATACCAAGCGGTTTGTGCGCTGTTTTCTGGCGTTGGACAAATCTCTTGCCTATGCGAGACATTATCCGGCAATCAACTGGCTGACCAGTTATTCCGAATATGTGGGTGATTTGTCTGACTGGTACCGGACGAATGTAGGCGCAGATTTTGTGGAATGCCGCAATCAGATGTTAAATATTTTAACGACGGAGAATCGTCTGAATGAAATCGTAAAATTAATTGGAAGTGATGTGCTTCCGGATGACCAGAAGCTGGTACTTGAGATTGCGCGTGTAATCCGTCTGGGATTTTTACAGCAGAATGCGTTCCATGCGGAAGATACCTTTGTACCGATGGAAAAACAGCTCCGCATGATGCAGGTTATCCTGCATCTGTATGACCGTTCAAAACAGTTGATTGAGCGGAATATGCCGATGGCGTTACTGCGTGAAAGTGATGTGTTTGAGAAGATTATTTCAATTAAGTATGATGTTCCAAATAAGGAATTGGAGCGTTTTGATGCGTATGATGCGATGATTGAAGAATATTACAAGCATTTGATGGAGACGAACGCATAGTATAGTGAGCACTTTGTGCTCACATTAGAAGATTTCATAGTGAAAAAATCACTCTGAAATCTTCGCTGAACATGGGAGAGTGTGATATATGGCGATAGAATATTTAGGACTCAGCGAAATCAAGGGTCCCTTGGTAGTTCTGGAGGGAATCGAAGGCGCTTTTTATGATGAGATTGTTGAATTCTCTGTCGGAAATGAAACGGACGGAGATAGTTCGCAGGCGCAGAAAAAGCTGGGACGAATTGTAGAGATAAATGATGATAAAGCAGTGGTACAGGTATTTGAAAGTACATCCGAGATGTCACTTCGCAATACAAGAACTCGTTTGACAGGTCGGCCGATGGAGATTGGATTGTCTGAGGAAATATTAGGCAGAACTTTCAATGGTATTGGAGAGCCGATAGACGGTTTAGGACCGATTCGAGTGGAGGAATACCGGGATGTCAACGGACAGCCGATGAATCCTTGTACCAGAGAATATCCGCGAAATTATATCCGTACCGGAATCTCTGCCATCGATGGACTTACGACACTGATTCGAGGACAGAAGCTTCCGATTTTTTCGGGAAACGGACTGCCGCATGACGAGCTTGCAGCACAGATAGTTGAGCAGGCGAGCCTTGGCGAGGACAGTGATGAAGATTTTGCAATCGTCTTTGCGGCGATGGGCGTAAAATATGATGTGGCAGAGTATTTTAAGAGGACGTTTGAAGAATGTGGTGCAAGTTCCCATGTTGCAATGTTTCTTAATCTTTCAAATGACCCGGTAGTTGAGCGTCTGATTACACCGAAGGTTGCACTGACAGCAGCAGAATATCTGGCTTTTGAGAAAAATATGCATATTCTTGTTATTTTGACGGATATGACATCCTTTGCGGAGGCAATGCGAGAGGTATCTTCCTTAAAGGGTGAGATTCCGAGCCGAAAGGGTTATCCGGGCTACCTGTACAGTGAACTTGCGGCACTTTATGAACGTGCAGGAATTGTAAAAGGGGCAAGCGGCTCTGTGACGCAGATTCCGATTCTTACCATGCCAAATGATGATATTACGCATCCGATTCCGGATTTGACAGGATATATCACAGAGGGACAGATTGTACTAGAGCGTGCTCTGCACCAGAAAACCATTTATCCGCCAATCAATGTGCTGCCGTCACTGTCACGACTGATGAAGGATGGTATCGGTGCGCAGTACACGCGTGAGGACCATCAGGATGTAGCAAACCAGCTCTTTTCTTCCTACGCGAGAGTGGGAGAGGCAAGAGATTTGGCGAGCGTTATCGGTGAGGATGAACTTTCACCGATTGATAAGTGTTATCTGCGTTTTGGTACGGCATTCGAGCAGGAGTTTGTCGGACAGGGAAGAGACGAGAACCGGACGATAGAGGAGACATTAGACATTGGATGGCGTCTGCTTCATATTCTTCCGAAGGAAGAGTTAGACAGAATCGATACGAAGATACTGGAAAAATACTGGGAATAAGTATGACAGGAAGGTGACGATATGGATCCGAATACATTTCCGACCAAAGGAAATCTCATATTGGCAAAAAACTCGCTGGAGTTATCCAAGCAGGGGTATGAGCTGATGGATAAAAAACGAAATATTTTGATTCGTGAATTGATGGATTTGATTGCGGAAGCGACAGACCTTCAGGAGGAGATAGATGCAACTTTTACGAATGCCTATCGCGCGCTTCAGAAGGCGAATATCCAGATGGGGATTCATGAGGTAGAGCAGATTTCTCTCGGAGTGCCTGTCGAGGATTCTATCCGTATCAAGCGTCGAAGCGTCATGGGAACGGAGATTCCGAAGGTGGAATATGAAGAGAAAGATGTGAAACCTGCGTATTCCTTTTATCATACGAAAATGTCGATAGATGAGACTTGCCAGCAGTTTGAAAAGGTAAAACGTCTGACAATCCGCTTGGCGGAGGTTGAAAATTCTGCTTATCGTCTTGCGTATAATATCAAAAAGACGCAGAAGCGTGCAAATGCACTGTCTAATATCACGATTCCAAGGTATGAGCGACTGACGAAGGAGATTCAGGAGTACTTAGAGGAGAAGGAACGTGAGGAGTTCACGAGATTGAAAGTAATTAAAAAGATGAATGGGTAGGGATGCCGTGTGGCATCCCTATTTTTGCGCAGTCTCAATCCCGCAATAAAATACAAATTATGCCATACCTGACAATACCTTTTGCATTTCCTGAAAATTATAATGGGGATGAATGAAAAATGTAGAGGGGATGGTGGGTATATGCACTACGGACATTTTGACAATGAGAAAAGAGAGTATGTGATTGACCGTGTGGATTTGCCGGTTTCATGGACAAATTATCTTGGGGTAAAGGATTTGTGCGTGGTTGTGAATCATACAGCAGGCGGTTATATGTTTTACCAATCACCGGAGTATCACAGAGTGACACGTTTTCGCGGCAATGCAGTGCCGATGGATAGACCGGGACATTATGTGTACCTGAGAGATAACGAGGATGGTGATTATTGGAGCATTTCCTGGCAACCGGTAGGAAAGCCGTTAGATGAGGCGAAGTACATCTGTCGCCATGGCATGAGCTATTCTGCATATGAATGTGATTATAAAGGTATTACAGCAAGTCAGACGCTGGTTGTTCCTATGGATGATACGGTTGAACTTTGGGATGTGAGAATCAAAAATACGACAGATAGAGAACGGCGCATGTCAGTATTTTCTTATCTGGAATTTTCGTTTCATCACATTATGATTGACAATCAGAATTTCCAGATGAGTTTATACTGCGCAGGTTCGTCTTATGAAGACGGTATCATAGAGCACGATTTATTTTATGAAGAGTATGGTTATCAGTATTTTGCAAGTAATTTTACACCGGATGGATATGACTGTCTGCGGGATACATTTCTTGGAAGTTACCGCACAGAGAATAATCCAATCGCAGTGGAATGTGGCAGATGCAGCAGTTCAGAGGAACTTGGTAATAACCATTGCGGAAGCCTACAGAAAGATTTGGTTCTGGCACCGGGAGAAGAAGTACGCCTGATCTTTATGCTGGGTGAGGGTAATCGTGATGATGGTAAGAATATTAGGGAGAAATATTCTGACCTTGGCAATGTGGATGCTGTGTACCGACAACTTGCGGAATACTGGGAAGATAAGTTTTCACGACTTCAGATACAGACGCCAAATGAGGGCATGAATACGATGATTAATACATGGAATCTCTATCAGGCCGAAGTCAATATCATGTTCTCGCGTTTTGCTTCTTTTATTGAAGTTGGTGGAAGAACGGGGCTCGGCTATCGTGATACGGCTCAGGATGCCATGACGATACCACATTCCAACCCGGAAAAATGCAGACAGAGAATTGTGGAATTGCTGCGGGGGCTTACGACAAAGGGGTATGGACTTCATCTGTTTCAGCCGGAGTGGTTTGACCCGAACAGGGAAAAAGAAAAGAAGAAACCATTTAAATCTCCAACGGTTATTCCAACGGTAAATAATGCGGATATTGTGCACGGAATTGAGGATGCCTGTTCCGATGATGCACTCTGGCTTGTGCCATCCATTATTGGATATATCAAGGAAACCGGAGAGATTGCATTTGCAGACGAAATGGTTACTTATGCGGATGGCGGTCAGGGAACCGTCTATGAGCATATGATGCGCATCTTGGATTTCTCGGCGGAGCAGGTCGGCGCAACAGGTATTTGTAAGGGATTGCGCGCAGATTGGAATGATTGCTTGAATTTAGGCGGCGGCGAAAGTGCGCTGGTATCTTTTTTACATTACTGGGCTATTGATAATTTCTTGGAATTGGCAAGGTATTTAAAACGTGGCGCAGATGTGGAAAAGTATACTGCAATGCAGGAAAATGTGTATAAAGTCTGCAATGAGGAGTTGTGGGATGAAGAGTGGTTTATCCGTGGTGTGACCAGTAATGGTAAGAAAATCGGAACCATGGAGGATGCTGAAGGAAAAGTGCATTTGGAGTCCAATGCGTGGGCGGTGCTTTCCGGTGCGGCTGACCCTCAAAAAGGCAAGCGTGCGATGGACAGCGTGGACAAATATTTGTTTACAGAGTATGGCATTTTGCTGAATGCACCATCCTATACAGTACCGGATGATGATATCGGGTTTGTGACACGTGTTTATCCGGGATTAAAGGAAAATGGTTCGATATTCTCCCATCCGAATCCATGGGCATGGGCAGCAGAATGCGTGCTTGGCAGAGGTGACCGGGCAATGAAATTCTATAATGCACTTTGTCCATATTACCAGAATGACAAGATTGAGATTCGTGAATCGGAACCATATTCTTACTGTCAGTTTATCATGGGAAGGGATCATACGGCGTTTGGACGTGCGCGTCATCCGTTTATGACAGGAAGTGGCGGCTGGGCATATTTCTCAGCGACCAGATACATGCTTGGTATCAGACCGGATTTTGAGGAACTTTCTATTAATCCGTGTATTCCATCGGAGTGGACCGAATTTTTTGTTGTCCGCAGGTGGAGAGGAGCCATTTTTGATATTTCAGTAGAAAACCCGGATGGAGTGATGAAGGGTGTGAAAGAGATATACTTAGATGGTAAGATGGTCAGCTGTATTCCGGTGCAGCAGTCAGGTTCACAGCATAAAGTGACAGTTGTTATGGGATAAATGGAAAGGGGATTTTGATATGATTAAATTTGGAACAGGCGGATGGAGAGCTGTGATTGGAGACGAGTTTACCAAGGAGAATATTCAGCTTTTAGCACAGGGACTTGTCAACAAAATGAAAAATGAGGGTGTAACAGAACGTGGAATCGTTATGGGGTATGACAGAAGATTTCTCTCAAAGGAGGCGATGCAATGGGTGGCGGAAGTGTTTGCAGCCGCACATATCAAGAGCTATCTCATCAATAAATCGTCACCGACTCCGCTCATTATGTATTATGTGATGAAACATGAATTCGCTTATGGAATAATGATTACGGCCAGCCATAACCCTGCGATATACAATGGCATCAAAGTATTTACCGCAGGCGGACGGGATGCCGATGAGATACAGACGAAGGATATGGAAGATTATATTACAGATATTAAGGACGGAGAGGTCTGTGCTGTCAGCTACGAAGAAGGAAAAGAAGGTGGCTGGATTAAGGAAATCTATCCGTTGAATGAGTACATAGATGCAATCATTGCAGCAGTGGATATGGATGCTATCCGCAATGCGGGACTTCGCGTGGCACTAGACCCGATGTACGGTGTAAGTGAGACATCATTAAAAACAATTCTTCTGACGGCGCGCTGTGAGGTGGCGACAATTCATGACCGGCATGATACATTGTTTGGAGGCAAGCTTCCGGCTCCTTCTGCGGCAACACTTCATTCACTGCAGAATTATGTGGTGGAGAGACACTTTGACATTGGAATCGCAACGGATGGAGATGCGGACCGCATAGGAGTTATTGATGACAAAGGAAATTTCCTGCATCCAAATGATATTCTTGTACTGCTGTATTACTATCTGGTAAAATTTAAGGGCTGGAGTGGTCCGGTAGTGCGTAACATTGCAACGACACATATGTTGGATAAGGTGGCAGAGAAGTTTGGGGAAAATTGCTATGAGGTTCCGGTAGGATTTAAGTACATCTCAGCGAAAATGCAGGAGACAGGGGCGATTATTGGAGGCGAATCCTCAGGTGGGCTGACGGTGCACGGACATATCAATGGAAAAGATGGAATCTATGCGGCGGCACTTTTGGTTGAGATGATAGCAGTGACAGGCAAAAAACTTTCGGAGATTATGGAGGATATTCACGCAGAGTGTGGAAAAATTCATATGGAGGAGCGTGATTACAAATTCACACAGGAGAAGAAGGAAAAGATGCAGCGGACACTGATGGAGCAGAAACGGCTTCCGGAGCTTGCAGATGAGATTGAGAGAGTTTCCTATCTGGATGGAAGCAAGGTTTATTTTAAGAATGGAGGCTGGGTGATTGCACGGTTTTCGGGAACGGAACCATTGCTTCGTATCTTTTGTGAAATGCCGGATGCAGAGAGAGCGGCAGAAATCTGTGATATTTACGAGAAATTTCTGGAATTGGAATAAGCCGATAGAGAAAGGGAATGCGTGACGCATTCCCTTTTGCCGTAGGTTCAGCTATAATGTAACAAGAAGGACGCAGGGATTAGGAGGGGCTATGAAAACACGAAAAAGACCAAAATCATTAAATAAAAAGATATTGGCATTTATGATACTGTGCTGGGCAATTCCGCTGGTTATCTTTTTTGCATTTACAACAGTGTCCTATTATCAAGGAATCATTGAGAAAACAGAAGATTTGATGGAGGATGAACTTGTCAATGTAGCATCGTTTGCATCCATTCGTATCGGGGATGCCATTACTCTTTGTCAACGTCCGTCCTATGAAAAGACATGGGAGATTGCATGGAACAATTATCGGAATGGCAGGTTATCGGAGACTGAGTATTTACAGGAAGTAAACACCAGTCTAAAGGGAAAATTCTATTTGGACGAGCGTTTTAATATGTATGCGTTTTACCGATATGGGGCAGATAGGGCAGAGTGTTTTTCATCCAGAGTGGGTGTGTCCTACAATAGCTATGTGGCAGATATACAGCCTGAACTTGCCGATATTATGGACTCGGATTCCTCTTACGCATATGTACGTGTGATAAATGGAAGGATTTTTATTGTTCGCAATCTATATACGACAACTGATTATGAGAGGTATGGCACACTGGTAGTAGAACTGAACCGGAATAATATATTTAAGGATGTGCCGGCAGAGATTCGGGAAAATATGGTAATCTGTATTGGCGACAGTGAGGATATATTAGACTGTGGACATGTCACAGAAGATGAAGAAAAATGTGCCTTATTAGATAAGATTTTAAAAATCTATGATGGCACGAGTAATCGAAAACTTGATAGGATGGAGGACAGAATCTACAATGCTTATTTGTATCAGGAGCAGTATGACAACTATCATATCGGAGTGGCTGTTTTTGCAAAACGAAGTGAGATGTATTCCAGCTTATATGAATTCTATGAGATAGTGGCTGCACTGCTGTTGCTGTTTATTCCACTGTTTGCATATGGTGTTTATTTCCTGCGTATGCACATACAGATTCCGGTGGAGCGTATGATGCAGGCGTCCCAGCGAATGGAAGATGGAGAAATGGGAGTAGAGGTGGAAGGTGGTCCGATGCCGAACCTTGAATTCCAGTATATGAAGGAGAGCTTTGACAGTATGTCTGCACAGGTAAAATATCTGTTTGACTATGTATATGATGAGAAGCTTGCCAGGAAGGATGCTCAGATTCAGGCGCTGCAGGCACAGATTAATCCACATTTTTTGAATAATACATTGGAGATGATGAATTGGCAGGCACGTATGTCGGGAGATATGGTTGTTTCTAAAATGATTGAATCGTTAGGGACAGTTCTCGATTACCGCATGAATCGTGCAAATGTCAAAGAGATTCATCTGGCGGAAGAACTGCAGTGTATTGATGCATATTTTTATATTATGTCCATGCGTTTTGGACAACGCCTCTCTATTGAGCGTGAGATTGATGATGATTTGCTTTATATGATGGTTCCGCCACTCATTTTGCAGCCGATTGTGGAAAATGCGATTGTGCATGGTGTTGAAACGATTAAGAATGGTGTGATTCGATTGAAAGTGTATCACGATGAGGAGAATGTCTATCTGGAAGTGTACAATACCGGTAAGAAGATGTCAGAGGCGGAAAAGGCGCGCATTCGAGCAATTTTGGAGGGCGACGAGGCGCAGCTTCCTGAGAATACCGGAAGACATACTTCTATTGGAATCCAGAATGTAAATCGACGCATCCGTCTGGTATATGGTGAGGAATACGGACTTACTATCACGCAGGATGAAAATATGGAGACGATTTCTACTATTATGCTGCCCTATGGAGAATATTTTGAAAAAGAGTCGTTAAAAGAACGGAATGCAGTGGAAAACGAACTGAAGAACATGGCAAGAATGAACAAATAATGTCAAGTCGGTCTAAAGCCTTTTGTGTGTTCTGCCAGTATAATATGAATATAGTAAATGATAAACATTTACATTAAGTAAATGACAAGCATTTACATATCATATGAAGGAGGATTTTACTATGAAGAAAAAAATTTTGTCTGTACTGTTAGTCGGTGCAATGACAGCATCTCTTTTTACAGGATGCGGTAGTGATACAGGGGGGACAACAGGTTCTGCTGGGGGTAGTGCAGAAACCACAGAAGCAGGAGAGATACAGAATCCTGTAACATTAAAAACGGTATCCATGTTCGGAGGAACAGATCCGAATGCTGAGGTTTACCAGGCAATCAACAATGAATTGATGGAAGAGTATGATTATATTACCATCGAGGATAACTCACAGTCTTCGGATGAAGAGTGGAAAGCGGCTGTGAACGCAGACTTTTCTGTAGGAAATGAACCGGATGTCATCCAGTTCTTTACGGATGCCACAGCAGACACAATCATTGCAACAGACAAGTTAGTTTCTGTGGATGAGATTCGTGCGGAGTATCCTGAGTATGCAGCAGATACATTAGATTCTGCATTGATTGCAGCTGCGAATACAGACGGTGTGAAGCGAGCAGTTCCGACAACCGGTTACTGGGAAGGACTTTACTGCAACAAGGATTTATTTGACCAGTATGGCTTAGAACTTCCAACTGACTGGGAATCTATGGAGAAAGCAATTGTGACATTTAAGGAAAATGACATCATTCCGATTGCATGTTCATTAAATAATGTACCACATTACTGGATTGAGTTTTTAATGCTTTATTCTGCAGGTACAGATGAGTATACAACAATTCCAGAGACTGCACCGGAAGGATGGGCAGCAGGACTTGAGATGTTTAAGACATTAAGAGATATGGGAGCATTCCCGGCAGATACAGATACAGTAGATGATGCATATGTCGGACAGCTGTTCCGAGATAAAAAAGCTGCAATGCAGCTGGATGGTTCATGGTATGCAGGAAATATCGAAGACACAGAGAATACGGTTGTCATTGCATTCCCAGGTGTACCGGAGCAGAAAGCTGCTGCCGGATCTTTGGTAGGTGGTATCTCCTCAGGATTCTATATCACACGAAAAGCGTGGGAAGATCCGGACAAGAGAGATGCGGCTGTGAAGTTTGTAATGGCTCATACATGCCAGGCGGGTGTACAGAGATACTGGGAAGCAACCGGTGCTGTTTCACAGGCAGCCGTTGAGGTGACTCCGGTGGAAGGTGCAACACCATTTGCACAGTCTATTGCAGAGTATACAAGCAGTGCAAGCGCAATTGTATCACCGACGGATTCCAGAATCGGTGACGCATATAAGACATTAGTATCTGAGATTGTAAAAGTATCCACAGGTGCAATGACCGCAGAGGATGCATTAAATGAAGCATTGGCATTGGTACAGTAATAGTATAGCAATGTAAATGAAGACGGAGGGGCGCTGCCCGAAGAGCGAAGGTGTCCCTCTGTCTTTTTATACCCAAAATCAGGACTTTTTTGGAAAAGAAAGGTGGAAGAAAGATGTTATATAAGAAAAAATGGCCGTTGTTTTTATTCCTTGTGCCGGGTTTACTATTTTTGCTGGTCTTTCTTTACATACCATTTGTTGAAAATATTAAGAACAGTTTTTATGATATGGCATCGGTAGTAAAGATGCCGGGGCAGGATTTTAAGTTTATTGGATTAGATAATTACAAGCGATTATTCACAGACCCGGATATAAAAGTTGCAATGGTAAACACAGTAAAAATGATGGCTTTAACAGTTATTTTTGAGGTTGGAATTGCATTTGTGCTGGCGGTAATGGTATCGCAGATTAAAAAACTTCAGCAGCTGTTTCGTACCGTTTATTTTTTTCCGGTAGTTATCTCAGCAACAGCAATCGGTCTGTTGTTCAAATTGTTCTATAACTACAACGGCGGTATGCTAAACCAGGTATTGGAATACTTCGATAAGGAACCGGTGCTCTGGCTTGGCCCGGAACTGGCATTTGTTATGATTTGTATTCCGACACTTTGGAGTTATATCGGGTTTTACTTTGTCATCTTATTGACAGGGCTTGCGGATATTCCTGATGATATATATGAGGCAGCATCCATTGATGGATGCAGTAGATTCAAACAGGTATTTTATATTACACTTCCAAGTTTAAAACCGGTATTCTTTACATCTGTGACCTTGGCGGTAACCGGTGCACTTAAGGTGTTTGACCTTCCATGGGTGCTTGCACCAAATGGGGCACCACAAGGCGTAACACATTTTCTCGGTACCTATATGTACCAGACCGCATATGGACTGAATAATTATGACTACGCATCGACACAGGCACTCTTGATTGTAGTACTTGGTGTTGTCGTGTCAAAGGGAGTTGGGGTATTGACTACAGATAAAGATGAGAAGGCTGAGGCGAAAGTAAAGCGCGCCGCAAAGAAAGTAAAGGGGGTGGCATAAATGGATGCAGCATTGCAGATAACGAACACACGCGGAAGAAAGAAGAGACTCAGTATCGGAATGGCAATCATTTACATGATACTTATTTTCTGGGCATTGCTGACAATTTTTCCGTTTGTATGGGTGGTTTTGAATTCATTTAAGCCATCGGCGGAGGTACTTCGTACTTCTTTTGCACTTCCGCAGGAATTTACGTGGACAAATTACGCCAATGCCTTTGGTAAGCTAAATGTATTGAATGCATATAAAAACAGTTTTATTATTTCAGGATGTGTAACGGTTGGTGTTATGGTGCTGTCATCCCTGATGTCTTTTGGTATGACGCGTTATTATTTCCGAGGCAGGGAGTTTATACGAAGCTTAATCGTTGCAAGCCTCATGTTTCCAGCGTTTGCAACAATTATTCCTGTCTATAAGATGATTATTGAATGGGGAATTTTAGGAACAAGACTGGCAGTTATTTTACCGCAGATAGCAGGTAATTTAAGTTTCGCAACGATTGTTATGACGGGTTTTATGCAGAGCATACCTCTTGAGATGGAGGAGGCAGCGTACATGGAAGGTGCCAATGTATTTCAGGTATTTGGAAAAATTATTGTGCCGCTGTGCCGTTCATCTTTGGCAACAGTTGCAATTTTCAGCTTCCTGTGGTCTTATAACGACTTGTTTGTGCAGAAAATCATGATTGCCGGACATAAGCAGTTCTATCCGGTATGTACGCTATTAGAGGAAATTAGTTCGCAGTATGGAACTGATTTCGGACTGATGGCGGCATCTGTGACGATCATTGTAATTCCGGTTATGATTGTGTATATTTTGCTCCAGAAAAACATTATCAAAGGATTGACAGCGGGAGCGGTTAAGGGCTAGACTAAGTACATGAATGGATGGCACAATAAAAATTGTGCGTAATTCAGAAGTTTTATTGCGACAGTAATGTTGCGAATGGGGGAGAGGTTATGTATAAGGTAATGCTTGTGGATGATGAGCCGATTATTGTGGAAGGCTTATCCCGCAGTATTGCGTGGGAACGATGGAATTGTGAAATCGTAGCGACAGCTCATGATGGTCTGGAAGGGAAAAGACTGATTGAAGAAAAGAAGCCTGATATCATTTTCATGGATATCTGTATGCCGGAGATGGATGGTCTCCAGATGATAGCCGCTATTAATTCACAGTTTCCGGATTTAGAAGTATCGGTGCTGACGGGATACCGTGATTTTGAGTACGCTCAGATGGCGATTCGGCTTGGTGTGACAAGGTTTCTGCTAAAGCCTTCTAATATGGATGAACTCGAAGAAGCCATCAGTACAATGTGTGCGAATCTCAAGAAAAAAGGAGTAGAGGAAACTTTAGTATCAGAAAAAACAGGGGAAGGCGAACAGCAAGAGAGCGTGTCCGGCAGTTTTATTGTAAAAAATGCATTGCAATACATAGAGGAAAATTATACACAGAAACTGACACTTGGCGAGGTGGCTGAAAAGACATATGTGAGTCAGTGGCATTTAAGCAAGCTTTTAAATCGCCATACCGGACAGAGCTTTTCGGAGATTTTGAATCATGTTCGAATCACACATGCGAAGGAGTTGCTGCAAAATCCGGCATTGCGTATTGGAGACATCTCTGAGCAGGTCGGATTTTTGGATTTGGCGCATTTTTCACGTGTTTTTAAGAAACAGGAAGGCGTGTCAGCAAACGAATACCGTAACCAGATATTGGGGAAGTAGAAAAGTCGCAATGGGAGTTATGCCCATTGCGACTTTTTTAAATCATATAATAACCGAGCAGCCCGCTGACAATTCCGACGATTGCCCCTGCGATGACGTCCCGCGGTTCATGTACGCCGCCGAAGACGCGGATAAGAGCGAGACCTGTGCCAAGGATGAAAAATAGAATACCGCACCATGGGTACACGTAGAAAATAGTCATGGCAATCACAAAGATGGAAAATACGTGACGGCTTGGAAAGGAATGCCCCTTGGTGTCCTTTTTTAATATCGGCGGAGTATCGAATTTTTCATATGGGCGCGGCGCATCAAACTTATCACGAAAGATGGAAACTGCCGCGAAGGAGATGGCAGGAACCAGAAGCGCCCGCAGGAAAAAAGGATTTTTCTGCAAAAATAACAGCAGTAAAAAGAGTGGATATGATATATAGGTAAAGCCGGTAAAAAGCCGGTTGGAAAATTGTAAGAACTTTGTAAGTTCCGGATTTTTCCGAAGTGGTTCTGTAATTTTGATATAGGATTCCTTTGTCATGTGAACCTCCATTTTAAAATGTCAGCAACAACGCTGCTTTCTGCTTGTCCTGTATCCGGTGTCGTGCCTGCCTGCTTCTATAATATTTTGTCAGTGCAGCCAAAATCAAGTGCAACAAGCAGTGCTCCGATAAAAATGCAGAAATCGGATATGTTAAAAATAATATTTTTTAAACATTTTGGCCCTGCATTGATGCGGAAATAGTCAACTACATGTCCCTTGTTATAGCGGTCAAAAAGATTGCTGGTGCCGCCACCAAGTAACAAAGCCAGCCCGGCTTTGCCAATCGGATGTCCCGTATGGCGGAGACTTAAATAATAAATGATACCGACCACAAGAAGGATGACAGTGTGAATCAATCTTAAGAGAAGTGGTTTCTTCTGCAGAAAATTCAATGCGGCACCATTGTTATAGTATTTTTCAAGGATGATTTTACCGCCTAAGCGCGAGTGCTTTTCTTTGCAGGCGTATTTTTGGTCCATATATGCTTTGATAAAAAGGTCGAGCAGGAATACACCTGCGGAAATTAATAGAAAAATCATAAGCCTCCTTGCTGCTGATGAGTACGATATTCTCTTGGTGTCATTGCAAATCTTTTTTTGAAAGTCCGATTAAAATAGGACAGATTGTCATAACCGACTTCCTCGGCAATCGTAAGAATGGAGGAATCGGAGGACACGAGCAATCTGGATGCCATGGTAAGGCGATATTCATTGAGATAGTCAATGAATGAAGTACCCATGGTGTTTTTAAAATATTTCATAAAATGAGACTGGCTGATGTTAAGTTCATTTGCCATATCTTCGATTGTGATTTTTTCCATGTAATGATTTTCTACATACTTTAGAATGAGCTTCATTTTTTCTAAGGACTTATAGTCTTTTTTGGGAAGCTCTCCCAGCAGACATTTGTTTGCAAGAATATAAAAGAGCATAAAAAGCTGGCTCTTGATGAAAAGCTGGTATCCTGCCGGATTCGTGCGGCTGATATCATCATTGGCATCCACACAGGCTGCTATTTCGGCATAGTGAGGAGAGTCGGGCGCATACAAAAGCGGCACAGGCAAAGCGCCGGAAAAGATGGGCGTCAGATAGTCTGTGTTGCCGGTGTCTGTCTTTTTGGATATCAGAATACCGGGATGGAAAATGATATTTTCGTATTCGACAGACTCAGACTCATACTGCTCAATAGAGTGCAGCTGTCCGGGAAGGATGAGCGCAATAGTCCCTGCATGCACTGTATGTGATGCAAAATCCACAGTGATAGTAACGACACCTTTCTTGATATAGATAAGTTCTACCTCATCGTGCCAATGCAGCGGTACCTGCGTGAAGTCCAATGGAATGGAACACAGGTAAGTGTTATAAGGGAAGAGTGGATTCCCGTGTGATTTTTTTTCCTGATAGTTTTCGTATTCTAATATGTTCATGATAGGATTGTACCACTTTTTAAGGTAATATGACAAGAAAAAGAAGCGAATTGTGCATATAATAGTCTCATAAAGTATTTATGCTAAAAATGGTTGGGGAACAAATCGAAGGAGGCAATTATGAACTTACAGGAAATTACAACAAAGAAGTATGGCAGACCAATTGCACAGTGTACCAATGAGGAACTTTATTATTCATTGCTTGCCATGACGAAGGACATGGCAAAAGCAAAAGAGAGCAGCGACGGAAAGAGAAAATTGTATTACATTTCCGCGGAGTTTTTGATTGGAAAGCTTCTGTCAAACAATTTAATCAATCTGGGCATCTATGAGGATGTGAAACAGCTTTTAGCAGAGAATGGCAAGAGCCTTGCAGAGATAGAGGAGGTTGAGCCGGAACCATCCTTAGGAAACGGTGGACTCGGACGTCTGGCAGCATGTTTCCTTGACTCTATCGCAAGCCTTGGTTTAAACGGCGATGGTGTAGGATTGAACTATCATTATGGACTTTTCAAGCAGGTGTTTGAGAATAATTTGCAGCATGAGACTCCAAATCCATGGATGGAGAAGGAAAGCTGGCTTACAAAGACAGATGTGACTTATCCGATTCAGTTTGGCGGATTTACATTGCAGTCCAGACTGTATGATATTGATGTTATCGGTTACGAGAATCGTACAACGAAGCTTCATCTTTTTGATGTGGAGACAGTAGACGAAAGTCTTGTCGGAGACGGTATTGATTTTGACAAAGAGAACATTGCAAAGAATCTGACATTGTTCTTATATCCGGATGATTCCGATGACAAGGGACGCATTCTTCGTGTGTATCAGCAATATTTTATGGTCAGCAACGCTGCCAGACTTATTATTGATGAGACATTAGCGAGAGGCGGCGATTTGCATAAGCTTCACGAGTATGCGGCAATCCAGATTAATGATACACATCCAAGTATGGTTATTCCTGAGTTGATTCGTCTCCTTATGGAGCGCGGAATTCTCATGGATGAGGCAATCGAGATTGTATCTAAGACCTGTGCATACACGAATCATACAATTCTTGCGGAGGCACTTGAAAAATGGCCGATTCATTTCTTAGAGAAGGCTGTACCGCAGTTGTTGCCGATTATCTATGAATTGAACAGTCGTGTTGTGAAAAAGTATGATGATAAATCAGTGGCTATCATTGATGATGAGAATCGTGTACATATGGCACACATGGACATTCATTACGGATACAGTGTGAATGGTGTAGCTTACCTGCACACAGAGATTTTGAAGGATTCTGAGCTTAATAACTTCTACAAGATTTATCCGGAGAAGTTCAACAACAAGACAAACGGTATCACATTCCGCCGTTGGCTGCTGCATTGCAACCATGAACTATCTGAGATGATTGAGTCTCTGATTGGACCGGGATTCAAGAAGGATGCGACAGAGTTAGAAAAGCTCGGAGCATATGTGAATGATGAAGCAGTGCTTAACCGTCTTTTGGATGTGAAGAATGCAAGAAAAGCAGAACTTAAGAATTATCTTGCAAAGACACAGGGCATTGAACTGGACGAGGACTCCATTTTTGACATTCAGATTAAGAGACTTCATGAGTACAAGAGACAGCAGATGAATGCACTCTATGTAATTCATAAGTATTTCGAGATTAAGGCAGGCAAGAAACCAAGCCGTCCGATTACAGTGATTTTCGGAGCAAAAGCAGCTCCGGCGTACGTCATTGCAAAGGATATTATCCATTTGATTCTCTGCTTACAGGAACTTATCAGCAAAGACCCGGAGGTGGCACCATACTTAAAGGTTGTCATGGTAGAAAACTACAACGTAACTCTGGCTGAGAAGCTGATTCCGGCAGCAGATATTCATGAGCAGATTTCACTGGCATCTAAGGAGGCATCCGGTACTTCTAATATGAAGTTCATGCTTAACGGTGCTGTGGCTATCGGAACGATGGATGGTGCAAATGTCGAGATGCATGAGTTTGTCGGTGATGACAACATTTACATCTTTGGTGAGTCCTCAGAGGCTGTTATCGAGCATTATGCAAAGGCAGACTATGTATCCAGAAAATACTACGAGAATGATGAGAACATTAAGCGTGCAGTAGACTTTATCGTGAGCGATGAGATGATGGCAGTGGGATGCAGAGAGAACTTGGAGCGTCTCTATAATGAACTTCTGAATAAGGACTGGTTTATGACACTTCCGGATTTCAAGGAGTATGTAGAGACAAAAGAGCGCATCTACGCGGATTACGAAGAACGTATGACATGGGCGAAGAAGATGCTTGTCAACATCAGCAAAGCAGGATTTTTCTCGTCAGACCGTACCATTGCGCAGTACAATGAGGACATATGGCATTTATAAGATGTCAGGTGGTTTTGAAATACTGAATCTTTCTAAGCGATCATGCATTTCTATAATAGAAAATATAAAGAAATCAAGACTTTGGGGTATGGAAAACGGAAATATGTTTTTCATACCCCAAAAATCATGAAAAAACGAGAAAAAGAACTATAAATAAGGCGAAAAGGGTATCAATGAGCTAAATGTACCTTTCATACCCCATTTTGAGAGAAAAGTGGGGTATGAAAGGTGCGTTTGGAGTGAATGATACCCTTTTTTACGTATAAAACGGTGGTTTTTGCTGAAAATGAAGAACTCGTGGGGTATGGAGGTGATTTGGAACGCTGCCATACCCCATAGAGCTATTTGCTATATGTAAAGAAGTCTCAGCAAAAATATTCTTTCACAATATGGTCAACAGTTTCCGAACTGAGAGGATGTTTTTTTGTCTCATAGGTGGTGATTAATTGTACAGTTGGAATAATATTATGAGTTGCATATAATTGCAGCTTTGAGTATGCGCTTTTATAGTATGCGGGTTCATCCATCAGACCGAAATGTTCCCAGTAATAGATAACTCCGGTTTGAGGGTGCTTTATTGTGAAGTCGGGATAAAGTGTGATGTTTCCTAAAGTAAGCGCGCATTCATAGCGGAATGGAATATGATTCATATAAAGTGCCATATCAATGAGTACTTCTGACTTAGAACGAACAAAGTGACCGGAAAGAGTATGATGTGCCAGTTGCTCCGGGTGATTGAGATTCTGTTCATAGGGGGAATTCATCCATGCAGACAATTCTTCGGAATGCGGCTGGAACGAGGAAGAAAGAAGTGCGTGATATTCCGGCATGGAAAGCAGACGTTCGGCAGCGTTATAAGTGTGGGAATTATGGATTTGCAGATAAGAATCAATGGCAGATACTTCGACATGCAAATCTTCCAGTAAAAGAGAAAGGTACTTTTTTTTTGCTAGCTGTTCTGCCAGCTTTCGTTCTTTCTTGGGAAGATAGATAGGGGTGTGGTTGATGCTTTGATACCATTTAAAGCGGTTGCCGTTACGGGCACAAATAAGATTTCCTTCGGGAAGGGTATTCAGATGGGACTCAAGAGTTTGAATTTGTTCTGCCAATCGTTTCCGCTCGGCAAGGATACGTTCATAAATCGTAAAAAGACCTCCTTTACTAAAAATATAGTTTAGTAATACCACAAAAAGGAAATTTCGTAAAGTAAAATGTAATAGAAAGAGTATGCATTAAAGCAGACAATTTGCTGCTGCATAATCTGTAATGTATTGAATGTTTTGGGAGAAATCGCTACAATAAATGAGAAAATGAATCAGGCTATGAATAATGAGATGGAGGCAGTCATGAATTATATAGATATGCATTGCGATACATTAGCGGAGGCGCTGGTGAGAAAAAGTAACACTGCTGAGCATTTAGAGGGGACGATGGTAGACACTTACCGCTTAAAAGAAGCGGGAGCAGCGGCACAGTTTTTTGCGATGTTTCTGCCGCAGAGAGATGAACCGGAGTGGTTTGGCATGGATGTAATGCCGGAGCCGGAAGTACTGCTGGGAAAAATGTACGAGATATACTGCAATACCATGGAAGCGTGTGATTATATTGCGCCGGCGCGAAACTATGCAGAACTGGAAGCGAATCGTGCAGCAGGGAAAATCTCAGCTTTTCTGACAATCGAGAATGCGTTTCCGGTGCGAGGAAAGCTGGAGAATATTAAAAAGTTTTACGATATGGGCGTGCGCCTGATGACGCTTACATGGAATGACCCAAACTGCTTTGGCTATTGTCATTCCGCAAAGCAGGAGGAGATGCGGCGCGGGCTGACCGATTTTGGAAAAGAAGGCGTGGAATATATGCAGGAGCTTGGAATGCTGGTAGATGTGTCGCATTTGTCTGACGGAGGGTTTTATGATGTGGCACAGTTGGCAAAAAAGGTGGGGAAGCCATTTGTGGCATCCCATTCAAACTGTCGTGCGCTTGCACCGGCAACACGAAACCTGACGGATGATATGATTCGCATGCTGGCAGACTGCGGTGGTGTGGCAGGACTTAACTTTGCACCGGAGTTTTTGAATCCGAGCCCGGAGGATAAGTTGAGCCGGATTTCGCGGATGTGTGACCATGTGATTTACATGATTGACAAGGGTGGCATCGAATCTGTTGGTATAGGCACAGATTTTGATGGAATCGGCGGTGAACTTGAAATTGCCGAATGTACGGATATGACACTGCTTTTTGCGGCGCTGCATATGCGCGGACTTTCGGATGATGCGATTGAAAGGATTGCGTATGGAAATGTGGCACGAGCGATAAGAGAAGCTTTGTAAAACCTTGCCATAGAGTAAAATATCGTATATACTTTTCATAAACCTAAGAACTGCCTAGGTGTTCTTTGTGTGTCTAAAACACAGAGATGGAAACGGAGTATAGATAGATGAAAAGAAAACACAGAATCAGAGGCAAAAAGCTGGCAACAGCAGCAGTGACTATCCTTGTAGCAGTAAGCCTGACAGGCTGTGCCAGTGAGAATAAAGAGAATGAACTTTTATACCGCCAGACGGGTATCGATTATATGGAAAATGGCAATTATGCGGATGCGGTAGAGGCGTTTGACAGCGCATTGTCCTATTGCATGGGAACCATCGGAGAGACAGAACTTGATATCTGCTATTACAAGGCGGCGGCGCAGTATGCGTCAGGTGATTTAGAGGGTGCAATGGCAACTTATAATGCGCTTATTGCATATGATGACAAGGATGCAGATGCATATTATACCAGAGGTTGTCTGCTTCTTCAGACCGGCGAGACGAATCAGGCATTAGATGATTTTTCTAAGGCGGTTACATATCATCCGGATGATTATGAACTTTACATTCAGATATATAAGAATCTTGCGGCTTATAATATGACCGAACAGGGGACAGAATACTTAAATCAGGCGTTTTCTATTGAGGGAGATGATGCTGAGAATTTGACATACAGAGGAGAACTGTATCTGCTTCTTGGTGAGTATGTGAATGCTAAGGAGGAACTTGAGTCGGCACTTGTAAAAAATAGCGTTAGGGCAAATCTGGTAATGGCGCAGCTTTTTGAAGTGCAGGGAGATATGGAAAATGCGGAAACATATTATAAGGCGTATGCAGAATCCACTGAGGCAGACGCTGAGGCTATGAATGCACTTGCAAGAATTGCCATGGCAAAAGCGGATTATGTGACAGCGCTTTCTTATGTAAACCAAGGACTTGAAATGGAAACAACCGCGGGCAGACGAGAACTGTTACAGAACAAGGTTATTTGCATGGAATATACCGCTGATTTTACAGGGGCATGGCAGGCAGCGCAGGAATATGTGGCGATGTATCCAAATGACTTGGATATGCAGAGAGAGTATATTTTCTTAAAAAACCGTCAGCAAAGCGTTGAAGCAGAACTGGCAATTCAGGCGGAAGTGGAGACGGGTGTTCCGGAAGCAACAGAGGCAGCAGAGCAGGGAGATTCTACGGAGACGACGGAGTAAAGATAGCTGTTGTCCCGAAATGGAGAAAATATGGCAGAAGTTTTTAAGATAGAAGAGATTGAGGAAAAGGTAATATTGGTTGCGGTCAGCGAGCAGGATGGTGATGATGCGGAAGATTCCGTGGCAGAGCTTGCAGAACTGGTAAAGACTGCGGGAGCGACAGTGGCAGGCACGCTGATTCAGAAGCGTGAGTCCATTCATCCGGGAATGTATGTGGGGACCGGTAAAGTGGAAGAAATCGCTGAGATGATAGTGGAGACAGGTGCCACGGGCATTGTCTGTGACGACGAGCTTTCTCCGGCGCAGCTTAAGAACTTAGAAGAGGCACTTGATACCAAAGTTATGGATAGAACGCTGATCATTCTTGATATTTTTGCAGCACGTGCGACGACAAACGAGGGTAAAGTTCAGGTGGAATTGGCACAGCTTAAGTATCGGCTGAGCCGCCTTGCCGGATTAGGACGTTCGATGTCGCGTCTCGGTGGTGGTATCGGTACGAGAGGACCGGGTGAGAAAAAGCTTGAGATGGACAGACGACTGATAAAAGACCGCATCGCGCAGTTGAACCGCGAATTAAAAGAGGTCAGACAGCACAGAGAAGTCACAAGAGCGAAGCGCCAGCGTAACCAGATGCCGGTGGCGGCAATCGTGGGATACACCAACGCCGGGAAGTCCACACTTTTGAATCGGCTGACGGATGCCGGAGTTTTAGAAGAAGATAAGCTTTTTGCAACTCTTGATCCGACGACACGCGTGTTAGAACTGCCGGGAAGACAGGAAATACTGCTGACGGACACGGTTGGATTTATCCGTAAACTGCCGCATCATCTGATTGAGGCGTTTAAGAGTACGCTAGAGGAAGCAAAGTACGCGGACTACATTGTGCATGTGGTTGATGCTTCTAATCCGCAGCGTGAGAAGCAGATGCATATTGTCTATGAGACATTGTATAATCTGGACATCAGAGAAAAGACCGTTATCACACTTTTTAACAAGCAGGATGCGGTGACAGACCCGGAGCCGATGCGCGATTTTAAGGCAGACTATACTCTTGCTATTTCTGC
Source organism: uncultured Roseburia sp. (assembly GCA_964484605.1). Taxonomy (GTDB): domain Bacteria; phylum Bacillota; class Clostridia; order Lachnospirales; family Lachnospiraceae; genus Roseburia. The sequence continues at coordinate 26,442 of CAZAGJ010000001.1, read as the reverse complement.
AAAAAATGGTGATGGTCTGGAAGAGTTGCAGGAACTGTTAGCGAAGCTGCTCAGAGAGAATAAGATATTTGTAGAGCGTACAATATCCTATGCCGAAGCAGGAATTATCCAGCTGATTCGCAAGCAGGGAGAACTTTTGGAGGAAGATTACAGACCGGAGGGAATCTATATCAAAGCATATGTTCCGATGGATATTTATGGGAAATTATAGAAGGGAGAGGCAGCATGACCATACTAATTAAAAACGGACACGTTATCAATCCGGCGACTCAGATGGATGAGACCGCGGATGTATTGGTTGAAAACGGAACAGTAAAAGAAATTGCAAAAGGAATCAGGGCAAAGGCAGACCGCGAGATAGATGCAAAGGGATGCTATGTGATGCCGGGATTTATTGATTTGCATGTACATCTGCGAGATCCGGGCTTTGAGAAAAAGGAGACGATAGAGACAGGATGTCAGGCGGCGGCACACGGAGGCTATACTACGATTCTTGCGATGCCGAATACAAAACCGGTTGTGGACAATGCAGATGTTGTAAATTATGTGCACAATAAAGCAAAGACGGTTGGCATTGTAAATGTGCTTCAGGTAGGTGCAGTTACCAAGGGGCAGCAGGGCAGGGAATTGTCTGATATAGAGGGAATGGTTGCAGCAGGAATACCTGCTATCAGCGAGGATGGCAAATCTGTCATGAACTCCCAGTTGTATCGCGAGGCTATGACAAAGGCTGCCAAGTATGACATTGCAGTACTGGCACACTGTGAGGACATTAATCTGGTAAACGGCGGTGTTATGAATGAAGATACACATGCGAGAGAACTTGGATTGAAGGGAATCACCAATTCCGTTGAAGATGTAATTGTAGCAAGAGATATTATGTTAAGCCGTGATACCGGAGCAAAACTGCATCTGTGCCACTGTTCAACGAAGGATTCCGTGAAGATGGTAGAACTTGCGAAGCAGGAAGGTGTGAAGGTAACGGCAGAGGTATGCCCTCATCACTTTACATTGACCTCCGATGATATACATAAGATTGAGCCGATGGTTGACCCGGAGAAAAAGGTGGCAATCGAAGCGGATGCAGATACAAACTATAAGATGAATCCACCGCTTCGGACAAAGGAAGATGTACAGGCACTAAAGGAAGGACTGCGGGATAACATCATGGATGTCATTGCGACTGACCATGCACCGCATACATTTGAAGAGAAGAATACATCTATGAAAAAAGCACCGTTTGGCATTGTAGGACTTGAGACGGCAGCGTGCCTGACTTATACCGAACTTGTAAAAACGGGCTATCTGACACCGATGCAGATGGCGGAGAAAATGAGCTATAATCCGGCAAAGGTTATCGGCTTGGACAAGGGAGATATCGCACCCGGAAAAACGGCTGATATCGTAGTTTTTAACCCGAAGAAAGAGTATGCAATTGATAAAAATACCTTTGCAAGCAAGGGAAAAAACACCCCATTTCATGGAAGAAAGGTTTGCGGAAAAGTAAGCACCACGATTGTCGGTGGATATATTGTTTATGAGGAAAAAGCGTAAAGAGAAAGGGAGTTTCTAATGAGTAATCCGGAAAAGTTTGAAGAGATGGTGAGTGTTGCTCGCCAGGAAAAAATTGCAACAGATATTTACAGTATGTGGCTTCGCACTGATAAGATTGCGGCAAAAGCAAAGCCGGGACAATTTTTGTCTGTGTATTGTAACGAGGGAAGCAGACTGCTCCCGCGTCCAATCAGCATCTGCGAGATTGATAAGGCAGAAGGTTTAATCCGACTGGTATATCGTATTGCGGGAAAGGGAACGGAGGAATTTTCCGGATTTCATGAAGGCGCACAGGTAAAGGTGGTAGGACCGCTTGGAAATGGTTTTACATTAAAGGATAAGAAGGCGTTTCTGATTGGTGGCGGTATCGGTATTCCTCCGATGCTAGAACTGGCAAAGAATCTTGACTGTGAGAAACAGATTATCGCAGGTTACCGCAATGATGAACTTTTTCTGGCAGATGAATTTGAAAAATATGGCAAAGTATACATAGCAACTGAGGACGGAAGCGTGGGAACCAAAGGAAATGTCCTGGATGCGATTTGCGAAAATGGTCTGAGTGCAGATATTATCTATGCATGCGGTCCGACACCGATGCTTCGTGCATTGAAAGAATATGCTGCGGAAAATGATATAGAGTGTTGGATTTCTATGGAAGAACGTATGGCGTGCGGTATCGGCGCGTGTCTTGCCTGTGTCTGCAAGTCTAAGGACAAGGATGCACATTCAAATGTGAAGAATAAGAGAGTCTGCAAAGAAGGTCCTGTATTCCGTGCCGAGGAGGTGGAATTGTAATGAACATGAAAGTTGATTTGTGTGGAGTAACCTTAAATAATCCGGTCATGACAGCTTCCGGCACTTTTGGCTCCGGAGAGGAATATTCGGAATTTGTTGATTTGAATAAGCTTGGTGCCGTTGTGACTAAGGGTGTTGCAAATGTGCCGTGGGAAGGCAATCCGACACCGCGTGTGGCGGAAGTTTATGGCGGCATGCTAAACGCCATCGGACTGCAGAATCCGGGAATTGATTTGTTTATTAAGAGAGACATTCCTTTTTTAAAGCAGTATGATACGAAAATCATTGTCAATGTCTGCGGACATACGACAGAGGAGTATATTGAGGTGGTGGAGCGCCTTGCTGATCAGCCGGTGGATATGCTTGAGATTAATATCTCCTGCCCGAATGTCAAGGAAGGCGGCATTGCTTTCGGACAGAATCCGGAGATGGTGGAGGATATTACCAGAGAGATTAAAAAGCATGCCAAGCAGCCGGTGATTATGAAGCTTTCTCCGAATGTAACAGATATTACGGAGACGGCACGCGCCGCGGAGGCAGGCGGAGCAGATGCGCTTTCCATGATTAACACATTAACCGGTATGAAGATTGATATTCACAGAAGATGCTTTGCACTGGCGAATAAGACGGGAGGCATGTCCGGTCCGGCAGTACACCCGATTGCAGTGCGTATGGTTTACCAGTCCGCACAGGCAGTTAAGATTCCGATTATCGGTATGGGAGGCATCTTAACCGCGGAGGATGCGATAGAAATGATTCTTGCCGGTGCGACAGCCGTTTCTGTGGGTACGGCGAATTTCACCAATCCACATGTGACAGAGGAGATTGTAGACGGAATCCGTGCATACATGGAGCGCTATCAGGTGGCGGATATAAGAGAATTGATTGGCGCAGTACACGAGAGATAGAGAAGATATGCAGACAGAACAGAAGAAAAAAAGTTATACAATGAACCTGTGTGAGGGTTCTATATTGCAAAAAATGCTGCGATTTGCGTTCCCGTTGATGCTGTCAAGCATGCTGCAGCTGATGTTCAATGCAGCAGATGTGATTGTGGTCGGACGATATGCAGGAGATAATTCTCTGGCAGCGGTGGGCTCTAACGGCTCGATTATCAATCTGCTCACAAACATCTTTATGGGCTTGTCCATCGGTGCAAATGTATTGGTGGCGCGTTATTTTGCAGCAAAGCAGGAAAAGGAATTAAGAAAGACCGTGCATACGGCAATTACAGTCAGTGTCATAAGCGGTGTGATTTTGACAATCATAGGCGCTGTGGCAGCAAAGCAGATACTGATATGGATGCAGTGTCCGGCAGAAGTGATTGAGTTGTCTGCGTTGTACTTACGCATTTACTTTTTGGGAATGCCGGCAATGATGGTATACAATTTTGGCGCAGCGATTCTGCGAGGCGTAGGAGATACGAAAAGACCCTTATATTTTTTGGCTTTTGCCGGTGTAATCAATGTTATATTGAACCTGGTTTTTGTAATTATCTGCAAGATGGATGTTGCCGGTGTTGCGTTGGCGACGATTATCTCTCAATTTATTTCTGCATTTTTAGTAATAAGATGTCTGATGAAGGAAGAGGGAGCAATTCGCCTGCAGCGGCAATATCTGGGAATCGATAAGAAAATATTTCTCAGTATCTTAAGAATTGGACTTCCGGCTGGATTGCAAGGCTCACTGTTTTCTATTTCCAATGTTGTCATCCAGTCATCGATTAATACCTTTGGTGCAACAATCGTGGCGGGAAATTCCGCAGCAAGTAATATCGAGGGATTTGTCTATATGGCAATGAATGCTTTTGCACAGGCAATTGTGGCGTTTACCAGCCAGAATGTCGGCGCAGGTAAATATAAGCGCATCAATAAAATTCTGTTGACGACACAGCTTTGCGTGTTGGTGGTAGGCGGTGTTATGGGAAATGCGGTGTATCTGTTCGGAGAGCCTCTGCTGGGTCTCTACACGGACAGTCCGGTGGTTGTGGCAGCCGGAATGAAGCGTTTGTCGGTTATCTGCACGACCTATGCATTGTGCGGCATGATGGATGTCATGGTCGGTTCCCTGCGTGGACTGGGCTATTCCGTGATGCCGATGATTGTATCCCTGCTCGGCGCGTGTGCGTTCCGCATGGCATGGATTTCAGTATTGTTTATGAGTGAGCGATTTCATACCATTGAGACGGTATATTATGCATACCCTGTGTCATGGGCAGTAACGTTAGGCACACACATCATCTGTTTTCTTGTCGTGAGAAGAAGATTAAAGAAGCAGTGGGGCGTGTAGCAGAAACAAAATGAAAAAAATGAAATGTATGATTGACAAAACAGTTAGTTGGTGCTAACTTCTATGTGTAAATGTGAAGCTATGCACAGAGTTTGTTTAAGAGAGAGAAGCCCGGGTATGGTTTTACGACCATGTCTGGGCTCTTTCATTTTTTGAGGAGGAAATGTTTATGCCAATTGTAGAATTTGAAGATGTGACACGTATTTATAAGAGCGGTGACCACGAGATGAAGGCGTTAGACCATGTCAGTTTCAGCCTGAACGAGGGGAAATTTGTGGTAATTTTAGGGCCGAGCGGCGCAGGAAAGAGTACACTGCTGAATATGCTTGGAGGCTTGGACAGCCCGACAAGCGGAACCATTAAAGTAAATGGCAGGGATATCTCTACACTTAGCAATGATGAACTTGCAGATTACCGCGCGGCAACCGTGGGATTTGTATTCCAGTTCTATAATCTGATTCCGACACTCACGGTATATGAGAATGTGGCGTTGGTAAAAGAGATTTCTAAGGACGCCATCGATGCAAAACAGATGGTAGAGGAGGTCGGACTGAGTGATCATTTGCACAACTTCCCATCCGAACTTTCGGGCGGAGAGCAGCAGCGCATCTCTATTGCACGTGCTCTTGCGAAGAATCCGCAGATTCTGCTCTGTGATGAACCTACGGGAGCATTGGATTCCGAGACAGGAGTTATGGTGTTAAAACTTCTTTTGTCAATGGCGAGAAATTATGGAAAAACCATCGTGATTGTTACGCATAATCAGAACATTGCTAAGATGGCAGATGTGGTGATACATGTAAAAAATGGAAAAATCAAGTCCTGCGAGGAGCAGATAAAACCTATGAACGCAGAAGAAGTGGAGTGGTAGATGATGCTAATTAGAAAATTATTTCGTACAGCGTGGAGATACAAATCACAGTTTATCTCCATGATAATTATGGTTGCTATCGGTGTGGGCGTTTTTCTGGGATTTAATATTGAGTGGTACAGTATTGAGAAGGATACGGAGAGTTTTTTTGAAGAGACGCAGTATGCGGATTTCAGACTGTATTCAGAGGAAGGATTTAGTGAGGAAGATATAGAGGTAATACAGGAAATTAGCGGTGTGGAAGCAGCAACCAGATTCCTTACGGTTAATGTTGGAATTGCAGATTCTAAGAAATCAGTGGCATTGAATGTTTCAGAAAATTATACGGTTTCCACCATGTATCTCGTGGATGGAGAGGAGTATGATGAGAAGTCAGACGGAGTCTGGGTTTCTGATAAGTTTGCTGCGGCGAATGATATTGCCATCGGAGATACGATGACCATGACTTATATGGGGATGGAAATTGAAGGCAAGGTTGCCGGCCTTGTGAAAAGCGGCGAGCATATGATTTGTGTGGCGGATGAAAACCAGTTGATGCCGGACTTTGAGACCTTTGGATTTGTCTACATCACGTCGGATAAGCTTGAGGATGCCATCGGAATGACATTTTATCCGCAGATTAATGTATGCTCGGACATGGAAAAAACTGACTTGGAGGAAGCTGTAAAAGATGCACTTGGACGCACGATTTTAGTGACATCAAAAGAGGAGCACGTCGCTTACGCCGGAGCATTAAGTGAGATAGAGGAGGGCAAGACAATGGGCTCTATCCTTCCGGTGTTGTTTCTTGCTATTGCGATTCTTACTATGGTTACGACAATGCACCGGATTGCAGCGAATGAAAAAGTACAGATTGGTACATTAAAAGCGCTTGGTTTTCGGGACAGAAAAATTTTGTGGCATTACACATCCTATGGATTTGCAATAGGAATTATCAGCATGGTGCTCGGTGTGGCGCTTGGATATATGGTGGCGGGAATGGTTATCAGTTCGGACGGAATGCTGGGTACATATTTTGATTTGCCTGCCTGGCCGTTGGTGATGCCGGAATTCTGTATTCCGGTAATTGCGCTTACGGTGATAATGCTGACGCTTATCAGCTATCTCTCTGTAAAGAAGATGTTAAAAGGAACAGCGGCGGATGTGCTTCGCCCATATTCGCCGAAGGTGATGAAAAAAAGCGCGATTGAAAAAGTGTCATGGTGGGAGAGACTTTCGTTTGGTACAAAATGGAATGTGAGAGACATATTAAGACACAAATCCCGCTCCGCAATGACATTGCTGGGAGTGCTTGGCTGTATGCTGCTTCTGGTGGGTGGACTTGGAATGAAGGATACCATGCGGTGCTTTATGGATTTGCTGGACAATGAGATTAATCACTATGTGACAAAAGTAAATATCACAGAGTCGGCAGAAAATGAGGATGCGCTGGAATTGGCAGAAAAACTGGAAGGTGACTGGGTGGCTTCTTCGGGCATCAGCTATGAGGGAGAAACTGTCGTGATGGAGATATATGATGTCAAGCACGATAAGTTTCGTTTTGTGGACGGGAAAAATGAACGGATGGAAATTGGCGATGATGGCGTGTATCTGTGTCTGCGTCTTGAAGATACAGCAGAAATCGGAGATGTTATTGAGTTTTCCCCATACGGAAGTGAGGAAACTTACGAAGTGAAGGTGGCTGGATATGTCCGTTCCCTCATGACAGAGTGCATTGTGATGACAGACACTTATGCAAAAGAGACCGGTATCCCATATCATATCAGTAGCATTTACACAGATGAAAAGTCAGAAAATATCAAGGAATCATCGATTATTTCCGGCAAACAGGATAAAGAGGCGATGATGGACAGCTATGATACTTTTATGGAAATTATGAATGTCATGGTGTATATCTTTGCATTGGCGGCAATTGTCCTTGGAGTAGTTGTGCTCTATAATCTGGGGGTTATGAGTTATGTGGAACGTCAGCGTGAACTTGCAACGTTAAAAGTGCTTGGATTCCGCGATAAGCATATCCGAAGATTGTTGATTAGTCAGAATATCTGGCTTACAATAATTGGTGTGGTGATTGGTCTGCCAGGCGGGATAGGCGTGCTCTATGTTTTAATTATTTCACTGGCAAGTGAGTATGAATTAAAGCTTACTTTAGGCGTGCTTACCTATGCTGTCAGCATTCTTGTGACAGTGGGCGTGTCTCTGGTAGTCAGTTGGGCTGTAGCCGGGAAAAATAAGAATATTGATATGGTGGAGGCTTTAAAGGGAGCAGAATAAACTGCATCCCGAAAACGCGAACACCCGGGGGAACGATATGTATAAAATTTGCAAAACACCAAGAGCAGAAGCGCGTCAGATGGAATTTCAGGACGCGCTCATCCGTCTGTTAAAAAAGAATAGAATGAAGGATATTACAGTTGTATTGCTCTGTAAGGAAATGGGAGTTTCCAGAAAGACTTTTTATCAATATTTTGACAGCATTGATGATGTGTTATATATCATGCTGGACAGGGAGATACGGAGCGGCTTTCTGCTGTTGGAGATGACACCTGAGATTGAGAGATTCTTTTTGTTCTGGAAGGAGCGGAAGTGGCTGTTAGACATCTTAGAGAAAAATGGAATGAGTCAGCTTTTGATGTATCGGACACAGATGATATCGTTTGCGGAGAATGAAGCGGAACTGTTTGAGACAAAGAGTATGAAATATATCGGATGGATTAGTGCAATTATCAGCGTACTGGTTTTGTGGCATCATGGAGGGATGAAGCAGAGCCTGAAGGAAATGGAACGGCTAATCTATGAGATGTTCCATATTGGACAGAAAAATGAACAAAAACCAAGTTAAATAATTTTAAGAAAAGGTTACACTTGTTACCCTTTGTCCACTTAATGAAAGATTGAATTTTTGTTATGATATAGGTATGAGATGTCACAAGAAGATGCATTTCACTGCACATAATAAAAATTATGTGCAGCGAAAAAGCAGCTTGGTGTGACTACTCAAAATATATCAAACGGAGGATAAGAGAATGAGTCAGACAGTAAAACTTATGACATCACCACTTCAGGTGATCCGTACAGTGAATGACAAGCTTATGTCATATAATGTGGAGTTTACCGAGGTTACAGGCGGTACATTCTGGAAAGAATACACACCGGAGCAGATTGCCGGTACAGAACCATTTCGGGTAGAGGGCACAGATATTATGTCTGCAATGGCGAGCCTGATGCAGGTATATCCGCCAATTGACCTTTACAGCGAGAAACTTCGCAAGTTAGCTTCCGAGTTTGGCCCGGTATGGGTACGTGTGTCCGGTACATGGGCGACAAAGACTTACTATGATTTCGAGGGAACAGGTGTGACACCTGAGGGATATCAGAACAGGCTGACAAAGGAGCAGTGGATTGGAGTTCTTGATTTTGTAAAGGCAATCGGAGCAAAATTACTCATTTCCGTGGCAAACTGCGAAGGTCTGCATAAAGCTTCCGAGCCATGGAACCCAAGTCAGGCAGAGAAGATTTTTGCACTCAGCAAAGAGCATGGTGTACCGATTGACGCGGTGGAGTTTACCAATGAGCCGAATATGTTAGATATGACAGGATTCCCACCGGGATATACAGCCGCCGATTTTGCAAGAGACCAGGATATTTTCTACAAATGGGTGCGCGAAAACTATCCGGGAACACTTATCGTAGGCCCGTGTTCAACAGAGGGAACATTGGGAGAAAGTGAAGATGGTGATGGTGATAAGGATGGAAGTGCCGGTATTGCAGGATTATCCGGCAATATAGCTACGACAGATGAACTGATGGAAGGCGTGACAGAGCCTTTGGATGTATACAGCTATCATTATTACAATGGTATTTCAGATCGTCTGGCGATGATTATGCCGGATATGCATTGGGCTCCTGATAAGGTGTTATCAGAAGAGTATCTGGCTGTGGCACCATCATCTGCAAAGGGTAATGCACCAAAGCGTGACAAATATTGCCCGGGCGGTGAAATGTGGGTTACTGAATCCGGTGACGCAGGCGGCGGCGGAGATACATGGGCAAGTACTTACGCAGATGTGTTCCGTACATTGAATGAACTTGGAACATTTGCTGCCATCACAGACGGTATCATTTTCCATAATACACTGGCATCTTCTGATTATGGATTCTTAAAGCATGGCACATTTGCACCAAGACCAAACTACTTTGCTGTATTGCTTTGGAACAGAATCATGGGTACCACTGTTTATGACACAGAGGAAGAAATCCGTGAGGGCGCGCATGTATTTGCACATTCCCGCAAGGACGGAAAAGACGGTGTAGCTTACCTTGTTATCAATAATTCTCAGAGCGAGGCAACAACCGTAGAACTTCCGAAGTCGGCAGAGGTTTACAAGCTTTCAGCGGATACGCTTCGCGCGACAACCATGCGCTTAAATGGCAGAGAATTGGTGCTTGGTGCGAACAACGAACTTCCGGATATGTCTCCGGTAGTGATGGATGGAACACTTACGTTGGAGCCGGCAACTATGGCATTTGTTGTGATGTAGTGAAATACAGGGAATGATGTAATTGAATAAGAGGTTTAAGAGTGAAGTGTCACGAATGGCTGATAAGCTGTTTGTGACACTTTTTTGTGCAAAATGACGAAAAAATGACATAATAAGTCATTTGGTTCACAAAATACACAAAAAAAGGTAAAATGGAATCATGAAGCGAAAGGGGTGAAAGTATGAAATCCATACGAAAGAAAATAATTGCAGCAATTTTTTTGTGCTCTATCTTGACTGCAATGCTGCTGGGGGCGATTGCCACCGGAAATTCTGTAGTGATGGCGAAACGGGACGCTGAGGAGCGGATGCAGATGGCGTGTCGCCTTCAGGCGGAGGAGCTGGATTCCATGATTCTTAGAATCGAACAGTCGGTAGACTCATTGAGCGATACTGTTATGATGAATTTTGATTCTGATAAATTTATCCAGAGTAAGCAGTATGCAGATACTTATACCGAACAGATATTAGAGTCGGTATTTCAGTTTGCTTCGCACACAGAAGGAGCGATTACGGCTTATGTGCGTTATAATCCGGAGTATTCCAATCCTACATCAGGATGTTTTTTGACGAGAGATTCCATTGAGCAGGAGTTTCAGGCGGTGACACCGACTGATTTTTCCATGTATGATGAGGATGATGTTGCACATGTAGGCTGGTATTATACACCTGTTAAGAATGGTGGAGCCATGTGGATGGAGCCTTATCTGAATGAGAATATCAATGTTTACATGATATCTTATGTAGTACCCCTTTATAGTGAGAGCGGAGAGTCTATCGGTATTGTTGGTATGGATATCGACTTTTCCCAGATTACGGAAATGGTGGATCAGACCAGTATATATGAGAGCGGATATGCGTTTTTAACAAATACAGATGGTGTTATTATGCACCACAAGGAGTGGGAGACAGGTACGAATATTGTGGATGTGGATGCATCTGCTGCGGATATAGCACCAATGCTTTCAGACGAGACCAGACAGGGAATGTTGCAGAGATATTCTTATGATGGAGTCAGCAGACAGTTGATGTATTATCCGATGGAGAATGGTATGCGTCTGGTATTGGATGCGCCGGAGAGGGAAGTTTATTCTGAGGCAAGCCGACTTGTGATAATGATGCTCATGGCTGAGGCTGGAGCAATTCTGATATCAGGTATAGTAGGAATTTTTGTTGCCGGAGGTATCAGCAAGCCGATTCGTCAGATTACCAATGTTATTTCGCAGACGGCACAGCTGGATTTTAAACCGACTGCGGACGGAGGTCTGCTGCGTAAGCAAAAGGATGAGATTGGAATCATGGCGAGGGAAATTCATCAGATGAGAAAGACCCTTCGCGGCATGGTTGAACAGATGAGTGATACAGAATACGCGATTCTTGGAAATGTGGATAATCTGGATGCCATCATGAAGGAAAACAGTGTTCGCGCAGAAAATAACTCTGCAGCGACCCAGCAGATGGCAGCTGGCATACAGGAGGCGTTTTCCAGCACCACACAGATTGTACAGAGCATAGAAGAGGTAAAGCACAATTCCGAAGAGATTTACCAGCTTGCTCAGAATGGGGCAGAGAATTCTAAGGAGATTCTGCATCGTGCAGGGGATATGGAGCGCGTCAGCCGTGAGTCCAGTGAAAAGACGAATAAGATGTATCAGGTGATGAAGGAAAAGACGGATCAGGCAATTGCTCAATCCCAAGCTGTACAGCGTATCAATGAACTGACTGACGATATCAAGAATATTTCGTCCCAGACGAATCTGCTGGCGCTGAATGCAAGTATTGAGGCGGCAAGAGCAGGAGATGCAGGAAGAGGATTTGCAGTCGTTGCAACGGAGATTGGAACGTTAGCGACAGAGACACTTCAGACGGTAGATAATATTAATACAATTGTGGATGAGGTCAATCGGGCAGTTGCAAATATGACAGAGTGCATTACTGCGATGATGCAGTTTTTAGAGACGACAGTTCTTGCGGATTATGCAGTGTTCCGTGAGTCGGGAAGCCAGTATCGGATGGATGCAGATACATTTATCACTGTCATGGGACAAGTCAAGGGAGCTGTCGAGGCGTTAGACAGTTATATTACCCGCATTGCTGCCGCTGTGGAAGATATTGATGAAACAGTGGGACAGGCATCTGCCAATGTCAATACAATTGCGGAACAGTCATCACAGACCGTGAACACGACGGTGGACGGTTATGCGAAGCTGCAGGAAAGCAGACAGACGATTGAAGCGCTTCGGACGATTGTGGAGCAGTTTCATATATAGAAGCTGAGCTCCCGCAAAGTGCTTATAACGCTGCGTTTGCTCCTTGCATGGAATCTGGTTGAACCACATACCACACACTAAAATATGTGAAAACAGCACAAAAACGAGTTGCTAAAATAGGCGAAAACTCTGAAAAAACGACTTTTGCTGACGCAAATATTGACAAAAAATTAACAAGATAATATAATGAATTCAAAACTGGTACAACCAGAGTAAAAGGAGAACTATGAGCGAGTTTAGAACATTGGAAATTAAGCAAAGCGTTTTTGCGGACAACGACAAACGCGCAGATGAGCTTCGAGCAGAGTTAAAGAGCAAGAAGGTCTTTCTTTTAAACCTGATGTCATCTCCGGGCTCCGGCAAAACTACAACATTGACACGAACCATCGAGCAACTGAAGGATGAACTTCGCATCGGTGTGATGGAGGCTGACATTGATTCTGATGTGGATGCGAAGACAATCGCTGCATTGGGAGTAAAGGCTATCCAGCTTCACACAGGAGGTATGTGTCATCTGGATGCAGATATGACAGCACAGGGACTTGATGGTCTTGGAACAGAGGATGTGGATTTGGCGATATTGGAGAATGTCGGCAATCTGGTGTGTCCGGCGGAGTTTGATACCGGCGCAGTGAAGAACGCCATGATTTTGAGCGTACCTGAGGGACATGACAAGCCGCTGAAGTATCCATTGATGTTTAGCATTTGTGATGTGGTACTTATCAATAAGGTGGATGTAATGCCATATTTTGATTTTGATATGGATGCATGCAGACAGTATATTTTAGAGCGCAATCCAAATGCAAAAGTAATTCCGATTTCAGCCCGGACGGGAGAGGGGATTACAGAATGGACAGATTGGCTAAAAGAACAGGTTGCCATTTGGCAGAGATAAAGGAGGGACCATGGGAAATAACATGAACGAAAGCAAAGAACCAAGAGAGGTAATTTTAAAACTTGGTAAGATGATTACAAACCGTATTCCGATTGCACTCGGAATGGAGAAACTTACGACAGAGGACCCGGAATACTGGGGTCTTGCAGCAATTCTTACGGATGAGCAGGCAGAGGTAGCCCTTTCCATGGGCAGAAGAAAACCGCGTACTGTGGATGAGGTAGTGAAGCTTTGCGGTAAGGATAGAGCAACGACAGAGAGACTGTTGGAAGAACTGTCTGTTCTTGGTGTTGTGGAATACAACTGGGAGAATCCGAAGCACGAGAAGCAGTATCTTGTACCGATGTTTGTTCCGGGAAGTGCAGAGTTTACCAACATGAACAGCAAGCTTTTACAGGAACATCCGGAGATGGGTAAATTCTTCGAGGAGATGAGCCGTATTCCGTTAGAGAAGGTGACACCGATGGTTCCGCCGGGAGGCGCAGGTATCGGTATGCATGTCATTCCGGTTGAAAAAGCCATTGAGATGGAGAATGAGTCGATTCCGATTGAGCATATTTCACACTGGTTAGATAAGTACGAGGGCAAATATGCCAAGAGTCCATGCTCCTGCCGTCGTTCGAGAACAACCTTTGATGAGGGCTGTGCGGATGATCCGGAAGGCTGGTGTATTGCAGTCGGCGATATGGCAGATTATGTTGTTGAGACAGAAAAGGGCGGTACTTATATTACAAAAGAAGAAGCCTTAGAGATATTTAAGAAAGCAGAGGATAACGGATTCGTACATCAGATTACAAACATTGATGGTGAGGACAAGATTTTTGCTATCTGTAACTGTAATGTCAATGTCTGTTATGCGCTTCGTACTTCACAGCTTTTCAACACACCAAACCTTTCACGTTCTGCGTATGTTGCCAGAGTGGAGAAGCAGAATTGTGTTGCATGTGGTAAATGTGTGGAGTATTGTCCGGCAGGTGCGGTTAAACTGGGACAGAAGCTTTGTAAGGCAGACGGAAGCGAAGTGAAGTATCCAAAGGTTCCGCTCCCATCCGACCAGAAATGGGGACGCCATATGTGGAGCGAGGACTACCGTGACAAGAACCGTATCAACTGTTATGATACCGGAACAGCTCCTTGTAAGACGGCCTGTCCGGCACACATTGCAGTGCAGGGATACTTAAAGATGGCTGCACAGGGCAGATATCAGGATGCTCTTGCGCTGATTAAGAAGGATAATCCGCTTCCGGCTATCTGCGGACGTATCTGTAATCGTCGTTGTGAGGATGCCTGTACGCGTGGTACTATCGATGAGCCGATTGCAATCGATGAAGTAAAGCGCTTTATTGCAGAGCAGGATTTGAAGGCAGAGACACGTTATATTCCAAAGAAGGTAGTCCCGACATTGGAGGGCGAGTTCAAGGAGAAAGTTGCAATCATCGGCGCAGGTCCGGCAGGATTGTCATGTGCATTCTACCTTGCAGAAAAAGGATATTATCCGACAGTATTTGAGAAAAACGAGCAGCCGGGTGGTATGCTTGTATACGGAATTCCGTCTTTTAAATTGGAAAAAGAAGTTGTTGCAGCAGAGATTGATGTCATCAAAGCAATGGGTGTCGATATCAAGTGCGGTGTAGAAGTTGGAAAAGATATTACATTAGATGAACTTCGTGCGCAGGGTTACAAGGCATTCTATATTGCAATCGGTTGTCAGGGCGGCAGAAAGCCTGGCATTCCTGGAGAGGATGCGATTGGTGCAACGACAGCAGTGGACTTCCTTCGTGAAGTAAACGGAAATGAAAGCTATGATATCAACGGTGATGTAGTTGTTATCGGTGGCGGAAATGTTGCAATTGATGCAGCAAGATTAAGTGGCAGAGTAGGCGCGCCAAAGGTATCTATGTACTGTCTGGAGAGCCGCGAGAAAATGCCGGCATCCGTAGAAGAAATCACAGAGGCAGAAGAAGAAAATGTATCTGTTAATTGTGGCTGGGGACCGAAGGAAATCCTGACAGAGGACGGAAAGGTTACCGGAATCGTACTTAAGAGATGTATTTCTGTCACGGATGAGACAGGTAGATTTAATCCATCTTATGATGAGAATGATACAATTACGGTACCGTGTAAGCACGTGGTATTCTCAGTCGGACAGAGCATTCAGTGGGGAAGCCTGCTTGACGGAAGCAAGGTAGAACTTGGACGCGGCAATGGCGCTGTTGCGGATGCACTGACTTACCAGACAGCAGAGCCGGATGTATTCGTTGGAGGAGATGTTTACACAGGTCCTAAGTTTGCGATTGATGCGATTGCAGCCGGTAAGGAGGGTGCGATTTCCATTCATCGTTTTGTACAGCCGCACAGCAGCCTGACAATCGGACGTAACCGCCGAGATTTTATTGAACTGGACAAAGAGAATATTTTGGTAGATAATTATGATAACTCCAGTCGTCAGGTTCCGGGGAAAGATGTGTCTGTTGATGCGAAGAAGTCTTTCCGTGATGTGAGCACCGGATTTACCGAGGAGCAGGTAAAAGCAGAAACAGCCCGCTGCCTTGGATGTGGAGCGTCTGTTGTAGATACCAATAAGTGTATCGGCTGTGGCGTGTGCACGACCAAATGTGAATTTGATGCTATCCATTTACACAGAGAATTGCCGGAATGCAGCACAATGCGAAAAAGTGAAGAGAAGTTGAAATATGTGCTCGGACACGGTGCAAAACAGGCGATTAAAATCAAGTTTGCAAAAAAGAATAAAAAGGACGAATAAGGATGCATGAATTAGGAGTTGTTTTTCACGTAATCAAGACGGTAGAAGAACTGGCAAGGGAAAATGATTTGACTGAAATCAAATCCGTAACTCTGGAAATCGGCGAGGTCTCTACGGTTGTGGAAGACTATCTGCGAAAATGCTGGAAGTGGTCTGTGGAGAAGAAATCAACCATGATGCAGGAGACAGAGCTGTTTGTGGAGAAAATCGAAGCAGAGACATATTGTGAAGACTGCGAAAAAACCTACCGCACAGTGGACTATGGCAAGACCTGTCCACACTGCGGCAGCACGCAGACCTATCTTTTACGAGGAAATGAGTTTAACATCAAAGAGATAGAAGCTCGGTAATCCGGGATTTCTATAAAAATTAAAAACTGAAAGGAGTTTTAGAAAATGTTTTTTCAAATCTATGGTGACGGTGCCGGCTATCAGTTACTTGGCTGGGTACTAGTATTTGCAGGTTTAATTTTAGCAAATGAATTTGCTCGTCGAAGCAAACTTGGCGGAATCCTTTGCTTTATCGTATTACCTGCAGCGTTGACAGTTTATTTTATCGCAATTCATGTATGCGCAGGAATGGGTGCAGAATGGGCACTGAATAACCCGACATATGTGTACATGAACAGCTGGTTCCATTATGCAAAATTGTATGCAGCAACAGCTGGATGTATCGGTTTTATGATGCTCAAGTACAAATGGGGCATTGGTAAGGAACATTGGTTTAAACCATTCCCATTTGTGATTGTTGGAATCAATATTCTGATTGCAGTAGCCAGTGATTTTGAATCAGGAATCAGAGGTGCTATGGCGTTGGCAGAGTACGGAGACCGCTGGTGGTTATCATCCGAGAACGTATGGCTTTACGGTGGATGGTGGAACTGGGTAAACGGTATTGCCGGAATCCTCAATATCCTCTGTATGACAGGCTGGTGGGGAATCTATTCTTCCAAGAAAAAAGACGATATGCTCTGGCCTGATATGACATGGATGTTTATCGTGGCATACGATATCTGGAACTTTGAGTATACATACAATAACCTGACAACACATGCATGGTACTGCGGTCTTGCATTGTTACTTGCACCGACAGTTGCAAATGCACTGTGGAACAAGGGCGGCTGGATTCAGAACCGTGCGAACACACTTGCACTGTGGTGTATGTTTGCGCAGGTATTCCCATTATTCCAGGATCAGGGTGTCTTCCATACCATTCCGGTTCTCTATACGGACGGTGTGATGGATGCGGCTGTCAGACCGACATCTGCTGACCCTAGAATGCAGGGTGTAATGGCAATTCTTGCATTGGCAGTCAATGCACTTGTATTTGCAGTAATTATCAAGCGTTCCATTGAACAGAAAAAGAACCCATATACAAATGAAATCTTTGCAGATACCAAAGACTTCAAACTTGCAATGGCAAGAGCAGAAAAAGAATAACATTTACTGTTAATAGTAAATCTGATAGTCACCGTCGGTGTAGTCGTGGATGGATTCTTCAATCCAGGCGATTGCTCCGGCGGTGTCGTGCTTTTGAATAAAAGTCCACAACTTATAATTACGTTCATAAAGAAAATCGATGCCGTACAGTTCACAGAAGCGCTGCCACAATGTAAAAATCGGTGGCTTAAAGGACTGAAATATCAGAGGAATTAAAGTATTACCGGAACAGAGAGCAAACTGATGCTGAAAATCAAATGCTGCCTGTGTTGCCTCGGAATGTGTGGAAGAATTTTTGATGGCCTCGACTTTCTGGCGCAAAATCGCAATTTCTTCGTCAGAAATGTGGTCGATACATGATTTGGCAACGAGTGTGTCAAGAGCCAGACGCACTTCAAAAAGAGAGCGAATCTCTTCATCACGGATTCTGCCGCCATTGTACTTCATGATGGACATCAGTGTATTCAGATTTCCGTACTGGCGGTAATCAGCAACAAAAGTTCCGCTTCGCGGCTTGACAACAAGAAAACCATTTTCTTCTAGTTCTGCGAGCCCGCTGTTGACAACCGCGCGGCTAATCTGCATCATTTCAGCAAGCTGTCGCTCAGAAGGCAGCTTTTCACCAATTTTTAACTGACCGGATAAAATTAAATGCTCAATCTGCTGTACGAAAAGTTCTCTCAAGGATGGAGAACTGATTTTTTGAAATTCCATGGAAACCTCCTTGGTTTAAGATTGTGGTGGCTAAACCAGATACCAGTTAAGATTATTTTAGAATGAGAAGCAGGGGAATGTCAATCATGAATGGAGATTTGCATGGAATTTCAAAAATAGAAAAAATAAAGTTCCGAAAGTGGTGTATCGCATAATTTAGGTACATAGGCGCATTGATTATTCTGGTACTTTATGGTAGTATCTATTCGTGATAATGGATAGGAGGATTTCGGCGATATGGAAAGCTATAAGCAAGAGTTTATCGAATTTATGGTAGAGAGCGATGTGCTCAAATTTGGAGATTTTACATTAAAGAGTGGTAGAAAGTCCCCATTCTTCATGAACGCAGGGGCATATGTGACAGGAAGTCAGTTGATGCGGCTCGGTGAGTACTATGCCAAGGCGATTCACGAAAACTATGGAGATGATTTTGATGTGCTGTTCGGACCGGCATACAAGGGAATTCCAATCAGTGTTGTGACAGCTGTAGCTTACAGCAACTTATACGGCAAGGAGATTCGCTACTGTTCTGACCGCAAGGAGGAGAAAGACCATGGCGCTGACAAGGGAAGCTTCCTTGGAAGCAAGTTAAAAGACGGTGACAGAGTGGTGATGATTGAGGATGTTACTACTTCCGGAAAGTCTATGGAAGAGACTGTTCCAAAGGTAAAGGGAGCTGCGGATGTTACAATTATCGGTCTTATGGTTTCCTTAAACCGTATGGAAGTCGGACTCGGCGGTGAGAAGAGTGCATTGGATGAGATTAGGGAGAAGTACGGCTTTGATGCGCGTGCAATTGTTACAATGGACGAGGTTGTAGAACATCTTTACAATCGCGAGTGTCAGGGAAAAGTAGTTATCAATGATGAAATAAAAACAGCAATTGATGCGTATTATAAGCAGTATGGATGTAAATAAAAAAAAGCGCCACATATGGATGGGCATATTATTTGTATTGTATTTTGTTGTTCTGTTCTATTTCCTCTTTTTCTCAGAAGAATTGGGACGGACTTACAGTGAACGGGCATACCATTATAATCTGGTACCATTCAAGGAAATTCGCAGATTTCTGACGTATCGTGATACGTTGGGAACGAAAGCGGTTATGCTCAATATTGTAGGAAACGTGGCAGCATTTGTGCCTTTTGGTATATTCCTGCCTGTTTTTTCTGTGCGCTGTAAGAAGGTGTGGCGCACGGTTCTCTACAGTTTTGAACTGAGTTTTCTGGTTGAGGTTTTGCAGTTAGTCTTTCGCGTCGGCTCCTTCGATGTGGATGATTTGTCCTTGAACACGCTGGGCGGTTTGATAGGTTTTTTGCTGTATATCCTTGGAACATATATATTTAGAGGTGATGGACATGGCGGGAAGACGGCGTAGAAGAGGTTATAAATTCACAGAGAAGAAGCAGTCGAAGAGGGGAATTGCAGCGTTCGCATTTGCAGTAATCTCGCTTGCGGTATTGGCTTTTGTGGTTACCAATTCTTTTCACAACAGGGGAAGCGGCAGTATGTATTTAGGCAGTGCAGGTGTAGCTTCCATGATTATCGGAATTGTGTCATTTGTGCTTGCGATAAAAAGTCTGCGCGAAGAGAATTCGTTTAAGCTTTTTCCGTATTTGGCGACAGTGACATCATTTCTGGTGACAGGAATTTGGATTGCGTTATATGTTGTAGGTATTACGGGGTAGTATGAGATGCAGGATGATGGTACGCTGCATGGGAGGAAGAATATGACGGATTTTGAAAAGCAGATGGCTTTTATCATGGAGCTGGATAAGATAAAAAAGATAGGCAGACAGACGTATCTCTCCGATGCGAGCAGAAAAGAAAATGATGCGGAACATTCCTGGCATCTGGCATTGATGGCATTTGTCTTTGCGGATTATGCCAATGAGAAGATCGATGTGCTTAAGACCATGAAAATGGTGTTGCTTCATGATGTCATTGAAATAGATGCAGGAGACACATATGCGTATGATACAGAGGCGAACAAGACCAAGAGAGAGCGGGAAGTAAAGGCGGCAGACCGCATTTTTGGACTGCTTCCGGATGAACAGGCGGCGGAATATCGCGGTTTGTGGGATGAATTTGAGGCGATGGAGACTGCGGAAGCAAAGTTTGCAAATATGCTGGACAAGGTGCAGCCGTTGCTTTTAAATGATGCCTCCGGCGGAAAGTCATGGGCAGAGCACGGCGTGAAAAAGTCTCAGGTGATTGCGCGTAATGCACGGACACATGAAGGCTCGGAAGAACTTTGGGCATATGCGAAGAGCCTGATTGAGAAAAATGTGAAAAGCGGCAAGCTGTTAGATGAATAATGAATTGTCAAGTGATACCGCTCGGCGCGAAGCAAAAGCTGTGCTATGTAGGAGATACTTTATATAGAATAGACGGACATGGAGGTAACGAATTCGTGAGTTACAGTGAGATATATCGTGAGTTAAATGAGCAGGCGGCAGAACGTTTTGAACTGATGGAAGAGCGAATTGCCGAAATTAGTAATAAAGCAGAAGTAGCAGGGCCATTTACTGATTATTTTAGAAAGACAGCGGCATTCTTAACAAAATTGGCGAAGATTTACACACGAAAAGCGTCCGGCGAACTTGCTGCGCTTGACATGGATGCGTGTGAGCAGATGAATACGGCGTTATACGCAGATGTAATAGGCGCAGCATATGAGGAGAGTTATGCGAATCCGGAGTATGCAGTGAAGGTGCTGGGTGAGGAGTTTGGACAGGCATTGTCACTTATGGTGTCACATATCAGAAGCTGTATTCGCGAAGTGTTTCGGGGCAACCTTCTTGACCTCACAATCGCGATGGAGTTGTTTGTAGAAGTCTACAATACCTTTGAGTGCAGTTTTAAAGAGGCACAGGAAGAGGAATCCCATGCAGGAGAGGTTCCGACTGCAAAAGAGATAGAACAGATTTTTTACTGGTATTTCCATGATTACAGTGAGATTTTTTATGAGGAGTCCATTCGCAGACTGATTAATCCGAACGAGGATTTTGAGACGCAGATTGTTATGAATTCTGATTTGACAGATTTGCGTTATCTGTATGGCTATGGTGCTTATATCGGAGAGAACGAAAAGGGAATCGCAGCATTTTTAAATAAAATGTCTGAGGAACAGATTCAGGCGATGGCGGATACTTATACAGAGGGCTACCGTATTGGATTTGAAACTACCGGCAAGGATTTAAGCAAAAAACAGGTAGTGCAGGTGCGCTATCCAATCGGCTTTGAGCGTATGGTGCGTGCGGCAGTGCGTAATTTTGAAAAGATGGGATTAAAGCCTACGATGCTGGCGACGGGAACAGCGGCGAATAAACAGTTTGATTATGACCATAAGGAAGACCGTGCATATTATCTCGACAAAGCGTATGTAGAGCGGTGTTTAGAGGTGCGCAAGACTTACTTTGAGGAGAATAAACAGCTGGCAGCAGGTATGGCAGGTCCGGCAGTCGTCGAGGTATTCGGCGAGGTGCCATTTTCTCCGCAGACGAAAAAGGATGCACTTCATTACAGTGAGAAACAGCAGCAGACATATGTTTACGAGATGAATCAGACGGGACAGATTACGAATCAGTATATCAAAGGCGAGGAGCGCAGTTTTACAATTATCGCCTATCCGGTACCTGCAATCGGTGAGAAGTTCGAGGAGATTTTTGCGGAAACGGTAAAAATCAATACGCTCGACTATATGCTTTACCGTGATATGCAGCAGAAGATAATAGATGTCTTAGACGAGGCAGATAAGGTGCATATTACAGGCAAGGGCGCCAACAAGACCGATTTGTATGTAAATATCTGGGATTTGAAGAATCCGGCGGAAGAGACTGCTTTTGAAAACTGTGTGGCAGATGTCAACATTCCGGTAGGTGAGGTATTCACATCTCCGGTACTTTCCGGTACGACAGGCAAGCTGTTTGTGAGTCAGGTTTATTTGAATGAACTAAAATATGAAAATCTGGAAATCGATTTTAAGGATGGCATGATAGCTGCATATACCTGTACGAACTTTGCGGATGAAGCCGAGAACCGGAAATATATCCGTGACAATGTGCTGATGCATCATGAGACGTTGCCGATGGGTGAGTTTGCAATCGGTACGAATACAACAGCCTATCGCATGGCGAGAGATTTTGATATAGCAGATAAGCTTCCGATTCTGATTGCCGAAAAGACCGGACCTCATTTTGCAGTGGGAGATACCTGTTACAGCCATGAGGAGGATAACATTTCCTATAACCCGGATGGCAAAGCAATCGTGGCGAGAGAGAATGCTGTTTCAGCACTGCGTCACACCGATATGGAGAAGGCATACTTAAATTGCCATACAGATATTACGATTCCGTACGATGAACTGGATAAGATTACGGTAATTCGTAAGGATGGCTCTGCGGTAGATATTATTGCGGACGGCAGATTTGTGCTCGCGGGCACGGAAAGCCTAAATGAGCCGTTAGACCGATAAAATAGAAGTTGTTGGCAGTAAGGGATATTTTCACTGCGCACAGTGAACACATCTTACTACAACAGCTTCTACTTTTATTCGTATATTAGGCGAGATTATAAAAAAGATAACAACTATTAATTAGACTTCTAAATTAAAAGCAGTTACAATAGAGACGATATTGATAGATAATGATGCAGATTGGGTTCTGCAATCATGGAAAAGGAGCGGATTATGGCAAAGGTTGGTATTGTGATGGGCAGCGATTCCGATATGCCGGTTATGGCAAAGGCTGCAGATATATTAGAAATGTTGGGAATTGATTATGAGATGAAGATTATCTCCGCGCATCGTGAGCCGGATGTATTTTTCGAGTATGCGAAAACCGCAGAGGAAAAAGGATTTAAGGTTATCATTGCAGGCGCAGGTATGGCGGCTCATCTGCCTGGTATGTGTGCAGCGATTTTCCCAATGCCTGTGATTGGTATTCCAATGCATACAACATCTCTGGGCGGACGTGATTCACTCTATTCCATCGTACAGATGCCATCTGGTATTCCGGTTGCAACAGTTGCTATTAACGGTGGAGCTAATGCAGGATTACTTGCAGCCAAGATTCTTGCAACAAGTGATGCGTCACTTTTGCAGAAGCTGAAGGACTACTCTGAGGAGTTGAAGAAGCAGGTTGAGGCGAAGGATGCCAGACTTCAGGAAGTTGGATATAAGAATTACTAATCAATAGAATGGTATCTATAAGATGTAAACAGAATGTTTTAGGAGGAAAAATAAATGGATTACAAGAATTCCGGTGTTGATATTGAAGCAGGATACAAGTCAGTGGAACTGATGAAAGAGCACGTAAAAAAGACGATGCGACCAGAGGTGCTTGGCGGTCTTGGTGGTTTTTCAGGTGCATTTTCTCTTGAGAAAATCAAAGATATGGAAGAACCTACACTGGTATCCGGTACAGACGGCTGTGGTACCAAAGTAAAGCTTGCATTCCTTATGGATAAGCATGACACCATCGGAATCGACTGCGTAGCGATGTGTGTGAATGATATTGCATGTGCAGGTGGTGAGCCATTATTTTTCTTAGATTATATTGCGTGTGGCAAGAACTATCCGGAAAAAATTGCTACGATTGTCAGCGGTGTGGCAGAGGGCTGCTTACAGTCCGGCTGTGCACTGATTGGAGGAGAGACTGCAGAACATCCGGGACTTATGCCAGAGGATGAGTATGACCTTGCTGGTTTTGCAGTGGGAGTTGTGGATAAAAAGGATATTATTACAGGAGCTGATTTGAAAGCAGATGATGTGATTATCGGTATGGCATCCTCCGGTGTGCATTCTAATGGCTTCTCTTTGGTTCGTAAGATTTTTAAAATGGACGCAGAGACACTGGATACATATCATGAGGAGCTTGGCAAGACGCTCGGTGAAGCGCTGCTTGCGCCGACAAGAATCTATGTAAATGCGTTGAAATCCATCAAAGCAGCAGGAGTAACCGTGAAAGCATGCAGCCATATCACGGGCGGCGGTTTTCAGGAGAACGTACCGCGTATGCTCCCGGAAGGCAAGCATGCGATGATTGAGAAGAACAGCTATGAGATTCCGGCAATCTTTCAGATGATGGCGCGTGAGGGGAATGTAGAAGAAGAGATGATGTACAATACCTACAACATGGGTATCGGTATGATGGTCTGCGTAGATCCGGCGGATGTGGAGAAGACCATGGAAGCAATCAAGGCAGCGGGAGATACCCCATATGTCATCGGTAAGATTGTAGACGGAGAAAAAGGAGTAACCTTATGCTAAAGTTAGCAGTGTTAGTGTCCGGTGGAGGCACGAACCTTCAGGCAATCATAGATGCGATTGATTCCGGTAAAATTACCAATGCGAAGGTGGAGGTTGTTATCAGCAACAATCCAAATGCATATGCGCTTACACGGGCGAAAAATCATGGGATTGAGGCAATTTGTATCTCGCCGAAAGACTATGAGGACAGAGCAGCTTTTAACGATGCGTTTTTGGAAAAATTAAATTCCTACGAGGTGGATCTTGTCGTGTTGGCAGGTTTTCTGGTAGTAATTCCGGAGAAAATGATTGCACAGTACCGCAACCGTATCATCAACATTCATCCATCCCTAATTCCATCATTTTGTGGAACCGGATATTATGGGCTAAAAGTGCATGAAGGTGCGCTTGCCCGTGGGGTAAAGGTGACGGGAGCGACAGTGCATTTTGTGGATGAAGGAACAGATACAGGACCAATCATTTTGCAGAAAGCAGTCGAGGTACAGCAGGGAGACACCGCAGAGGTGTTGCAGCGCCGTGTCATGGAACAGGCAGAGTGGCAGATTCTGCCGCAGGCGATTGACCTCATTGCCAAAGGGAAAGTGTCTGTTACAGATGGACAGGTTATAATTACAGAATAGAAGTGAAATGCCCATCAGCCGATGGATGAAGGGAGAATATCAAAATGAAAGTATTAGTCGTAGGAAGTGGCGGACGCGAGCACGCAATCGTGACAAGTGTGGCAAAGAGTTCGCGCGTGGATAAGATTTACTGTGCTCCGGGAAATGCCGGTATCGCAGCATTGGCGGAGTGCGTACCAATCGGTGCGATGGAGTTTGATAAACTGGTAGCATTTGCAAAGGAAAAAGAAATCGATTTTACAATTGTAGGTATGGATGACCCGCTGGTAGGCGGTATCGTAGATATCTTTGAAGCAGAGGGGCTTCGTGTATTTGGACCTCGCAAAAACGCCGCTATTCTCGAAGGCTCGAAGGCGTTTTCAAAGGATTTGATGAAAAAATATAACATTCCGACTGCGGCATATGAGAATTTTACTTCAGCAGAGGAGGCACTTGCTTACTTAGAGACTGCAAAGATGCCAATCGTGTTGAAGGCAGACGGACTTGCACTTGGAAAAGGTGTGCTTATTTGCAATACGTTAGAGGAAGCGAAAGCCGGCGTGAAGGAAATCATGCAGGACAAGAAGTTTGGTACAGCCGGAAATACTATGGTTGTGGAAGAGTTTATGACAGGACGTGAGGTGTCTGTTCTTTCTTATGTAGATGGAAAAACAATCAGGATTATGTCCTCAGCACAGGATCATAAGCGTGCAAAGGATGGCGATGAGGGCTTGAATACCGGAGGCATGGGTAACTTTTCTCCAAGCCCGTTTTATACCGAAGAGGTGGACGAATTCTGCAAGAAGTACATATATCAGGCAACGGTAGATGCCATGGCAGCAGAGGGCAGACCTTTTACAGGTGTTATTTTCTTTGGCTTGATGCTTACGGCAGACGGACCGAGAGTGCTTGAGTACAATGCACGTTTTGGTGACCCGGAGGCGCAGGTGGTCCTTCCTCGCATGAAAAATGATATTATCGATGTGATGGAAGCCTGTGTTGATGGCAGATTAGATGAGGTTGATTTGCAGTTTGAGGATAATGCGGCAGTTTGTGTGGTGCTTGCTTCGGACGGTTATCCTGTGGCATATGAAAAGGGCTTTCCAATCACGGGATTTGAGAAATTTGATGGCAGGGATGATTACTATTGCTTCCATGCCGGAACGAAATTCGATGAGAATGGTCAGATTGTGACAAACGGCGGACGAGTGCTTGGCATTACGGCAACCGGGAAGGACTTAAAGGAAGCCAGAGCAAAGGCTTACGAGGCAACCGGATGGGTAGAGTTTTCTAATAAGTATATGAGAACGGATATCGGAAAAGCGATAGAGGAAATCAAATAATAAGAATGAAAGACCACATGGTGACTGCCATGTGGTTTTTTGCTCTATAGGAAATACCGCGTTGCATTAAAGCGTGAAATTGCGATTCCTATAGAGC